>NZ_JBVBEF010000001.1:0-622075 GCF_055456055.1 Bradyrhizobium sp. LeoB3
CTGCCCAGCCAGCATGGTGAATCAGAAACTCACTGATTTGGGAATCCCAAATCGATTCAACTTAACCCCATCCCGCTTTAGAGTGGAGACGACGATGCATCGAAAGGCGGGGCTCGCTTCTATTTCCCACGAGATCGTCCGCTTTCGCGCGATCTGCGGTTCACGACCGTTCAACACCTGTCGTCAAGCGTCTAAAGACACTCTTGCATAGTGCTCGCGAGCCGCCTCACGCGAAGGATTGGATGCAATATCGTAGGTTTGGTGCGTGTGGGGAAAGGCGGTAGCGCTCCACTGACTCGAACCCCCGGCCGCCGCGCAGGGCAAATCACACTTCGAGCGAGATGGCCTCAGTGCCGAGCCGGTCGCAAGGCCCGGCCGGTTTGGCCCCAGATGGCGTCGACAAGTCCGGCCTGGGCGGCCGATTCCAGCGCATTTATTGATGTCGCGAGCTCCTTCTTCGTCCATGACCAGAATTGAAGTAAGGTGGTGGAGGGGTAGCCGTAGCATCCACCGGACTTCGCCCTCCGGTTCTCCATTCAGAATCTATACCGGGCGCTGAGCAAGCTTTCCGTTGTCCTGTGTTCGAACGTCAGTACGCCGCCGGTCTGCATTTCGATCCCTCCGGAATCACGGGCGCAACGATGTGGTCCCACGCTTGCGGCTGCCGGTTGCGCTCCGCTATGGCAATGTTCTCGACATAAGATTTGCGGTACTGATTTCCTGGACCTTAGTAGGTCGCCCCTTCTTAGATGGCTTGGATGTCAATCAATTGGAGCAATATCCGGCTGTTGACGTGGTCACGCTCGCGCTCATGTCGCTTTCGATCGCCGCCGCTTCGCTTTACATGTGCATGTGTGGTTTGGCGGAGCATGATGCAGCGGCGGGGGAGCCGTCCAGCGTTCCGGCGTAAAAGCGCTACACCGTGCTCCTGCAACGCGCGGCGGTACGCCGCTTTTGCGCGGAGCGGGAAGCCACTTCTACGGATCTCGGCAGCTATCGCATCGCGATGCAGATATGGCTCGCAAAGTCCGGCGGCGTCAGAGATGTCGAAGTGCTCAGCTCGACGAGGCGTCGCTGCTTGTGACCACGCAGCTGCGGCAATTTCTATCGCGGCGAACCGTTCTGGGGCCAGGATCGCCTCGATCTGCTGGAGCAGGCGATTGTCTCCGGCCGGCCGCCCATTGCCCCGCCCGCGGAACTCTAGTTTTCATACGCCGTTCGCAATGCACGTCATGATGCCGTCTCACTGAAGATTCCGTTCAGCACGAACTTGTAGCGCTCCGGCTTGATGAAGAAGGTCGAGTGCTCGGCGCACTTGCCGTCCCTGAAGTACGAGGTCCGCTCCATCGTCAGCAGAGCTGCGCCCGGTGTCGTGTGCAGACTGCCGGCGAGCTCCTTGCTGGCGATCTGTGCGCCGAGCTCCATCTTCGCCTGGATCACGGGGGCGCCGGCTAGGGTCGAGATGACCGAGTAGGTCGGCTGTTGCTCCACCTCCGCGCGCGTGAGGCTGCTGATGTCCACGGGAAGGTAGCTGCGGCCGAACGCGATCGGCTCCGCGTCGATCAGGTGCAGCCGTTGAAGCAGCAGGCAATCGCGGCGTGCCTTGCCGAACAGGGGACGCAGGGCGGTTGGCGTTGCGACCATGCGCAGGGCCGTTACGCGCATGGTGGCTTCCAGTCCCTGGCGCCGCAACGTCTCGTGGAAGCTGCGCAGGACGTTGAGCTCGTGGCGCACCTGTTTGCCGGCGACGAAAGTGCCCTTGCCCTTTTTCCGGTCGATCAGGCCGTCCTTGTCCAGATCGTCGAGGGCGAGGCGTACGGTGACCCGGCTGACGTCGAAGCGCGCGCCGATCTCGGCTTCCGAGGGCAGGCGGCCGGAGGGTTCGAACCGGCCGGCCGCGATCTCCTGGCGCAGCCGATCGGCGATCTGTTGGTAGAGAGCTGTCGCGTTTTCTCTCACGAGAGACATTCTGTGCTCATTCCAGCCGGAAGCAGGGGCGGATCTTTCGTTTTGCGGTCGGCCGCTGCGCGCCGGTTGCGGCAGCGTCAACTTGTATCATAATGTATTACATGCTTGCCACCGACACCAGCGCCCGCGCCACCGAGCCTTTTCAGTTTGCGCGCGCCGCAGCGCCGACCACGCGTCGCGGCGCCTCGTTCATCGTTGATGGCATGGGTTTTGGCTACCGGCCGGGGAGGGACATCTTCCGGAATGTCACACTGAAGGCGAGGCCCGGCGAGTTCGTCGCGCTGCTCGGTCCTTCAGGCTGCGGCAAAACGACTCTGCTCAACTTGCTTTCAGGCTTTCTTGCGCCGCATGCCGGCACGGTGACGATCGACGGCCGCGCGGTCAGGCCCGAGATGAGCGAGCTCGGGTACGTGTTCCAGGCGCCGAACCTGTTTCCGTGGCTGAGCGTGCGCGAGAACGTGCGGTTCGGCCTGCGCATGGCAGGGCAGCTTGATCCTGACGAGCAGCGGCGCAAGGCGCTGCAGTATCTGGACCTGGTCGGCCTTTCTGATGTGGCCGATGAGCTGCCAAATCGGCTCTCGGGCGGCATGCAGCAGCGTGTCGCCCTCGCACGCGCGCTCGTACTCGAACCAAGCCTGCTGCTGATGGACGAGCCGTTCGCCGCGCTGGACGCGATCACGCGCAGCGCAATGAACGCGGAGCTGCTGCGGCTGTGGTCCACGCTCGGCCAGACCATTCTCTTCATCACCCATGATGTGGAGGAGGCGGTCTTTCTTGCCGATCGTGTGCTCGTCCTGGGCTTCCCTCCCCATGGCCTGGACAGCGAGGTCACGATCGATCTGCCGCGGCCGCGCGACCTTCGCCGCACCCGCGTGCTGCCCGGGTTCGCCGAGCTTTGCGACACGCTGTTGCAGCGGATCGCCGGTGTGATGCAGGCGCGGTCGACGCCCGCTTCCTTTGTCGAACAAGAGTCAGTCCAATGATCAGATCTCTGTTGTGTGCGATGGTCGCGATGCTCGCGGCGAGCGGGCCGTCGTCGGCGCAGAGCCAACCGGCTCCGCTGCGCATCGGATGGGTTGCTGCCATGGCCAATGCGCCGGCGCTGATCGCCGATCAGAAGGGCTTCTATGCCCAGGAAGGTCTCAAGGTGGACCTGAAGCCGTTTGGCGACGGCCCGTTGATTCAGCAGGCGATGGCCAGCGGCGAGCTCGATGTCGGCTATATCGGCGCGCCGCCGGTCTATCAGTGGTTTTCTCGTGGCCTCGACAGCCGCATCCTTGCGAAGGTGAACTACGGCCAGGCCGCGGTCGTGGCCCGGGCTGATGGACCGGTCCGCAGTCTCGATGACCTGCGTGGCCGCAGACTCGCTGGCGTGGCGCGCGGCAGCGGCATGGATGTGCTGCTACGCGGCTACGTGCTGAAGGACACCGCGGCTCTCAATCCCGAGGCCGATCTGGCGCTGTCGCAGCTGCCCGTCGGCAGCATGAACGCGGCGTTGGACACCGGCACGGTGGATGCGGTGTTTTCTTGGGAGCCGTTCGTCAGCCAGGCGCTGCTGCGCGGCAGCGGCCGGCTCGTGTTCGACGTCAACGCGGCCATTCCAGGATATCCATGGTATGTCGTGATGGCGCCGGCGAAGACGCTCAAGGATCGTCCTGACGATCTGGTGAAATTGTTGCGCGCACATCGCCGGGCAATCGCTTTTCTGCGCGATCATGCCGCGGAGGCCGATCAGATCATCGCCCGCGAATTCAAGCTGGAGGCGGTCACGGCTCGGGACGGCAGCACGATCCCGCCGGAGGCGATTGTCGCCGAGGCGCGCAAGCGCCTGGGCTGGTCTGACGAGCTGACCGTGTTGGACCGCGCCTTCATCCAGCGGCTGATGGACTATTCGCGTGATCAAGGTCTGCTCGCGCGGCCGCTGAAGGTGGAGCAGCTCGTCGATGATGGTCCATGGACGCGCGCGGTCGAGCAGAATTGACGTCCTCAATGCGTATGCCGAAACCGTCCTGGGGCTGGGCGTCGCTGCCGGCTCTGCTGCTGGTCTGGTGCATGGCCGCGAGCCGGGTGCCTCCTTACGTGCTGCCGCAGCCCTGGGATGTCGCGATTGAAGCGTTGCGCTGGATCCGGAGCGGCGATCTCGGCCGGCAGGTGGGTGCAAGCCTCGCGCGCGAAGCCGGCGGCTTTGCCATGGCGGTGCTCGTCGCGCTGGCGATCGGCACTGCCGGTGGGCTGTCGCAGCGGTTCCGCGCCTTCGCCTCGCCGCTGGTCAGCTTGTTCATGGCCATTCCACCGATCGCTTGGGCGCCGCTTTGCCTGATCTTCTTTGGGCTCGGCTATCTCGCCATTGCCGTAGTCATCTTCGTCGCCGCCGTATTCCCGATGGCGGTCACCATCCAGGAAGGCGTGCTCGGCATTGTTGCCGGCCAGGTGCGCGCCGCGCGCACGCTCGGCGCAAGCGCTGTGCAGCTGCTGCGTCACGTCTATCTGCCGGCATCGCTTCCCTTCGTCACTGCGGCGCTGCGGATCGGCTTCAGCCAGGCCTGGCGCGCACTCGTCGCCGCGGAAATGATCGAAGCGTCGCAGGGCATCGGCTGGATGGTCGCAATGGGTGGCCAGGTCGGCAATGCCAGCCAGGTGCTGCTTGGAATTGTGCTGATCGGCCTGATCGCATGGCTGGCAGAGAGCTTGGTGTTTCGTCGCGTCGAGCGCCACTACCAGGCCTGGCGTACCCCATGATTTTGAAACAGCCCTCATAGAAAGCATCGCATGACCGCAGAGACTGATCCGCGCATTCGCGCCGGCCGCTACGTCGCGCCACAGGGCCTGTACGAGCAGAACAAGGCCTTGCCGTTCCTCGGGCGGGTCAGCTGCAATCGCGAGCAGATCGTCGCCGGCGAATGGACCGAGATCGAGCTGGTCTATGAGGTCGGCGCGGTCGGCCTCGCCGACGGCGCCTGGCTCAAGCTCGCGTTCCAGTTCTATTCCGACTGGGCATTGTTCCAGACCTCCGATCCGGCCGGTGCGAACTACGTGTCCGCCGAATATCACGCCGGACCGCTGCGGCCGGGGCAAAGCCCGTCGACGGTGCAGGGCTTGAAGGTGCGCTTCGACCAGAAAGGGCACGAGCGGCCCTTCCAGAAGGCGATCATCGTCGACATCGTGGACGGCTATCTCAACCCTGGCGACCGCATCGTGATCCGGCTCGGCGACCGCCGGCAGGGCGGCGGTGGCACCCGCGTGCAGAGCTTCGTCGAGAAGGACTTTCGTTTCCGCCTGTTCATCGACCCGCTCGGCAGCTCGAAATTCGCAGAGGTGCCCGGCGACTGTGTCATCAACATCGTGCCCGGGCCGCCGCGGTCGCCAGTGTTGACCGCGCCGCGGCTGGTGGCACCGCAGTCTCTGTTCGACATCGTGGTTCGCTTGGACGATCTGTGGGGCAACACCTGTCGCGACCGTGCAGCGCGTGGCGAGCTGCGCCTGATCGATCCCGCCGGGCATGTGCAATCGCAGCCGCTCAACTTCGCTGCCGAGGGATGGAACGTCGCGCGCGTCCACGGCCTGGCATTGGAGCGCAGAGGCGAGTGGCGGTTGGAGGCGCAGGTCGAAGGTCTCGCCGCGCCGGCGGTTGCCTTCGTCCAGGTCGAACCGCTTGCGCAGGACATGCGTCCGCTTTACGCGGACCTCCATGTGCATTCCCATGACACCGTGGGCACCAACGATACGCTCTACAACCTTGCCTATGGCCGCGACGTGGCGGCGCTCGACATCGTCGGGTACACCGTCAACGACTTCAACATCAAGCAGGCCGACTGGGAGCGGGCGGTCGAGATCATTGCCGGGCTCAACGCGCCGGGCCGGTTCGTCTGCTATCCGGGGACCGAGTGGTGCGGCAACTCCAGCGCTGGCGGCGACCGCAACGTTGTGTTTCTGGGGGAAGGCAAGCCGCGGTTTCCGTTTGATGCAGAAGGCCATTCAGTGCGCTCGTTCGAGTGGAACGAGACGACGGCCGGCACCATTCGCCCCGGCGTGTGGCCGGTTGACGAGCTTTATGCGGCGTATGCCGATAGCCCGGAGGAGCATCTCCTCATTCCCCATGTGGGCGGGCGACGCTGCATCCTCGATTGGCATCACCCTGAACTCGAGCGCCTTGTCGAGGTGGGGTCGTCCTGGGGACAGTTTCACTGGTTCTATACCGACGCGTTGGCGCGCGGCTATCGCGTGGGTGCGTCCGCTGCGGGTGACGAACACCAGGGACGATGCGGCGGCGGTGCGCCGGCTACGGCCGTGTTCGGCTCCCGCGGTGGATTGACGGGCGTCCTCGCAGAGCGCCTCGACCGCGCGAGTGTGGGGCAGGCGCTGCGCGCGCGGCGCACCTTCGCAACGACCGGCGAGCGCAGCTTCGCGAGCCTGCGGCTCGGCGCGGCCTGGATGGGCGAGGTTGTCGCCGCCAGTCGGCATGAGCCGTTGACCTACCGGCTGCTGGGCGATCAGGGCTGGGAAAGCGTCGAACTGTTCGATGCCGGCCGCCTGATCTGGCGCCGGGACCTGAACGCGGAAGCCGGTCTCTCCGAGCGCAAGGTGAGGGTGCGTCTCGCCGGTGCGCGCATCAGGGATCGCTATCGTGCCGCCAACTGGAGCGGCGAGATCACGGTGCTTGGCGCCGCAATCCTTGATATCCGCGGCGTCGGATTCGATCATCCGGAACAGCGGGCCTGGCGCAAGGACACGACGACCGTGGGATTTGTCACGGCGACCCATGGAGACACGGATGCCATCGAATTGACCCTGTCGAGCCTCGCGGGTGCCAGGATCGAAGTGCGAGGGGGCATTACAGGCTATGTGAAGGTCGGTGATCCCTTGAGTCCGTCGCCTCACGTACATGCGCCGCAGTTCAGCCTCGAGATCTCCGGCACCGGCCTTCTTGCAGGCGGCCGCGCGCTCGCTCTCAGCGGAATCGAGCTGGAGGTGGCCGTTGAGCGTGTCTCTGACGTCGCGCTGCCGCGCGATTTCGGCGGCGAGATCGATCTCTCTGACCTCGATCTCACATCGGGCGTCGAGCATCCGCTGTTCATCACCGCGCGGCAGCGGGATCAGTCGAGAATCTGGACGTCGCCGATCTTCCTGACGCCGGGCAATTGAGGGAGGACTAGACTAGCAGCCGCGTCTCCAATCTGCGCTTGCGATTGTCTACTCTTGGCTTCCGATGGCTTATCTGGGCCAGCAGTGCGGTGAACCGTGGGATCGACATCCGTTCGCACCGGATCATCGCCTTGAGCCAGAGGTCCGAGACGGGGAAATCGGGAAGAAGCCGGAGCAGAGCACCGCTTCTGACGGCCGCGGCGGCGACGTAGTCGCTGAGCAAGGCGATGCCGAGATTGTTTTGCGCCGCAAGCAGCCGCGCGGTCATGTCGTTGCAGGACATGTAGCGGCGTGAAAGCTACGCTGACGCCCCAGCCGCGCCGGGTCTTTCTGACTATTTTTTGAGCAACGGGGTTGACGAGTGCCTTCGAAGGACAACGGTCGATCTACGCAGCCAGGCGGGGAATTGCCCTCTCGACCAATCGCAGGAATCCGGGTGTTGCGTGTCCCCGCAACCACCGGTTCTTGCGACATCGGCGCAGGCGAACCGGAAGGCCCACGCCCGAGGTCGCGGGTTCGAGCCCATTTTTCGCGTGTCCATTTGGCTCAGAAATGGGCGCCAGAGAGAACGCCCTCAAGCGGCTTTTCCTTCCCTCCGGATGACGATGAAGAGTTCCGAGGGGGGAGGGGGAAACGCGTGAATCGCCCCCCGCTACCAACGATCCCCCGACATAGCACTATTGAGGAATAAAGCCGGATTACCGCAGAGCGCGGCGAGGCGTCCCGCACACTGCGGTCGTCCCCGGCGTTGGCCTCAAAGCAATTCCCACGGTGCAAGCTGAGAAGCGATAGTGGGTTCGAATCTCGCCACCTCGACGGTACACGATGTTTGTATGTTCTTGGTGCTTTTCGAACCACAGCGAGGGCATTTATCCGGGCCAGGGGACGCAGTAAGGAGAACGCTGTCATGAAAATGCGATCTATGATGGGCGAAGCCGTTGCGGCTGTCGCCGTCACCATTACAAATCCCGCCGCTGTCCACGGCGTCGGCGAAACGGTGACGCCGCACGCTATGGCGGATGTGTGGAGGACGCAGTCCACAATGCCAGGCCTTCGATTCCCGGCTTCGGCTTCTCCGGCAAGCCGAATCGCATCGGTTCGGCCCCGATCGCATCGCGCATGTGGGCGGAGGCGATGAACCACACGTACTTCGTTGTCCAAGCGGGTGACTCGCGCGCACCCATTTCCAGCGCGATGGCGCGTCCAGCCAGCGCAGGACTGCTCGACATCCACATCAACTTGCCTGCAACCGTTTCATCCGGTTTCGCCGCAGTGCTCGCCGCCCTCATAACAACCCGCATGCCGGTCATCGAAGCCAGGTGCCGGTACCACTGAGCCGGGAGTACGCCGTCCTGAACTTCTCGCTGGCGAGTGTTTCGCGCGGTTGAGATGCACCGACCAATTCGCAGGATGGCCAATGCGTCCGCATGCTGGCTATCATCAGGATGTCCTCGAATGACAATCTTTTCGCGCCTATGGACGCTTCTTACGGTCGCATTGTTGCCCGCGATCGCGATCCAGGCGTACAACGAAGTTGAGCTGCGCCGCGCGCGCCAGCTCGAAGTACAGAACCAGGCGCTCAACCTGGCTCGGCTCGCCGCCAAAGAGCAGCTGCAGATCGTTCAGGGCATTCGGCAAGTGCTAATTGCGCTGTCGGAACTTCCCGCGATCAAGTCGAAGGACAGCAAAGCATGCAATGCGGCGCTGGGAGGGATGAAATCGCGGTTTCCGGCGTTCCTCACTTTCCTGGTTACCGACCAGAATGGCCAACCGTTCTGCGATACAGACCGTGATCGCAAGCCGGTCAATGTCTCCGGGCGATCCTACTTCGCGGAGGCGTTGAAGACCGGTGCGTTTACTGTCGGAGAATTCTCGACCGGTCTTTCAATTCACCGGAAGCTCATTCATTTTGCGCTGCCCTTCTATGGAGATGACGGTCGAATAGGCGGCGTTGTTATCGCACCGCTCGGCCTTGATTGGCTGGCAGACTACATTGCACAGATGGATGTTCCAGCGGGAGATGCGCTGGCCGTCACCGATCGCAACGGCATATACCTCGCCCGTTATCCCGATAACGGAAGCTTTGTTGGCAAGAAAGAACCGATGCTGGGCCACGGTCCCACCGCGGATTTGATTGACGTCGACGGCGTCGAGCGGATTGTTGGTTTCTCCGCTCTCGGGCCCGACTCCGAAGGACTGCGCGTCAGCTTTGGCCTCGACAAGATGAAGGCGTTTGCCGAGGTCCAGCGTCGCACGCGACACGATATCCTGCTCATCACCTTAAGTGCGGTGATGGTGTTAGTTCTGACCCTGCTTGGGGCCCGGCAGTTCATTCATCGCCCGCTTGGATTATTGGTGGACGCCGCGAACCAATGGCGGCTCGGCGACTACGCCCGGCGCGTGAAGATCCGCGACAAGTCCGAAATCTCGCGAGTCGCCAAAGCTTTTAATACCATGGCCGACGCACTGGAACATCGTGAGCGGGAATTGTCAGACGCGAAGAAGAGAGCGGAAGACGCCGCGGCCCGGCTCACGGCGGTCTTCGAAAGCACGAGCGACAGCGTCGTCATCCTCGATCGCGACTGGCGCATCAGCTTCTTCAACCAAAGGGCCTGGACACAGATCGCCGAAGGGCGGGAACTCATCGGCATGAAGTTACAGGAGGTCCTTTTGGATGCCTCCAACACCGAAATCCTCAGGCAGTTTCGAGACGCCATGTCGGGCCGCTGTCCGGTTTCGTTCGAAGTACTCTGCTCTCGGCGGGGCTTATGGTATGCAGTCAACGCGTTCCCTTCGGGCGAGGGTCTCGCGATCTTCTTCCGAGATATCACGGAGGAGAAGCATGCTGTGGAAGCGCGCAAGCTCATTGAGGAGCAACTGCATCAGAGTCAGAAGATGGAGTCCGTCGGACAACTCACGGGCGGAGTTGCTCACGACTTCAACAACCTGCTTGCGGTCGTATCGGGAAGCCTCGAGCTCATCGAGGGCGCGGCGGATGACGGCAATATCCGTCGGTTCGCCGCAACCGCGCGGCGCGCCAGTGATCGGGGAGCGAAGCTCACCGCACAGCTCCTCGCCTTCTCACGCCGGCAAAAACTCAAGCCCAAACTGGTAAACGCGAACGAACTGATCTCTGAATTCCAGGGGCTCGTCCGTCAGGCGGTCGGAGGAGGATGCGAGGTCAGAATGCGGACTGATAAACAGTTATGGCTGTGCCAGGTCGATCCGTCCCTGCTGGAGACAGCCCTCCTGAATCTCGCGCTAAACGGTCGCGATGCGATGCCGGATGGGGGCGTGCTCGAGATCGAGACGCGGAACGTTGTCCTCGATGAGGGAGCCGTAGCCGGGTGCCCACCCGGACCATATGTGAGGCTGGCGGTCGCCGACACTGGCCACGGGATGGCTCCCGAAATTCGGGACCGGATTTTTGAGCCTTTCTTCACGACCAAGGAAGTCGGCAAAGGCACCGGCCTCGGTCTTAGCATGGTCTATGGCTTTGTCCGGCAGTCCAACGGGTATGTTACCGTCGAAAGCGCGCCCAATGTCGGCACCACGATCGCGCTGTACCTGCCGAAAGCCCCACAAGTGCATCATGCCGAGGTGGAAACCGATCAATCTCAACGCATGCGCGGAGGCTCCGAGCGAATTCTCTTGGTCGACGACGATGACGATCTATTGGAGGTCACATCAGCAATGCTGACCACCTTCGGCTATCTGGTTCTCTGTGCCCGGAATAGCACCGAAGCCATACGGATTATCGAGAGTGGCCAGGAATTTGACCTACTCTTCAGCGATATCGTAATGCCGAACGGGCCGAATGGTGTTGAGCTCGCCCGCGAAGCAAAGCGACGGAGCAGCGAGATCAAGGTACTGCTTACTTCGGGCTACGCGGAAGATGTGCTCGATCGTCACGCAGCGGTGGAAGAGTTTCCAATTATTCAAAAGCCGTTCAGCCGATCCGAGCTAGCTCAAAGTCTGCGTTCTGTGCTGCAGAAAGGCGATGATTAGGCAGGGACGAAAATATCGGCGCATTTCGCGCCGAGCAGCAATCCCTGTTGCCGGGGCGGCTGCATGTGCCATGGTGACAGGGGCACCGGCGCGGGACGCGAGATCCACGTCCGACGCAAAACTCGGGAAACGAAACGATCACTGCCAGACCGCAGCGAGTTAGCTTAGCTTCGTTCAAAAAGAAGCGGCATCAAGCCGATATTAAACCGCATCTCGCTTATGGCTTGCTTGGACTACTGCCGAACGCAGTCGTCGCGCCAATCTATCCGAGGCGATGCTTTGATCCTGACAGACGAAGTGCGTGACGTTCGGATCCGTGCTCCTTGGGACGTGTATTCCCGACCTGCGTGGCGCCCCCCGGCGGCCTTCACGCCTGCTTGCCGGCCAAGCTCATGTTAAGCCAAATTCAAGCGGACGCGGGGACGTCGCCTGTCGCTTCTACGTTGAGGATGATCTTCCCTTTTGGCGGCCGCAACTGACCTTCCAACATCATGTGAGCGTCTCGCGCACCGGCAAAAGGAAGAACCATACCGACATGGGTCTTCAGTTCACCGCGATCGATAAGGTCGGCAATGCCACGCAGCCGCTCGGTGGTCACTTCTACGAGAAAAAACGCTGCGCTGACACCGTGGTGTTTTGCGCGGGCTTGGTCAGGCTGGGATACCGCAGAAATCAGCTTGCCGCCCGGGCGAAGAACCTGAAATGAACGTTCTTGTGTCTCACCCCCAACCAGATCGAGTACCGCGTCGGCATCCTTCACCGCATCTTCGAAACGTTGGGCATGATAGTCCAATACCTTGTCCGCACCGAGAGACCGTACATACTCGATGTCTTTGGTCCCCGCCGTCGCAATGGAGCGCAGCCGAGCGCGACGAGCGAGCTGAACCGCGTAGGCGCCGACGTTTCCTCCAGCTCCGTGAATGACGACCGTCTGACCCGCTTGGAGGCGCGCATGATCGAATAAAGCCTGCCACGCCGTGACTGCGACAACGGGAACTGAAGCCGCTTCCGCGTAGGTCAGCGAGCTTGGCTTCTTCGCGAGCATCCCAGCAGAGGCCACCGCGTACTCTGCGTAGGCGCCAACGAACTGGCTATTGGTCACACCGAAAACCTGCTCTCCAAGAGCGATATCGGAAACACCCGAGCCCAGAGCCGCGACTGTTCCGGACAGATCAGAGCCCAGCGTAAGCGGAAGAGGCTGCGGCAACGCACTTTTGCCGGCCCTGATCCAGCCGTCCCAGGGACCAACTCCCGCAGCGTGAACTTCGATCAGGACTTCACCCGGACCAGGAACCGGCCTGGGCACCTTCTCCAGAATCATCGCTTCCGGCGGTCCGAATTCGTGTACTCGCCACGCCAACATGGAGGGGGGAGCTAGGCCTTGGGTCGCATTGCCGACAGGAGTATTTGCCATGCTGGGCTCCTTGCTAGGACATGAGTCAGTTTCTGGTCCTCGCCGAGTTCAAACACTGCGCCTGCGCTTGACCGTTTCCCGCAAGCCACGAACCTCCTACGAGGATGATCGGCTTCGCAGGCTTTGTCGCGACTCTGAACTCTAGTCCGGTATCGTCAATGGCTCGTCCGCGGCATCGACGATGAACACGGCCAAAAGGGTGGCAGGTTCGGTCGCGCTGGCATTCTCGCTGACCCTATGATGCGCTCCGGGTTCCTCGTGGAAGCTCTCGCCCGCCTGGTAGACCTTGGCGGGCTCGTTCCCCACCACGCTTCGAATGGCGCCGGTGAGCACATAAGCGTAGATAAAGGCCGACTTCGCGTGGCGATGCGGCACGGATTTTCCGCCCGGTGGGTAGCTCACGACAACGGCGACCAAATTCTTGCCGGGGATATTTGGAATCGCATGCTGAAAGACCGGCTTTACGGTTTCGTCCTCCTGCGCACCTGCAGCCGACACTTCGACCGCTGCTAACACGAGTGCTGCACCGAATAGTGCCAATGCCGAGAAAGTTCGCATCACGTCCTCCCTAACAGGTTCGACTTTCCTTAGCCGTCCAGGTAGCGGGTTGGGCAGTCGAAAGCGGAACGATTGCGCAGAAGAGACGTTGTCCGAATCGATGTTGGCGGTGGATCCGCGTCAAGTGGGTGCTACTCACGGGAGATAGGGAGCAGCCTGATCGGAAACAGTACCGAGATTGGCAACTCTCAATGTACCATCAAGAGAGTTGGCCTCGATGTTCAGTTGCAGTGCGATCGCGCCAACTCCAATAGCCGGCGACAGTCCGCCGGCAGCCGCCGTTCATTGAGATTGGTCACGCCGAGCAATAATCCCTTCCGTCGGGAAGACTGCATGTACCACGGGGACAGGGGTGCGGGCGCCAAGCCGAACTGTAGGGCGCGCGAAGCGATGTCCACGTCTGACGCAAAATCGGGAAGTGACAGAATCACTGCCAGACCGGCGGTTGCTTGCACCTCTACCGGGTCAGACGCCATCTCTCCCAGGCAACGAAGCAGGGTCTCCCGTCGGGCGGCGTAAAGCCGCTTCGTGCGGCGCAGATGGCGAAGATAACACCCTTCCCGCAGGAATTCCGCCACCGCTCGCTGCACGGCCGCAGCCGGCGCGGGCGCCAAGCAAGCGGCGAGCTCACCGAATGGACCACTCAGTTCCTGCGGCACGACCATGAAACCAAGGCGCAGCGTCGGACTGATCGTCTTGCTGAAACTGCCGATGTGCAGCACCCGTCCCCCATGATCGAGGGATGCAAGAGCCGGAGCGGCCCGTCCTTTCAGTTGCAGTTCGCTCAGGTAATCGTCCTCGATGATCCAGGCATCGCTCCGCCGAGCCCACGCGATCAGCGCGAGCCGTCGCTGCAGCGACATCGTCATTCCGAGCGGCGCCTGCTGGCCCGGTGTCACGACTGCCAGTGTCGCGCCCGGTGCAGTCTGAACACCAGCGGCAACATCCAGTCCTTCCGCATCGACCGGGACAGCTGCCACAGACATGCCAGCCAGGACCAGCGCAGTGCGAGTGAGCGGAAAGCCCGGATCCTCGATCCAAGCTCCCGTCTTTCCAAGCTGAAGCCCTTGGATCGCCAGGCCGAGCGCGCCGGAGAATCCGCCCGTTATGAGCACCTGGGAGGCACTGCACCGAATGCCGCGGGCCAGCCCCAAGTAAGCCGCGACCTGCTTGCGCAGCTCCGGATCGCCACGCGGATCCGGATACGTCACCGGCGCTGCCGCAACCAGTCGGGTCTGACGAGTCAGGATGCGCGACCACAGCTTGAACGGGAAGGCGTCCTGAGAGGGGACGCCCATCTGAAATGCCCGCGGTGCGCTTCCAAACTCGTAGAACAGGTCCGGTAGAAGCGGGGCCTCCTGCGACCGGTCGGGCATTGAGGATCGGGACGGGCGCTCGGCCACACGAGTGCCTGCCGACCCGAGACCGATCGCGAATTGCTCCGTGATGAGACGTTCGTAGGCCACACGCACGGTGCCGCGGGAGACGCCGAGCTGAGCGGCCAGATCGCGCCAGGAGGGCAAGCGCGCGCCGGAGGCGAGCCGCCCGTTCTCGATGCCGTCTCGGATCGCGCAATAGATCTGGACAGCCAGCGGGGTCCGTCTGTCACGATCAAGTTGGATGGGGAGGGCAGCCATGGCGCGATGGTACCGTTAAAATTGGCAATCTTGGTACTGTTTTATGATCAGGGCAAACCGATCTAGTCGCTATGACCAACGGCCTGAGCGGCTTCGATGCAACTCAATCTTTTGTGGCAGAGTTGTCCAAAGCAGAAGGCCTTCTCAGCCGAGGCTTGGTGCCTCACAAGGAGAACGCTAAGTGACTCAAGGTACGGATTGGCGCAACTTCGGGAATTCACTCAAAGCCGAGACGCGCTTTTTCAATCGGACGGCAGCAAATCATCTCGCATCAATCTTCATTGGCGAATTGCAAACGCGCGACGGCCGTCCACTCGTGGTGGATGCGGGTCCGGGAACGGATTTTCATACCCTCTATCGCGCTAGGGTCTTTCAATCAGACGAGAGACTCGAAGCTGCGCTCGGCAGGCCGGACGTCCACCTCAGCGCGCCGCCAGCACCTTTTGCGGCGGCTGGTCGCATGAACGCGCGTAATAGCTCGGTTTTCTACGGCGCAAGCAATCAGAAAGCGGCTATTGCCGAGGTGCGCCCACCTCTTGGTAGCCAAATCGCGGTGGCCCAATTCGAGATCATCAGAAAGCTACGACTACTCGATTTGACCGCCCTCAGTGACGTTCGGGTCACCGAAAGCCTTGCTGATTTCGGGTTAGCTGGGAGGATGGAAGGCGCCGTGTTCCTGCGGTTGCTGAGTGGGCGTATCGTGCGGCCGGTAATGTCCGATGATGATCCGTTTGAATGCCTCGCAACGCAGGCTATAGCCGATTTTCTAGCGACGGAAGCTTCGGTGCCGATTGACGGCATCATTTCTCCATCAGTGCAGGCCGTCGGAAACGATCTTTACGTCGTCCTTTTTCACAAGGCAGCCCGTGTGGAGGCCCTGAGTGTTCCGGAGGGAACAGAGATTAGCGCGAGCACGGGCTATTGGGCAGAGGATGGCTGGGTGGAAGATTACGAGGTGGTTGAGAAAATTGCACCGTTGCATAAGGAGACTCAAAAAAGCGAACGAGAGCCGAAACGCCTGGACTTCACTGCAATTGCGGAAGCAATGCCTCTTGACCCGCGGGACGTCGATTGGCGCGAAGCTAGTCTTCGCATCGTCCCCGAAAGTATAGAGGTGCATCGCGTAAAGCGCGTGGAATTCGCGACCGAGGAATTCACTGTGAAACGGCAACGTCGCGAAAAACGGGACAGCATCAATCTTTAGGCGAGTCCGCGCGAGCGCACCAAGTGCACGGGAAAAGCAATCATCCCAGGATGGTACAGTCCGAATCGGCAAACTTGGTACTGTTCAGTAAACAAGCGCAACGCATCTATTCGCCACTAGTAGCGATGCCGATGGATCAGCGTCGTGGGAGCCAAGTCAACCCAGGCAGCGCAGATCGCAGCAACGAAGATAGGAGTTCGATAATGGCTGATTTTGCTTTTGACGTTAAGATCCCCGATAGCAAGATCGCGCGCGAAGCCACCGAACTCGTGCGGCAACATGAAACCGAGATGCTGTTCAACCACTCGGTTCGTGTGTTTGTGTTCGGTGCGATGAAGGGAATCCGCCAGAACCTAAATTTCGACTCTGAACTGCTGTACATCGCCGCGCTGTTTCATGACTTGGGTCTTGCCGATGCTTACCAAACCCAGGATAAGCGCTTTGAAGTCGACGGCGCCGATGCGGCGCGCGAATTTCTCCGAAGCCATGGCATCCCAAAACCGAAGGCGGATCTGGTGTGGGAGGCGATCGCCCTGCATACGACACCCGGCATCCCCGAGTACATGCGACCAGAAATCGCTCTAACCAACGCGGGCGTCCTCATGGACGTCGTCGGCAGAGGATATGACGAGTACACGCCAGAGCAACGGGACCAGGTGATAGCCGCCTTTCCTCGCGGCGATTTCAAGAGAGAGTTTATTGAAGTTCAGACTTGCTCGGCCTTAAGGAAGCCTAAAACGACGTTCGGTACCGTCAATTTCGAATTTATCGAACATCGTGATCCTACATTCCGTAAGCCAAGCGTATGCGCTCGCATCCATGATGCTCCGTGGAGCAGTTGAGTCATTTAACGATTGACCCGGTGAATGACGCCAGTACAGCATCCATTCTCCCGCTGCACATCGAGAATGAAAGGGCTGCTGGTTCGGTTGACCATCTATCTCGGCAGCGCCACGGGCGCGTCAGTCGGGAAGGTGTGGTGATCGGATGATGCATGGCCTCCCATGGCGCGCCAAGTCTCGTGTTCCGGTCGAATTAAAGGCTTGAAAATTGTCGCCCCATGGCCAAGCAGTCCGGTCAGGAAACCCCCATCACCGAATATCTCGTCTATCGGCTCGCGCAGGCAAATCGGGCGATCAACCGGCAGCTTAAATCACGCCTTGCCAACGAAGGCATGCTGGTTGAGCAATGGTGCATTCTGAAGGTGCTTTCGGACGGAAACGGACGCTCTATGAGCGACCTTGCCGAAGTGTGCTGCTCAATCATCCAACGCTGACGAAAATCATTGACCGCATGGTATCGGATACTCTGGTGTGTCGGGCCTCGGATCCCAACGATCGTCGAAAAGTGCTGATGTTCTGCTCCGACCGCGGCAGGATCCTATGTCACCAACTCGATTTGCTGGCGATGAGTCAGGAAGCGCAGATCGTGCAGAGATGCGGCACTAGTTCAGTCTGCGAGCTTAAACGATTGCTGAAGAAGCTGATCGACTGCGCAATCTGAGCGGCTCAAACAATCGACCTTGGGCCGGGCCGCTTCTGCTCAGCCGCAGTCGGCTCGCGCGCTGGTATAATTTCATAAGACTGATCGCGCTCCGCACCATCATTGCCCCTGCGGAAACAGCTAGACGCATGGGGTTAAAACCCGTTCTTCGGAGTGCTGGTTCAATCGCGGCCAGATGAACCGCGCCCGCTTTGGGTGCGCTTCCCGTGGCCGGATCTCGTCCGAGCGAAAGCAAGTGACACTTCGGCTACCGAACGGAGCGAGGCGACGAAAAACACCACGGTTCACTTTGGCGCATGGACGACGTCCGCCGGTTGGCTTGCTTTTCGAGCAGACCCGCGAACCACGGCGTAGAACGCCGGCGTAAACAGAAGACCGAACCCCGTTACGCCCAGCATGCCCGAGAAAACGGCGGTCCCTAGCGACTGCCGCATCTCTGCGCCTGCGCCGGTCGCAACAACGAGCGGAGCGACGCCGAGAATAAATGCGAGCGATGTCATAAGAATAGGCCGGAGCCTGGTCCGCGCGGCGCTGACCGCCGCGTCACCTGGGGTGGCACCGTGCTCTTCGGCCTGTCGTGCAAATTCTACGATCAGAATCGCGTTCTTGGCCGCGAGGCCCACCAAAACAACGAAACCGATCTGCGCCAGGATGTCGATGGGCAAGCCACGTGCTGCCAAGCCTGTAACTGATGCGAGCAGGCACATTGGCACGATCATGACCACTGCGAGTGGCAATTTCCAGTTCTCATATTGAGCCGCCAGCACCAGAAAGACAAACAGGGCTGCCGCACCGAAAATGAGCAGAGATGACGTTCCAGGTTGCTGTTGCTGGAAGGCCAGTTCGGTCCACTCGAACCCGATGCCGGGCGGCAGAACCTGCCGCGCAAGCTCTTCCATCCTCTGCAGCGCCGTGCCTGTCGCCACGCCCGGCCCGGCTACTCCCATGATTTCGGCCGCGGGGAAAAGATTGTACCGCGGCACTCGGTACGGAACGTTCTCGTATTTGAATCTAGCCACTGTCCCAATGGGTACCATTTCGCCCGACGTGTTCCGCGCTTTGAGCCGTGCGATATCCTGCGGATCTCGTCTAAAGCTTCCGTCGGCCTGCGCAATCACCTCATATGTTCTGCCAAGATAATTGAAGTCGTTGACGTATTGAGAACCGAGATAAACTTGCAGCGTCGAAAACACGTCCGTCGGGGTCAGGCCGACTTTCTCGGCTCTCTCGCGATCGATATCCGCGTAGATCGATGGGGCACCGGTGCCGAACAAGGTAAAGACCCCCGCGAAGCTCGGATCCTTGTTGGCCGCCCCGACGAGCGCCTGCGCTGCGCGGGCGAGTGCCTCAGAACCAAGCCCCGCGCGATCCTGAAGCATCATCTTGAAACCGCCGGCAGTGCCGAGGCCCTGTACCGGAGGCGGCGGGATGGTCAGTACATGGGCATCCTGTATCGCGGAAAGGCGTTTGCGCAGGTCGTCCAGAACGGTCCTCGCAGTGACGCCATCGATATGATGGCTATATAGGGACGGCAACCCCGAAAAAATCGTCCCGGCATTTGAGGCAACGGTGAAGGTCGTCGCGTCCAGCCCGGCAAAAGGCGCGACATGTTCGATGCCTGGCGTTGTCAAGATGATGTCGATCGCCTTCTTAAGGACAGCTTCGGTGCGATCCAGCGTCGCACCCGGCGGTAGTTGCACGACGGAAATCAGATAGCCTTGATCTTGCTCCGGAATGAACCCCGTCGGCGCACGGGCAAATTGGACGCCGGCGATACCGATCAGCGCAGCATAAGCCAACAGTACTACGCCGGTCACTTGGACGAGGCGACCCGTCACGCGCCCATACCTCGTCGATAGCCACTCGAATCCAAAATTGAACATGTCAAATCCTGCCCGCACTAAGCGGCGAATGCCGGACGGACGAATCTTTTGGCCCGGCTCGTGCGCCTTAAACAGAACCGCGCAGAGCGCTGGGCTCAAGGTCAGTGAGACGAAGCAGGAGATCAACGTCGACGCGGCGATCGTCACCGCAAACTGGCGGAAGAACAGGCCGGAAATGCCCGACAGGAATGCTGACGGCACGAACACGGCGCAAAGTGTCAGTGCAATTGAAATCAACGCGCCGCCCACCTCGTCCATCGTGACATAGGCTGCCTTTGAAGGCGTCATCCCGCGTTCCAGATTCCTTTCAACGTTTTCGACCACAACAATGGCGTCGTCGACGACGATGCCAACCGCAAGCACCAGCCCGAACAGCGAAAGATTGTTGAGGGAGATCCCAACCGCGTAGAGAACCGTGAAGGTGCCGACGAGAGACACCGGGATCGCAATCACCGGAATAATCGCGGCTCGCCAGCTCTGGAGAAAGAGGAAGACCACGCCTACAACCAAGAGGATCGCAACGAAGATGGTGGTGATGACTTCGTCGACGGATTTGCCGACAAATATGGTCGGATCGTAGATAACTTTATAGGCGACGCCGGGCGGAAACTCCTTCGAAAGCGACTCCATGCTCGATAGGACCTCGTGCTCCACCGTCAGAGAATTGGCGCCAGGCTGGGCGAAAATGAGCAGCGGCAGGCCCGGTCCGCGGTCCAAGAAGGCCGTAGAGCCATAGTCCGCCGCACCGACTTCAACACGGCCTACGTCGCGGATGCGGGTAACGCGCCCCTCATGATCAGCTTTGAGCACAATGGCGCCGAATTGCTCCGGCGTAGCGAGCCGCCCTAGCGTCCGCACGTTGAGCTGATACGCCTGGTCTGAGGCGACCGGCGGCTGGTTGAGGATGCCGGCCGAGACCTGAATGTTCTGCGCTCGCAAAGCCGCAAGGACTTCGCCCGCGCTCAAATTGTGAACCGCGACCTTGTCCGGATCGAGCCAAATGCGCATCGCGTATTCGCGCGCGCCGTGGAATTGCACGTCGCCCACGCCGGATAGCCGCGCCAGCACGTCCTTTACGTGCAGCGTCGCATAGTTCGACAAATACAGGGTGTCACGCGAACTGTCCGGCGAATAGAGGTGAACTGCCAAAAGAATGTTGGGCGTCGCCTTTCTCACCTGCACCCCAAGTCGTTGGACGTCTTCCGGCAACCGAGGGAGGGTGTCCTGAACGCGATTTTGCGTCAGCATCTGCGCGACGTTGAGGTCGGTCCCAATCCGGAACGTCACGGTTACGGTGAGTTTGCCGTCACCGGTCGATTGGCTAGTCAAGTAGAGCATGTTCTCGACGCCGTTGATTTGTTGCTCAAGCGGCGTCGCAACGGTCCGCGAGACCGTCTCCGCGGAAGCGCCCGGATAGGTGGTCGTTACCTGAACCGTGGGAGGCACGATCTCCGGATATTGAGCGACAGGCAAAATGGCGAGCGCGCCAAGCCCGATCAAACTGACGAAGACGCTCAGTACGGTCGCGAATATGGGCCTATCGATGAAAATGTGTGCGAGGCGCATGGGATCGTTCCAGTCGCAGCTTTTGCTCAGTCTTGGCCATCGGCGGCTGGGTCGTAATGGATCGCACCATGCTGCGGCACGACTTTCGTGCCTGGCCTAGCCCGCACCAGTCCGTCGATGACGACCCGGTCGTTCGGTTCAAGGCCCGATCGGATCACCCGGAGGCCGCCTCTAAGATCTCCCGGTTGCACAATCTTCGGTACCACGGTCGCGTCCGGAGAAACCGTCACGGCCAGATGTTGCGACTGATCGAGCACCAGCGCCGAATCGGGCAGCAGGAGAGCCGGCGTCGGCGCCGCAACAGCCACACGAAGCCGCGCGAATTGACCAGGCGCGAGAAACAGATCCGGATTTGGCACGGTAGCTCGGGCGTGGATCGTTCCGCTCGAGCGATCAAGAGCGTTGTCGACGAAATCGAGGGTGCCGTGCCTTTTTAAATTGGTCTCGTCGCTCAGGCCAAACGCGATCGTGTCGGCGAGTGGGCCGGCAATGTGCGCACGTTCGCGTGAAAACGCCAGGTAGTCGGATTCACTCATGTCAAAATCGAGATAGAGCGGATCGAGCGAAACCAGCGTTGCGAGCAATGTGGTCGGGCTGACGGCCGCTCGGCTGCCGGCGATCAGGTCGCCGATTGAAACCTGGCGGGCGCCGATTCGTCCGGTAAAAGGCGCCGTGACCCGGCAGTATTCGAGGTCGAGCTGAGCATCTCGAATGCGGGCTCTGGCGTCTTCCACCGCTGCCTCGGAGGCATGCTGCTCATTGGTGCGTTGGTCGACCGTTTCTTGGGTCGCAAAGTCATCGCGCCGGAGCGATTGTGAGCGTGAGAGCTGATTGTTCGCCAGTGCGAGGCGCGCCACTGCGGTGTGGAGCTGCGCATTCGCCTGCGCAAGTCTGATTTCGTATGGACGCGGGTCGATCACGAAAAGCAGGTCGCCCTTGTGTACGATTTGCCCATCTTTGAAATGAATTTCGGTGAGGACACCTCCAACCTGAGCGCGCAACTCCACGCGGTCGATGGCCGAGAACTGTCCAAGAAATCCGAGCCGGGAATCTACGTCTCGCCGCAAGGGTTCGCTTACTGTTACCGGAAGTGCTCCCGCTTGCCGCGGCGCCGCGTGATCATCTTTGTAGCGAGAAGATGCGAAGTATCCGAGCGCTAGGGCTACAAGAGCCGCGCCTGTGCTCAAGAACTTCCACCATCGTTGCGTGGTCGAGGAGCCGAGTGACCTTCCAATCTCCGAGCGGTTGCTGATTTGATCCATTGACCGTCCATATCTCTCTCTGCATGACGTTTCTCGTTTGGAGAACTCTAACAGTAAGAGCCGATCTGGTTCTCGGCAGGAGCGGGAGCCGGAAACATCTCAACGCCGCGCCGCGATGCAGAAGCGCCATCAAGGAGAGAGATGTGGCCCGTCAGATCGTTTGACAGTACCAAGATTGCCAATTCTGATTGCACCGTGCTGTGCTGCTGCGGCAGCGCCGATCGGGTCTCCGGGTCCGTGCGCCGAATTGTCTCTCTACTGAATAGAAAGTCCAATGTCTGGTCTCCGCGGGACTGAAGACAAGGCCGACGTAAACGCGCGTTTGGTATGGTCGCGGGTCGGGATCAATGTGAGACGAGCGCGCGAACGATGCAGGCGCCGCGCAATGCGGTTAGGCGCGTCCTCGATATACAGAGCTATCATGCGGGTGCATCGCTCATTGACCCAAGTCGTTCGCGCGGATCGACACGCGCACGGAGAGTCTCAGGATCCTGGGGCAGTGATCGCATAATGCAGTTGATGGTTCCTGCGGCGGCATGAGGCAGCCCGCGTAGGTCTGTTCAACCATTCCCGGCGCTGAGCCGCGGCGGCCGCGCCATAAAACGCAGTCGATGGGGAGCGCGGCGATCGCGCGATGGTACACTCAGAATTGCAAATCATGGTGCTGCTTTATGGCTCGGACCGTGCGCATCTGCTCGCCATGACCTCCGGCCTGAGCGGCTCCGATGCAGCTTCAATCTCTCGTGGCAGCATTGTCCAAAGCGGAAGGCGCCGCTCGGCCGAGCCTCGATGCTTCCTGAGGAGAACGCAGATGACTAAAAAGATTTTCGGCGTAAAGATTCCCGACAGCAAAATGGCGCGCGAAGTAACGCAGCTCATTCGCAACGCAGAGGGCGACCTTCTGTTTTACCATTCCACTCGGGTTTATTTTTGGGGCGCACTGATTGGGAGGCGGAAGCGCCTAACGTTTGATCCGGAACTTCTCTACACAGCAGCTATGTTCCACGACATCGGCCTTACCGAGAGTTATCGGGAGAGCCAGCTTCCCTTTGAAGTGGACGGCGCGAATGCCGCGCGCGAATTTCTTCAGAACTATAGTATCTCCAAAAGAGATATCCAGAAAGTTTGGACAGCTGTGGCCCTTCACACGACTTTGGACATCCCGGAATACATGCATCCCGAGATCGCCCTGCTTCAGCAAGGAGATGAAATGGATGTTGTGGGCCGGGGCTCCGACCATTTCCCGAGCGAGCAACGCGAGGCAGTGACCGCCGCCTATCCAACTAGCAAAGACTTCAAGCGCGAGATCATCGAGGAATTCCATCAGGGCGTGAAGCATAGACCTGACAGCACGTTTGGCACCTTCAGCGATGATATTGTTGCGTTGGATGAACCGAACTTCCCGCGCGCAAGCCTGTGCCGCAGCTTTATGGGCTCCCACCGGAAACACTGAGTATCCGTCCAAACCTGTGAACTGCCTCCCGAGCATAACCGTTTGCCACGTGTGCAGCGTCCCTGGAAACATCGGCGCTGAGGCGGGATGCCAAGGCGCTAACAAACTAAGAGCCAACCATGGATCGTCGACTACTTGTTCTCGCCGTTGGAATGTTCGCTGTAGGAACGGACAATTTTGTTGTCGCTGGTATATTACCAAGCATTTCGACCTCACTGAACACTTCCGCCAGTGCTGCGGGACAAATGGTGTCGATTTACGCGTTGTCATTCGCAGTTCTGGCCCCAGTCGTAGCCGCTGTCGCGGGCGGATGGTCACGCAAACTCTTGCTACTGTCAGCGCTCGGAATCTTTGTTGTCGGCAACGCGCTTAGCGCGGTTGCGACCGACCTCAATACCGTCCTTATCAGCCGCGCCCTGGCCGGACTCGGCGCGGCGATGTTTGCCCCCACAGCGCTCGGCGCAGCGGCCGCGCTTGTTGCGCATGAAAAAAGGGGCCGCGCCCTTGCGATCGTCACAGCGGGACTTGCCGGTGCAACCGCACTGGGAGCGCCGATCGGCACATTTATTGGAGGCCTTGGCGGGTGGCGTGGCACACTGTGGTCCGTCGCTGGGCTTGGCCTGATAGCGATGATCGGCGTTTCACTTATGCTTCGGGCCATCCCGACGCCTCCGCCTATCACCCTGCGTGAAAGGCTCCGTCCGCTCCATGATAGTCGCATTGCTCTGACATTGCTGACCACTCTGTTTGCTTATGGCGGATTGTTGATGGTCTACACCTATATTGGGCTAACGCTCGATCACGTCACCAAGGGCGACATCCGTGTTCTGGCCGGAATGCTGTTTCTTTGGGGCGTTGCGGCAACCGCGGGCAATCTTCTGTCAGGCAGGCTTGTCGACCGTTTTGGTAGTCGTGAGATCATCAACGGCGCGCTTATCGTCGCTGCGATCAACTTCGCGGCTCTGCCGTGGACCTCCGCGCATATGGGGACGGCACTAGTCAGCGTCGCGATCTGGGGTATCTCCGGCTGGGGGCTGAACGTTCCGCAGCAACACCGGCTGGTGACGCTTGCGCCGCACGTCGCGCCCCTGTTGCTGGCCCTCAACAACACCGCCCTATATGCAGGGCTTGCCTGCTCAGGCTTGCTGGGCGGCATCGCCATTCTCGTTATCGACGTGCACTATCTAAGTCTGGTCGGTTCGGCATCAATAGTCGTTGCGCTTGTTATGGCTGAGTTGGCTCATCTCCGGATCATCCACCGAGCGTCGGCCCAACCGCGCGAAACAGCGGATGTGTAGCCCGGCCGCATCACACTGATAGAAATAAGACCAAAAACTGAAGCCGCGAGCCGACAAGCCGCCGTCGATGACGCTGGCTTGACCGGCAAGATCACTGGCAAACGATTGTGATATCGCCGCAAACATCGCCATCGCGAACGCGGCTACGGCTTTACCTTTTATCACGAAACCTGGAGAAACTGAGCTCACGTGTTGCGGCAAAGGCGTTCCGCTTCCATCTTTCCGCGACTGAATGGCGTCACAGGACGATTGGTGATTGCATCTCGAAAGCCAACGCCACGCAGAGCATCAGTGGCCGCGTCGTCCAACCAGTTGAGCTTCTGCGGAAAGCTCGAGGAGGGCCATTCCAATGCGAATGAACGTAGATACAGAGCAACCATCGCTCAACGGTACATCGAGATTCGCTAATCTTGGTTCTGTTCCAGATTAGGCGTCGCCCTATTTGGTGATCGGTAGCACCGGTCGATGCTGATCCACCGTAACCATCGATCCTTGAACGGTTGATTGTTCTCCTCGGAATGCGATCAAACTGGTGTGGCGTGCAAAAAGCATTTGATCGTGAAAAGGCAAACTGCATGGCGAACTACATGCTTATACATGGCGCCTGGCACTCAGGTGCCACCCTCCAAACTGTGGCTTCCCTGATTCAGGCCATGGGACATGATGTCCATACCCCTACAATAAAAGGCAATCGACCGGGTGACTCGAAGACGGTCGGCTTGTCAGAAGCCATAGAATCCATCGTCGAATATCTGGAAGAGACCGGCAGTGAGGATACAATACTCGTCGGGCACAGCTACGGTGGGATGGTGATCACGGGAGTGGCCGATCGCGTCCTACACCGGATCCGGCGCCTGGTCTATTGGAATGCCTACGTTCCCAACGATGGAGAGTCCGTCCTCGATATGACTTTACCACATCATGTCGCCGCGATGGAGGCGCTCGCAGCAGAACGGAATGATGGCTCGGTCCTATTGCCGTTCGCTGTGTTTCGTGAAGCTTTCATCAATGATGGTGACCTTGAGACAGCGCAAAAAGCCTACAACATGCTCAATCCGCACCCGATGCAAACCTTCAGGGACAAGATCCGTCTATCCACCAATCCGGCCGACATGGACGTTGGAAAGTCCTACATCAACTGTACCGAGGATATTGCGGGGTCGCACAGCCATCCATGGCATCCGAGACTTTCGGAGAAGCTTGGACTCTTCCGCCTCGTCCAGATTCCGGGGTCTCATGAAATATGCTTCACACATCCGGACCGGATAGCGAGGGCCATCCTAGAGGCCGGCCGCGACTAAATCAGATGTCAATGGCGGCAATCGAACTGCTGCTTCCGCGGTACGCTCGCGGCGGCCGAGCTGCGACAGCTCGGCAAATTCTGTGGTGAAAGACGATGCCGATGAACAAGAATCATGAGCCATCAACCAGCAGCCTGCAAAACAAGTGCCAGGATGGATCTCTCAGCCGGCGCGTTCTTGTTGCGGGAGGAGGGATCGGCGGATTGACGCTGGCATTGTCGCTGCATCAGTTGGGCGTTCCTTGCGCTATCTTCGAGGCGGCTACGGAAGTCGGGGAGCTCGGCGTGGGCATCAACATCCTTCCGCACAGCGCCCGCGTGCTCATGTCGCTCGGTTTGTTAGGAGACCTCGACGATATCGCCATCCGTACCCGCGAACTGCGGTATGTGAATCATCTCGGACAACAGATATGGACTAGCGCGTGTGGCCTCTGGGCCGGGCACGATATGCCCCAGCTCTCTATCCATCGTGGCAGGTTGCACCGCGTTCTGTGGGGAACGGCGCAGGCCCGCTTGCCAACCGGCAGTTTGCGCAACGGCCATCGCCTGCAGGATTTCAGTCAAGATAACGACGGCGTCACGGCACGCTTCACGCTGGCCGACGGCACCGAAGCGGAGGAGCGTGGCGACGTGCTGGTAGGTGCTGATGGCATCCACTCAGCGTTGCGCGCCCTGCTGCATCCGGCGGACGGCGGCATCTGCTGGCAAGGCAGTCAGCTATGGCGGGGAGTAGTGGATTGGCCGGTCTTCAAGGGCGGCAATGTCATGCTGATCGCCGCCGACCAGATGGCCAAGCTGACCGTCTATCCGATCGCCCAGGGCGGATCGGCGGGAACGCGGCTGACCAACTGGGTGATGAACGGCAAGGTGGCGAATGGCGCATCACCGCCGCCCCAGCGTGAAAACTGGTCTCGCCCCGGCAAGCTCGAGGAGGTGCTGCCCTTCGCGACGCGCCTGCGGTTGCCCTTTCTCGACGTCAAGGCGCTGATCCGGGCTACGCCGCGTTTTTTTGAGTACCCGGAGTGCGATCGCGATCCGCTTCCCTGGTGGACCCAAGGCCGCGTGACACTGCTGGGCGATGCGGCGCATCCCATGTATCCCACCGGCTCGAACGGCTCAGCCCAGGCCGTTCTCGATGCGCGGTGCCTGGCGAGGCTCCTGTCCGAACTGGCACCTGAGGCGGCGCTCAGCGCTTATGAGGCCGAGAGACTACCGAAGACTGCCGAGGTCGTGCGCAATAATCGTAGAGGCGGGCCCGAGCGTGTGCTGGACCTGGTGGCCGAGCGCGCACCGAACGGCTTCAATTGCGTGGAGGACGTGATCACGTCCGCAGAGCTCGCTGACATCATTGGCGGCTATGCACGGTTAACAGGACTCGCCAACCACGAGTAGCAGCTGCGGGAAGCCTTCTCGGGCGATTCGGAGAAGACAGGTGGGTGTTCTGTCATGCCGCCGTGGCGTGATTCTCTTTATCTGCACGTCCCGCAACGATCATCAAGTCAGCATCCGGCTGGCGAAAGCGCTTCAATCCAGAACGCTGCAGGTCGAGCACGGCGCTTATGAATACGCCGGGCCGCGCGCGCGCGCGCCGACGACTTCGTCGGCCCGCTGCAGTGTGCTGATGCTCGCAAATACCAGCGGCATTATGAGTTAGGCATATGCGTCAGATACTGATAGATCGCGGCCAGCTCGTCATCATCCATTTTTCCGACGGAGCGCCACGGCATTTGTTCGCTGATCTGATGACCGTTGGGATCGATGCCGGTGCGCATGGCCGCAATGAAGCCGGCCAGCGTCCAGTCCTTGACCAGATTCAGGTCTGGTCCGAGCGGCGCCAACTGTCCAGGCACGCCACCGCTCAGGTTCTTGCCGTGGCACTCACGGCAGTCCTGATACGCCAGGATGTATTCGCCAAACTCAAAGGTCGGCCCTTTCAACGGCCCTGAGACACGTCCGGTGACGATCGGCTTGCCGCTTGGCAGCATGCCTGCGCCGAGCATGGCAAGGCCGAGCATATTCATGTGATCGGACGGATCCGGGGTCGGATCCCCTGCCGCTGGTAAACTACGAATATACGCGATCACAGCCTTGATATCGTCGTCGCTCAGTCGGCCGGCATTGACGTAGGACATCATTGTCAGCCACCGGCCCTCCGCGTCAACGCCGTTGCGAATGGCGCGGAAGATCTCGCCATCGGACCAGTGCTTCAATGGTCCGGCTGGAGTAAGATTGGCAGCCACGAAGGACCCAATTGGAACCTGGAGTTCTACGGCGAGATCGTAGCCGCCGGTGAGCGTGCCAGTGTGTGAATGGCAGGCGCCACACAGACCGTCGGAGATATCCCTGCCACGCGTAACGAGTTCAGGGGTTGCCACAATCTTGATGTCCGGAACGGGCGCCGAGCGGCTGTGCTGCTTGATCATTCCGAGCGACGTGAGCGCGCTGACCGATAACACCGCAACGGACAGCAGCACCAACAGGCCTGTACCCCCCCACTTGACGATGCGGTTTTTAACACGCCAAGTGCGGAAACCAGACCACGCCAATAACGCGCCGATGGCGATCAACGCCACCAGCCCGACGATGTTTTGCATTGCTACTCCTAGACAAATGATGCGCACGGGGACGTGAGCTGAGCAGAATGGAATCTGCCGGCGGTTCACGCTGGCGACAAATCTCGCGATGCAGCTGTCGGCAGCGTGCCATTAAAGCTAGGCCACTGAGCAAGCGGCGTCGTGGGCTTAACGCGCCCTTTCGTGCCTTACATCACGCACGGGTTGAATGTTGTCGCCCTGCACATGAACGCCGGGTGCGTGACCGAAGCGTTGGCGGAATGCACGGGCGAAATTGGTGTAATCGCGGTACCCGCACGCGTAGGCTATCGTGCTCAGAGGCTGGCCCGACTTCGTCGACCCCCGGCGCTTAATGGTGCGCGCAGCTTGATCCAGGCGCACTGACTGAATGAAGCGGCTGCAGGTAAAACCGCGGTTCGTGAACAGTTTTTGAAGGTAGCGTAGCGAAATACCGACCTCGGCAGCAATCTCACTCGGACCGAAATCTGGGTCGGCAAAGCGATCCTTGATGACATCGCAGATACGCTTAAACAACCGATCCGAATGAAGAGAGCCTGGAGCTGGATCCGCCGGCGCGAATACTGCTCCGATCAGATCGTAAACCGCCAACTGCATATAGTTGGCAGCCGACGTTGGCATAGGTTGCTCGTCGTCGACGGCGTCCAGAACGAGTTGGTACAGCAGGCGTGATGCACGCGTTCCAGAGTGGCCACGAAGGCCACCGCGTGGCTCGAATCCGAGGGCGGAGATCAGACACTGGCGAGGTAACTGCAGAGAAAGCCACTCTTCGTGGCCATCATTAACGTACGTCACTGGGCGGGTCGAATCTATGAATGCGACATCTCCCACCGCCAGCTCTACGGCCTGGTCATTCTGAACGATTGTTGATCGCCCATCGACCTGAAATACTGCATAGCAGTGATCAACGCCATCAAGATGAATATCCCTTTGTGTCCGTTCGCAACGGTGTGTCCGTTCACAATGGCGAATATTGTTGCTGATTTCCGACGCATTGAATCCGAAGATGCTCCGGGAGCGAACTCTGCCGGCAAAGACTTTAGGATCGTCTACCGTGTACAGCCCAAAGTGCGGGCGCAACAGATCCCGCCACTGTTCGTAATTCAACTCCGGTGACCTGAGAAGAGCAGCACTCCGCATTGTCGCCTAGATCCTTTCAGACTGTGGTTTGAGGCTTCGAGAGAAGACAACAGTCCGAACTGTTTCAACGGGTTCGCACAATCAAATCTTGCAGAAGCGCGCGATCGTGAGTCTATAGCAAAGCGAAGGTGACGCAGATCGGCTGCAGACTTTCGAACTTGAAAGTTTCGACTTCGCCCATTGCGGACATCGCTTGTCGAGCGGTTCACTCCCTCTCGCGCGGCGCGGGTCGTTCCTCGGGCGATCGCAAGCCCAGGCAGATCGCGTCTGTTCAAATGTCGACCACGCAGTGCCGCATCACGACATCGTGCGTCCGGGCCAGCGCAACAGGGTATGGTGCAATTGGAATGATCAGTCTTGGTACTGTTTCAATAAGCCGAGAGCGCACATTTTTTGCTTGATCGTCACCGTGGTCGCGTCGGCTTACAGCGCGGTTGCGTCGTGTCGATGCGGCCCGGGTCGCTGGATTTGGCGTTTGCTTTCACGATCGATGCGATCGAGCGCCGCTCCACGGCCGCGCAACGTCGCCGGCACGACAAGGTGAAGGTCGACATTGCGGCACGATCTTGCACCACTATGCAGCATCCACTGCACACTCTCAACCCGAACGTTCTCGACGATTCAGGAGCAAGGAATGGACGATCCTCAGGCATCCTCAAGACCGGCATCGCCCGATCGCAGTTGGCTCGCGCCGGTGTCTCGACGCAAGTTTGTCGGCTTCGCAGGAGTGCTGGGTGCCGCCGCTTCGTTTGCTGTGTTGAAAGCGGCGAACGCGTTCCCCGGCTTTGGATCGACGGCCGCCGCGAACGGCATCGGCGAGATCCCGATCTGCCGAGCATCCGAGAGCGCTTACGCCGATCCGAAGGGGCCGCCACGACACATTCGCTTTGTGTACAATGGCAGCGGGATCTGCACTGCGGCGGTGCCGGTCGCTTTGCATCACGGGTATTTTGTCAAGCATAACCTGGATGTCGAATTTATTCAGGTCGCCGGCGAGACCGACCAGATGCTGCAGGCGCTTGCGACGGACAAAGCCGACGCCGGTTCGAGCATGCTGCTGAATTGGCTCAAGCCGCTTGAGCAGGGCATCGATGTGAAGCTCACAACGGGCCTGCACGGCGGCTGCACGCGCCTGTTCGCCGGCAAGACATCGGGCATCACCGATATCACGAAACTCAAAGGCCGGACGATCGGCGTGTCCAGCATTTCCGGCGCGCCCCGCAATTTCTTTGCGATCTTGCTGTCTGACAATGGCATCAACCCGGAAACCGACGTTCAATGGCGCGAGTTTCCTGCGGATCTGCTGCCAATCGCGCTAAAGCGCGGGGAAGTCCAGGCGATCGCAGACGCCGATCCGACAGCGTGGCTGATACAGCATCGCAGCAACGGCGAGTTGGTGGAGATCGCCTCGAATCTCTCCGGCGACTACGGCAACCTGTCCTGCTGCACGATGGGTGTCCGTGCTTCTCTGTGGGCAAAAGATCCCGCGACGGTCGCCGCCTTGACGAATGCCATCCACGATGCGGCCGTCCATGTCGCCACCAACCCCAATGACGCCGCTGAGGTCTTCGCACCATACACACCGAAAGTTCCGGTCGCAGACCTTGCGGCGATGCTGCGCAACCACACGCATGGACACCATCCTGACGGCGATGCGTTGCGTCGGGAGGTCGTCAAGATCACGAGCGACCTCAAACGGGCGTCGATCATCAGGCAGAGTACGGATCCCCAAAAGCTCGCCAACCGCGTGGTCGTCGACGTGACCGGTTGATCGAAGATGCCGAAAGACGCGACCACCGCATGTGCATCAATATGAGCTCACCGACCGACCAGCTTCTGGAGTGCATCGCTATGGGCAAGACCGATGCGGACGATCTAAATCGCGTCTCGGTCTTGAAGCCAGGCACGGATAGCGCGAAATTCGCCGAGCGGATTTATGTCGACGTATTCGACAAAGTCTAAGACGCCGGCACTGGCGCGATCTGCCGGAGAGAAAGCCGCCCCCGCGAGCCATTCGCTGTCGTGTCCGATATCGGTTGCGAAAAATGCGTCGGGTGCATTGGCGGGCCTGGCGTGGACGGGCTTCGGACTCTCCTGCCTGCTGTGGCAAGACCTCGGCGACTGGTCGCGGACCCACGACGTGGCAATCGCGTCATTCGTGTTCGCTGGTGGCATTCTCGCCGCAACTCTGTTTGGCCGATTTGGTGGCGGCCTGCAGTCGGGGGCGCCATGGCTGCTGGCGTTCGGGCTGTTCCTGACCATATGGGAAATCGCGACCGCCAAGTTCGCATGGCTGCCATTGCCGTTCTTTCCGCCGCCGCAAGCCATCGTCGAAGTCTACACCGACGATTGGCCGAGGCTTCTGGCCAGCACCATTGCATCGGTGAAGCTTCAGCTTGTCGGCTATGCGCTCGGGGCCGCGATCGGCTTTCTCACCGGCGTATTGATTGGATGGTCGCGCGCCGTCGGCTATTGGGTACATCCTGTCCTGCGCTTCATCGGGCCGCTGCCCGCAACGGCATGGCTGCCAGTTGCCTTGTTCACGTTTTCGTCGAGCTGGAGCGCGAGCACGTTCCTGATCGCACTGGCCACCGGGTTTCCGGTCACGGTGCTGACCTGGTCGGGCGTCGCAAGCGTCAGCAATGCCTATTACGATGTCGCGCGAACATTGGGGGCGAAGCCTTCCTTCCTGGTGCTCAAGGTCGCAATTCCGGCGGCGCTGCCGCACGTGTTCGTTGGCTTGTTTATGGGTCTTGGATCGTCCTTTGCCGTTCTGGTCGTTGCCGAAATGATCGGCGTCAAGGCCGGGCTCGGGTGGTATTTGCAATGGGCGCAGGGCTGGGCAGCTTACACAAACATGTATGCCGCGCTGATCGTGATGTCGTTGTTGTGCTCCGGCGCGATCACTCTGCTGTTCAAGACGCGCGACCGGCTGCTGGTCTGGCAGAAAGCCGTCGTCAAATGGTAGCGGTTGCTATCGCTGAAACTGATCGGCCGGCTGCCGTCGGCGCGTCGCTGAATGTCGAGGGCGTCAGCCACGCCTTTGACATCGATGGCGCCGCGCTGCCGGTACTGAATGACGTTAGCTTCAACGTAAGACCGGGCGAATTCGTCGCGCTGCTCGGTCCCTCGGGATGCGGAAAGTCGACCTTGCTGCGTCTGGTGGCCGGCCTTGAACCGCCGCGATCGGGCGCGTTGTTCGAAGATGGTCGTCCGATCAACGGGCCGTTCCCGTCGCGGGTGGTGGTGTTTCAGGATCCGACGCTGTTTCCGTGGCGAACCGTTTGGAAAAACGTTGCGCTCGGGCTCGAAGCGCAGGGTGTCTTGAAGAGCCAACGCCCCCGCGTCGATGCGGCGCTCGACCTCGTCGGACTTTCTGCGTTTCGCAACGTCTACCCGCATCAGCTTTCGGGAGGAATGGCCCAGCGGGTCGCGCTGGCACGAGCGCTGGTGAACAAGCCCAGAATACTTATTCTGGATGAGCCACTCGGCAAGCTCGATTCGCTGACACGCATCTCCATGCAGGCGGAAATCGCCGCGCTCTGGCAGCGCAGCGGCTTCACCGCGCTGATGGTGACGCACGACGTTGAAGAGGCGGTCTTCATGGCCAACCGCGTCATCGTATTCAGCGATCGCCCCGCGCGTATCAAGGCCGACGTGACGGTCGATCGTCCCTTCCCCAGGCACCGCGGCGATCCCAAGCTGGCGGAGTTACGGAGCAACATTCTGGGGCTGCTTGGATTGGATGCGAACTGGTGAGCAACGGCCAGGGGTCGACGGCACGTGCGATGTCTCGACGGCGCCTGCGCGAGGTACTTCGAGGCTGCGCTGGCGCGCCTGCAGCGATAGCCGATAGGCGTCAGGTCGGACGATCGCGAACGACAGCATCGCATGGCAGAAGCCTATGGAGCTCATCGAGCTCTTTGGCGTGATAGGCTCCCCAAGCGCGCAGGGAATCCAACACGGGCCGCAGGCTTTCGCCGAGCGGGGTGAGCAGGTATTCGATCCCCTGACTATCGTCGGCGCTGGGCTGCCGGCTCGCCATTCGATGTTCCTCGAGCGCTCGCAGCTGCTCGATCAACACCTTCTGCGAGATGCCCGCAATGCGCTTTTCCAGCTCGCATGTGCGTTGCGGGCCATCCAGCAGCACATAAAGGATGACCGCCTTCCAGCGTCCCTAAAGGACCCCTAGCGCGCTCGACCGGCAAGTGCGGTAGTCGCTTGATGATCTTCATCCGCCGACCACTGCCCAATTGGTGTGTAGATGGGAATGACTGCCAAAGAATAACCTTCGGCAGGAAACTACTCGAAGGATGATCTATGGCCGACTTGTTCGAATCTCATCTGGTGTGGCGGCTTCAACGACCGCGAGCGCGCCCAGGCTTCGCCCGGCACTGGGCTGGTGGATCTGATCGCCTTCGGCACACCGTATATCGCAAACCCGGACCTTGTTGAGCGTCTCAAGCACGACTGGCCGCTGGCACGAAGTCAAAGCCGATCCCCGGCCCGCACCGCCGAGGTCGAGCCAATCCACCCGCGTCTGGATGCGCGCCGTGGGATGAGGTGAGGGCGCTGCAGCTGCCGTTGACGCGCTGAAGATCGTGATGCGCGGTGCTGACAAGGAACATAAGGCGGCAGCTTGAGTGAGATATGGGCGGGTGGACTTCTAGTGTTGCCCGTGGCGCACCTCTGCCGCACACCAACAATGTCGGCTAGTTCTCCACTAGCAGACTTGGAGAACACTGTAGTCAAAGGTCAAATGCCCACGCTCCGGCAGGCGCTCATTCCGGGCGAACATATACCGTTGCGACGCCGATCGTTTTTGCGTCAGCTAAATTGACCCGTCACTTTTGCGCGCAGTAAAGACAACAACCTCGCGGCGGCAGCCGCGCCGCTGACACCGCCAAAGCAGCCCCCTATTGATCTAGATCAAGTAATCAATCCGGCAGGCGCGAAATCTACGCAAGCGCACTCCATCTAGTCGAGTTTTTGCAATGGATACGCTGCTCCGGACCCTGCTGACCATCGCTGTTGCTGTTGCCTCGTTGGGCGCGATCTCGGAGCGCGTGCGTGAGGAGGTGGCCGACAACGAAATCCGCATCGGCAATCTCATGCCGTATAGTGGAAACCTTGAGATCTTCGGGGCAATCGGCAAGGCCGAGGCGGCCTATTTTGAGATGCTCAATGAGCGCGGTGGCATCAATGGCCGCAAAGTGCGCTTCATCTCCTACGACGACAAATCTGATGCGGCATCCTCCCTGAGCTTGACGCGTGCGCTTGTCGAGCAGGACAATGTTCTCCTGATGTTTGGTTCCTTCGGTACACCAGGCAATTTCGCCGTTCGCAAATACTTGAATGAAAAACAGATCCCTCAGCTGTTTGTTGCTTCCGGCGACGATCATCTCAGCGATCCAAGCTCGTTCCCATGGACAATGGGCTGGCAGCCTTCGTTCCGAGAAGAGGGACGCATCTACGCGAATTACATCCAGGCATTCTACCCGGGAAAGAGGATCGTGGTTCTCTGGCAGAACGACTACTTCGGTCGTGAGATCATCAAGGGTCTGGAGGATGGGCTAGGAGAGATCGCCCAAATGATCAGGGTCGGTATCGCCTACGATCTTAGGGACGAACATCTAGACACACACGTATCGATCCTGAAGCGATCAGGTGCAGAAGTCGTTGTCTTTGCGGGCGTAGCCTCAAACGCCGCGAAAGTGATCCGCCTGGCAGCGGACATTAATTGGCGTCCCACCTTCATCCTGAACCAGATGGCCTCGTCGATCGCAATGGCTCTAAAACCTGCCGGCTTGGACAATGCGGTAGGTGTAATCACTGCCGCATACCTCAAGGACGCCGACGATCCGGCTTGGAAGGTCGGACAGTCCGGCTCTGATTGGCAATCATTTCTGGAGAAATATCAACGAATCGGTGGCAGGGACGAAAGCGCCGCCATGTTCGGATACGCCGCCGCCGAGACGCTGGCGCAGGTGCTCAGGCAGTCTGGCAATGACTTGTCGCGTGAGAATGTCATGAAGCAGGCTGCAGCGCTAAAGGACTATCAGAGCTCCGCCCTTTTGCCCGGCATCAAGATCACCACCGGTCCATTGAATTTCCGGCCAATCAAGCACATGCGATTGGTTCAATTCGACGGCCGCACTTGGCAGCCGATTGGCGACGTTCTAGAGACGGCGTTTGCCAACCTCGATAACTAGGCATTCCCGTCCAACAGCGTTAGAGGACCGGAAATCATGGCCGAAACAAAAAAACTCTCCGTAGAAGGCGTTCAGCAAGATGCGCGCCGACGATGCGACCGTATCGCGGTCTAATCGTCATGATGAGGAGATGGACGCGCTTGATGAGGAGATCAAGCGGATGCGGGCGCAGCGGCTTCGCCTCTGCGACGTAAGGGGGCGGATAGCGATGGCTTGTTTTCCACGGCTTTTCTCCTTCGGCTTCTTACCTCCATGATCGGCTGTTGCCTGATGTGTTTGAAGGAAGGGCAGAGTTTATCCGCCCACATTCAACGGCGGATAGCAGATAGAAATGGTACAGGTGCTGACCCATTATCAGCCGCGATGATATTGCGATGTCTGTTGGTTGCGTATTGGCCCTTTGAGACACGCCGATTGTATCGCGCAGTGTCCGCTTCCGGCAGTAGCACGGAAGACATTTGCTCGGGCTGAGTCTTTCTCAGTTTGACCCCAATGGGACATTCAACCACCAAATTTGCTGCAGCGCTCAAATCGCCGCTCTCGTGATCGATAATCAAGGTTCCATCAGACTTGACCACTCCGTCAATGCGCCTGCGTGTTATCTTGAAGCGCGGAATTGCGCGCGGAAAATTTCGAGGCTCTCGGGTTCGCGAGCCGATGGTCGAAATACTGTCTTTGCTGGCCGGTCATGTCGGCGAAGTGCAAAGTTGGACCTCTTGTCGATCTTCGGACCGGGCCCATCGGGCGCGACGACGAACTCGACGGCACCGCCCGATCGCCGAAGACCGCTCTAGCTTGAGCGCGTGAGTCGTCGGAAACTGTTGCAAGGGAGAAGGCTGATGCTGTCGAAGTCGCCGCGAGCGCAGATCGGGATGCTGATCCTCGCAACGAGCATCATCCAACTCGCCAACGGTTTCTTCGGCACCTTCATCTCGTTGCGTGTCGCAATCGAGGTTTTTGGGCCGACTATGTCTGGCCTGGTGCTCAGCAGCTATTTTGCCGGCTTTACACTGGGCGCGTTGCGTTGCGAACGGATCATCGAAGCGGTTGGTCACATCCGCGCCTATGCCGCCTTCGCAGGAACGGTCGTCGCCGCGACCGCAACCATGCCGCTTCTGGCGAGCCCACTGTCGTGGCTGATCCTGCGTGCGGTCATCGGCTTTGGTTGCTCTGGTCTTTTCATCGCCACTGAGAGCTGGCTCAACGCCAAGGCGGAGCCAACTGAGCGCGGACAGATTTTCTCAACCTACATGTTCGGCACGTTCCTCGCTCTTGCGTTAGGACAACTGCTGATCGGCCATGCCAAGGTTGAAGCGGCAGAACCTTTCAATGCAATCGCTGTCCTGTTCGCTGTGGCTCTAGTCATCGTGAGCACGACGCGGGCCGAACCGCCCCGCGGGACCGCGTCGGCTTCGCTGCCGTTCGGCCAATTGTTCCGCGCGGCGCCCGTCGCCGTCGCCGGCTGCACGGTGAGCGGGCTGATCAGCGCCAGTTTCTACTCGCTCGTTCCCGCATGGATGCAGGATGAAGGCATCGCACGCGAGACGATAGCGACCTTCATGTTGATCGCTGTGCTTGGCGGGCTCGCGTTCCAAGTTCCGATCGGTTGACTGTCGGATCAATTCGACCGGCGCATCGTGTTATCGATGCTGAGCTTCGGCTTTGCTGCCACCGCGATCGCGGTGGTCTATTTGCCGCACTCGCGCCCGGTGATCTTGCCCGCCGCTGCGCTGCTCGGCGGCTTCATGTCGACCCTTTACCCGGTCTGTGTCGCCAACGCGCACGACCAAATGCCAGCCGATCAGGTTATTGCAGTGAGCGGCCGGCTCATCCTGGTCAGCGGGCTTGGCTCGATCCTTGGCCCGCTGATCGGCACCAGTTTGATGGCGAGGTTCAGCATCGACGGCGTGTTCTATTTTATGGCTGCCGTCGGCCTGCTGTTGGCCCTCCTAACCGTAGCCCGTCGCTTGGTAACAGCGCCGCCGACACACCAAGAGCGAACCTTCGAGATCCTAGCGCCGCAGGCAACGCCGCTCGCGCACGATTTGCGTGACCTTCCAATGCGCGTTCTCGCTTCACAAAAACCCGAATAAAGTGCGCTCGCCGCAAAGAGGTCGCATCGCTTCGATCAAACTGGTCAACGTCTCTTCGGCCATGTCGCGCTCTTGCTGCAAGGTGTCGACGACGTCCTGCAGTGCCTGCAATTCCTCAGCTGGCCTCGAGCTCGTGCGCTCCACGGTCGGAGAACTTCAGCCCGATACCCGCGATAAGCAGACATCTGGCGTACGGGCCGCGATCGCCGCTTTGGGCGACATTCCTCGCTCAGTCAAATAAGCTAAAATGGCTGCCGCGATGTACCCGATATACTGATCCTCCCTTCTCAAGGCTTGTGATAGGGACCACGAAGGCTGCAGTCTCAATGCGACGTTGCAACCAGTGGAAAATGACGCGCTGCGCCAAGGCGTTCAACCGTCAACAAACCCGAAAGGTCAGCACCATGAAGCATATCCTTCACGTCGCTGCCATAGCTCTGCCGCTGGTCTTGTGGGCGGATATGAGTATGGCGGTGACCGTCGGCATACCAAAGTTCCATCCCGAGTGCTGTACAGGAGTGGCTCCTCGGCAGAGTGCGCAACCAAAGCAGATGTCACCAAGGCGACATCTCCATTCGCATACAGTCAGGCCGGAGCGCTCGCAATGACAGGAGCGCGTATCCTCGGTGCGGAATTGCCCGACGCCGACGCTAGACCGCGCCGTCGGTCATCGGCATTCACCCGGCGGGTCAACTCAGCATAGGGGAGCTGGTACTCCGTCCAGCTCGGCATGGACCGCATGCTATGCACGGCTCCTTTCGACATGACTGTTGTCGTTATGCATGTGGGGAGCCCCGCGTTGATGTGGGCGACGGCTTCGTGTGACAGCATTGTTTACCGATCGAAGCGCGTGAGATCGACGCGCGATAGCGAGTGGTTGGGGATGGGCGAGCTGCTCGGATGTGGCCTGAACCCTTTTTCTATGCTATCGTCCGAACTGCCGACCACCCAGCTCATCTTGCCACGGGCGATGACCTCATTGAGGGTCGCCAGAGCATGACGCGACATCGGACAAAACCCTGAGCAAAAGGGAGGATCATTCCGTTACAATCCCGACATCCGCGGAGAGTCTAGGGAAGGGAGTGTTCCGATGGTTCGCCGGACCGCGCTCTTGGCCGGATGTCTTGAGGGCGGGTCGATTTTGTGATCGTGATCTGTCCGGCGGGCCTTCCGGAACTCAAACTCAAAAGGCTGGTCATGGCTACGCGCGGCGGCCGAATGCTACCAGGATCGACGCTCACTGTGGCACTTGCGGCAGTGGCATCTTCCCTGGTGCTAGCAGCCTGCGAGAGGGAAACAGAAACTGCAGCTGCACCCACGCCTCGCCCGGTTCGGACGATAACCGTCGTAAAGCGCGAGACGGGTACGCCGCTTACGTTTACCGGTCGCATCGAAGCCGAGGATGAGGTGAGCGTGGCTTTCCGGATTTCCGGACGCCTCCTGGCGAACGACACCAAGCTTGGCGACCGGGTCAAAGCCGGGAAGGTTCTGGCGCAGTTGGAGTCCCAGAACGAGATGAACGGGCTGCGCCAGGCGCAGGCTGCCCTTGCCGCCGCGCAAGGCCAGCTGACGCAAGCACGCAACCATTTCGATCGTCAGCAGACCCTGCTCGCACAGGGATGGACCACACAAGCCAATTTTGATGTTGCATCAAAGGCGCAACAAACCGCTCAGTCACAGGTAGACGCGGCTGAGGCTCAGCTAAAATCCGCACATGACCTGGTCAGTTTCACCGAGCTCCAGGCGGACGCGCCGGGTGTCATAACCGCGACAGGTCCCCGCGCCGGCGAAGTCGTCCAGGCCGGACAAATGATAGCCAGGATTGCGCGGCACGACGGTCGCGATGCGGTGTTCGATGTCCCCGCCCAATTGATCAGGTCCGCATCGCCCAATCCGCAGATTACCGTACGCCTGACGGATGATCCGAAGGTCACGGCGCAGGGGCGGATTCGCGAGGTCGCCGAGCAAGCCAACCCTGTAACCCGGACCTTTGAGGTCAAGGTCGGCTTGACCGATCCCCCCGCGGCAATGCGGCTCGGCGCGACCGTCGTGGGGCAGGTCCAGACCAATGCGGGGCCGATGATCGAAATTCCATCGACGGCCCTGACCAGGATGAATCAACAACCTGCGGTTTGGATTGTCGATCCGTCCACCAGCACTGCGTCAATACGCAACGTCGATGTCGCGCGATTCGATGAGGCGCAGGCGGTCATTTCCCAGGGACTTGATACCGGCGAAATTGTCGTCACCGCCGGAGTCCAGGCCCTTCATCCAGGTCAGAAGGTCCGCGTGCTCGGGTCAGGGTCATGATCGGCGTCAATCTTTCCGACTGGGCGCTCAAGCGCCGTTCGCTCGTCGCCTATATCATGATCATTGCGGTGCTCGCTGGCGTTCTCTCCTATTTCCGGCTCGGCCGGAACGAGGATCCTGCCTTCATCATCAAGACTATGGTCGTTCAGGCCGCCTGGCCCGGCGCATCCGTCGAAGAGACGATGAAGCAGCTGACGGAGCGGCTCGAACGTAAATTGCAGGATACGCCTCATCTGGACTTTCTGCGCAGCTTCACCCGGGCAGGCCTCACGACGATCTTCGTGAACCTGAAAGGAAGCGCCAGCGCGAAGGAGGTCTTAGATACCTGGTATCAGGTTCGAAAAAACATCGGCGATATCCGTCACACGCTCCCTGCCGGGGTCGTCGGACCCGGCTTCAATGACGATTTCGGCGACACGTTCGGTATTATATATGGCTTTACCAGCGACGGCTTCACGCAGCGTGAACTGCGCGACCGTGTCGAGGATATTCGCTCTAGGCTGCTTCTTGTGCCTGACGTGTCAAAGATCGAAATACTCGGCGCTCAAGACGAAGTCATCTTCATCGAGTTCTCGAAGCAGCAGCTCGCCACCCTTGGAATCGATCGCTCGGCGCTGATTGCAGCGCTGCAAGCACAAAACATCGTGCGACCATCGGGAGCGATCCAAACCGGAACTGAGCGCATTACGCTGCAGGTATCGGGAGGCTTTCAATCCGAACAGGACATCGCAAACATCAACTTCGCCGCCGGCGGCCGCATGCTGCGCCTGAGCGACATTGCGCAGGTGCGACGCGGCTATTCCGACCCGCCGGAGCCGATGTTTCGCGTCAACGGCCAGCCGGCCATCGGGCTCGCGATTGCGATGCGGGACGGTGGCGACATTCTTGCGCTCGGCAGAAACATCAATAAGGCGATGGCGCAGATCACCGCGGATTTGCCGATCGGAATCGAGCCGAAACTGGTTGCGGACCAGGCCGCCGTCGTAGACAAGGCGATCGGCGAGTTCATGACGTCGCTACTGCAGGCGATCGCCATCATCCTTGCCGTGAGCTTCATCAGTCTCGGCGTTCGTCCGGGCCTCATCATCGCGCTCGCGATTCCCTTGACGCTTGCGATCGTGTTTCCCGTCATGCAAATCAGCAACATCGACATGCAGCGAGTATCCCTCGGCGCACTGATCATCGCCCTGGCCCTGCTCGTCGATGATGCGATGACGACCACTGACGCCACGCTCAACAGGCTGGTGCAGGGCGACAGCAAGGTCGAGGCCGCGACCTACGCATACCGGACCCATGCCTTCGCCATGCTCGCGGGAACGCTGGTGACGATCGCCGGCTTCATACCGGTCGGCTTTGCTGCCAGCAATGCGGGCGAATATACATTCTCGCTGTTTGCCGTGGTTGCCATCGCGCTGCTCGTGTCGTGGTTCGTTGCGGTCATCTTCACGCCGCTGCTGGGAGTTCTCATTCTCGCTCCGCCAACACAGACGGGCGACGCTGCTCCGGGCAGGGTTTTCCTCCTATATCGAGGCTTCCTTAGCTTCGCGATGCGCGCAAAATGGTTGACGATCCTCGCCTCGCTCATGCTCTTCATCGCATCCATGCTCGCGATGCCTCTGCTCCCGCGGCAGTTCTTTCCGTCGTCCGATCGACCGGAACTGCTCGCTGATCTCAGCCTGCCGCAGAACTCATCGATCTATGCGAGCGAAACGGCCGCAAAACGCCTGGACGCGGCGTTGACCGGTGATCCGGATGTCGCGCGGTGGAGCACTTATGTGGGACACGGCGCAATTCGCTTCTACCTGCCCCTCAATGTCCAGTTGCCAAACGATTTTTTCACGCAGGCGGTCATCGTTGCAAAGGATGTCACGGCACGGGAACGGTTGCATGCGAAACTGGAGAAATTCCTCGCGGAGGAAATCCCAAACGCCATCGCGTTCGTTGCTCCGCTTGAGCTTGGGCCGCCGGTTGGATGGCCGGTGCAATATCGCGTGAGCGGTCCCGACCTCGCGCGGGTGCGTGAAATCGCGCTCAAGGTGGCGCAGATCGTTGCCACCGACCCCAGGGCCAGGCAGGTGAATTTCGACTGGATGGAGCCCGACCGCCAAGTGCGCATTCGTGTTGATCAGGATGAAGCCCGCCTTCTCGGTCTCAGCTCGCAGGCGATAGCCTCTGTCCTGAACACCGTAATATCCGGAACACCCATCACTCAGGTTCGCGATGATATCTACCTGGTCAACGTGGTGGCGCGCGCAGTCGACGAACAGCGTGTTTCGCTTGATGGTCTGCGTACGCTGCAGGTGCCGCTGCCGGGCGGGCAAACGGTTCCGCTCAGCCAGTTTGCCACCTTCGAATATGAACAGGAATTTCCCCTGATCTGGCGGCGCGACCGCGTTCCGACCCTGACCGTCCAGGCTGCTCTCGCCGGCGACGCACTGCCGGACACGGTGGTGGGCTCGCTCACGCCGGCCATCGAGAACCTCAAAAAGACCCTTCCTGCATCGTACGATGTGGTCGTCGGCGGGACGGTGGAGGAGAGCAGGAAGTCGCAGGCCTCCGTCATGGCCGTGGTCCCCCTGATGTTGCTCGCCATGTTCACCATTCTCATGGCGCAACTGCAAAGCTTCTCACGATTGTTCATGGTCGCCACCGTGGCGCCTCTCGGACTGATTGGAGTCGTTGCGGCACTGCTGGTGTCCAATCGCCCGTTGGGCTTCGTCGCAATTCTCGGCGTCCTCGCACTGCTCGGCATGATCAGCAAGAACGCGGTGATCCTGATCGGCCAGATCGACGCGGAGCGCGCCGGGGGGAAAAGCCCGTGGGAGGCTGCCGTGGATGCCAGCAGCTCCCGGTTCCGTCCGATCATGCTGACGGCCCTGTCCACGATCCTCGGCATGATACCCATCGCTCCAACGGTGTTCTGGGGGCCGATGGCCTTTGCGATCATGGGCGGCCTGTTGGTCGCGACCATTCTGACGCTGGTGCTTCTACCTACCTTGTATGTCACCTGGTTCGGGGGGAAGGAAGCCGCCGACGCTTCCGTTTCATCAGCTCAGGCAGGACCATGAGAAAGTGGCTGTGGCGTGAGGGCTGCCTCGTTGCGTATCCACAACGGCGAGGCATAGCCGATCAGAACGGCCTTGTGCGGTTGTCGGCCTCAACAGGCCGACAAGCATGGTTCCGGAGGCATTGCTCGAGGGGCAGCCTTACTTCACCAGCTTATTGCTGGAGAAGCTGCTTCACGACTACAAGCTCGACAAGCAGAACAACTCAAGGAAGCTCCTTATCCCGCGAGAACAAAGAGTGGTTCAGCTCAATGCGGAGGGAGGTACTAACAAATCGATCGGCTCGATTCTGAAGCTCAGCGTCAAGACGGTCGAAACGCATCGTGCATCGGCAATGCGCGAGCTCGGATGTCGTCGAGGGCTGAACTGGTCCGCTACGCAAAAAGCTGGTGGCGCCCTGACGCTGACCGCGCTTGCATTCGCATCACGAGCCCATCAGCATTGCAGCGCCGAACAGCAGCACCAGCACAAGGAGGGTCACGCCTGCCACAGGCCATTGGCGGAGAAAACCATCACTCCTTTCAATGAGGTCGCCCAGGGCGAGGCCGATGCGTCGGATTGGGTCGACTACCGCGAGAGTGCCTTCCAGGAGGTTATATGTGCAGGCGGAGGCCCCCAGCGACCCAGCAAAGTCGCGACCACCGTGCCTCCCAGGATGGGTAACAGCACCTTGGACAGCGTCTTGGATACCGCCTCGGGGCCAAGCCGGTAAGATGGGATGCCTTGCGCGATCGGTAGATACGCCTCCCAAGGCAGAAGGCCGAGCAACAGCGAGCATAGCGCCAGCGCGAGCGCTGCCGTCTCCTGAATGCGCAGTGCGGGGCGATCCGAAGCGATCGGCGCCTTTGCGGGTGCGAGCACGTGTGCCAGCACCAGCAGAACATATGCGGCGGTGAAAATTCCGCCTGCCTGGAGCACGACCGCCCACCACCACTGCCCTTTCTCTGCTGCGGCCTGGAGCAACAGCTCCTTCGCCAGATATGCGCCGCTCGGTTGTATGCCCATCAATGCAACGCCGCCCAGCGCGAAGGCCAGGACCGCGATGGGCAGCGCCCGCCAGACACCGCCGAGTCCTGCGATGCGATCCTGACCCAGGATTGCGTAGATCGACCCGGCCGCCAGGAACATCGCTGCTTTTGCGGTGGCGTGACAGACTGCCTGCAGCAAACCGCCCGCCAAGGCTCCGCCACTCTCGAGCTGTCCCGAAGCACTGAGCGCGAGCGGAAACATCAGAAACAGATACCCGATTTGGGCCAGCGTCGAATAAGCAATCACAAGCTTAAGTCGTTCTTGTCGAAGAGCGACAACGCTACCGAACACGATCGCTGCCCCGCCAAGCGCCGCGAGCAGCTGCGTGGCGGCGAATCCAGGCAGTCCGGGCATGACCTGGAACCAGAGCCGCACCAGGATGAAGAAAGATCCCTTCACAACAAGGCCGGACAGGATTGCGCTGGCGGCAGCCGGCGCGCCGGCGTGGGCAGGCGGCAGCCAGAGATACAGTGGGAAGAGCGCGGTCTTGGCCAGAAGACCTGTCGTCATCAATGCCGCAGCGACGAGCGTAGCAGGCTGCGCCCGAACCCGTTGCGACAGCAGCACGATGTCAAGGGTGCCATAAAGACCATAGAAGAGTGTCGTGCCGAGCAAATAGAGGACCGAACCGGTCAGCGCGAACAGCAGATATCGCAGCGCAGCCTGAAGCGTCTCCGCGCGGCCATCCAGGGATACCAGCGGAACGGCGGCGAATGTCACCAGTTCCAGAGCGACATAGAGAGTGAAGAGGTCTCCGCCCAGGAAGACTATATTGAGCGCTGCCCAGATGCCCAGGAGCAATATCCAGAACGCGAAGGGCGCGCGGGACTCCGCAGCGGCGGGACGAAAATCGGCGCCGGCAAAAACACCAACCGCAGAGATCACGACCGCCGCTACCATCATCATCACTGCCGACAATCCGTCCGCGCGCAAGGCCACGCCGAGCGGGGGCGCCCAGGCGCCGAGCAGATAGACAAGCGGGCCGTCGCTCTGCTGCAGCGCCACGAGGATCGCCGCGGCTATCGCGAGCCCGAACAGGATGGTTGCGAACGCGAGCCGCTCGATGTGCCGGCCACCGACAACGAAGGCGAGCAGGACGCCTGCCACGGGGACGATGATCGACAGCACCAGCAGGAACCCGCGCGTTGTCGTCACCGCGTCCAGAACTGTGGCGGGATACGACATCAGTCACCGGATTGATTGATGCTCGCGCTCGCCGGCGCGTCATCGCGCAACGTAGCCGAACCGGCGGTCTGAAAGAGCCGCAGCAACAACGCGACGGCCAAAGCCGTTGCGGAAAACGCGACGACGATACCGGTGATGACCAAGGCCTGCGGCACCGGATCATTGCCAAAACCCGCTGCCGCGCCCCGTCGGCCGACGACGCCGAGCAGGAGAAATACGCCGCTACCCATCAGATTGAAGGCGACGATCTTGCGAAGCGGCTGCGGATTCGTGATGAGGCCGTAGAGTCCGAACCCTACAGCAGCCGCGGCGTACAGGCCAAATATCGTCGTGTCGGTCATCGCTGGGGGCTCCGTTCCGGCGCACCGGCGACCAGCAGGCCGAGCGTGACCGCAATCGTCAGGACCATGGCGACCTCGATACCGAGAATCAGCGGCTTGGCGTTCGTCGGCGGATAGGCAAGGAATGCCAGACCAAAACAGACCCCGCCGAGACCGACGGCAAGGAACACGCCGGGACCGGCGATCAGGACGAGCCGTAGCCATCGGCCGCTTGCGGGAGGTGTGTCCGTCAATCCGGCCATGATGACGAGCAGCCACATGGCCGCGAGAATCGAGCCGCCCTGAAAGGCTCCGCCGGGGTGGTCCGCTCCCGTCCAGAACATGTAGATGCCCACGACGATGCCGACCGGTGGTAACAAGCGCGCCAGAAAGGCGAAGACGCCGTGCGGATCGGCCTGGTGCCGCGGCCCCGGGCGCCCTCCCCAGGCCTGGTCGGATGCAAGCGACCAAACACCCACGATCGCCAGCAAAAGCACGACTTTCTCGAGCATGGTGTCCATGGCGCGAAAGGCCATGAGGACATTGGTGACCGGATTGGCCAAGCCTGTCGCCGCGGCATTTGCGATGGCCGCCGGAGCGAGCGTCGGTGCGGGATCAGGCAGGAGCAGGACCGCGGCCGAGAGCGCCGCCGCGACCATCACGGAGGCTCCCGCCGCGCCCAGACGCACGATCTTGCCCGGCGTTTCCGCCGCCGACGCCGGCTCGCTGGCTCGCAGACGTGCAGCCGCACCTAATAGCAGCACGCCGCCCAATCCTCCGCCGATTGCGGCCTCGGTCAACGCAACATCGACAGCGTCCAGACGCACCCAAATGAGCGGGACCAACAGCCCGTAAGCGACATAGCCCACGGTTGCCGCAAAGGTCTCGCGCGCCGCTATCGTCCAGGCCCCCAAGCCCAGCACCACTGCGCCGAGCACCATCTCTAGGATGGTTGCTACGGTCATCTCGCGGGTCCACCTTGGCGTGCGGCGCGCGCAATCAGCTGAGAGACCGTCGCGCCCGCCAGCAACACAAGCAGCCAAATGCCGACCAGCTTCAACCCGTGGCGCACGCTGCCCGCTTGTGGGAGCAGCCCGAGCACAACGAGACCCAGGCCGAGGTTGTCTGCCTTGGTCAGCGCATGCAGCCGCGTCAGGGTATCGGGAAAGCGAAGAAGGCCGACGGTGCCTGCAAGAAAAAAGAACGCGCCCGCCGATACGGCGGCGATAGTCAGAATATCCAGTGCGAAGCTCATCTATCCTCCGTCGAGCTGGCCTCATCAGCGTCCAGATGGGGAAGTCCCTTTTTGACAAACGCGATGGAAGCGAAGGTGGCGAGAAGGGCGACAGTCAATGCGACGTCGGCAGCCGCAGGTACGCCCGTCACGGCCCCGAGCAGGAGCAGCGCCGCGATACCTCCGGTCCCGATCAGCTGCGCCGCCATCATGCGGTCTGCGTCTCCCGGACCGCGTAGGATGGGCACCAAGCCAAGCGCCAGCATCGCTAGAATGAAGCCGAGCGCAGCGGTCACGAACTCAGTCATTGGTAAGCGCTCGGGACAATGCCGCTTCCCCTGCCGTAAGCTGTGCTACAACCGGCTGTCCGACATCGAGACAGTGGTAGACGAGCTGTCCTTTCTCGGTTCCAGTCGGCAGCGTGCCTGGCAGCAGGCTGGTGAGCGTGGTGAACAGATTACGACCGGCACCGCGCGGAAGACCGATTGGGTAGGCCACGAACCCAGGTTGCAGGGGCAGCTGAGGATCGAGCGCGCGCCGTGCGACATCCGCACCGGCCACGACGGACTCGTACAGGAAGGGCAACGCCAGTTGTGCGATGGCACGAGCTAAGCCGCGCGAGGCCCGTGGCGCCAGTAAGCGCAGGCTCGTCCAGGTCGCTGCGGCGACGGCTCCGGCCGCGGCAGGAAAGTCCCAGGCGTCAGCCCCAGCAAGCACGAGCCAGATGCAGAGGAACAATGCCGCTCGCGAAGCGGCACTCGACCACAATCCCCTGTAGGTCGCTTCTGCTTCGTTTCCGGGAACGCTCATAAGCGCATCTCCCGCTCCGAAGGCCTCCTCTCAAACACCTATCGGGATTGGAATCCCTCGATCAGGATCGGCTGGCATCGTTGGCGGCGCGGCGTTGTGAGGAGGTCGATTGCGTACTGTCTCCTAGCGCTCGATGGCCGGTGAACGCAAGTGCCTCCTCCGCCGGCGGATGCGCGGCATTGTTGTTCGGTGGCATACGCGCAACGGAGGCTTCCTCTCATTTTGGCGCACCAGTCGCGTCCCCCCGGGGTATTCCCCGGCGTGACCAGGCCCATCATGCTCAACGTGAGTGCGATGGTACTTGCCGCCAACATCAACTTTCGCATCCTCATTCAGATGAGCCGGTCGGACTTCGTCTTTGAGATCTGGACAATGCACTTTGCCACGGTCGGCGGCGCCTTGTCGTTACACTGCTGTTCAGTCTGGAAACGCGGGCGAGAAACTGGCCGGCCTGACCATCATGGCAAGTGCGCGTCCTCAAGCGCCTGCTCGACGAACGGGCGGGAAAGCCTTCTCCACTGCATGGGTTAGGGCCCGGTTTTTCGCGGCCATTTCAGCCAGTGGTCGCCGCCCCGTGGTCCGTGGCCGAGAATGATTCCATTTTTCCGAACACGTGTGACCAATGCTCTACGGAATTTCCGCAGCGAATGAAATATGGAGCCGCGTTGGAAAAAGGTCGCCATCGAAGATGCCGCGGTGCATCGCGTGTTGCAGAGGTGAACAATCTCCTCATACCGCCCACCGCGAACCGCACATAGTAGCAAAGGTGACCGCGATGATGGCCGCGTCAGCATAACTGTTCACGGCGCGGTCACCTGCTCGCCCTAACCTGGCTTCGACTTCTCAGTCGGATCCGCTGATCGCTTTGGTGCGACTGGCCGCTGCGCAGATTCAGATGTGAGATCCGGCTCTTGACCGCCTTATGGGCGACGAAGTCGACCCGGAAGTCAGGCATTCTCGGAAAGCGCATCTACCCACGGCGGATCGGACACGTGGGCTTTCGAACAGATCGGGCCTGCTCAGGTCCTGACGAGCGGAGCGGAGAAGCGAATCCCGACCGCGTGAATGACGAGCAACGGCAGCTCGATGCTGCAATCCTGCGCCTTTTGCCGTAAACGGCGCAGGACGGCGTCGAGGCTTCGGCTTTCCACGTCCATCTCGCCGTAGCCGAGGTGCTTGGCAAGCCCGGCCCGGGCGACCGTCGCGCCCTCGGCCTGTGCGAGATATTCCAGCAGCAGCAACTCGCGTCCCGAGAGCTGCAATGACACGCCTCCGGGGGCGACGAGAAGACGGCGCTGAGTTTCGATCTGCCAAACTGCCGGCTGCCGCGCATCGATGCGCTCGGCTTTTGTAACTGCGGCAGTGCGGACGCGGCGAGCAAGATTTCTGACGGCGAGCAGAAGCTCTTCACCATCGACCGGCTTGGTCAGATAAAGGTCAGCACCCTCTGCGTAGCCTCGGATCCGGTCGTCGCGGCCGGTCCGGGCCGTCAGCATGATGATGCCTGGGCGCCTTTCAGCCGAGAGATCGCGCGCAAGCTCGAAGCCGCTCGCATCGGGGAGGTTGACATCGAGAATGGCGATGTCGAACACGTCCGTCCGCAACGCCTTGTAAAATGAAATGGCCGAGGACAGGTCGGTCACAGTGATCCCGCTGAGCCGCAGGTATTCTGCCAAGCCCTGCCGCAGATCATGATCGTCCTCCACGAGAACGACGCGAATCGGCTGACCATCGGACTTGGGCTGGTGAGCGGTTTGTCGGGACAGGGAGCTTGTCGTCATAGGCTGCAACGAATCAGGTCAATCGTCTCGAATCATCGCATATACACGGCAGCGCCGAGTGGACAACGCCTGAGGGGATGGTTGCCGATGATCGATCGCCCGAAGGGATGCGCCAGCCTTGGCGACCTCCTTGCTGTCCTGGTTTGTCTCTTCGCCCTCTGCGTCTTCGCGCGCGAGGGCGACGCGCGGGAACTGCAGCCGACGGCCATCGTCGGGCCGAGCGGCGAGTTGCCGCTGGACGGATACATGGAATTGTTCGTCGATCCGTCGCGGGCCCTGGACCTGGGGGACGTGCTGAGGGCGAGCGCGCAGTTTCACCCTATTTCAGGCCACGGCATCAATCTCGGCTATACGACGGATGCAGCGTGGCTCAGGATTCGCGTGGGAGCGGGGGAGTGGCAACGTGTCCTCCTGTCGCTGACTCCGAATTTCGTCGATCTGGTCGACGTCTATGTCGCAGCCGACCGTCCCGGCCTCGCTGCCGACGATTTCAAGCACTACGCCACCGGCGATCATCGTCCTTTCTCGGCGGACGATACGCTCTCCGGGCTCGACAACGTGGTTCCGCTGCAATTGCAGCCGGATACCGCGATGCTCGTTTATATCCGGCTGGCCAGCGTCAATTCGTCGCTCAATCTCTCGGCGGTGCTCTACTCTCCCACGGTCCATACGTTCCGTGTGACTATCCAAGGTCTCGTCGCCGGCGCCTGGTTCGGCGGTATGGCCGTCCTGCTGATCATCCAGCTCGTCTTCTTTCATTTCGACCGCAAGCCGTCCTATCCGCTGCTCGCCTTCAGCATCCTCGGCGCGACGCTGGTCTATGTCGGCAATCTCGGCCTGTCCCGCATGCTGCTGTTTCCGAACGGCGGCTACGGCAACGACTACTTCACTGGAGGTGCGGCCTGGCTCGGGCTGCTGGCCAGCTCGCTCGCCACGGCCAGCATTCTCGAATTGCCCCAACGCCTTCCCTGGATGAACCGGATATTTCTCGCCGGAGCCGGCGTGGGTTTTATCGGGATCGTCTTCGTCGGCTGCAACGCCAACCTCATCTTCGCGCCGTTTGGCGGCGTCGTCATTTTGATCTTGGTGACGCTCGCCCTGGTGCTCGCGTTGTTCTGTGCCAACGAGAATGGCGTCGACACGCGGCTGCGCGCCGCAGCCTACTGGGTTCTCTGGTTCGGCGTGGCGGGAACGGTGGTCCAGCGCGCCGGCTTCGTGGAGCTGCCAGACTGGGTTGCGCATACCTATGCGCTGCCGGTCCTCCTGCAAATGGTGTTGCTGTCGGGAGCGGTGGCGGTGCGCCTGCGCTCCGCGGAAGCCATGAACGCCGCCATGAGCACCGAGATGCTGCTCGCCGCGCAGGCCGCGGAACGCCGCGCCGTCGCCATGGTCGAGGAGAAGACCCGGGAGCTCGCCGCAGCCAAGAAGATCGCCGAGGACGCCCTGCGCGCCGAATTGCAGTCGCAAGAGCAACAGGTACGGTTCATGGAGGTGATCTCGCATCAGTATCGCACGCCGCTCGCCACGATCCGCTCCAATATCGACGGCATCGGCCTCAGCTTGCCCGTGGAGGACCAAGCCAATCACGACCGCCTCAAGCGTGTGCGCCGCGGCATCGTACGGCTGATCGAAACGCTCGAGGTGAACCTGACGCGCAGCCGCTTGCAGGGGCCGTCCTTCTCACCGCAACTGGTTCGGACGTCCTTGCAGGAGGTCGTCTTGGCCAGCGCAGCTCGCGCCAACGACCTGCTTCAAGCCGACATTCTGACGGATGCTGCCCCACGAGCGGCGCATGCATCGATTATGGCCGATCCAGAGATGCTCGGCATCGCCATCATCAATCTCCTCGAGAATGCGGTGAAATTCTCTATCCACATGAAGGGGGATCCTGTGATCCTCTCATGCTCGATCGCGGGAGATAGCGGCGTGATCGCTGTCACCGACAAGGGCATTGGCATCCCGCCCGACGAGATCGTCGGAATCATGCGCCGATCGGTGCGCGGCTCCAATGCTCGACATGTCGAGGGCACGGGCATCGGCCTATCGCTCGTCTCCCGCATCGCGGGCGCCCACGGTGGAACGATTGAGATCGACAGCAAGGTCGGTGTCGGCACCACGATCCGAATCATCGTGCCGCTGCCTTCGACCTGATTCGGCGCCGCGACGCCTCAGAAGCGGTTCGATGCAGCTCTCCTGATCACGCTGAACATGTGCCCTGTCGGTCACCCGTTGCAGAAGTTTCGTGGCGTTGCGACGAGGCAACAGGTTTCGTTCCAAGACGTTTCCGCATGTTCCAATGCGTTACAAATCGCTCCAACTCGCTTCTGTTGCACTTACGCCCGCAGCTTTAACCTCCTGCAAGCTCGCAGACAGCTTCTCGCCTGAGAGACGATCGAGCGCCGCGTTGGGGGTTTCGTTCAACAACTCGGCTGTCCACCGCGTACGCGCCAGATGCAACGGACCTCTCCAAGCAGCGGCGCGAAGGTTTCGTACACCCTATTGGTTTCGCGACCGCGGAGATGACCTTGCAGACGATCGCTTATCGGCAAAATTTTTGTCATCGGCCCCTCGTTTTCGGGCATCGCTTGAGTCTCAGCGCCGGCGTCAGCTCGCTGGCGCTCATTCTGGCGCTGCAGCCTGCAGGGGCCCAGACTTATTATCCCGGACAGCGCAACAGCCTGTTCGTCATCCCTGCGCCGGTGAACGGTCGTGCCGCCTATACGGAAGGCTTCATTTGGGAGACATTGTACCAGGCGACCTCCGGTCAGGCGGGGCCGTCTCTCAACGTCATCAATAATTCCTGGATTCTCAACAAAGATCCAACCCAGGTTATCTGGCGGCAGGCGATCGCACCCTCGGTGGTGATCGGCTCCGAGGGCGGCAAAGGTGGTGACGGCCTGAAGCGGGATGCGGAGGCCGCGGCCGGCGGAGCCGGTGGCAACGTTACGGTCGTCCACAATGCGAGCATGGCGCTCAGCACGGCGGAGGCGACCATGCTGACGTCCCTGGTGTCGATCTACTCCCGGGGCGGCAAGGGAGGCGCCGGCGTTGTCGGCGATCTCGACGGTCGGTCCGAGCTTTATGCCTCGGCCGGTGGGGGTGGGGCGGGTGGCGACGTCACGGCGACCGTCCAGAAGGGTATCGACACCCAGGGGGACTATGTCGGAGCGCTTCATGTGATGTCCCGCGGGGGCAATGGCGGTGATCACGGCCGGATCGACGAGGACGAGCCGCAGACGCCCCGTGCTGGCACTGGCGGATACAGCGGTCTCGTTTCGGTGACGCTCGGCAAAGACGCCAAACTCACTACGACCGGCAAGGCCGCAGCGGCGATCGTGGTGGAGTCGATCGGGGGCGACGGCTCCAATTCGGCCAATGCGTACGACACCCGCGGCGGGGTCGCGGGCAACGCCTATGCAGGCTCTGACAGGAGATCGATTCTTTATAGCAATGCTGGCGCGGTCTCGACGGCGGGGGAATTTGCGCCCGGCGTGCTCCTGCAGAGCGTCGGCGGCGCCGGCGGGAAGGGCGGCATCGCGGCGGTATCCGGACGCGGAACGCCGGGCGGTGCCGGTGGCCATGGCGGCAACATCATAGCGCTCCAGACCGGCAGGATCGACACCAAAGGGGCCTACAGCTACGGCATCGTGGCCCAGTCGGTCGGCGGTGCCGGTGGTGCAGGAGGTAACGGTCTGGCATCCGGCGGGGCCGGCGGGGTGGCCGGGAGCGGCGGTAGCATCGACCTGACCGTCGCCGACCAGATCCGCACGGCGGGCAAAGGCGCTACCGCGGTCGTGGCACAATCGGTCGGCGGCGGCAAAGCCGTTCAGGCCTTCCAGTCCGATCTTCTGGCACCGCCGGTCGGTGGAGGCGGTGCGGGCGGGTCGGGTCTATTCCTCTGGCTCAGCAGCGGTGGCGTCGGCGGAACGGGCGGCGATGGCGGCGCAGTGACGGTCAACAACAACGGCGATCTGTGGACCGATGGCGCAGGCGCAGCCGGCATCCTGGCGCAGAGCATCGGCGGAGGCGGTGGAGGTGGTGGCGAGGCCACGGCCTTCGGCCTTGGCTTCGGCGTCTCACGGGGCGGCAGCGGTGGCGGCGGCGGTAATGGCGGCGCCGTCACGGTCAACAGCCGTCGGGGCAGCATCGGCTATTTCCTGGGCGGCATTCATACACGTGGTGCCGATGCTGCCGGCATCATCGCGGAATCCATCGGCGGCGGGGGCGGCTCGGGCGGCGAAGCCGTCACCGTCGTGGGCGGCACCTTGGTCACGTCCGCGACGGCTCTCGGTGGTTCGGGCGGCGATGGCGGCTCCGGCGGCACGGTTCTCATCGACAGCGGCTGGGCCGTTTCCACCTCGGGAGTACGCTCCCATGGCATTGAGTCGATGAGCATTGGTGGCGGCGGAGGCGATGGCGGCGCCTCGTATGCGGCAGCCTATTCCAAGGCAGTCGAGAAGCGGCTGCCCAATATCGCGGTCGCGGTCGCGATCGGCGGCTCGGGTGGCAAGGGTGGCCAGGGCGGCGCCGTCACCGTGACCAATTCCGGGCCCGTGTCGACCAGTGGCAATGATGCCTTCGGCATCATGGGCATGAGCATTGGTGGTGGTGGCGGCGACGGCGGCATTTCCGACGTCAGCGCCACGGCGAGCGGGTCCTCGGTTGTCGGTGTGGCCGTGGGCGTCGGCGTCGGTGGAACCGGGGGCGGCGGCGGTACTGGAGGAGCCGTAACCATCGTCAGTGGCAACAGAGTCACCACGTCCGGAGATCAGTCCATCGGCATTGTCGGCTACAGCATTGGCGGTGGCGGCGGTGCCGGCGGCAGCGCCGACGTGACCGGCACCACGTCCGGTAAGGGTTTCTCGGTCGCCGTGAACGTTGCCGTCGGTGGGAAGGGCGGCAGCGGCAATACCGGCGGCACCGTCAAGATCACCAATAATGGAACGATCGAGACCCAGGGCTATGCGGCGTCCGCGATCCATGCGCTCAGCGCCGGCGGGGGCGGAGGCTATGGCGGCGCCGGGATGGCTAGGTCCGCAGGGTCGGATTCATCGCAGCCCAAACCCAGCGACTCAGCGCGCATCACCGCGGCGGTCAATGTGGGCGTCGGTGGCGCCGGTGGCAGCGGGTCGAATGGAGGACTCGTCGAGGTCACGAACAACACGGCGATCACGACCCGCGGGGTTGATGCCAGGGGCATCCTGGCCCAGAGCATCGGCGGCGGCGGCGGCGTAGGCGGCGCGGGCACGGCGCACAGTGCCAACAACGTGCAGGTCAACGTAGCGGTCGGTGCGACTGGCGGCGGCGCGAGCGACGGCGGCGACGTGGTCGTGAACAACGGCGGGACCGCGGCCACAGCTATCACCACCTACGGCAACGGCGCCTACGGCATCCAGGCGCAGTCGGTCGGCGGCGGTGGCGGCAGCGGAGGCTCGGCCTCTGCCGATGCGGGAGATTCCACGTTGGCTCTGCTTGGCAAGACGCTCGCCGCAAACGGCTTCAAGGCGCTCGCCCAGAAGGTACTGCCCAAATTCTCCGCCAAGCACGGTATCAAGCCGTCCTTCCCGATCTCCGTCGCCGGCAACGATACCGTGGGAGGTACGGGAGGTTCGGGCGGCAACGGCAAGTCCGTCACAGTCACCAACTGGGATGAGATTTCCACCAATGGCCAGGTGGCCACGGCGGTGTTCGCGCAGTCGATCGGCGGTGGCGGCGGCAATGGCGGCGCCTCCACGGTTGGTGGCGGTGCGCTCCTCGCGAACATGAAGATCGCCAGCGGCGGCAGCGGCGGCGTGGGCGGCGATGGCGGCGCCGTCACGGTGACCAATGGATTCAACGGCAAGATCAGCACAGGGGGGGCCTCCTCGTACGGCATTTTTGCTCAATCCATCGGTGGCGGTGGCGGGCAGGCGACCGTCGGCGTGGACCGTTCGGGTTTCTCACTCGATCGGCCCGCGCTGTTGGCCGGCGGTAACGGGTCGCGTGGAAATGGCGGCGCGGTCAAGGTCACCAATGCAGGGAGCATCGTCACCGGCGGCGCGCAATCCCACGGCATTGTCGCCCAGTCCATCGGCGGCGGTGGCGGCCTCGTGGCGCTCAACTCCATGGATGCCTTCGAGGTTCTGAGCCTCAAGACTGCGCTGACCCAGGCCGAGAAAGATACACTGAAGCGTTATGGCCTGGACGTCGACCAAGCCATCAAGGAAGCCGAATCCGCGAAAGCTGCAGCCAAGCCGGGGACCGACACCCTCACCCTTCAACTTGGCGGCACGGGCGGTGCGAACGGCAACGCCGCCGCGGTGACAATCGAACATGCGGGATCCATCACGACGACTGGCGGCAATGCCTTCGGCATCCTCGCGCAGTCCATCGGCGGCGGCGGCGGTTTCATGTCAGACGGATCGGGGCCCGGCATCAACACGCTGAAAGTGTCCGGTCGCCTGGGCGGGTCCGCCAACAGCTTCGGGGACGGCTCCGAGGTTTATGTCAAACTCGGCGCGGGAAGCAGCATCCAGACGACGGGCGTGGGCTCTGTCGGCATCCTCGCGCAGAGCATTGGCGGTGGCGGCGGCTATACCGGTGCCCTCAATTCGGTGGATGCGACCTATGCGAATCTCCTGGCCCAGAGGGATCCGTCATCCGGACGCGGCGGTGGCATCCTGGTTTCGATGGCGAACACTGCTGCCAGGATGTCGATCCAAACACAGGGCAAGAACGCGCATGGCGTCTTCGCGCAGAGCGTCGGCGGCGGTGGCGGCGCGGTCGGCACGGCCGAGGGGATCGTGTTGCCGACGCAGATCGGCGACACGACCAACCGCAACAAGGCAACCCGCGGCGGTGGTCTGATCGAGATCGACCTCAAGGGGTCGATCAGGACGACCGGCGAAAATTCGGTCAGCATCTACGCCCAGAGCGGCGCGCAGGGCGGCGCGGGGCGGGTCGTGGCCGGCACGGGTTCGGACATCAGAGTCAACTTCCAGGGCGTGCTCGCGGGTGGCTCCGGGACCGGTGCTGCGGTCCAGATCGATGGCGGCGGTGCCAATGCGATCGAGTTCCAGGCCGGGTCCGACGTCAGCGCCCGCTCGGGCGTGGCAGTGTTGGCCAGCCACGGCCAGGACCGGCTGGACAACTGGGGGTTGTTATCCGGCGACGTGAATCTTGCCGTCGGCAATATCGGAGAGGTCAACACATTCAACAACCGCCTTGGCGGCACCTATACCAGCTCCGCCCGTGGGATCGTAAATGTTGGAGCCGCAGGGACGTTCCGGAACGAGGGGACCTTCAATATCGGCGGCATCAATGCCATTGCCACCGCGAATGTCATTGGCACTTATGTACAGACCGAGGCCGGCTCGTTGCTGGTGGATGTCAGCCGCACCCCTGCGGGGGCCAAAAACGATCTCGTACAGCTGACGGGCTCGCTTGGCGGCACCATCAAGGTGAACGTCGTGGACGGCCTCATGCCGGGCCGTTTCGCCGTGGCCGAGGTGAGCGGGACCACCAACAACCTCAAAGCGGCCGGGGCGCATGAGCAACTTCAGCCCCTTTAACTGGTCTGTCCAACGCGAGGGAAGCCGGATCTTCATCGACCCCGCCGCGAATATCCGGGCCCCCCAGGGGGTGGATATGACCGCCAGCGAGGATGCCGCCATGGCCTATCTCCAGCGGGCCTGGGAGTCCGGCAGGATCTCGCAGTCCAATGCATCGCTGTTTGGAAAGCTGGCCAATGTCAGCTCAGTGGACGACTATACCCGCTCGATCGACAGCATTACACCTGAGGAGTCGCTTGGCGCGCTGTCCAACCAGACCCTGGGCGCCCTTACATCCATCAAGATGTCGCTCAGTTGTCCGATCTTCACCGGCGCGGGCACGATGATGCAGGAGACCGATTGCGGCTGGGCCCGTGTCACCGGCGCCTGGACCAGGCAGACCGAAAGTGCTGATGCGAGCGGCTATCACCAGAATGCCGAGACCTACCGCGTCGGCGCGCAGCGCGAGATCGCCGACGGCTGGTTTATTGGCGCGACCGCCGGCCTGACGCAGTCCGCTCTGTCTGACAGCGACAGGCTGTCGAGGACGAACGGCGTCGCTGGCGACGTTGCGGTCTCGCTGAAGCATCAGATCGGCCCATGGCTGCTCGCGATGTCCGGCCACATGGGTTACGGTACGTTCGAGACGCAACGGCTTCTCGACGTCGGACCGAGCGTCTGGCTCGCGAACGGCACCTCGCACATTTGGACGGCCGCCGCCCGCGTCCGCGCCAGCTACGAGCTGGCTTATTCCAACTGGTACATCAAGCCCTATACCGACCTCGACCTGCTCTACACTGCCATGCCGGGCTATACTGAGCACGGCATGGGGGGCATGGACCTTCATTTCTCGTCCGCACGCCAATGGAATGTGGCAGTGAGCCCATCGCTCGAAATCGGCGGCCGGCTGGACGTCGATCCGCAGGCTTGGCTGCGGCCCTATGCGTCGGTGGGTATGACTTTCTTCGCCAGGGACAGCATGGATATCGGCGTCACCTTCGGCAATGCGGCTGACGCGGGCTTCATCACCCAGGCGAAGCTTCCCGCAACGCTGGTCAATGTTACCGCGGGGCTGCAGATCTTCTCGACGAAGGGCTACGAGCTGCGCACGGAATACTCGGCCGGTTTCAGCAGGAACTATATTAGCCAGGAGGCCAGCCTTCGCCTCGCTGTACCGTTCTAGATTACGACACGGCGGGATTTGGACTCGATGCTGCCAACGTGAAGGGCCAAGCCTGATATCGGCAGGCCGCTGTGGCGTCGATCCGCGACTGCTTAATCAGCGGGTCCCAGGTTCGAGCCCTGGTGCGCCCACCATCGCGAGAAGGCGTCTTATTAATTTGCGGGAGCGGTCGCCGAGAACAAAGCGGATCTCGCGCGACGTTTTTGTGGTCGGACGCGCCACGGCCAAATTGCCGTGCGGCTTCTCGTTTTGTTTCTGTATCTTCACCCCATTCGATACAGCGCGCAGAACCGCTGGCACAGGCCGATCACGTGCTCGTCGTAGGACAGGATATTAGAGCGAGAAAAACGGACAATCTGTTCTGCGCGTTGCCGCAGGGTTAGATTACACTGCGCGACGCACCGATCCTGCTTGCGATAAGGCCGATGCCCATCAGCGCGAGCGCGAGACCCCACACGTTCAATCCAAGCCTCCCGTATCCACCAACTCCCTGCGCCGCAAGCAGCGCAAGGCCGGTGCCGGTCAGGAGGGCGCCGAGCACGTAGCGCCACGCGGGCGCCGGTGCGCCCGCAGTCGCGCGCGGCCGCTCAAAGCGTCCGAATGCTATAACAAGAGGAATAAGCGCCATCGCATTCGCTGCGAGCCACGGGAACCGCGACCTCCACCACTCGGAGCTTCCCGGCTCAAGCCGTAGACCGAAGCCGCCGGCGAGATAGGCTGCGAGGATCACAAGGGTGGTGGCCGTCAAGTGCCAGATAAACAGCGTCATGATGTTGCCATTCATCGCCACGGTTGCCGTCCACGCTATGCGGCCAGCCAGCCAGCGGCGCGCGGGTACCTGCGCGGCAAGCAGCAACCCGCCCTGCATGATTGCGAGCGCTATCAGCGTGACCTTCGGCGGTGTCGTGGTGCTGACCGGATCGCCGGGGACGCCAATCATCGAGACAGGGTAAGGCCCGATGTGTACCAGCAAAAGTAGCACGGCAAAGCCCAAAGCGGCGCCGACTAGCAGTGTCCTGAGCTCGGAAAATCTCTCGTCGAGCCACGCATAACCGAGCATGGAGATTGCACCCCAGACGAACAGATAGTTCGCGAAGCCAAGCCAGCGCAAACCGACGGCAAAGTACATGACATCGACAGCAACTGCAGCGGCTGTCAAAGCCCAGAACGATCCCATACCAAATCGGGCCCATGCAGCCTCCGTGGCCGGCACGAGCAGAACAATTCCGATGTACACCGCGAGGAACCAGATTGGTATGAACGCAGCCTGCGAGCCATAGCTGATCAGCTCCGGCCGCACGCCGCGGGCGTACTCAATTGCAACGATCGCCACCCAAACCGTGAGCAGTGGGAGGATTGGCCACACGAGACGCCGCAACCGGCCTTCAAGCCAGGCTGCATATGATTTGTCGTCCCGTCGCGCGGCACGCCAACTGATGCCGTTCGCGTATCCGCCGACCATGAAGAAGATCGGCATGACCTGCACGACCCATGTGAGCCAAGCGGTCCAAGGAACGACCGTCAGGATATGGGATGTCTTCAACGTGTCGGTTGCGTCGAAATAGGGCGCGGCGGCCAGCCAGTGCCCGACAATCACCACCAGCATCGACATAGCTCGCAGGAAGTCGACGTAGCGGTTTCGGGACGCGGGCGTCCGGTCAGCAAGCTCGGCAGCACGGGACCAAGCCGCCATGATCATTCTCCAACCTGCCGTCCAGCCTGTGTGACCAAGTCAACATGAGCAAGTCAACTGATTGGCGCTCGTGAGCATCCTCCGCGACCTTAGCTCGATCGAACCGGGTTGCAAACGCGGACGGTCCGGAGCTCTCTCGACGTTTGCTGCTTGGATGCATAGTGCATCGCGGCTGCGGGACCGTAAGCCTGAAATCGCCGAATAAGCACTACGGTCAAATTGGTGGCATGGACCACTGATTGTGGGCCAATGCCGCCAATTTGAAGTTCCCTGCAGCATTTGCCGCAAGCTCGTTCAGGAACTTCAAATCAGAAAACGGCATTAGAATCATGAATTTGTTGACGCACGTTACTTCCGAGGTTCGTCTCAAAATTGTTTTCGTGTTTTACGAACTTCGGAAATGAGGCACTGGCCGCACTTGCCGATAGCCAATGGAAAGCCGACACTTCCAGAGGCCTGACCGGCCGAGGCGCAGTATCTACCGGCCGTCGGGAGGAGTGCCATGGAGCGCATCTGGCTCAAGCACTACCCGCCGGGGGTTTCGGCGGAGATCGACCCGTCGCGATACGCATCGCTCGTTGCGATGCTCGAAGAAAGTTTTGCCAAATATCGCGAGCGCACCGCCTTCATCTGCATGGACAAGGGGCTGACCTACGGCGAGATCGACGAGATGTCGCGCGCTTTCGGGGCCTGGCTGCAGGGCAGAGGCCTCGCGAAGGGTGCACGCGTCGCCATCATGATGCCGAACGTGCTGCAGTATCCGGTGGCGATCTGCGCCGTCCTTCGTGCCGGCTTCACCGTGGTGAACATCAACCCCTTGTACACGGCGCATGAGCTCGAGACTCAGCTCAAGGATGCCGGCGCCGAAGCCATCATCGTGCTTGAGAACTTCGCGCATGCCCTGCAGCAGGCAATCGACAAGACCAGCATTAAACACGTCGTCGTTGCCTCCATGGGCGACCTCCTGGGCTTGATGAAAGGCACGATCGTCAATCTGGTGGTACGGTGGGTGAAGAAGATGGTGCCGGCCTACTCGCTGCCGGGCGCAACGCCGTTCAATGCGGCCCTCGCGGCCGGCAAGAACATGACGTTGACCAAGCCGCAGCTCGGATCCGACGATCTCGCATTCCTGCAATACACCGGCGGGACGACGGGCATCGCCAAAGGCGCGATGCTGTTGCATCGCAACGTCGTCGCCAACATGCTGCAGATCGACGAATGGCTGAAGCCGGTATTGGAGAACGAGCCGAAGGTCGATCGTCTGACCGTCATGGCGGCGCTGCCGCTCTATCACATCTTCGCGTTGACGGCATGTTTCCTGCTCAGCGTCCGTACCGGCGGCCAAAACATTCTCATCCCAAACCCGCGCGATATTCCCAGCCTCATTCAGGAGCTTGCCAAGTACAAGGTCAACCATTTTCCGGCGGTGAACACGCTTTACAACGCGCTGCTCAATCATCCGGATTTCGGCAAGATCGACTGGAGCATGCTCAAGTGCGCTGTCGGCGGCGGCATGGCGGTGCAGAAATCAGTGGCGGACCGTTGGTTCAGGACCACGGGCTCGCCGCTGTGGGAAGGTTATGGCCTGTCGGAGACGTCGCCGGTCTTGACCTGCAATCCGCCGACCGCTCCCGAATGGGACGGCACCATCGGGCTGCCGATGCCGTCAACGGACATCTCGATTCGCGACGACGACAACAACGAGGTGCCGCTTGGGGAGCCGGGCGAGATCTGCGCGCGCGGCCCGCAGGTGATGCCGGGCTACTGGAACCGTCCGGATGAGACAGCCAACGTCTTTACTCCCGACGGCTTCTTCCTCACTGGCGATATCGGCATCATGGACGAGACCGGCCGGACTCGGATCGTCGATCGCAAGAAGGACATGATCACGGTGTCCGGGTTCAAGGTCTATCCGAGCGAGGTCGAGGCGGTGGTGTCGAGCCACCCGGGAGTGCTCGAATGCGGAGTGATCGGCATCCCTGATCCGCGCTCCGGCGATGCGGTGAAGCTGTTCGTCGTCAAGAAGGATCCAAACCTCACCGAAGCGGCCCTGATCGCCTACTGCCGAACGCGGCTCACACCCTACAAGGTGCCGCGGCTGGTGGAGTTCAGGACCGAGCTGCCGAAGACCAATGTCGGCAAGATCTTGCGCCGGCAGTTGCGCGACGAGTCGGCAGGCTTCACTACCGTCGGCTTCCCTGGCTAACCTCCCGTTTGGCAGCGCCAGCTTCGATCCTGCGCCTGCAGGGGGTTGCAGGTGCGTAGCGCGACGCGCAGCATCGGGCATTCCGCCGACAACAAATGGTTCACCCGGCTTGTGTTTGCTGCCGCCATCGTCGAGGCGGTGGAGAAACTCGACCTCACTTACCCGATGATCGATCCTGAGAAGAGAATGGAGTTGCAAACGATACGCGCGGCCCTGAGCCGCGAGAAATGGGGACAGTCCCATATCGAGCAATCTCGTCGGGCACCTTCGCTCCGCGATCCGCCCTCAGTCTCGGTTCAGATCAGCTTCCCCATCGCTACGGCGGTATCCGCCATGCGGCACGAGAATCCCCACTCGTTATCGTACCATGACATCACGCGTACCAGCGTGCCATCCATGACCTTCGTCTGATCCATGTGGAAGACGGAGCTGTGCGGATCGTGGTTGAAGTCGATGGAAACATTTGGATCGTTGGTATAGCCGAGAATCCCGTTGAGCTGCTGGTCGGCGGCGCGCTTGATCGCGGCGTTCACCTCGTCCTTCGATGTCGCCTTCTTGGCGACGAATTTGAAATCGACCACCGAGACATTCGGCACCGGGACACGAATGGCGACACCGTCGAGCTTGCCGTTCAGTTCCGGTAGCACGAGGCCGACCGCCTTTGCCGCGCCTGTTGATGTCGGGATCATCGACATCGCCGCCGCTCGCGCGCGGTACAAGTCTCTGTGCAATGTATCCAGCGTCGGCTGGTCGCCAGTATAGGCATGGATCGTTGTCATGAAGCCCCTTTCGATCCCGATCGCATCGTTGAGCACCTTGGCAACCGGCGCCAGACAGTTGGTCGTGCATGAGGCGGCGGAGACGATCTTGTGCTCCTTCGACAGCCCGTCGTGATTGACGCCGTAAACCACCGTGAGATCGGCGCCGTCGGCCGGCGCCGAGACAAGGACGGCCTTTGCACCTGCTTTGAGATGAGCGGAAGCTTTGCTTTTTGAGTTGAAGACGCCCGTGCATTCGAGCGCAATGTCAACGCCCAGGTCCTTCCATGGCAGGTCCGAGGGATCCTTGATCGCGGTGACCTTGACTTTGCCGTTGCCGACGCTGATGGCGTCGCCTTCGACCTTGACTTGCCCCGGGAAGCGGCCGTGTACGGAATCATATCGTAGAAGGTGCGCGTTGGTCTCCACGGGCCCGAGATCATTGATAGCGACCACCTCGATATCCTTGCGGCCCTCCTCGATGATGGCGCGGAGAATGTTACGGCCGATGCGGCCGAATCCGTTGATGGCGACGCGAACGGTCATTTTCGGCTCCCTTCTTGGCACTACGCTCCGACACTGTTTCCTGTCGGGATAGGGACGATACTAGTTTCGATGATTTCAGACAGTGGGCATTGTCGTGCGGACGGCCCTATGCGACTGCCTGCCTCCTTTTGATCCGGACACTTGGCCCCGGGGCATGATGGAACTCGCTTTAGGCGTGTCTGCTGGCCGTATGAGTTCTGACGCTTCAAGGTCGATTATCAGCGTGGCGCCCGTCTGCGGCTCTACTGTGGGCTATCCGAGATGGCCTGTATAATGGCATTTAATCGGGCTCGCGATTGATGGTTCCTTGCAGCGAACCAAATCAAATGCACGGAAAGCGGAATGGCAGCCTTCGTCTCGATCGCCCCACTCGCTCTGATCGTTCTTCTCATGGCCGTATTGCGGTGGTCGGCGGCCAGCGCGGGACTGGTCGGACTCGTGGCGGCCGCGGCTGGCGCAATCGGATTCTTTGGCTTCGGAACGCGCATCTACGCTGAGCAGGGCATCGCCGGAGTGCTCATCGGAACCGGTGCGGAGGCAGCTTTCTCGGCCGCTGACATCGTGTGGATCATCCTGCCGGCTCTGTCCCTCTATGAGCTGCAGCAGCGCTCAGGCGCGATCGATGCCATCCGCAGGGGATTGATGAGTTTGTCCTCGGACGAGACCCTGCTTGCCCTCGTCATCGCCTGGTTCTTTGCGTCGTTCATGGAAGGAGCGGCGGGGTTCGGCACACCTATCGCCCTGGCTGCGCCTCTTCTGGTCAGTCTCGGCTACACACCCGTCGTGGCGGTCGCTTTGCCGCTCATTGGTCATGTCACAGGCACTTCGTTTGGCGCGCTCGGCACTCCGATCTTGGCGCAGGCCGACGTGTCAGGCATCAGCGGCAGCAGCATCGCCCCGCCGACGGCCTTGCTGCATGCCAGCCTGGCGCCATTGCTGGTGCTTTCGATCGTGTTCATCGCGAGCAAAGCGCGATTCCAGGTGAAATACGCGGCATGGGCCATCGTCGCCGCTATTTGTTTTCTGCTGCCGTACCTGGCCTTGGCCATGTGGGTAGGACCAGAGCTGCCGACGATCGGCGGAGCGCTGGCCGGCGGATTGGCATTTGCTTTTGTCCTCAGACGGATGCATCCGCAGCAAGCTGAAACTCTGGATGCGAGATCGCTTGCCATTGCTGCTCTACCATATGCCGTGCTGGTCGGCTTGATCCTCGTGACGCGTCTCGTTCCGCAGATCCGCGATCCGCTCCGGCAGATTGTGCTCGAATGGGGGTTGCCCGGACCGTTCAGCGGACGCGTCGAGCTCCTTTATCATCCCGGGACCATGCTGCTCGCAGGATTTCTGTTCGGCGGGCTCTTGCAGGGATGCAAGATTGCCGATCTGGCCGGTGCCGTCACTGCTGCCATCCGTCGACTGGTTCCCGTCGCCGCTGCCTTATTCTCGATGCTCGCGATAGCGCGACTGATGGTCCATGCGGGCATGATAGAGACACTGGCGGAAACGGCTACACGGACCGGTCAGGCGTGGCCGCTGCTTGCGCCTTCAGTTGGGGCAATCGGCTCCTTCATCACGGGATCGACAACCGTCTCCAACATCCTCCTGACGGATCTTCAGCAGGCAGCCGCTGCCGGGCTCGGCTTGCCGATGTTGGCACTGATCGCCGCCCAGGGATTCGGAGCTGCCGTCGGCAATTGTGCGGCGCTGCACAACATCATCACGGGCGCTGCCACGGTCGGCCTGCAAGGACGTGAAGGCGATATTCTGAGGAAGACGGGACCAGTTTGTCTTGGATACCTTGCGCTCGGAGGCGTTCTTGCGCTGACGTTCGCGCGATGGTTCCCGTTTTAGAAGTGGCCGCGTTGTTCCATCAGATGGCAGCGGCTGGACTGATTCCCGCCGTCATGTAAGGTTGCATCTGGATTGGACCGCATAAGCTCATCGGAGCTATGAACCCGTGCTCAGACCCGGCAGGCCATCATGAACATTGTCGTGTTCGAAACCGAGGAATGGGAGCGACAAGCCTTCCTGCGCCTTGAGCCAAGCCATCGCGTGCGCTGCGTTGCTGAGCCGCTGGACCAACGGAACGCGGCTGACTTCTCTGAGGCCGAAGTTGCCAGCCCATTCATCAATTCGCGGTTTGACGCAGCAGCCCTCGCACAGTTCCCAAGGCTAAAGCTGATAGCGACGCGATCGACGGGATACGATCACATCGATCTCAGCTACTGCGCCGCACACGGCATCATCGTGTCGAACGTGCCTGACTATGGCGATTCCACCGTGGCCGAGCACGTCTTCGCTCTGCTGTTGGCAGTTGCGCGCAATCTCGTGGAGTCGGTGGAGCGGACGCGGCGCGGGCGGTTCACGCAGACCGGGCTACGCGGCTTTGAGCTCCGCGACGGGACAATCGGCGTCATCGGCACCGGCCGGATCGGGATTCGCGTGATCGAAATCGCACGCGGCTTCGGCATGAATGTTCTTGCTTACGACCTCCGACCGGACGAAGCGGCCGCCGTCCGGCTCAAGTTTTCCTACGCGAGCCTCGACAAACTGTTGTCGGATTCGGACGTCGTGACGCTGCACGTGCCTGCAACGTCCGGCACGGCCAGCATGCTCTCGGATCGCGAGTTCGCCCGCATGAAGCCGGATGCAATCCTGATCAATACGGCACGCGGCCATATCGTTGACGTTGAAGCGCTGGTGCGGGCGCTGGCTAACGGCAGGCTCCGCGGCGCCGGCCTCGACGTTCTGCCGCAGGAGCCCCTGATCCGCGAGGAGGCGGCGATCTTCCACCAGGACGCAGTTCGGGACGCCGATGATTTCAAGGCACTGGTTGCGAACCATGTGTTGCTGCGCTTTCCCAATGTGGTGGTGACGCCGCACAATGCGTACAACACCGAGTCGGCGCTGCAGCGCATCACCGCGACGACGCTTGCCAATATCGAGGCGTTTGCGCGCGGGACGCCGCAGAACGTCGTGTCCGCGCATTGAAAGTTCGCGGCGCCGCGAGTGCTCGCGCGATCAGGACGCACGGTGAAGCGGCACGCTGGTTCGCTCGCCCGGGTAGAGAACGAAATGCCGTTCGTCGACCGCGATGGAGATTGCGTCCGCTCCACTTGGATCGCTCGCCAGCGTCAGCGAATCCTGGGTTATATCCACGCTGAGCGAGTGCTGGCGGTAGCGGAGCCGAAATGCAAGCCGGCGCAGTTCATCCGGTAATGCCGGGTGAAAATGCAGTTCTTCGCCGCGCAGCTCCAGCCCGGTGAAGCAGCGTTGCAACAGGTCGATCGTGCCGGACATGGCGCCGAGATGAATGCCTTCGCGCGTGGTCCCGCCTTGAACGTCGCTAATGTCACTTTGCAGAGCCTCCGTGAAAAGTGACCAGGAGCGTTGCCGGCAGGAGCGCGCCAAGACCCAGGCATGCACGAGGGCGCTCAGGGTGGAGCCGTGCGAGCTGCGCCGCAGATAGTAGTCGATGGTTCTGGGGATCGTGGCAGGATTGAAGGTGTAACCAAGGCGGTTGAAGAGCTCCGCCAGTTCTTCTGCGGAAAACAGATAGAACAACATCAGCGCATCGGCCTGCTTGGAGAGCTTGTAGCGATTGGGCGAGTCGCTCTCCGCCTCGAGGATCAGGTCGAGCCGCATGATATTCGGGTATTTGCGGCGATAGGCGTCCCAGTCGAATTCCTGTAGCAGCTCATAGCCTTCAAACTGGCTGAGAATGCCGTCATCGTGGAATGGCAGGTACAACTTGCAACTGACATGCTCCCAATGTGCGAGTTCCTCCTGCTCGATCCGCAGGTTCTGGCACAATTCGTGACAGCGTTCCTTTGGCAGCAGCTCAAAGAGGTCGAGCGCGCGGGCAATGCACCAGACGGCCATGACATTGGTGTACGCGTTATTGTCCAGGCCTGCCTCATCCCGATCCGGATAGCCGTCATGGAATTCGTCCGGCCCCATCACGCCGCGGATATCATAGCGGTCGCGTGCTTCGTTCCACTGCGCAAGACTGGCCCAGAAGCGGGCAATCTCGAACATCAGCTCGGCGCCGAAGGAGTAAAGAAACTCGGCATCGCCAGTGGCTTGATAGTACTGCCAGACATTATAGGCGACGGCCGCGCCGATATGGCGCTGCAGATGTGTGTCGTCTTTGATCCAGTTGCCGGAACGCGGGTTGAAGTACATCACGTCGGTTTCTTCGCGTCCATCGCTACCGCTCTGCCATGGGTACATCGCGCCGCGGAAGCCGGCTTGCCGCGCGGCCCAGCGCGCCTCATCGAGGCGCCGGTAGCGGTAGAGCAGCAAGGCACGCGCGAGGATCGGAAAATGCAGGTTCAGCAGCGGGAAGATGAACAGCTCGTCCCAGAAGATGTGGCCACGGTAGCCCTCGCCATGCCAGCCGCGGGCGGGGATGCCAGCATCCAGTTCCATGCTGTGGCTGGAAGCTGTCTGGAGCAGATGGAAGAGATGCAGACGCACGGCCAAATGCGTCTCATCCGCTTCGTCGCTGGCGATATCGAGCAGATCCAGGTCGCAGCGCTCCCACAAATGTCCCCAGACACGCTGATGGGTTTGCAGAAGTGCATCAAAGCTGTCGGCGCGTGCGATGGCCGTGCGCGCTGCGGTTTCCGGATCGGCGATGGCGCGGTCCCTGGAGGTATAGAGCGCGACAATCTTCTCGATCTCGATGCCGGCGCCCGGCACGGCATCAAGGGCGATGTCATAGCCGACACGCGCCGCTTCCTCGATCGGGTGCTTGTGCACGGCGGCATCAAGCCCGCGCGCACGTACGTCCAACCGTGCGGCCTGTGCGATCCGTAGCTGCGACTGCGTCATCTCCACCTGAAGCAGCATGGAGCAAGGCGCGAAGGCGGCGGCTTCGCACACACGCAGATTCCGGCTTTCAAACGCTTTGTATCTCGGCACGCCGGTATTGGCGACGTCGCCGTCCAGCATGGCGCGCACGGTGAGCCGGCCGGACCAATTCCGCGAGGTGACGGTGACATGCTGGCCGGCGAGGTGCTTGCTGTCCATGTGCACGAAGCGGCGCTCAGTGAGGTTGATTTCCCGCCCCAGCGGGTCGCGTACCCGCAAACTCCGCAAATACAGACCGTGGCGCAGATCGAGCGTTTGCCGATACTCGAGCACTTCGACGCGACGCAGGTCGAACCAGTCTCCGTCGTCGATCCGGAAGGTCAGTGGCAGCCAGTTGGGGAGGTTGACCAGGTCCTCGTTCTCGATCGGGCGACCATCGATCACGGTGGTGAGCCGGTTGTAGCCGCCGGCGAGATACGTGCCGGGATAATACAGATCATCAGCGCGCGCTTCGGCGGCGGCTCCGCGGGTCACGAAGTATCCGTTGCCAACGGCGAACAGGGTTTCGCGACGTCCTTCCAGGGCAGGATCGAACCCCTCATGGACAAACAGCCAAGGGTCCGGCCGAGCGCGGGCCGCGGGATGGCGGGTCTCGGTTCCTTGTTGCGCGATGAACGGGTCAAGCCGATGCACGTCGGGCTTGGCGACAAGCGGGCGCGGCGTCACTCGATCGTCCAATTCCAAATCGATCTGGTTGAGGTCGGCGACGACGATATCGGCACCGGCGTTCTTCAGGTCCGCACCATGGCCGCCCCGGTCGATGCCGATGACGAGGCCGAAACCGCCGGCTCGTCCCGCTGCCACGCCGGCGATCGCGTCCTCGATGACGACCGTGCGATCGGGCAAGCTCCCGAGGCGCTGCGCCGCCGCAAGAAAAGTGTCGGGCGCTGGCTTGCCCGGGAGCCCCAGGGTCGCGGCATCGCGTCCATCGATGCGAGCGTCGAACAGATGATCGAGCCGCGCAGTTTGCAGAATCTCCTGGCAATTGCGGCTCGCCGAAACCACCGCCGTCTTCAGGCCGAGCGCGCGCAGACGCCGAATCAGGGCCACCGTGGAAGGATAGACGTCGACCCCTTTGCCGCGCATCCTCTCCAGGAACAGTCCGTCCTTTCGCACGGCGAGGCCCTGGATGGTTTCGACCTCGGGACCATCGCGCTCATCGCCTTCCGCGAGGCCCACGCCGCGCGCGGCCAGGAAGGCACGAATGGCCTCTTCGCGCGGACGCCCGTCGATGTACTTGCGGTAGTCGTCAAGCGTGAATGGCGCGAAGGCAACGCCGGTGCGACGGGTGTACCCTTCGAAAAAAACATCGAAGGTTTGCGTCCAAGCCTGGAAATGGATGCGCGCGGTATCTGTCACCACGCCATCGAGATCGAAGGCGACGGCATCAAATCGCGACGGAACAAGACCGGCTTTGCGAGACATGCCTCGGCTCACGGAGTTATTGCGACGTACGCCAGCATTGATTTCAAATTAAACGGAGTGGCTCGGCTCCACATACAAGGCAGCGCCGAGGAGGCCCGCATGAGGACGTAAGATCTGGTCGATCGGTATCCCGTCCAGATACGAGTTGAACCGTCCCTTTGCAGTGAAAGCCTGCTTGAGCGCTTCGACATCCCAGAGTGGCCGCAGTCCGCGGCACAGTCCGCCAGTAATGACGACCCCGCCGCTGGTCAAAAGGGTCAGGGCGAGATTGCCGGCGGTCGCACCGAGGATGGACGAGAAGATCCTTATCGCCTCACAGCAAGTAGGGCACTGGTTCGCTGCGGCGCGGGCCGAAACGTCTCTGGGATCCTGCAGATCGATGATCTGCCCATTCATCTTGGCCAGAGTTGTCGCAATCGCCAATAACCCCTTTCCGGACAGCAACTGTTCGGCTGACACATGCGGATAGTGCCTGTGGAGATGCGACAGGATCTCGACTTGGACACTGTCCGCCGGAGCGAATGTGGCATGCCCGGCTTCACTCGGGAGTCCGACAAGTGTTCCCGCATTATTCAGCAGAAAGGCAACACCGAGGCCGGTGCCGGGGCCAATAACGAGGGAAGGCTGGCTTGGATCACGTGTTCCCGCTTTTACGGAACAGATCTCATCGGGTTGCAGTGCGGCAACGGACAACGCCTGGGCGAGAAGATCATTGATCACGATTAACTTGCGCAAGCCGAGCCGCCGCCGCACATCCGCTATCGAGAAATGCCAGGAGCTGTTGCTGAAGGTCACCTCATCGCCCAGGACGGGGCCCGCCACAGCGAGCACCGCCTCTTCCAGCATCGGGACGCCGGACAGATAGTCCTCCACCGCCTCGACAAGGCCGGGATAGTGGGCGACCGGTAGCTTGCGCGCATTCGATGGATGCGAACCAGGCTCTGCAATCGCAAACCTTGCGTTGGTGCCGCCAATGTCTCCGACCAGCCGCATGGCGTTCATCCCCTGAGGATGATAATGTTCAACTTCTATTTCCAGGCGAGAAGGCTTGCAACATGATACAGCAGCCGGAGACAGCCTCAAAGCCTATCGTTACGCTGACGCTCAGTCCGACCATTGATCTCGCGTTCCAGTCGAACGAGATTAGACCGATCCGTAAGAATCGTGCGGTACAACAGCGCACGGATGCGGGAGGCGGCGGCATAAATGTCGCGCGTGTGCTGAAGGAACTGGGCGCCGAGGCCTACGCCATTTACCTGGCTGGCGGCGCTACTGGACTCGTCTTGAATGAACTTGTCTCGAAATTGGACGTGCCAGCAAAATGCGTCAATATAGCCGGCAGCACACGCATCAGCTTCACGGTCTTCGAAGAGATTTCGGGGCTCGAATATCGTTTCGTAAGCGAGGGCTGTTCTCTTGTCGAAGCAGAGTGGCAATCGGCCCTATCGCACCTTAAGGAATGTGACGCAGACATCATCGTCGCGAGTGGTAGCTTGCCGCCGGGTGTTCCCATCGATTTTTACGCCCGCGCGGCCGACATCGTGCGGAGCAATGGAGCACGCTTGATCCTTGATACCTCAGGGCCTGCGCTCCAAGCGGCCGTGTCGGCAGGAGGCATTTGTCTCGCCAAGCCCAGTGTTGGGGAGTTCGAGACGTTGACACACAGAAAGTTCGAGTCACCCGAGGAACTTGTCGATGCCGCGACGTCTTTGGTCGCTACCGGGTCCGTCGAAAACCTTGCTGTGACCATGGGACGCGATGGCGCATTGCTCGCAACTCGGTCAGGCACGTTGCGACTACGAGGCCCTAAGGTGAAGCCTGTGAGCGCTGTAGGGGCGGGCGATAGTTTTGTAGCGGGCATGACCTTTGCGCTGGCGCGCGGAAAAAGTGCTGAAGATGCATTCACGCTCGGCATGGCCGCGGGTGCCGCTGCTGTCCTGACACAAGGCACCCAATTGTGCCGTCGGGAGGATGTCGAGCGTCTCCATGCCGAAGTGATGGCCGAGCGCCTGTCCATGCAGCCAACCTAGCGCGCTGGCGTCGTAACCTCGACCTCGCAGTCGCTCCGCACCGAGCTTCCCGGATGCCCGGGATGAACACGGACCAATCAGAGACAACCATGGGCGCAGCGGCAGAGTCGACTTTGACGAGTGGCGTCACATCGCTGGCATACGATGTCTGCCAGCGATGTTGCGAAGTTGCTTGCCACCGACTGCGGGAAAGGGCTCGATCCGGCTGAAGCAGCGAGGCGGCTGCAGGCGTATGCGCCATACAACCCAGCAGTGTACGATCCGGCATAAAAATGCTAGTAGTGAGCAGCCAGTGCGGCGCAAAAGGTCAGCGAACAAGCCGCGGGGCGGGTACCATGCTCTTCGAAGGAGATTAACTGCGGCACAAAAAGTCACTAGATGAAGCCGCATGCGAGTCCTGCCTGATCGAGCCGGAACGGAAGGGATCACGTGGTCATGCGTCGTCGACGGGCGAAAATAGTTGCTACCGTTGGCCCGGCCAGCGCTTCGCCAGAGATGCTTAAAGCGCTGTTTGTCGCAGGTGTGGACACATTCCGTCTCAACTTCAGCCACGGAACCCAGAAGGATCATGCAAACGTCCATGCCGCGATCCGCGCACTCGAGCAGGAAATGCAGCGCCCGATCGGCGTTCTGATGGACCTGCAGGGGCCAAAAATTCGCGTTGGCACCTTGCGCGACAAGAAGATCACAGTTCGGTCCGGTGAGATCGTTCGCTTTGTCGGCTCCGGATCGGAAGGTGACGCCGGGGCTATACCCTTGCCGCACCCGGAAATCTTTGCAGCGCTTGCCCCCGGCGACGATCTCCTGATCGACGATGGCAGGGTGCGCGTTCGCGCGACGAGACTGGGCAATGACACCATCGAGGCCGAGGTGATCGTTGGTGGTGCGATCTCGAACCACAAGGGCGTCAATTTGCCGGGAACGATTCTCGATCTGTCGCCGCTCACCGCAAAGGACCGCGCCGATCTGGAATTCGGCCTGCGCCTTGGCGTGGACTGGGTAGCTCTCTCATTTGTGCAGAAGCCATCGGACATGATCGAAGCACGGGCGCTGATTGGCGAGCGCGCCGGGCTCATGGCGAAGATCGAGAAGCCCGCGGCACTCGAGCGGATCGATGACATTATCCAGCTGTCGGATGCGATCATGGTTGCGCGCGGCGATCTGGGGGTCGAGATTCCGCACGAGGAGGTGCCCGCTCGCCAGAAGGAACTGGTCCGCGCCTGCAGGCTGGCCGTCAAACCGGTGATCGTCGCCACTCAGATGCTCGATTCAATGGTGACAGCCCCGACACCCACGCGTGCCGAGGCTTCAGACGTCGCCACCGCAATCTATGACGGCGCGGATGCCGTGATGTTGTCGGCGGAGTCGGCCACCGGCCAGTACCCGCGAGAGGCCGTCGAAATGATGGACCGCATCATCCGCAGCACAGAGCAGCACAAGATGTATCGCTCGATCATCGAAGCAACCCAGCCCGATGAGGAGCAGACTCCGCCGCACGCGGTGGCCGCAGCGGCGGCCGACTTGGCCTCCGCGATCCGTGCGGCGGTCATCGTCGCCTATACCGCAAGCGGGACAACGGCCGCACGTGTCGCGCGGAAGCGGCCCAGGGTGCCGATCCTGGCGACCACGACGAGTGTGGAAGTGTCCCGGCGCCTCTGTCTCTTCTGGGGTGCACACAGCGTGCTTTCCGACGATGTGAAAGCCTACGAGGAGATGGTCAGCCGCGCGACGGAGCTTGCGAAACGGGAAGGGTTCGCCGGCGCCGGTGATACTTTGGTGGTCGTTGCCGGCATACCGTTAGGCCAGGGCGGGACAACCAACAACTTGCGCGTCGTTTCGGTCTCCTGATCCCCCGCGGTGGGGCGGAGATTGCCGAACTGGCGGCCGAGCGCGACGAGAGCCGTACCAGTGATCGCCGGCAACCAAAAACCGACACCCGAACCGGTCGAGCCGGGAACGCGCTGCCTCCCGATTGACTTGATCTGTTGGAACCTTTGCTAATAGGGAGCCGGGAGTATTATCGTCCCGCGTGGTCTCCGCGTCGAAAAGGAGGCTCAATGATCAGGTTCGGCCTGCTGGGATGCGGGCGTATCGCCGAGCGCCATTCCGATCTGCTCGGCGGCAATCGCATCAAGGGCGCAATGCTCGCGGCTGTCTGCGACCTGGTGCGTGCTCGCGCGGATGCGATCGCAGCGAAGTTCGGCGTTGGCGCGTACTACGACATCGATGATTTTCTCGCCCGCAAGGACATCGATGCGGTCGCGTTGTTGACCCCGAGCGGCATGCGTCGCGAGCATGTCATCGCCTGCGCGAACGCCGGCAAGCACGTCGTGGTGGAAAAGCCGATGGCGCTGCGGCTGCGGGACGCGGATGACATGATCCGCGCCTGCGACGAGGCAGGCGTCAAGCTTTTCGTCGTCAAGCAGAACCGCTTCAATGTTCCCGTGCTCAAGGCACGGGAGGCGCTGGAGGCCGGCCGCTTCGGCAAGCTCGTGCTCGGCACCGTGCGCGTGCGCTGGTGTCGCGATCAGGCCTATTACGACCAGGATAGCTGGCGCGGCACCTGGGCCTATGACGGAGGCGTGCTCACCAATCAGGCGAGCCACTATATCGACCTGCTGGAATGGTTCTTCGGCGATGTCATCAGCGTTCATGCCCGCGCGATCACCGCCTTGGTTCGGATTGAGGCCGAGGACACGGCGGTCGCGACGTTGAAGTTCGGGAACGGCGCGCTCGGCGTCATCGAGGCGACCACCGCCACCCGGCCGACCGACATCGAAGGCTCGCTCTCCATTCTCGGAGAAAAGGGGATAGTTGAAATTGCGGGCCTTGCGGTCAACCAGATCCGACATTGGCGTTTCGTCGACGAACTGCCGTCGGACAAGGACGTGATCGAAGAATTTTCGATCGACCCGCCTGACGTCTACGGCTTCGGCCATCAGGCCTATTACCAAAACGTCGTCGATTGCCTGGTGAACCAGCGCGCGGCGCTGGTCGACGGCCTCGAGGGCCGCAAGAGCCTGGAACTGATCTCGGCGCTCTATGAATCGATTGAGATCGCGCAGGAGGTGGCGATTCCCTTCACGCCGCGTCTGGGCCGGTTGGGCGTCGTATCGTAAACCAGCCGGAGCACCTCGGATCGGCGTACGGGATGCGCAATTTAGCGCCGGCGTGAAGGTGGTGGTTGAGCTCTGCAATCTCTATGGCCGAGAGCTTGGCGACGGCTGACCGCGCGACGGATCCCATCTTCTACCGGATAAGCCCTTGGGTGCGACCGGTAAGTCATTGATCGTTCTCAACCCGGGGCTGCCTCTTAATCAGCGGGTCCCAGGTTCGAGTCTCTCCCAGCATCGGCTCGTGGGCTCGGACGTGACTGCGCATTGGTTATGGGGCCTGCTTGGATCCGAGCTGTTCGACCATTTTGACGACCCGGTGCGCAAATCGGCTGGTGAGATTCGCGTCGCCCAGCAGCAAATTGAACCAGACCGCGCCAAAGACAAAGTCAACAATCATCTCTGAATCGAGCGTGCTTGGCAGCTCGCCGGATTCGATGGCCCGGTTGATGACTGCCTTCGCAGCATCTCGACGAGGCTCGACAATCTTCTGAAGAACGAGCTTTCGCATGTCGGGGTCGCTTTGCGCTTCGACGACCACGCTCTTCAGAATATTTGCATAGGCCGCGTCCTGAATGCGCTTTGTCGTCTGCAACAGAACGGCAAGCAAGTCATTCACAAGGCCGCGCGCAGGCAGAGGGGCCGGGCGCTCCAGTCCATCCATGTACAAGTCGACGAGCAGTGCGCCCTTCGACGACCATCGTCGATAAATGGACTGCTTTGCTACCGCGGCCCGGGCTGCGACGCCCTCGATCGAGAATGAAGCGTAACCCTCATCCCGAATGAGATCTCTGGCCGCGTCGAGAATGGCGCGGTGGACGTTTTCGTCCCTGGGGCGCCCCGCGCGGGCAACAGCCTTCTTTCCCATCATTCATCCTATTGACATACGCAACGGTTCGTATTGTATTTGGTTCGTTGGCCGGGAGGCCAGTCTCTCTTTTTGAGATTTCGGGGCATGGCAGTTTCCCAAATGATCGATTTGTCGCGGACTGGTGGACTGGAGGGCAGCCGCCTGCTCAAGCCGAATCTGGCTGCACATTATCCCAAAGTCACGCGAGGCGAGGGACCTTATCTATTCGATAGCGAAGGACGACGCTATTTCGATGGATCGAGCGGTGCGATGACCGCGAACCTGGGTCACGGTCTCCGCGAAATCGGCGACGTCATGGCGGAACAGGCCGCTACCATCGCATTTACCTTCAGAAACCAGTTCAGCAATGAGCCGGCCGAGCGCCTGGCTCAGAAGCTTTGCGAGTTGGCTCCTGGGGATATCTGCAGTGCGTTCTTCGTGAACAGCGGCTCAGAAGCCTCGGAATACGCCGTCCGCATGGCCCTCCACTATTGGAAGGAGTGTGGTCGCCCACAGAAGACCAAGGTCCTCGGCCGCATCACCAGCTATCACGGCATGACGATGGGAGCCCTGTCGATCTCGGGCCATTCGGGGCGCCGGCCCGACTACGGTCCGCTGCTGCACCAGTTCGCCAAAGTTCCCCCAGCGTATTGTTATCGATGCCCGTTCGGGCTTCAGCCGGAAGACTGCGCGACGGAATGCGCCGATGCTTGGGAGACGGAGATCCTTGCTCAAGGCCCCGATACGGTCGCGGCTGTAATCGCTGAGCCGATCGTTGGTGCTGCGGGCGGAGTGTTGCCGCCCCCACCTGGCTACTTCCGTCGGTTGCGGGAGATCTGCGATTGTCATGACATCCTGCTCATCGCTGACGAAGTCATCACCGGCGCAGGACGTACCGGCGCATGGTTTGCATCGGAGCAAGAACAGGTTGTTCCTGACATCATCCTGCTCGCAAAGGGGTTGAGCGCGGGATACACGCCGATGGCCGCCATCCTCCTGCGCCAGAGGATCGTGCATGCCATTGCCGAGGGCAGCAGCATCGTTCCCTTCGGCCACACATTCAGCGCCAATCCTCTAAGTGCGGCGGTGTGCCTATCTGTGCTCGACTACGTCGAGCGGAACGACCTATTGCGTAACGTGCGCGAGCGCGGCGAGGAGTTGCACGCGGGACTTTTGGCGCTCTCGCAGCGACATCCGTGCATGGTCGACATCCGAGGCCGCGGCCTGTTGTGGGGATTCGAACTCGTGCGCGATCGGGCAACCCGCAGGGCTTTCGAGGCGGAACAGAATGCAGCAGGAATGCTGGTGTCGATCTGTCGTGATCATGGGCTTGTCGTATATCCCGCGGGGATCGCGCCGCTCAACAATTCGATCATCGTGGCGCCGCCCCTCATTGCCACGTCGGACCACATAGCCGAGCTGACCGCGAGGCTGGGGGATAGCCTTTTCGAATTCGAGAAAGTCGTAGCCCAGACGCGGCCTGAACAATCTGTTTAGCCCAGGAGAAGATCTTGATGCCCATTGCACAAACGCGTCGCGATGTTCTGTTGTCCGCCGTGGCGCTCGCGGCAGCTCCGATCCTTCCGGCCTGGGGCCAAAGGGCCGGTGTGGTAACCATGGGCGTTATAACTCCAACCACTGGCACTTTCGCGTATGCCGGGGATCTAGTTGCGCGTGGTGCCTCGCTGGCGCTGGAAATGCATGGCGGCAGTGTTCTTGGCAACGCCGTGCGCTTACTGACGCGGGATGATGAAGGCAAGCCGGCGTCCGGTGTTCGCCGTGTTCAGGAGGCCGCAACCAGCGACGGAATGCGATATTTCATCGGAGCCTATTCCAGCGCTGTCGGGCTTGCCGAATCCGAGGTCGCGCAGCGCGAAAAGCTGCTGCAATTCGCCGCGGGCGGCTCCGAAGACTTCACGGGTAGTCGGTGCGGACGGTATACGTTTCAATGGTCGGCTCATCCTTACACCGCGATGCGCGCGACGCTCGAGTACGTAAGAAAGACGTTTCCTCAAAAGAAAACGATCTACACTCTAACTGCAGACTACGTCTTCGGGCACGCACTTCTCAAATATACCAAGATCGTGGCGGCGGAACTCGGCTTTGAGCTGGTTGGCAACGACAACCATCCGTCCGGCGAGCGTCAATATACCCAATACCTCACAAAGGCGGTCGCTGCGAGGCCTGATATTCTGCTGTTGAATACAGCCGGAGCTGATGCCGTCACGGCGGTCCGCCAGTTCGCGAGTTTTGGCGCGGAGAACATCGCCGTCGTTGGTCCTTGGTCGCTCGAAGTCGATCAGCTCGCGGAGCTCGCGCCGGAAATGCGGACGGGCTTGGTCCTTGGTCAAAACTATTATCCCGATATCGACACGCCGGCGAACAAGGAATTCGTGGGAAGCTACACGAAGAAGTTCTCGGCGCTTCCGGGGTATTCCTCCGCCTATGCGTATGATGCAGTCCGGGCTCTCCTTATGGCCATGGAGAAGGCGAACAGTACCGAAGTTCCGGACGTCATCAAGACTCTAGAGCAAATGTCCTGGGATGGAGTGCTTGGTCGAATGTCGATCGATCCGAAGACCCATCAGCTTATTCGACCGTATTTCGTCGTGCGCTGCAAACAGGCATCCGACATGCGCCATGCAACCGACTTTGCTGACATCGTGGCGAACGGCGACAAGCCTCAGCCTCCCGAACTCAACGAATGTAAGCAGATGCCTGCGCTCTGATTCACCGATATGAGCACGCGACGCGAGAGGGACGGCAGATGCTTTGGCTGATTTCAGCGCAACTCGTCAACGGCATCGCGATCGGGATGATTTACGCCCTGATGTCGTTCGGCCTTTCCATCATCAAAGGCCTGCTGAACATTCCGAACTTCGCTCACGGTGCCTTGTACGCGCTCGGTGCTTACCTCTGCTATTCGGTCGTGTCGCTAGGAATGTCCTTTGCCGTCGGATTGGCGGTCGCATTTCTGGGCGCGGCGCTTGCCGGTTTGGCGCTGGACCGCTTTGCGATACAGCCTGTCAGCGGAAGCGGATATCTTCCCCAATTGATCACGTTGTTCGGCACCGCGCTTGTGATCGAGCAGGTCCTCCTGATTGGCTGGGGCACGGTTGGCCTCAGCTATTCGCCACCGCCCATATTGCGAGGGGCGATCAATCTCGGCTTTACGATCGTGCCGAAATATATAGCCTTTGCGAGCGTTTTCTCCGCGCTGGTGATCAGTGCCGTTTGGTTGTTGATCGAGCGCACCAAGTTCGGTGCTTATGTCAGGGCAGGAATCGAACGACCCGAGACCACTCAGGCTTTGGGGATCAACGTCGACCTGTTGCTCTCCGCGGGAATGATGCTTGGCGCCGGACTGGCCGGACTGGCGGGTGGCTTGGCATTGCCGCTGGTCGGAGCGACATCGACCATGGGGGGCGATATGTTGGGCATTGCCTTCGTCGTGCTCGTCATCGGTGGTCTCGGATCTCTTTATGGCTCGATTGCCGCGGGGGTGCTGGTCGGAGTGGTCCAGAGTCTCATGACGATTGCGGCGCCTGCCGCGAGCACGGCGATTATTTATGCAGTGATGATCGGCGTCTTGCTTCTTCGACCCCAAGGGCTTTTTGGCGAGCGCTGACGGCAAAGCCCGTCTGGCGAGGTATTGGCGATGAGATCATCGGACCACAACGGAACTGTATTGGCCAAGAGTATCGAAGAACCTGTCGAAATCAGCAGTGTTGGCACCACCGCGAGACCGGGACCGCTGACCGCGAACCTGATCCGAAGCATCGGGATTATCGGTACCGTATCGATCCTGCCCTTGGTGATGCCGATCAACATCGCGACGGAAATCCTGATCTTTGGGATTTTCGCAATGGCAGCGAATCTGCTGATCGGAACGGCTGGCCTCTACTCTTTCGGGCAGGCCGCGTTCTTCGGTACAGGCGGATACGCGGCCGGGTACCTTCTGGCGCATGGTTGGACGTCGTTGCCGCTCGCCCTGGTCGTTGCCTGCGGGAGCGGAGGACTAATCGCGGCAGCGGTCGGCATGCTAAGTATCCGCAGGCTCGGCATCTACTTCATGATGCTCACCTTCGCGTTCAACCAGCTGGTCTACTACATCGTATATTCCTGGCGCTCGGTAACCGGTGGAGAGGATGGCCTGGCGGGCATTCGTCGTCCCGTCCTTGAACTGCCATTTGTCGGGTCGTTCAGTTTCGACGACAATCGAAGTTTCTACGCGCTTGCATCTGTCCTCTTCCTTGCGACGATGATTGTTCTGGTGCGGATGGTGAACAGCCCGTTTGGTCTTGTACTTGCGGCGAGCCGGCAGAACAGCCGTCGCACGGTCTCCCTCGGGTATCCTGTGCCGAAGCTCCAGCTCGCCGCCTTCGTGATCGCGGGGGCAATCTCAGGCGTGGCGGGTGCACTGTTTGCCATGTTGTACCGGATCATGCCCATTGATTCCGTACATTGGACCGGATCAGCGTACGTGGTGTTCATGGTCGTCATTGGCGGGCAGAGGAGCATGCTTGGCCCGGTGATCGGCGCCGCCGTGTTCATATGGTTGCAGGGCTTGTTCAGCTTGGTCTGGACTCGATGGCCGCTGCTCCTCGGGGTATTCGTCATAGTCATCATGGCCTCTCTACCGAATGGGCTGGTCGGCTTCGTCTCCAAACTCTCGAGCTGGACGGTCAAGGGGCGTGGACAGCGACAATGCTAGTGCAAAATCAAATCGTATTGGCGGCAGACCGATTGTCGAAGCGCTTCGGCGGAAACACTGTAGTCGATCAGGTGAGCATCGCGTTCGCCAAAGGGCGTCTGCACAGCATTCTTGGGCCAAACGGTGCCGGCAAGACTACGCTATTCAATCTCTTGACCAGGGACCTTATCCCGGACTCCGGTGCAATTCGGCTTGGAGCGACCGACATCACCGACCTGACGCCTGATCGCGTCGCGAGAATGGGGGTCGCGCGCTCCTATCAGATCTCAAGCGTCTATCTGGACATGAGTGCGCGAGAGAATGTCTGGGTTGCCGCGTACCGGGCCCGCGGCGGCAATCCCTTTGTGTTCTGGCGGCAAGTGACGCGGTTCGCCGGAACGCGCGAATGGGCCTTTTCCTGTCTGCAGAGGCTTGGGTTGGTCGAGATCGCGGATGTGCCGGTGCGAGAACTTTCATATGGCGATCAACGCCTCCTCGAACTCGCTGTCACCTTGGCCTGCGAGCCCAGGATCATTCTTCTCGACGAGCCAACTGCCGGACTTTCAAGCAAAGAGGCCGAGCGTGTGAAGCGGGTGATCATGGCCCTGAAAGGTGAGTTCAGCATCATCATGATCGAACACAACGTGGGTATCGTCATGGATCTTTCGGACGAGATCACCGTGATGAACCGCGGTGCGGTGGTTGCTCACGGCAGCCCTTTCGAAATTCGCGAGAATAGGGATGTGCAGGAGGCCTACTTTGGTAGCTGAGAAGGCTTTGCTGAAGGTCGATGCCATCGACGCCTACTATGGTCGAAGCCAAGCGTTGTTCGGCGTGAGTTTCGATGTCGGCCGCCGCGAGGTGGTCGCGGTTGTGGGTCGAAACGGTGCCGGAAAGACGACTACGCTGCGAGCGATCATGGGTCTCAACCCGGTCAAAAGCGGTGCCATCTCGTTCGATTCGACTCGAATCGACGGAATGAAGTCGCACCAGATCGCACGATCCGGGATTAGCTATGTGCCTGAAACCCGTGACCCGTTTTCGCTCTTGACGGTCGAGGAGAACATCATGCTCGGGCATCGCCCGGGGGTCTCCTTACGACCTGCGCCGCATCGTCGAATGGTTTCCGGACCTCGCTGGCCTGCTGCGGCGTCGCGGCTCGGAACTATCGGGCGGGCAGCAGCAAATGATGGTGATCGGAAGAGGACTTGCACCGGGTCCGCGACTGCTGTTGCTGGACGAGCCATCGCAGGGGCTGGCGCCCGTTGTGGTCAAGAAGGTGGGCGAAACGCTTGCGGCGTTGCGTGGTGAAGACCTGTCGGTCGTCCTTGTCGAGCAGAACATCGGCTTCGCGCTTTCACTCGCTGACCGAGTGGTGGTGATGGAAAACGGCATCGTCGTCGACCGCCTAAGCTCGATCGAAAGCCAGCGTCATCCAGAACGCATCGAGCGATATCTCGGCATTCACTAGCATCAGTGCCCCACAGTCCGACCGTGCAGTGCCGGCTTTGCCTCGCCTGCACATGGTCGCGTCCATATAATCGAAGGATCACAAGCGATGACCAATCTTCAATCCGATATCGGATACGCGAGCGCGATTGAGCTCAAGGAAAGCTATGCGCGCGGAGATACTACGCCAGTAGAAGTCGTAAGAGCGGTCCTGGAACGGATCAACGCCATCAATCCACGGATCAACGCCTTCTCGGTAGTTATGTACGAGGAAGCGCTTGCTGCCGCAAGACAATCGGAACACCGCCTCCGGGAGCGCGAGGCGGGTCCGCTCGAGGGAATTCCGGTCACGATCAAGGATGCCTTCGATGTTGCCGGTCAAGAAACGTCGACCGGTTCATACGCCATCAAGGGGCAGGTCGCGGCGACTGACAACGTCGTTGTGGAACGTCTGCGCAAGGCCGGCGCGGTGATCATCGGCAAGACAACAATGTCCGAGTTTGCCTGGTCCGGCATGAGCCGCAACCCTGTGACGGGGATTACCCACAATCCTTGGCGGCATGGACTTAATGCGGGAGCCTCCTCGGCTGGAGCGGGTGCTGCCGCGGCGACCGGTTTCGGACCGCTGCATCTTGGGTCTGATGGAGCTGGCTCCATCCGTATGCCATCACATTTCTGCGGCATCTTTGGGTTGAAGCCGACCTACGGGCGCGTGCCTTGCGTCCCCGTCACGAACAACGACTACGGTACTCATCCTGGACCGATGACGCGAACTGTCGCGGATGCTGCGCTCATGCTCGAGACCATGGCCGGCCCCCACTTTCTCGATCATACCTCGTGTGAGGCGCGGCCCGATGCCTATCTTGCGAAGCTGAAGGGGTCGATGAAGGGTAAGCGTGTGGCCTTCAGCCTCGATCTCGGTCACGCAAGAGTTGACGATGAGATTGCCGATATTGTCCGGAATGCAGCGAGGACTTTTGCTGGCACGCTCCAGGCCGACGTCGAAGAAGTGATCCCCGACTGGGGTGCGCTCGGGCCTGAGCTCGGCCGCTTTTTCTGGAGTGTCTATTGCGGACGTCATGCCAGGCTACTGGCTGATTGGGAAGGCCGTATGAGCCCCGATCTTGTGGCTTGTATTCGCGCGGGAGCCAACTTCTCGGCCGCCGATTACATCAATATGCGAGAGCGGAAGCTGACCTACGTGGCCAGGATCTCATCGTTTCTCGAAAATTGGGATTACCTCATAACGCCGGTTGCATCTGTTGCGGCGTTTCCTGTCGAGCGCGTGAGGCCCGAGGATTGGCCGGAACATGCATGGGACTGGCTTGCATGGTCTGAGTTTCTTTATCCGTTCAATATGTCCAGCCACCCAGCCGCAAGCGTCCCCTGTGGCATGACCGCGGCTGGGCTTCCGGTCGGGTTGCAGATCGTAAGCCGGCGTTTCAACGATCTCGGGGTCTTGCAAGCTGCGGCGTCCTTCCAAGAGGCGCTACCAATGCAGCGACAGCGTCCACCCATTGAACCGGCCGCGTGACACCGCTTCCTTCATGCCAGGACCGAGCAGACTAGGCTAACCAAGCGCCCGGATAGGCTATCCTCTCGAAGCAAATCGCTGCACGTCCACTAAATCGAAACGTCGGGCTGGGCCTTGTTCAGCAGGAATGCCTCGACCTGCTGTGCCGTGCGTTCATAGTGAACACGGAGGTAGGTCACCGCGGCTTCGGCATCGCGGGCAAGCGCGCTTTTGAAGATCAATTCGTGCTCCTCCTCGATTGCTCGAGGGTTGTCCGGTATCGCCCACGACAGACGACGATAGCGATCGGCACGATCATAGAGGCTCTCGCTTATGGACAGGAGTATGGGTGATCCGCAGGCCAGGATAAGCGATCGGTGGAAAACGGTGTGCCGGTGATTCCAGTCTTCATCGACCACCGTCGGTGCTTGGTGAGTTGTTCGGGCGATACGCTTCATCAAGTGGTGCGCCGATACGAGCGCGCCCTCCCAATCCGCGCCTCCCTTCGCAATCGAGAGCCGTAGCGCTTCGCCCTCGATAAGTTGCCGGCTCCGCGCAATGTCCCAGAGCTCTTCAATGGATAGTGGCGCGACCCGATAGCCGCGGTTCTCTTCCACGGTTGTGAAGCCCTCGGCCGTGAGCCGCGTCAGCGCCTCGCGGACCGGGGTGACACTCATCCCGCAGAGGTCTTGGAGCTCTGCAAAGCGTAAGCGTGTGCCGGGCGGCAGTGCCCCACCACGAATAGCATCGCGAATCCGTAGATAGGCACTTTCAGCCAGAGTTTTTGCCGTGCCAGCAACCGCCGTCATCGATGCTCCCGTACAAGATGTGCTGGATTTTACCACAGACCACACATTTTCGAAAATACTTGACGCGCGATAATTCAGTCCTAAAAGTGCCAGCAACGATATTGGGGGAGAAATGCGGATGGCTGAGCCCATCGAGGCGATCGACGCGCATCATCACATTTGGCGTCTTGCTGATTTGGCTTGGCTGTCCGGGCCGCCAGTGCCGCGTATTTTCGGTCCCTACGAAGCCATTCGCCGAGACTACACGGTCGACGAATTCCGGCGCGATCTGGAAGGCGCCAACGTCGTCAAATCCATTTACGTCCAGACCAACTGGCCCCCCGGCGGCGAATTGACGGAGGCGCAATGGGTGCAGTCAGTGGCTGATGCGGCAGGTTGGCCGCACGCCTGCGTTGCCTACGCTGATCTTGCCGATCCGAACGTCGACGCATTGCTCGACAAGCTTTGCAAGTTGCCCACGGTGCGCGGCGTGCGCCAGCAACTGCACTGGCATGAAAATCCTCAATACCGCTTCGCGTCCCGGCCCAACGTGATGAACGATCCCGCTTGGCGCAAGGGCATGACCGAGCTTGCCAATCGCAATTTGATCTTCGAACTTCAGGTCTTCGCCGGCCAGATGCAGGATGGTGCGGAGCTTGCGCGCGCATTTCCGAAGGTCAACTTCGTGCTCGAACATGCGGGCATGCTGGAAGATCTCTCGCCCGCGGGGTGGGAGCTCTGGCGTCGCGGCATGAAGTTGCTTGCCGCTCAGCCGAATGTTTTCACCAAACTATCCGGTCTGGGCACCTTTGTGCATGCTTATCCGGCTGAGGTCGTGTCTCCGATCATCAGGGAGACCGTTTCTATCTTCGGAGCAGGGCGCTGCATGTATGGAAGCAATTTCCCGATCGAAAAGATCTGGACGAGCTACAAGGCACTGAACGAGACCTTCCGTCAGTCCATTTCCTATCTCTCGCTGGAGGAGCAGCGCGCGATCCTCCACGACACCGCTGCACAGCTCTATCGAATCTAATCAATCAGTTAATGGGGGAAATCATGCTCGGTCGTTCTTTGCCGAAACTGTCGGTGTTGGTCTGCGCCATGGCCGCGATGGCCGGTCCCGCGCTCGCTGCCGACCAGCCTTTGAAGGTGGGCTGGAATTCCGAACTCTCCGGCGTCTGGACGTTCTTCGGTAACGCCTGCTTGGACGGAGCGCGGCTTGCCGAGACGGAAGTCAATGCAAAAGGCAAGAAGATAGACCTGATCGTCCAGGACAATCAGAGCAATCCGGCGCAGGCTGCCGCCGTAGCAAGATCGCTCGACACCCAGGAGAAGGTCGATCTCCTGTCCGGTCCGACCAATGCAGACGTGTCACTCGCGGTCTACGGATATGCCGAAGATGCCAAACTGCCCGTCTTGATGCCTGTCGCAGCATTCCCGCAACTCACAAAGCCCGGAACCAAGCAGGTCTTTCGCATGGAGCCGGACGCCGTAGGATGGGGCTATGCCGCGGTCAAATTCATCAAGACCATGAAGTCGGATGCCAAGATCGGCGTCATGATGAGCGACTTTGCGGTCAATCGGGCCATCCTCGCCGGCCTGAAGTATCAGGCGGAGAGGGACGGCATTGCCATCGTGGCCGAAATGCTGTTTCCGCAATCAGCCTCGGATGCGACGGTGCAAACCGCGCAAATGAAGGCGAAGAAGCCTGATTTCGTCATCCTGGCTGGCGGCGGCGCGTTCGACGCGACGCTGACGCGACAGATGCTCGACGTGGGTTTCAAGCCGGAGCAACTGTATCATCCTTACGGGTCGACCAAGCAGATCATGACATGGGGAGAGCGCTCGATCGGCTCGTACTTTGGGACGTTTTTTGACCATAACCTTCCCAATTTGACCGAGCAGGGCAAAGCCTTCGTCGAAAACTTCCGCAAGGTGAAGAACTATCCGCCGGGATACACCGAGAACTACTGCTACTCGACGGTCTATCTGCTCAACGAACTCGTGGACAAGGGGGCAAAGGGCAGGGATGGAATTCGCGCGGCCCTGCGTGAGGTCAATACGAAGGAGGTGACGACCGGCGTGCCCATCCGCTTCGATCAAAACGGGGCACGTATCGAGTACATGTACCTCATGCAGTTGAAGAGCCTGAGCAAGGACGACTTCAAAACGGAGAAGGTCAACTACATGGAATGGTCGCCGGAGGTCCTGCCCGTCTACGATCTGGTGCGTTGACCAGGAACGGCGGTTCGGGGCGACAATTCGAGTTGGGGTTACGTTTCAATGCTCGAAGAGAATCTGCTCGTAGTTTTTTCCGTGATCACGTCGGGGCTGCTGGTCGGCACCATATTCTCGGTGGTTGCCGCCGGCCTGTCGCTGATTCACGGTACCATTCTTCTCCCTCAAGCGGCCAACGGGCAGGTCTTTCTAGGCGCCGGCCTGCTGTTTTGGCTTTTTGGTACGGAGTGGGAATGGCCGCTCTGGCTGGCCGTGCCGACGACCTTTCTGATCATCGGTTTCCTGGCATTTGCGTGCGAAGCAACGATCCTGAAGCGATTCTATCCGCTTGAGGATCGCAACATCAGCTATCTGATCATTACCCTCGGTATCGCACAAATCCTGAGCGGGATTTATACGGGCACGTTCGGCAGGATCAGCGACACATTTCAGGTCACGGCGCCCGTCAACGGATTCGCGATTATCGAACCGGTGCCGATTGCGTATACCCGGCTGATCGCGTTTGTCCTGGCTGGATCGGTTTTGGGCGGATTGGTCGCTTTTCTCAGGCTGCACCGGATCGGCCGAGCGCTGCGCGCCGTGTTCCAGAACCGCGAGGCAGCACGCCTGCGCGGTATAGATACCTTGAAGATCTATCGGTTCGCTTTTCTGCTGGGTACCGCAATCACGACGGCAGGCGGAATTCTGTTCGCGCTGGCGTTTGCGCTCGACCTGACCGTCGGCTGGACCATCTCACTCATCACTTTCTCAATCATGATCGTCGGTGGGCCGGGGAGCGTCGTCGGCGCGCTGGTGGTTGGCCTGGTATTCGGGTTCACGCAGGCAATTGTCAGCGTCTTTGCCGACCCGACGGTCGCTACCTTTGCTTACCTCTTGGCAATGCTTGCGATGCTGTTCATTCGCCCGAGCGGGTTGTTCGCCAAATGAGAATACTTGTGATTGCAATGGTGATCGCGACGCCATTGGTTGCGATTTTCGGCCTGCGGAATGACTTTCTGGTGTTCATCGCGGGCATCGCGCTGATCCATATGTTGTGGGCGAGCGGCCTCAATCTGCTGTACGGCTTCACAGGTCTGATCCCGCTGACCTACGCCGGCATCGCCGGAATCAGCGCGTATATGACGGTTCATCTGGTCATGCGGTTGGGACTGTCGTTCTGGCTTGCGTTGCCGATCGGCAGTGCCGCGGCAGCTCTGGTCGGATTGCTTCTCAGTCTTCCTGCCATTCGCCTTCGTGGCTTTTACTTTGCGTTGTCCGGCATGGTGATCCAATCGGCGTTTACGATCGCTTTCGTTTATTTTCCGGCATATACAAATGGCGATACCGGGATCGCATCGGTGCCGCGTCCCACCGGTTTCGATGGAGGTGCGATTCCGTCTCCTTACATGGAGTGCGTGCTTGCGCTGTTCGTGATCGCAGCAGTCGCCGGCATCGGCTTGACCATGCGCTCCCGATTTGGTCGGACGTTGATCACCATCCGGGAGGATGAGGACCTTGCGCGTGCGCTTGGGATCAATGTCACGCTGAACCGTACAGCGGCTTTCATCATCTCGTCGTTCATCGCGGGCCTGGGCGGCGGCTTGTATGCGCACTACATCGGCTTCGCCTCACCACGCGCCTTCGATGTGCTAATCAGCTTGAATCTGTGGCTCATGGTTGCGATGGGAGGACGCGGAACGCTGGTCGGGCCGCTGCTCGGAGCGCTCCTGCTCGCGCCGCTTCCCTACCTGCTTGTGCAGTACACATGGGTCAAGGACGTCATCTATGGGGTTGCCATCGTTCTCGTAACCTTATTCTTGCCGCAAGGCATCTATGGCTTTGTATTGAAGCGGAAGGCGCGGACATGAATGATCTTCTGCTCGAGGCGACCGACATTTCGAAAGCGTTCGGCGGGCTGAAGGCGCTTTCAAACGTGAATGTGTCCCAGCGCAGGGGCGAGTTGCTGGGCATGATCGGTCCGAATGGCAGCGGCAAATCGACATTCGTCAATGTGATCAGCGGAACGCTGAAGCCGGATAGCGGCGAGATCCTGCTCGATGGCGCCAACATAGCCCGGCGTCCGCAGCACGTCGTCGCACGCGCCGGCATCGCCCGGACCTTTCAGGCCGTAAAGATCTTCGACAAGTTAACCGTTCTCGAAAACGTGCTTGCCGGTGCGCTCGGGCACAGTTCGATGGGCACCAAGGAAGTCGATGAGGCAAGAGAGGCATTGGCCCGCGTCGGGCTGACAGCCGACCTCGAACAGCGGGCGGGTGCGCTTGGTCTATACGATCGACGTCGGCTGGAGTTTGCTTCCCGCCTGATCTCGCGACCCAAGCTTCTGATGCTTGATGAGCCGGTCGGAGGGCTCAATCCGGAAGAGATCCGCGCGATGATCGGCCTGATTCAGTCCCTTCGAGAGGAGTGCGGGATATTCATTATCGAGCACACCATGAAGGTCATCACCTCGCTCGCCGATCGGGTGGTCGTTCTGGTCAACGGCAAAAAGCTGGTCGACGATAGTCCGCAGACCGTGCTGCGCCACCGGGAGGTAATCGATATCTATTTGGGGACGGGCGATGCTTGAACTCCAGAAACTTGTGATCAGATACGGAGATTTCCTTGCGGTCGACGGCGTCGACATGACGGTCAAGCAGGGCGAGATCGTTGGAATCATCGGACCCAATGGCGCCGGTAAGACATCGTTGCTGAATGCCGCTGCCGGACTCGTGCGGCCGTTCTCAGGCTCGGTCCGCTTCGGTGCTGACCTGCTGGAAGATGCAACGCCCGACGTACGGCTGGCCCACGGTCTGGTGCTCGTTCCGGAGGTGCGCGGCGTCTTCCCGATGATGTCCGTGCATGAGAACCTTCTCGTCGGCGCGTATCTCTGTCGAAGCACACAGGAAGTGGCGCGGCGCATCGAGCGCGTGCACCGGCTCTTTCCCATCCTCAAGGACCGGAGGGCCCAAATGGTCGGAACCATGTCCGGAGGACAGCAGCAAATGGTCGCCATTGCTTCCGGCCTGATGGCGTCACCAAAGCTGTTGATGCTGGACGAGCCTTCGATCGGTCTTGCTCCGGTTATCATCAAGGAAATCGGCCGAACCCTTGGTCGTCTGCGCGACGAGGGATTGACCATCCTGTTGTCCGAACAGAATGCCAAGCTCGCGACCGCTATTGCGGACCGAATTTACGTCGTGCAAGCTGGCCGCATCCAAATGGCGAGGACCACAGAGAGCCTCCTCGACGATCCCAAATTTGTCGAATCGTTCCTTAGCCTTTCGTAATCAGCGCTATCGAGCCAGGGAGACAGGACATGCCGCGCTTCAAGGATTTTATGCCCAGCGGGGTCATTCCCGCGACGCTTGCGGCTTTCAATGATGATCTGTCCATCAACGAGAAGGAAACACGACGGCATCTGGCGCAATGTGCGTTCACGTCGGGTGTCACAGCGGTCACGGTCAATGGCCACGCGTCCGAGGTCCATGCCTGTTCGTTCGAGGAGCAGGAGCGGATCTTGACATTCTCGCTCGAGGAGGTTGGTGACAAGGTACCGCTCATCAGCGGTGTCTATGCCGACGGATCGCAGGAGGCGGCAAGGATCGCCAAAATGGCGGACCGCGCTGGAGCCTCGGCGCTCCTGGTGTTCCCAAGCCAGGTATTCTCTCTCGGAGGCCAGCTCCGCCCCGACATGGCGCTCGCTCATTTCAAGCGCATTGCGGACGCGACGGATCTGCCGCTGATCCTGTTTCAGTATCCGGCATCCAGCCTGGTCAACTATCCCTTCGACACCTTGCTGAGCCTTTTTGACGCCATTCCGAGCATCAAGGCGATGAAGGATTGGTGCAATGATCCAATGCTGCACGAGCGCCACATCCGAACCTTCCAGAATCTTCCAAAGCCGGTAAACGTCCTCACGACGCATAGCTCCTGGCTGATGTCATCGCTTGCGATGGGGGCAAAAGGCTTGCTCTCGGGAGCCGGAAGTGTGATCGCGGATTTGCAGGCGGCCCTGTTTGATGCGATCAGCTCTGATGATCTGGCCACTGCAAAGGCGATCAATGATCGCATGGTTCCATTGCAGCAGGTGTTATACGCGCCACCGTTCCTGGATATGCACAACCGCATGAAAGAGATGCTCGTGATGTTGGGGCGTCTCGACAAGGCTGTCGTGCGTCCTCCACTGGTCAAATTGTCGGACCAGGAGCTGGCGCGGTTGCGGCAGGCGGTTGCCGAGGCAGGGCTCCGGAAGGAAGGCGCTTTCCGTCAAGCGGCCGAATAGACGAAGTGCGCAAGCTTGCCGACAGTGGATTTGATAACTCCGCTGTACGGCTCGTTTCAGCGGTGCGCCAATCGCACCTCATGTGGCCGCCGTCAGTGAATGGCGGTGTCGGTGGTTGCCTCCAGGATTTTGAACCTGCTCGGTCGGTCTCGAAGCGTAGTTAGATCGCGCACAAAAGGCGACATGTGGCGGACCATCAAAGCGCCGCTAAGCCAGTTTAGTCAGAACAGAGAGGTTCGCGATGTCATCAGCGCCGGCAACGCTCCACGTTCGTGCCAACACCCCTCCGCCGTTTCCGGAGAGGAACATGAGAATACGCCGACCTACGTTTGATCGGCTGGCGGTGTGTCTCTTGACCTGAGCTTTTCACCTATTGAGAGTGATCTTCCCAGTGCTTGCGCGACGCCTCGCAGAGCTGTCAATCGGTCGGGGAGTTGTTCATTCATGATCCGCTGCAGCGGGCCCGTCATTCCGAGCGCATAAAACACGCGTCGATCGGACAGGAATATAGGCACCGCAATCGCGGCCAGGCCTTCGTCGATCTCTCCGATGCATGTCGCATAGCCCCTAGCTCTGACCGCCGCGAGCTCCTGTTCGACCCAAGCGCGGTCGTTCCGGGTGTTAGCCGTGAGAATCGGAAGGTCAGCCGACATCGCTTCGGCCAATACGGCTTCACTTTGATATGCGATGATCGCCTTGGCTGTCGCGGCCGCATGCACTGGCATCTCGATCCCCGGCTGCACATAGCTGCGCCAGCGCACGTCAGGTGACATGGAAATCGCAACGACGACGCGTGCGCCGATCAAGCGGGTCAGATAGCAGGCTTCTGACGTCGCGTCGGTCAGCTGCTGCAAATGTCCGCGGGCGAGCGCGCTGATCCATCCATCATCAGCGGTTGCGTGCAAAAGGCGCAGCAGACGGTCGCCAAGCTGATAAGCACGGCCACCGACATTGTCTTTCGCAAGCCCAGCGCGCACCAAGCCCTTGAGCAGCCGGTGTGCAGACGTCTTCGGAAGATCGAGCAACGAGGACACGTCTGCCAGGGTGAGTGCACCAGGAAACGTGGCCACGAGCTCCAGCACTTGCATGTAGCGGTCGAGCGGGCCCGCCGCTTCATCTGACGTTGCCATTCAGGATGTCCTCGAGGCGGGAACTTTGTGCATGCGTGCCTAACCCAGCGGCTTGACTCGGCCGACGTGAGCAGACTAGCCTTACGCAATATCGGAATATTGTTCCGGAAAACGGAACGAAAGTCAATAGCAAATTGCAGGGGGAGGCCCGGCGGGCATCAGCGACCCCAGGGGGCTCAGAAGGGACAAATATGAGGATGACGAGGCAGGAGTTCTTGAAAGCGTTGCTCGCGGCGGCGGCGATGCCGTGGGCGGCGGCAGCCCGCGCGCAACAGGGAAGCCCGATCGTCGTCGGCGCGACAGTGCCGATGACCGGACCGCTGTCGCTTACCGGCAAGCAGTATCACAACTCGCTGATGATGGCCGAAGAGGATATCAACAAGGCGGGCGGCATCAACGGACGCAATCTCAAGATCGTGTTTGAGGATACGCAGGCGTCCAACAGCACGGCGGTGAATGCCTTCGTCAAGCTGGCACAGGAAACCAAGCCTGCGCTGTTCTTCCTGTCGAGCTATTCGACACAGAATCTGGCAGTGGCGCCTGAGCTGAAGAAGGTCCAGGTGCCGGCGTTCTACGCGGGCGGGGCAGATGCGGTGGCCGAAAGCGGCAATGAGTGGATGTTCCGCGTGCGACCGGCTGACAGCGTGTCCGCCGAAGGCATGGTGCAGTGCGCGCTCAATGTGCTGAAGGCGAAGAAGCCCGGCATTCTCTATATCCAGAATGACTTCGGACAAGGCGGCGCCCAAACGGCGGCCAAGCGTTTCGAAGCCGCCGGTGTGACCGTCGCTGGCATGGAGGCTTATGGACAGAACGATAAGGATTTTTCGGCGCAGTTGCTCGGTCTGCGCGGCAAGGGCGTCGATGTCATCCTGATCTTCAACTATCCGCAGGACGGCGCGCTGGTTTTGCGGCAGGCGAAGTTGCTCGGCCTCAAGATGCCGCTCGTCACGTCGTCGGCGGCATTGGTGCCGGCGGCGCTGCAGCTTCTGTCGCCCGCTGATCTCGACGGTGTGTGGGGGGTGGTCGACACCTTCATTGACCCGGCGGTAGGCGGGCGCATGCAGGATTTTGTCGAACGCTACAAGACGAAGTTCGGCACCGATCCGGATCCCTACGGGCTTGCCTACTACGATGGCGCGATGCTCGCGGCCGAGGGCCTGCGCAAGGCGGGGCCCGATCCCAAGGCGCTGCGGGACTGGCTGGCCGCCGTGAAAGACTGGCGGGGCATCGGCCACGTCTACTCCTACGACGCCAAGGGCAATGGCGTATTCGATCTGGCGGTCGTGAAACCCAAGACGGGGACCAAATCGCTGGAGCTGGTTCAGGCCATCAAGCTGAACTGACGCTCGAAGTGCCGATGCGCGGGCGCGCCCGTGCTGCGGATCACTGCAAATCATGCCGCGGGCGGGCTGAACCTCCGCCCGCAACCGTCGGCGATCATCGAAGCCGCCCTGCAACACACGACCAGGACGACATGACGGATTTCATCCAGCTGTTCATCAACGGACTTGCGATCGGTGGCGTCTATGCGCTCGCCGCAATCGGGTTCGTCATTGTCTATTCCGCCACCGGCGTCGTGAACTTCGCTGCCGGACAGTTCGTGATGTTCGGCACTTTCGCCGGCGTGGCCATGCTGCTCAATGCCGAGCTACCCTGGCCAGTGGGCTACGGTGCGGCCCTACTGGCGATGGCGCTGTTCGGGGCGCTGTTTTTTGCGGTGCTTTATCTGCCGCTGCGCAAGAGCCCGGTGGTGACCATCATCATCGGCACAGTCGCGATCGGCATCACGATGCAGAACGCGGCGCTGCTGGCGTTCGGGTCCTGGCCGTTTCGGTTGCCGTCACCGGTGGAGGGGGTGAATCTCACGATCGCAGGCGCCACGATATCTGCCCATGCCATCGCGGTCGTGGTTGTCACTGCCGTCATGGTTGCTCTGCTCTGGCTCCTATTCTTTCGCACCTCGCTTGGGATCGGCATGCGCGCAGTGGCGCAGGACATCCAGGCGGCGCGGTTGATGGGCCTCAAGGTCAACCGTCTGCTGGCGCTGTCGTGGGTCCTCGCTGCGCTGCTCGCTGGCATCGCGGGCTTGATGCTTGGTCCGATGTGGTTTGCCGACACCAGCATGGGCGATCCAATTGCGCTCAAGGCGTTCGCGGCGACCATCATCGGCGGCTTCGGCAGTCTGCCGGGCGCGATTGTCGGCGGCCTGTTCGTGGGGCTCAGCGAGGTGCTCGGCGCATCCTACGTCTCCTCGGCCTACAAGGATTTGATTTCCTTCGGGATCATGATCGTGTTCCTGCTGGTGCGGCCGCAGGGTGTGTTCGGTGAACGCGTCCAGGATCGGGGCTGATCGATGTCGATGCGCTTTCCGCTCCTGCTTGGCATTGTGATCCTGATCGCGGGTCTCGGCCTGTCGATGCTGCTGACCGACTATCATCTTCGGCTGCTCAATCTCGCGGTGATCTCTGCGATCGCCGTCATCGGTCTTAACTTTGCCTTCGGTTATGCCGGGCTGATCTCGCTTGGCCATGCGGCCTTCGTCGGCACCGGTGCCTATGGCGTGGCACTGCTGACCACGCTGCTGGGATGGTCGCCATGGCTGGCGCTGCCCGTCGCAGTGGCCGGCACAGCGATCTTCGCCGTGCTGATCGGCCTTCCGCTCCTGCGGCTGAAGGGCCATTATCTCGCGCTGGCGACGCTGGGTCTCAACGTCTCATTCTCCATTGTCGCCGCCAACTGGATTGAGCTGACCGGCGGCACCAACGGCATCTCGCGCATCCCCGAGCTGCAGGTCGCAGGCCATGCTTTGGCTGACGAGCGCAGTTATCTGTGGTTCGCGCTCGCGGTGCTGGCGGTCTCCGCTGCCGTCGCCGGGCTCATTCATGCCTCGCGCCACGGGCGGGCGATGATCGCGGTGCGCGACGACGAGACGGCGGCGTCCATGACAGGTATCGACGTCACGCGGGTGAAGATCGCGGCGTTTGTGCTGTCGTCGATCTATGCCGCCGTCGCCGGGGGCCTGTTCGCCTGCCATATGCGCTTCATCTCGCCGGAGGACTTCAGTTATGCGCACTCCATCACTTACCTTGCGATGCTGATCGTCGGCGGCGAAGGCTCGATCGTGGGGGCCATTCTGGGGGCGCTGCTCCTGACCTTCCTGCCCGAATGGCTGCGCTTTCTCGGCTCAGCCTATCTGGCGTTCTTTGGTGTTTTTGTTCTTGCCATTCTCGTCTTCCTGCCTTCGGGCCTCGTCGGCTTCCGCTGGCCGGGCAGCCTCCGGCGGGACGGGCGCTCGAAAGAGCCGGCGATGGTCGCTCCGTCTAAGGAGGTGCGCCCATGAGCTTGCTGCACGCCACCGGAATCGCCAAGCGTTATGGAGGGCTCACCGCGCTCTCGGATGTCGAGCTGTCGGTCGGCGAGGATGAATTCATCGCAGTCATCGGCCCCAACGGTGCCGGCAAATCGACTCTGCTCAATGTCCTGACCGGGCTGGTCCTGCCTGACAATGGCAGAGTGTTGCTCGAAGGACGCGACATGACGCGGGCGGCGGCTCACAAGCGAGTCCGCGCTGGCTTGGGGCGAACTTTCCAGCACGGGCGGCCGTTCGCGAGGTTGAGCGTGCTGGAGAACGTCATGGCCGGCGCGGCCATCCGAAGCCGTCGCAGCGAGGCGGAGCTGCGCAAGCGGGCGATGACGGTGCTCGACCAGATGGGTCTTGCGGCGGACGCGCAGGCGGCGATCGGATCGCTGTCCTATGGTCGCCGGCGCATGGTCGAAATGTGTCGAGCACTCGCCTGCGAACCGCGCGTGCTGTTGCTTGATGAACCTGCCGCCGGCCTCAACTCTGCCGAGGTTGATCAACTGGCCGACCGGCTCTCGGACCTGCGGGCGAAACATCGGCTCGCCATCGTGTTGATCGAGCACAACATGGGCATGGTGATGCGGCTGGCGCAGCGCATCGTCGTGCTCAATTTCGGCTGCAAGATTGCCGAGGGCACGCCATCTGAGATCCAGCGCGATCCCGCAGTGCTGTCGGCTTATCTCGGCGAAGGTCATCGTCATGCTGGCGTGTAAGGATCTGACGGTCGCGTATGGCGACATCGTCGCGCTGCAGAGCGTGACGCTGGAGGTGGGGCGGGGCGAGACGGTCGCCCTGATCGGCGCCAACGGCGCCGGCAAGACCACGCTGCTGCACGCGATCTCCGGCCTGAACCCGGTTCAGTCCGGCGACATCCTGTTCGACGGCACATCGGTTGCGCGGCTCGCCAGCGATCGTCGCGTCGCGCTTGGAATCGCCCAGGCGCCGGAAGGCCGGCGGATTTTTCCCGGCCTGACGGTGGAGGAGAACCTGGCGCTCGCTACGGTGAACTGGCGGCGCTGGCGCCAGCCGATCGCCGGCGATCTCGCACGGGTGTTCGATTTGTTTCCGCGCCTGAAGGAGCGGCGTCGGCAGCTCGGCTGGTCGCTGTCCGGAGGTGAGCAGCAGATGCTGGCGATCGGACGGGCACTGATGGCGCGCCCGCGCTTGCTGCTGCTCGACGAGCCGTCACTTGGCCTCGCACCGCGCCTGGCCGAAGAAGTCTACGAGCGTGTCAGGCAGATCGCTGATAGCGGGCTCACAATCCTGGTGGTGGAGCAAAATACGGTCCTGGCGTTGTCGGTGGCGGACCGGGCCTATGTCCTGGAGACGGGCCGCATCGTCCTTCACGGCGCGGCTGACGATCTCAAACAGAACACGCGCGTCCGCGAAGCCTATCTCGGACGCTGACCTCTCGGAAAAGGAGACAAGACAATGTATCCTGACATGACTTCGCGGTCGAAAGCGCTCTACGAGCGCGCGCTGACGAGCCTGCCGGGCGGCAACACCCGCACAACGGTGTTCATGAAGCCTTATCCGGTCTACGCCGCGAGAGGGGCGGGGTGCCGGGTCTGGGACGTGGACGGCAATGAGCTGATCGACTGTATCAACAACTTCACCTCCCTGATTCACGGTCATGCCCATCCGGTGCTGATCGAGGCCGCCACGCGGCAGCTCGCGCTCGGCTCCGCATTCGGCATGCCGACCGAGTCCGAGATTGATCTTGCCGAGCTACTCGCCGCACGCCTGCCGTCGGTGGACCAGGTGCGGTTCGCCAACTCCGGCACGGAGGCCGTGATGATGGCGTTGAAGGCAGCGCGTGCGTTTACCGGGCGACCGAAGATCGCCAAGTGTGAGGGCGCGTATCATGGTTCCTACGACTATGCCGAAGTCAGCCTCGATCCGGCGCCGGCAGACTGGAACGGCAACGCGCCAGTCTCCGTTGCCTATGCGAAAGGCACTCCGGACAACGTGCTGGCCGATGTCGTGACGATCCCCTTCAACGATATTGACGGGGCCGTCAGCCTGATCCGCGAGCACGGCCGCGATCTCGCCTGCGTGCTGGTCGATCCGATGCCGAACCGCGCCGGGCTGGTACCTGCCGACAGGGCCTATCTGGAGGCGCTGCGCCAAGCGACGCGTGAAGTCGGCGCGCTGCTGGTATTCGATGAGGTGATTTCCTTCCGCCTCGGCTACCACGGCGCCCAGGGACTGTGGGGCATCGATCCTGACCTGACCACGCTCGGCAAGATCATCGGCGGCGGGTTTCCGGTTGGCGCGATCGCCGGCAAGAGGGATGTCATGGCGGTATTCGATCCGAGCAAGGGTAAACCCGCGCTGCCTCATGGCGGTACGTTCTCGGCCAATCCGGTTACCATGCGCGCCGGCCTCGCGGCCATGGAGCTACTGGACGAGAACGCATTCGTGCGTCTGGATGCGATCGGCGAGGCCGTGCGAAAGGGCATCAACGATGCATTCCGTCGCCATGGCTTACCGGGCACCGCGGTCGGTCTTGGGTCGCTGCTGAAGATCCACTTCTCCGAACGGCCAATCCGCGACTACCGGTCGGCCTACATGACCGAAGGCGAGGCCAAACGGCAGACCCTGTTCAATCTGGAGTTTCTCAATCGCGGCATTCTCGCCGCCGGTTATGGCCTGATGGCGCTGTCGCTGCCGATGACGGACGCTGATGTCGAGATCATCATCGGTGCGGCATCGGACGCACTGGCGCAGGTTGCTGCAGAAGCCTGACGCGTCCTTGTGTCGTTGAGGTTGGTAAGGCGCCGCATGGGAGCCGATCGGGCCATCACGCCGCAAAGCAATATTGTCTGAGATAGGTGCGAGAATGCCCCACAAGGTCGATCCCATCACTCGGTCCGTCGTTCAGCATCGGCTGAGCTCGATCGTGGCGGAAATGGGCGAAGCAATGCTTCGCACATCCTATTCACAGATCCTCAACTCGAGCCGTGATTTTTCGCTCGCGATCTGTGACACCCAATCCCGGCTGATCGCCCAGGCCGACCACATCCCGGTCCATGTCGGCGCGCTGCCCTGGGCGACGCGTGCGGTGGAGGAGCGCTTCGAGAAGGTCGCGCCCGGCGACGTCATCCTGATGAATGATCCCTATCACGGCGGCAGCCATCTGCCTGATCTGACCGCGTTCGTGCCGGTATTCGACGGCGATCGGCGGCTGTTCTGGAGCATCGTGCGTGCGCACCAGAGCGATATCGGCGGCGCGACGCATGGTGCCTACAATCCGGATGCCACTGAAATCTGGCAGGAAGGGTTGCGCGTTCCGCCCATCAAGCTCTATGAGGCCGGCCGGCTGCGCGACGATATCCTCGACATGCTGGCGCTGAACGTGCGCAATGCCTACGACTTCCGGGGTGACCTTGCGGCCATGATCGGCGCTGCGCACATGGGCGAGCGGCGGATGGGGAGGCTGTTTGCCGAATTCGGCGCGCCCGTCGTCGAAGCTGCGATCGAATCGATTCTCGATGCCGCCGAGCAGCAGACGCGTGCGGTGGTCTCGACCTGGAAGGACGGTGTGTTCTATGGGGAAGCCTTCCTCGACGATGATGGTCATGGTCGCAGTGATATCCGCATTGCGGCCAAGGTCACCAAGTCGGGCAGCAAGATCGAGGTCGATCTGTCGGACTCCGACCCGCAGAGCACGAGCTTCGTCAATTCGTCGCACGCCAACATGCATGCAGCGGTGGTGATGGCGTTTGCGTATCTGATCGATGCTGAAATTCCCAAGAACGCTGGCGCATTGCGGCCGCTCACGGTGGTTGCCAAGCAGGGCACGATCGTTTGGGCCGATCCGGGCCGGCCGGTGACGCTGTGCACCAGCCATCCGTCCAACGAGATCGTGGAAGCGGTGATCAAGGCGCTCTCGGCATCTTGTCCGGACCGAGCCATGGGGGGCTGGAGCCGGCGATTCCGTATCGCGGTGCAGGGCGAGGATCCTCGCAGCGGGCGCAGCTTCATCTGGCATATGTTTCAGGCGCGCCCGGGCGGCGGCGCTTCGTCGCGCGGTGACGGCTGGTCCTCGATCGGCGAATGGCACACGGTCGGCGGACTCAAGTTCGGCAGCATCGAGGTCGCGGAGGCGCGTTTCCCGTTGCACTTTCGTCATCATGAGTATCGGCCCGACTCCGGCGGTGACGGTCAGTTCCGCGGCGGCCTCGGGGTTGCGCTTGACCTCGTCTTCGAAGTCGAGAAGCCGGCGCTCGGCAACACGGCGGGCGACGGAACCCGGCACGGCGCGTGCGGCATGCTGGGTGGGAAGGACGGTGCGCCGCATCACTACCGTCTGCTGTCCGCCGGACGGCCGCCGCGTGTGTTGCGAACCAAGGAGGTCGGCATCGAGATTCATCCGGGAGATTGCCTCGAAGTGCGCTCTGCCGGCGGCGGAGGATGGGGGCTGCCGGAGCGACGCACGGAGCAGGCGCGCCGACGCGATGAGGTGTGCGGCTTCGTGACTTCAAGCTCAACGACAGAAGTGGTTCAGTAACGATGTTGACGATCGGCATTGACGTTGGCGGTACCTTCACCGATCTGGTCGCCATCGATGCGACCGGGCGCACCGTATTCGCGAAATCGCCTTCCACGCCGCAGGATCAGTCGATCGGCGTGATGAGTGGGCTCGACGAACTCGCGCGCCGCCTCGACCTGTCGCGCGCCGAGATGCTGGCGATGACACAGCGACTGGTGCACGGCACCACGGTTGCGACGAACGCGCTGCTTGAACGCAAGGGCGCGAAGGTTGCACTCGTGACCACGGAAGGCCACCGCGACGTGATCGAGATGCGCGAGGGATTGAAAGGCAACCGCTACGATCTGCGGACGCCGCCGCCGGAGCCGCTGGTGCCGCGCGAACTGCGCTTCGGCGTGCGCGAGCGACTGCGGCCCAACGGTGAGGTGCTGGCTCCACTCGACGAAGCTTCGCTCGGCGAGGCTATCGCGGCGATCCGTGCCTCCGGCGCCACGTCGGTCGCGGTCTGCTTCCTGCATTCCTACCGCAACCCCGCCCATGAGATCGCGGCAGCCGAGCGGCTTGCGCGCGAGCTGCCTGGTGTCAGCGTGTCGCGCTCGAGCGACGTGCTACCGCAGATCAAGGAGTACGAGCGCGTCTCCACCACGATCGTGAATGCCTATGTGGGCCCCGCCGTGCGACATTATCTAACCGGGCTCGAGCGCCGCCTCGCCGAAGCGGGCTTCAAGGGCAGCCTGTTCATCATCCTCTCCCATGGCGGCATGGCTCCGGTGGAGGAAGCCGGGCGCCTCGCGGCGGCGACTGTGCTGTCCGGTCCGGCGGGCGGCATCTCCGGTTGCCGGCGGTGTGCGGAACTGCTCGGGCTGCCGGATCTTGTGCCCTTCGATATGGGCGGTACCAGCACCGATATTTCCCTGATTGCGGACGGCCGCGCCACGCTCTCGGCGGATGGAGGACTGGCGGATCAGCGCATTGCGCTGCGCAGCCTTGATATCGCCAGCATCGCGGCGGGCGGAGGGTCGATCGCCAGTGTTGATGCTGGCGGTATCTTTCGCGTTGGTCCCGAAAGCGCCGGCTCAATGCCAGGGCCAGCCAGCTATGGCAACGGCGGCATGGAGCCGACCGTAACGGACGCAAACATCGTCTTAGGCTATCTCGATGCGGCAGCTTTCATGGGCGGACGGCGTCCCCTGGACCGGGTTGCGGCGGAGACAGCGGTCGATCGCCTGGCAGCTTCGCTCGCAGTGACGCGCATCGAGGCGGCTGCCGGCATCTATCGACTGGTCAATCTGAAAATGGCCGATGGCATCCGATTGATGACCTTGCGTCGTGGTGTCGATCCGCGGAGATTCGCACTCCTTAGCTTCGGCGGAGCCGCGGGACTGCACGCCGCCGAAGTGGCGCGCGAGCTCGACATCAAGCGGATCATCGTGCCGACGGAAGCCTCAGTGCTGTCAGCTTGGGGGATGCTGACCAGTGACCTGCGCTACGAGGTGAGCCGTACCCATTTCGAGGCAGGCACCCGTACGACCGCCTCGGACATTCGCAAGATTTTTGCGCATATCGAGGGGCAGGCCGCCGAGCGGTTGCGCGGCTGGTTTGACGGGCCGATCGCAACGGAACGCTCCGCCGAAATGCGCTATGGCGAGCAGGTGTTCGAGGTCGACGTACCGCTCAGTGACGTCAACCTGACTGCGCCGTCGCTGGTTGCCGACATTGAAGAGCGGTTTCATCGTCGTCACGAGGAGCTCTATACCTACGCCTCCCGCGATCAGGAAGTTGTGTTCGTCAATGCGCGAGCCGCAGCCGTTGGTGCAGTTCCCAGAACTGCGCAAGCCAACGCGCCGACGACGGCGACCGAGCCAAGTGCGCGACCCGCCGCCAAACGGCAGGCGTTCTTTGGCAGTTGGCGCGAGGTGCCAGTCTACGCGCTGGAAAGACTGCGCCCGGGGCATGTGCTGGAAGGCCCCGCGATCATCGAAGCCGAGACGACAACAGTCGTCATCAACAGCGGCGATCGCGCGGCGGTGAATGCGCTGGGATGGCTCGATATCGAGCTTGGGGTCGCGGGAGAGGTTTAGGGCCGAAGCTTGTTGCCACATGGGGTGCTCGGGGGAGCTTCTATCGAGCATGGCCGCAAGTTTCAGCTTGAAATGGGGAGTAAGAATCCGTTTGTTGTGCTCGACGACGCAGATCTCACCGTCGCCGTGGAGGCTGCTGTGAATTCTGCTTTCTTCTCGACCGGCCAACGCTGCACGGCCTCTTCCCGCCTCATCGTGACGAAGGGCGTCCACGACAAATTCATGGCCGCGCTCCGTGAACGTCTCAAAAACATCGTCGTGGACGACACGCCGTTCGGCCTTTCCTGTGGCATAGCCACGACGGGTCTCAAGCATGCCACACATTTCAAGCGCAATGCGGAAGCTGGCATGGTTATGGTGAACCCACCTACTGCGGGCGTCGATTTCCATGTACCGTTCGGTGGCCGCAAGAGCTCCTCTTACGGATCGAGAGAGCAGGGCAAATATGTCGCCGAATTCTTCACCACGGTGAAGACGGCATATACGTTGCCCTGATAGACATGAAAGTGGAGGCGGAGCACCCCAGCGGAGCATAAGGATGAGGCGATGAACGAGATAATTGGTTACCCCGACCCCGGCCTCGACCTGTCGGACGGCTTCAAGCCGCACACCTCGCACTGGGGCGTGTTCTCGGCGCGTCACAGCGAGGCTGGTCTCGAAGTCAGGCCTTATGCGGGGGATCCTGATCCGAACGGCATCATCGGCAACTTCCCCGGCGCGTTGCGCCACCAGGCTCGCATCGCCCAGCCGGCGATCCGCCGCGGCTGGCTTGAGCGTGGTCCCGGCCCCGATGATCGCCGCGGCCGCGACGAATTCGTGTCCGTCAGAAGAAGGCGCTCGACCTCCTGGCCGGTGAGTTATCGCGCATCCGCGACACACGCGGCCCCGGTGCGGTCTTCGGCGGTTCCTATGGCTGGTCGAGCGCCGGCCGCTTTCATCACGCACAGAGCCAAGTTCACCGCTTCCTCAACATCGCGATGGGCGGCTATGTGCGTTCGGTAAACACCTATTCCTCGGGTGCGTCCTCGGTGCTGCTGCCGCAGATCCTGGCGGGTTACGAAGACATCACCAAGCGCAACGTCACCTGGGAGCAGATCGCGGCCGAAAGCGAGATCGTGCTGGCGTTCGGCGGCATGGCGCTGAAGAACTCCATGGTGGCCGGCGGTTCGATCAGCAAGCATGTCGAGCGCGGCGCCATGGCCGCGGCGCGCCGGCGCGGCTGCGAGTTCATCCTGGTCAGCCCGCTGCGTGACGATCTGCCCGCCGAGGCCGGTGCCGAATGGATGACGCTCGTGCCCGGCACCGACACGGCCCTGATGCTCGGCATCGTCCATACACTGGTCAGCGAAGGCCTGCATGACCAGGCCTTCCTCGATCGCTACACCCAGGGTTGGCCGGTCTTTCTGCGCTATCTGACCGGCGAGACGGATGGGCAACCCAAGAACGCTGAGTGGGCCGCCGCGATCTGTGGTGTCGACACGAACACGATCAGGAAACTCGCCCGTCGGCTTGCCGGACGGCGCGCGCTGATCACCGTTTCCCATTCCCTGCAGCGCTCGGAGCACGGCGAGCAGCCGGTGTGGATGGGCATGGTGCTGGCGGCAGCTCTGGGCCAGATCGGCCTGCCTGGAGGTGGCTACGCCTATTCGCTCGGCGCGATCGGCTATTACGGCCGCCGCGTGAACGACGTGCCGGGACCGACGCTAGGGCAAGGCCGCAATGGTGTCACGGATTTCATTCCAGTGGCGCGTATCGCCGATATGCTGCTCAATCCTAGCACCACCTATCGCTACAATGGCGAGACACGCGTCTATCCGGACATCCGGCTCGTCTACTGGGCAGGCGGCAATCCCTTCCATCATCACCAGGATCTCAACCGCCTGCGCAAAGCCTTCGCCCGGCTCGACACGCTGGTTGTGCATGAGCTCGCCTGGACCGCCACGGCCCGGCACGCCGACATCGTTCTGCCCTGCACGATGACGCTCGAGCGCGAGGACATCGGCTATTCCACCAACGATCCGCTGATGATCGCCATGCACCGGATCGCCGAACCGTTTGGCCTTGCGCGCGATGACTATGAGATCTTCTCCGATATTGCCGAGCGTCTCGGGAGTCGTGAGGCCTTCACCGAAGGCCGCACGGCACGGCAGTGGCTGGCACATCTCTACGAACCGACCCGCGCCTCGCTCGCCGCGCGCGGCCTCGCGGCTCCGAGCTTCGAGGAATTCTGGGAGCGCGGCAGCATGATCGTGCCGCAACACCTCGACGACGGCGGCAGGCTGCGCCGCTTCCGCGAGGATCCGATCGCTCATCCCCTTCCGACGCCGAGCGGACGCATCGAGATTTTCTCGACGAAGATTGCGGGCCATGGCGACGCAGACTGTCCGGGCCATCCGGTCTGGCTCGAGAAGACAGATGTGCCCAAGCCGGGCTCGCCGTGTTTCCTCGTCGCCAATCAGCCGGTGACGCGTCTGCATAGCCAGCTCGACTTCGGCGGACATTCGGCCGGGGCCAAGCATCGCGGCCGCGAGGTCGCGCGCATGAACCCGCGCGATGCGGACGTTCGCGGAATCGCGGATGGCGACATCATCCGCCTGTTCAACGAACGCGGCGCCTGCCTTGCCGCGGTGCACATCACCGATGGCATCGCTCCCGGTGTTGTCCAGCTACCGACCGGCGCGTGGTACGACCCGATGGATCCGGGGGAAGAGACACCACTCTGCGTTCACGGCAATCCGAATGTGCTCACCCGCGACGTCGGCACCTCGTCCTTCGCGCAAGGCTGCACCGGCCAGCTTACGGCTGTCGAGGTGGAGCGGTTCAGCGGCAATCTGCCGCCGATCCGCGCTTTCGATCCGATGTAGCGGACGTGACATGCCCGATCACGTCTGAGCTCTGATCGCATCGGACTGAGCGAGAATCGACGAGCTCACGCTGCGAGCTGAGGTTGAAACACCACATCGGCGTAGTAGTTGGTGGAGCTGAAAGTGTTGGTCGGGAAGAGTCCGGCCGAGTTCGTTCCTCCATAAGCATAGACGCCATTGCCGCCTGACGTAGCGCTGGATGGCGCCGTCAGGGCTCCGCTCGTGAGCGCGCTGGTGAAGAAGTTGCTGGTGGCTGCATACTCGCCGTTTGTGTGATAGGACGCGACATAAGTGGTGTTGGCAGCGATCGAGACCGGCGTCGCCAACGGCACGGTCTGCCATCCGCTTGCCGTGGTGTTGGTGAAGGTGGCGCTGGCAAGCTTGGTACCGGTCGAGCTCCACAGATCGAGAAGATCGGAGCCGGTGTCGCCGGGACTTCGGTAGAATTTGAGCGCGGTGATCTGGCCGGCGGTAGACGAGGTGAACTTCACCCCGACCTCGATCGGCGAGCCGTCATTCAAACTGGTCTGCGTCGGGGTGTTCGACGCGGTGAACAGGCTCACCGTCGCGGCCGTGGTGGTCACGGCGATATTGAAAGTCTCACTGGCAGAGAGGCCGGCAGGATCGGTGGCCGAAACCTGGACGCCGAGGGTGCCGACATTCGCCGATGCGGGCGTGCCGCTGAAAGTTCGTGTCGTCGCGTTGAATGTCAGCCATGAGGGAAGCGCTGCGCCGTTCGAGCCGGTTGCCGAATAGGTGAGCGCGCCGCCGTCGGGATCGTTGAAGGTGCCGGCGGGCAGGGTCAGCGAGAAGACCGAGCCGACGACCGCATTCTGGTTGGCGGTCTGGGTCACCAGCACCGGCGGCGTGTCGGTCGCCACGGCGATATTGAAAGTCTCGCTGGCGGAGAGGCCGGCAGGATCGGTGGCCGAAACCTGGACGCCGAGGGTGCCGACATTTGCCGATGTCGGCGTGCCGCTGAATGTTCGCGTTGCCGCGTTGAACGTCAGCCATGACGGAAGCGCCGCGCCGTTCAAGCCGGTTGCCGAATAGGTGAGAGCGCCGCCGTCGGGATCGTTGAAGGTGCCGGCGGGCAGGGTCAGCGAGAAGACCGAGCCGACGACCGCACTCTGGTTGGCGGTCTGGGTCACCAGCACCGGCGGCGTGTCGGTCGTCGAGCCAGGCGAGAACACCACGTCGGCGTAGTAGTTGGACGCGCTGAAGCTGCTGGTCGGGAAGATGCCGGCGGTGCTAGTGCCGCCATAGGAGTAAACCCCGTTGCCGCCGGACGAGGCGGAGGAGGGCGCCGTCAGCACGCCGCTCGAGACGGCGTTGGTGAAGAAATTGCTGGTCGCTACATACGCGCCGTTTGTGTGGTAGGACGCGACATAGGTGGTGTTGGCGGCGATCGAGACCGGCGTCGCCAAGGTCACGGTCTGCCAGCCGCTTGCGGTGGTGTTGGTGAAGGTGGCGCTGGCAAGCTTGGTGCCGGTCGAGCTCCACAGGTCGAGGAGATCGGTGCCGGTATCGCCGGGACTGCGGTAGAATTTGAGCGCGGTGATCTGGCCGGCAGTGGACGAGGTGAACTTCACCCCGACCTCGAGCGCGGAGCCATCGTTCAAACTGGTCTGCGTCGGGGTGTTCGACGCGGTGAACAGGCTCACCGTCGTGGACGTCGTGGTCACGGCGATATTGAAGGTCTCACCGGCAGAGAGGCCGGCCGGATCGGTGGCCGAAACCTGGACGCCAAGGGTGCCGACATTGGCCGATGCCGGCGTGCCGCTGAAAGTTCGTGTCGTCGCGTTGAACGTCAGCCATGAGGGGAGCGCCGCGCCGTTCAGGCCGGTTGCCGAATAGGTGAGGGCGCCGCCGTCGGGATCGTTGAAGGTGCCGGCGGGCAGCGTCAGCGAGAAGACCGAGCCGACGACCGCACTCTGGTTGGCGGTCTGGGTCACCAGCACCGGCGGCGTGTCGGTCGTCGAGCCAGGCGAGAACACCACGTCGGCGTAGTAGTTGGACGCGCTGAAGCTGCTGGTCGGGAAGATGCCGGCGGTGCTAGTGCCGCCATAGGAGTAAACCCCGTTGCCGCCGGACGAGGCGGAGGAGGGCGCCGTCAGCACGCCGCTCGAGACGGCGTTGGTGAAGAAATTGCTGGTCGCTACATACGCGCCGTTTGTGTGGTAGGACGCGACATAGGTGGTGTTGGCGGCGATCGAGACCGGCGTCGCCAAGGTCACGGTCTGCCAGCCGCTTGCGGTGGTGTTGGTGAAGGTGGCGCTGGCAAGCTTGGTGCCGGTCGAGCTCCACAGGTCGAGGAGATCGGTGCCGGTATCGCCGGGACTGCGGTAGAATTTGAGCGCGGTGATCTGGCCGGCAGTGGACGAGGTGAACTTCACCCCGACCTCGAGCGCGGAGCCATCGTTCAAACTGGTCTGCGTCGGGGTGTTCGACGCGGTGAACAGGCTCACCGTCGTGGACGTCGTGGTCACGGCGATATTGAAGGTCTCACCGGCAGAGAGGCCGGCCGGATCGGTGGCCGAAACCTGGACGCCAAGGGTGCCGACATTGGCCGATGCCGGCGTGCCGCTGAACGTCTGCGTCGCCGCGTTGAACGTCAGCCATGAGGGGAGCGCCGCGCCGTTCAGGCCGGTTGCCGAATAGGTGAGGGCGCCGCCATCGGGATCGTTGAAGGTGCCAGTCAGCGTCAGCGAGAAGGCCGAACCGACGACCGCGTTCTGGTTGGGGGTCTGGGTCACCAGCACCGGTGGCGTCTCGGTGGTCGAGCCAGTATCGTTGAAGACGACATCGACCCAGTAGTTGTCGCCCGAGGTAGGGACATTAGTGGGGAAGATACTCCCTGAAGAATAGGCGTAAACGCCATTCAGACCGTTAGCCGTTGCGGAAAGAGATCCGTTTGTCGGATTTTGGAGCGTGTCGAAATAGTAAGGCGTATCGGAGTATTGGCCATTGGTCATGTGGTACGAGGCGACATAGGTCGTGCCTGCGACAATGTTCACTGGACTGGAGAAGCTGACCTGTTGCCAGCCACTGGCGGTCTCGTTGGTGGATGTGGCGGTCGCCAGCAGTGTGCCGCTGGCGCTCCAAAGATCAACCACATGGGCGCCCGTGTTCAGGGACCCCTTATAGAAGCGGATCCCGGTGATTTGGCCGTTGGTACTTGACGTGAACTTGAGACCGACTTCCACGCCGTGTGGGTCACTTACATCAGCCGTAGCAGGCGTGGCGCTGGAGCCAAACAGGTTGAGGGACGTGGACGGTGAAACCGTGTACGACACGCCGGAACCCGGTGTCTCGAGATTTAGGCTGTCATCGACCGCTCGGGTTTCGATGCTGTACGACCCCTTGGCCGGCGCATTGAAAGTGTAGGTCCAATTGACTGTTTGCGTGCCAACTTGACCGCTCGTCACGTGCCACGTCTTTCCACCGTCGGTCGAAATCTGAACGCCGCCAATCACACCGCCGACGTCGGTCGCGGTACCGCTTACGGTCACGGTTTGGCCTTCGATCACGGACGAGGATGACACGCTGGTGATCTTGGACGTTGGCGCGGTGTGATCGGTCGACTGGCTCGCGATCACCAGACTTGCCTGCAGCGTCTGGGGCTGGACGCCCATGTCCGCAAACAGATTGACCATTGCCTGCTGGACGTTCGGGTCGGCGTTTGTCTGATTGCCGTCCGGCGAAGGGTCGTGCTGGTTTGACAGGCCCCATGACCAAAAGACGGTGCCCGCCCCAAACACCAGCGCGCCGCTGGTGGGATCACGGTACTCGACCAGATTGTGAGTTGCGGTACCGCTTGTGTCGACGTTCCCGAACTCCGTATTGAACGCCGTAGATTCCTGGACTGTCGTCGAAGAGAGGTCGATCAGGCCGGCAGGCATGAAGCCGTTATCAGGAGAGGAGTCCCATTCATATCCCAACAGGCCACTTTCCAGCGAAGCTGTCTGGCCGGGTGTCGTGGCCGCGACGCTCGTGTTGCGCCAGAAACGCAACTGGGTCATGCTGTAGGGAATCTTGATCGTCCCAAGACTCCGCTCTCATCAACCGAGAACACCGTTCCCGTCAGCGCATTGGACGGCATGGCGGCACCGCCCCAATTGGTGGGGGCCTCAAAGGTGCCCGTCCCCTGCCCGCTAGGGTTGATCAATTGCTCAAAGTGGCTGTCCTTGTAGGTGACCAGTGTGCGATTGGCTGTCTTGCTACTGTCTATGCTCGGTGTGAACTGGGTTTGCCAGAAGATCTCGTTGCCGCTGAGGAACGTGAGGTTGACGCCCGCGTTTGCCGCGGCCTGAACATTCGCGACCTGGCTGTCGGTCCAATATTCGTCGTGTCCGGCATCCATGAACACCTTGTGGTTGAGCAGCAACGCGCCATTGGTTGCTGTATCCATGCCGGAGATGTAGCTTACATTGTAGCCGTTTTCTTCCAGCCAGTAGATTGCGGGATATTCGCCTGCAAACACAGTATCATCTGAATTCGCATACAGTCCTACTCCATCTCGGGTCATGATGGGGCGGTTGTAACTGACCGCGTAGGCCGCGCCATTCTGGGAAGGACCGTTGCCTCCATACAGGCTGGCGCCGCCCCAACCGTTGTAAGCCTGCCAGGTCTCATCAGACGTCTGAAAGACGATGTCGCTTGTGGAATTGGGATCCTTGATGACGAACGGAATCTGGAAAACTTGAGTGCCTTGGACGACGTTGGCGACATAAACGCCTGATACGGCCGTGGTCGGAATGGACCATGAATCAGTGACGCTCCAATTGCCGGCGTCGACCTCCCCGGTCGCAGTATTCGTGATTGGTGACGGCTGCGCGATCGATGACGTGCCCTGATGCTGCAGGGTTGTGACGAGACGGGAACCGTCTCCTCCGTAGTAACCCAGTCGATAGATCTGGATTTGATAGTTCGGGCTGCCCGTCAGATTGTCGATCTTGAACTGCACCGTGCCGCCGATACTGGTGCTGATCGCGGTGGTGAATCCCTCGAGCTTGGTCGAATCGCCGCCGGGAGCAACCTGCCAGACGCTCATCGGCGTGCCCGGTAACTGGTTCTCCAGCACAATTGGATTGGTGCCAGACGGATCGGCGACAACAGTGCCGCCATGTCCGTCGCTATTCAGAGTCCAGTTCGGATCCTTTCCAGCAAACAGCAAGGAGACGGTGGTGGAACCATTGCTGAAATTTACCGTGCTGGTGTTTGAGGTGATGTCGTACTGAATGGATGTCGACATCGACGATGTGAACGCGAGGTCCTTCAAATCGATGAGCTGATTTGCAGAAAGCGGTGCCCCCGGTGACGAGCTTGCGATCAAACCGTGGAACTGCGCCGAATGATCGAGGACGAGCTCGCCATTTGCGGCACCGAAAGATACGGTTATCCCGGAAAACGATCCGTTTGTCAGTTGTCCGGAAACAGCACCTCCGATCTCGAGGACAGCCTGGTTTGAAACATCCAACGAACCGGTGCCACTGATATTGCCTTTGATATCTACGTTGGAAATTTGACTGCCACTGAACGGGCCAGCTTGGATGATCCCGTTGTCGACGACGTTACTTTCAACGGTGAATAGCGTCCCGGGATTGCACGACAAGGTTACGCCTGCGTCGACGACCAGGCTATTGATGTCGACATTGCTCGTGCTCGTGACCGTATAAGCTCCTGTCGCATCCATCACCACGTTGTCGGTAAGCCGAGGGACACCGGCACTCCAGTTCGTTGCGACATTCCAGGACCCGCCGCCCGAATTGGTCCAGTGAGCGGTCGTGCTCGAAGGGCTGTTCGCCAACGTGGCCTGCAACGTCGGACCCATCATCAGGTCTTGCTTCAGGACGCTCGTCGTTACGGGCACGGGGGGATTGAGCGTCGACGCTGGCGTGGTCGTTGTCGTCAGCGGGGCAGGCAATGTCGTCTGCAGCAGATCGCTCGACGGCAGCGGCCTCAATGTAAGGCTGCCGGAATCCGGAGGAGTGCTCGAACCGATACGATGGTGGGGTGTCTGGTCGGACGGGGACGCATTCGTTTCGGTCGAACTCGTCGTGTCCGATGTCGCCGACTGCGCCAGGATAGCGGATGCCGCACCGACGATGTCGCTGGGCACAGGAGCTGCCGCCTGATCAAAGACCTGACCGGCCAACTGGGCCGGCATACTCGATGGCGCCGAGGACTCGGGTGGCAGGACGTCGTTGGGATCGACCGCAGCCGAAGCTTGCGTCGAGTTCAGGGACGAAAGACCTGTCTCCAGCAGCAGGGCAAGAGCGAGTGGCGCGACCGAGTTGCTGCCCTCAGCGGTATCGACCTCCGTTGGACTGGCAGTAGGCGTACTGGGGCCAACAACCAGCAGAACTTCTCCCATGAATCCCTGGTCAGCGCTGCAATAACGCAACAACGAAATCTGTCCGATCGCGTCGGCGGCCGGGCTGAACGTCAACCCGCATAGTTGTGAAGCGGTGACGACCTGACCGCGGGTGACGGCGGTCGCTCCGTCGGCCAAGAACACTGAACCGTTGGAGGGCAGCTCCGCGAGCGCAACAGGTGTGTCCCCGGTCAAGCCGGCAGGGAGGTCGGCAAGCAACGGGATCGGCAGCCGACCGCAGTCTTGGGGAACAGAAATCACCACCCCGTTCCAGGGCGACACGTCTCCGGACTGCAAGCGTGTCGGCGCGAAGCTCAATGCGGCGAGTTCCGCGGCTGTCAACGTGTCGCCGACAGTCACCCGCGTGACGTGATCGGCTTTCAGGACAACTCCGGCAGTTGGAAGGCCGGCCACCGTGACGGTCAGATCATGAAGGGAATAATTGGTTTCCGCGGACAGGAGCGGCTGCGCCTTCTGAGATAAGGCGCTCGGTTTCTGTGTCAGCATGGCAATCACCCTCGAAAAACCGATTTAGTAATATCCGGAGTGACATAATGTCGCAGATTTAATTTATTTAATTTAAACGTCAATTAAATAATCTGACACATTAATCACGAAAATGAGATGGGATTAAAAATGCAATTAACAACTTGATCCGAAGGCAAATTTTCCGGCGATGAGATTTTTACGCCTGGCATCGGCACAGCGTTTGTGATGAGCGCCAGGGAGGTTTCCATGAGCTGGGCGATTGATCTGGGCCCGAGCTGGAGATGGGGCGATCTACGATCCTGTTCGCCGGCAGGTCCGGCAAGCTGCCAACGCGCCGTGCTGTGGACCCGGCATCATGCTTGGGACCAGCGCATGTGCCGTTCCCGTGGATTGGCGTCTCAACCACCCACGACCAAGGTGCCGAGTTGACGGTGGCGCGATGTCCTTACGGAGCCGGCGCACGGTGCTCTCGGAACGCCGCCGCCAGCGCCCGTAGGGCTGCCCGCGACCGCTGGTCCGTCAAGGACGAATGGAGCACCACCTCGGATGAGGGAAGCGGAGGAAGGCCAAACCGCTCGCCGACATCGACAGTGCCGGCAGGCGCTATCCGATATGACAGAGGGGCAATTGCCAGCCCTGCGGCGACGGCGGCATGGACAGCGGAAGAACCGCCGCCAAGGAACACTTCGGTCCATCTTATGCCGGCCGCGTCGAGCGCGTGAGTTGCTATGTTACGGACGCCGCAGGTTGGAGCCAGCGCAGCCAGGCGCAGCGGCTCTCCCTGTCGATGCTCGAACCCTTGCGCCGCGAACCAGCCAAAACGCTCGTGTGCCAGCGTTTCCCCATCCCGGCGATCGTCCTCACGCTGGATGATCGCGGCATCGAGCCGCCCCTGATCAAACAGGTCCAGAAGTTTGCGCGAGCTGTCGAGCTGCACTTCAATCGTCAGCTTCGGATCGTGGGCGTGGAGCCGCGCCAGCAAGTTCGGAACCTCCGGTCCCGCGACATGAGCAGCAATGCCGAGGCCAAAGTGTCTCGGGGGCGCATTGAGCCCGACAAGCGCGCGCTCGTGAGCCGCGATAAACTCCCGAGCCCCTTCCAGAAAGGCAGCCCCTTGCGCCGACGGCCGCACCGACCGGGGAGTCCGTTCGATCAGCCGATGGCCGATGCGATCCTCAAGCCGTTTGAGCTTCACGCTGATTGCACCCTGCGTGGTGCCCAGAGCTTCGGCCGCGCGCGTGAAGCTCTGCAGGTCGGCCACCATCACGAAAGCTCTTACGGCATCCACATCGAGCGAGAGCATTCCATCATCCGAATTTGTTGTCTCTGAAATCTATATTGATCCAGTTTTGTTGTGGTCAAGGGCCCCCTATGTTCGTCCGGCATCTGACGTGGGCGGCGAACCCGGGACCCGGGTTTCTTCGATCGAGCGAACCTCCTGCCTGCATGTCAGCGATCGGCACCAGGCTTGGAGGTGAAAGTCATGACGATTTCAGCAATACAGCGAAACACCGTCGCCCTGGCGGCCGTCTGCCTCGCGTCTCTCATGTTCGGGCTGGAGATTTCCAGCGTTCCGACGATTCTGCCGACGCTGGAGAGGGTGCTGCATGCCGACTTCCAGCAGCTCCAGTGGATCATGAACGCCTATACGATCGCGGTCACGACCGTGCTGATGGCGACGGGCACGCTTGCAGATCGCTATGGCAGAAAGCGCGTCTTCGTCGCCAGCATCGTCGTCTTCGGCCTGGCCTCCCTGATCTGCGGCTTGGCGCAGGACGCCCTCGTTCTCATAGTGAGCCGGTTTCTTCAGGGCATGAGCGGTGGGGCGATGCTCATCTGTCAGGTCGCGGTTCTCTCCCACCAGTTCCGGGAGGGACCGGAGCGCGCACGGGCCTTTGCGGCCTGGGGCATCATCTTCGGGATCGGACTCGGCTTCGGTCCCATCATAGGTGCGGCGATCGTCGCGATTTCCAACTGGCAATGGGTGTTCTTGGTCCATGCCGTCATTGCCATCGTAACCGCTGTCCTCGCCGAGGCCGGGGTGCAGGAATCGCGCGATCCCGACGCGAAGCACCTCGATATCGCAGGCATCGTGACGCTCTCGACGTCGGTGTTCTGCGTCGCCTTCTATATTACGCAAGGGCCTGACCTGGGCTTTTCCAGTCCGACGAGTTTCGCCATCATTGCAATCGCGGTCCTGAGTTTCGCAGGCTTCGTGCTGGCCGAGACGCGCAGTGCCCGCCCGATGTTCGACTTCTCCGTTTTCCGGGTTCGGATCTTCTCGGGCGCGCTCCTGGGGTCGATGGGCATGAACTTCAGCTTCTGGCCCTTCATGATCTATCTTCCGATTTTCTTCCGAAGCGCGCTCGGTTACGGCAATGTCGCGGCCGGCCTGGCGCTGCTGTCCTACACGCTGCCGACTCTCGTGGTGCCACCATTTGGCGAGCGTATCCTGCTGCGCTTCGGGGCCAGGATCGCTATCCCGACCGGACTTTTCGTCATCGGCCTTGGCTTCATGTTGATGTGGGTCGGCAGCGGAGTTGAACAACCTGGTTGGCTGACGCTGCTGCCTGGTTGTTTGCTTGCGGGGATCGGGCTGGGGCTGACCAACACGCCGGTGACCAACACGACGACCGCATCGGTACCGAGCACACGCGCCGGCATGGCATCAGGTATCGACATGAGCGCTCGGATGATTTCGCTGGCGATCAACATTGCCCTGATGGGCTTCATCCTGATCGCGGGCATATCCTCCTGGCTGAGGAGCGCGCTTCCTGGCGTGCTTGATGCACCGCGCCTGCAACATCTTGCAGAAAGGATAGCGGGCGCGAGTGCCCATGTATCTGACGTCCCGGAACTGAACTCCCTGCCGGCGGCGGACACTGCTGTGCAAGATGCACTGGTTCATGGCTTCAGGTTGGTGATGCTTTATGGAGGACTCTCGGTGTGGATCCTGGCTCTGTCGAGCTTCCTGATCTTCGGCCAAAAGGCGCGCCACGAGCGTCTCTCACAGAGCCGGGATGAGCCATGCTCCTCGCTCACTTCGTGAGCTCGAGCTTCCGTTCGTTCGACCTGCTCACGTCCTATTGGCCAGCGGTGCACGTCGCTGCGTTCCAGCCAGCGATTAGTCAGCCGTCAAAACGTCTCGGTAATCTTGCTCAGGCGAGGGGGGCGATCCGGGTCAAATCCGCACGCGCGCGCCGTCTGCTCGATCATCCGATAGGCTGGAACGAGCATGGTGATCGGGTCGGTTGCGGGGTCATCCTCGGCGAGCCAGGCCAGCGAGCCATGCGGTCCGCCGCATAGATGCAGCGCGATTTTCTGTTCGCGCAATTCTTCTGCCAGCGCGTCCACCGTGGCCGCCGTTTCATCCATGAGGCGCATCATGATAACCGGCGTGCGCGATGATAACGCGGCCCGCGGCCCATGCTGCAGCTCGGCGGCGCTCAGACCCATGGAAGGCAGGCGCAGGATTTCCGAAAGTTTGAGCGCGATCTCCCGCGCCGAGCCCAGGCCGAGGCCCCGCGCCGCCACAAACACGGCCGACGCTTTGGCGAGATCATCGGCAATCCCGGACCAGTCGAGCGCCAGCGCGCGGTGCAGGCGCTCGGGCAGCCTGTCGAGGGCTGACCGCAGTGCACGATCTTCCGCCAGCTCGGCAACAAGTCCGGCGCTGGCGGCCATCGAGCCGATCACGGTCTTGGTCGCCGCTACGGAGTGTTCTTTGCCGGCTTCGATCGGAATCACGAACTCCGCTGCGTCAGCCACCGGCGACGACGTCGCATTGACGATGGCGACGGTGCGGGCGCCCGCTGATCGCGCCGACCTGGTCGCCGCGACAAGATCCGGGCTGCGCCCGGATTGCGAGATTACGACGAACAGCGCATCGCGCAGCATCAAGGGCGTACGAAATGCCGTGATCACCGAAGGGGCGCTGGCGGAAACGGGAAGGCGAAGCCGCGTCTCGACAAGGTATCTTAGGAAAACCCCCGCTTGCCCGGAGCTTCCCCGGCCGCACACAACGCACAGGGGCGCGGAGCCAATCCCAATTCGCTGCGCGATGTCGCGCGTGGCCGGGCGGTTACGAACAATTTTGGCGACGACATCCGCGCTTTCCCCGATTTCGCTCGCCATCGCGGATGTTGTCACGGCTCAATCGCTCCGCCTTGCTTGCGTGTCGCCGCGCCCTTGGGATGCCGGTCACCATCCTTGTCACTATCCTTGGCGAGCTCGGCAAACACGTGCCGAAGGTTGCCGTCACAGTTTTTCAGAATGGTCTCGGCATCAACCCTGTCGACACCCAACGCCAGAAGGCTAGCCGTCTTGATGTCTCCCTCGGCCTGCTCAAGCGAGCGTGTGGCGTGGGACGGATCACAGTGCGCGATTTGCGCCACCATGGCCTCGGCGCGCCGCTTCAGCTTGGCATTGGTCGGCTGCATGTTCACCATCATGCCGCGATACACCCGGCCAAGGCGCAGCATAATCCCTGAAGAGATCAGGTTCAGCACAACCTTCTGCGCGGTGCCCGCCTTCATCCGCGTCGAGCCGGCGATCAGCTCGCAGCCGGTCTCGATCAAGATCGGAAACTTTGCCGATGCCAGCAGTGCGGTGCCGGGATTGTTGGCGACGCCGATCGTCACGGCACCGAAAGAGCCTGCCTGCTGCAGCGCCGCGACCGTGAATGGTGTTGTCCCGCTGGCGGCAACGGCGATCACCACGTCGTGCGGTGTGAGCCGCGCGGCATTGATTTGCGTGACCGCATCATCGACATCATCCTCCGCGCCCTCGACGCTGGTGACGAACGCGCTGTCTCCGCCGGCGACGATGAAGCGGACGCGCTCGTTGGGCCAGGCGAAGGTCGGCAGCAACTCGGCGCCGTCCTGGACCGCCACGCGGCCCGAGGTGCCGGCGCCGACATATACAATGCGTCCGCGATCGCCCAGCGCCGCCTTGGCCGCTTCGGTCGCCGCAGTGATCGCGGGGAGGGCATGGCCGATCGCCGCGACTGCCGCAAGCTGGCCCTCCCACATCGCTTCCATCGCTGACGTCAGCGACCATGCATCAAGATCGGCAAAGCGGGGATCGACTTCTTCGGTGGCCATATAGTTGATCCGTGCGCCATCAAACGCGGAACTTTGAATCCTGTTCATGGTCGGTTTCTCTTTGGGGCAGGTCAAGCCGCCCTCGCGCCACCAGCAACGCGCCGGCCGCCGCGTCGGCGTCGGGACGCCTCAGGCGAGCGCGCAGGTCAGGCGTCAGCCAGGGGGTAATGGCATCCGCGAGTCCGCCCACCAGCGAGAGCCGGTCAACTCCTCTCGCCAGGAACAGATCGAGCAGATCGCCAATGGCATCGGCCGCGCGTTCGACAATGCGACGGCCGACCGGATCGCCCTGGTTGGCGTGGCGCATCACGATCGGCGCGAACGCAGCGTAGTCCGTGGCTCTGGCTTCTTCAGACCAAGCCACCGCCTGATAGGGATCATGATCGAATGCGCCCAGCACCTCTGAAAGCAATGGGGTCAGCTCGCCGCGGCGGTCCGCGGCCCGCAGCGCCAATCGAACAACCTGCAGGCCGATGTCAGCGCCGCTGCCTTCGTCAGACACGGGAAAACCGTAACCGCCGAGACGGATTTCGCGGCCGTCGATCAGGCCGACACCCACCGAGCCTGTACCGGCTACCACAATAGCCCCGTCTGCGCCGCTATGGGCGCCGAGACAGGCCGCGAGGCCGTCGCTGATGAAGATGACAGACGCAAAGGGATGCGCGATCTTGTTGAGCGCCGCTTCCGCGCCTCGGCGACCAATTCCGGCAAGGCCAAATCCGGCGTGCATCCGCGCGAAATCCTCGTGCGTCAGTCCGGCCTGTGCGGCTGCCGCTTCGGTGGCCTCCATGATGGACCGCCAGGCCTTCTCGAAGCCGATCCGCGTCGTAGCAGGTCCGGAGCTCGCTTCACCGATCGCCCTGCCGCTTTCGTCCTCGATCCGGGCGCGGCAGCGGGTTCCGCCGCCATCAATGCCGAGATACGTGGTACCTTTTGTTCCCATGGAAAGTTAACGCCAGGGTTTCGCTCCGGGTCCCTCCCGAAGCCGCTTGGTGTACATATGGGGTGTTATACCGGACTCGCCTCACGAGTCCATGACTGCCATTCTCGGATCAATACAGATGGGCCACGCTGGGTCTTCCGCCTCTCTCTCGATTGCCGCGCAACACATCTTTGATGGTGTCGACATGCGCGGCCCGGGGTCGGTCAGGATATCGCAGGGGCGGATTGAAAGCATCACCTTCGGCGAGGCGGCGGCACGCGCCGCCATCCACCTTCCCGCAGACGCGATCCTTGCACCCGGCTTCATCGACATCCAGGTGAACGGAGGCGGGGGCGTTCTTCTCAACGACCAGCCGACGGAGGCTGGCGTTCGACGCATCGTTGAGGCGCACCGTAAGCAGGGGACCACGGGTTGCCTGCCGACCCTCATCACCGATCGCAGCGAGGTCATCGAGCGATTGGCTGCAGTCGCCCAGGCTTGTCTGACGATTCCCGGCGTGCTCGGCTTTCATCTGGAAGGGCCGGCTCTCAACAGGTCTCGCAAGGGCATTCATCCGGAAGCCGAGATACGCGTGCCCGATCGGCGCGATCTCACCGCGATCAAAAGTTTTGGGGGCCGCGGCCGCTCCATTGTGACCTTGGCCCCGGAATGCGTGCCCGCGTCCATGATCGATGAATTGATTGGCGCCGGATTGCGTATCGCGGCCGGCCACAGCGACGCCACCGCAGCCGAAATCGGCCAGGTGGTCGATCGCGGTGTCTCGGGGGTGACCCACCTGTTCAATGCCATGTCGCAGTTGAACGCCCGGGAGCCGGGCCTGGTGGGCGCCGCGCTTTGGGATGACCGGCTGTTTGCAGGGATCATCTGCGACGGCATCCACGTTGACCGCGCCGGTTTGCGTGTTGCCTTCCGTTGCAAGGGACGCGATCGATTGATGCTGGTCACTGACGCCATGCCACTCGTGGGCACGAACGACCGGCAATTCATGCTGCAGGGAAGGCAGATCACGTTGCATGAAAATCGCCTGACTGGCCCCGATGGCACCCTCGCGGGTGCTCACCTCACCATGATCGAGGCGGTGCGCAACGCTGTTGAGCTCGCCGGAATCTCCCTCGTCGATGCCCTCATCATGGCCTCTCGGACGCCCGCTTCATTTCTGGGCCTGGAGTCCGAGCTTGGACGGATCGCGCCTGGATGCCGCGCGGACCTTGTCGCCTTCAATCCGAACTTTGAAGTCATCGGCACATGGATAGGCGGTGTCGGTTCGACGGACGAGACGGGCGCGGCTTCTCACCGAGGTTAGATGCGCAACCATCCCATCATCGTGCAAAAATATGGCGGTGTCTGTCTCGAAACACCGGAGAAAATTCGCGCGGTTGCGCGCAGTCTCGCCGAACTGCATGGCCGTGGTCATCGTGTCGTGGCGATTGTCTCCGCCATGGGCAAGACCACCGACCAGTTGATCCAGATGGCTTATCAGGTAAGTCCTGCTCCCAATCGCCGTGAACTCGACATGCTGCTGACGACCGGCGAGCGCATCAGCATGTCCCTGATGAGCATGGCGCTTGCCGACCTCGGTGTATCAGCGATCAGCTTCACCGGCAGCCAAGCCGGCGTGATGACCGACGACTCCCATTCCTCGGCACGCATTCTGGATGTCCGGCCCATTCGTGTGCGTGAGGAGCTTGATCGCGGTCGCGTCGTGGTGCTGGCAGGATTTCAGGGCGTGAACCCGGCGACCAGGGAAATCACCACGCTCGGCCGGGGCGGCAGCGACACCACGGCCGTTGCGATGGCCGCGGCGCTGAAAGCCGAACGCTGTGAAATCATCAAAGAGGTCGACGGAATTTGTTCGGCCGATCCGCGCATCGTGCCGGATGCAAGGCCGCTGCGGCGAGTGGACTTCGAATCCCTGTCCGAAATGTGCTTCTGGGGCGCAAAGATCCTGCATTTTCGCAGCGTAGAGCTGGCGCAAAGTCAGGATGTGCCTCTGGTTATCAAGCGGTGGGGCGGCGTCGAGCACAGCACGCAAGTGATGAAAGAGGTTGCAGGCATGGAAAACGGAAAGGTTTTGGCCGTCAACTCGATGGTTCGCATTGAGCACGTGGAAATCGATTCCAAGGATCTCAATCACGGTTTCGAGGTATTCGCGCAGCATCTGAAGCGAAACAGCCTGTCCTGGCCGCAGCTCCTCGCCTCGGGCTTCACCGCGGGAAAAACCAGCATGACCGTGGCCTGCGATACAGAGTGGCTCGACGCCCTGCTCCGCACGCTGGAGCACGCCAAGGACCTGCGCAAGCAGCGCGAAGCTTCAAGCTCGGTCAGTCTCACCTGCTTCGGCGGGGTTTCGTCGGAATTGCCGTTCAGGGCGTTGCAGGTTCTTGGACAGCATGGGATCGTCCCCGACAGTTACGTGTTGTCGCCGCATTCGGTCAGTCTGTTCGTCCCCGTGGAGAACCGGGAGGCTGCGGTCAAGGCGCTGCATTCGCTTGTCCAGCACGCATAAAGCCGAGCGCGAGCTCAGCTCGGTCACGAACAGCCGGGCGCTCGCAAAACCATCGACATTATAATATCAGCGTTGCAGCGACCCGTGTGTACCATGTCCGACATGGGATTGTGACACTGGCTTGCTAGTGTCCGCGACGCGCTTATGAATCTGGGGGTGGCGTGGACTCGCTGGAGCGCGATCGCCCGCGAGACCGAATCGCGCTCATCGTCGCATTGGAATCAAAATCGCCACCTATCGGTTTCTGTTTCCGATCCCTGCCATGATATGCGGATCGACGTGACGATCATAGTCCTCGGCACTAAGAAAACCGAGCGCCACCGCAGATTCGCGCGGTGTCGTGGAATCGCTCAACGCCTTGGCGGTGATCTTCGCGACCTTGTCGTAACCAAGGATCGGATTCAGAGCGGTCGCGAGCAGAAGGGCGTTCGACACGTTCCGATCAAGCTGCTGCCGGTCGATGTCCAGATCATGAATGAGACGCACCGCAAACGTCCGGCTGCTGTCCGCCAGAATCCGGATCGACTGCAGGATGTTGTAGATCAGCACGGGTTTGGCGACGTTGAGCTCGAAGTTACCCGACGCGCCCGCTGCCGTGACGGTCGCGTGATTGCCGATCACCTGAAAGGCAGCCTGCGTCACCACTTCTGCGATGGTCGGGTTCCGCTTGCCCGGCATGATGGACGAGGTCAGCCCGTCATGCGGGATGACGAGCTCACCCAGGCCGCAGCGCGGGCCTGAACCCAGAAACCGGATGTCGTTCGCGACTTTGAGAAGGCACGCTGCAAGCGTGTTGAGCGTGCCGGAAACTTCAACCAGAGTGTCGTGTGCGCCCATCCCCTCAAACTTGCTCGGATTTGACGTGAAGGGCAGGCCGGTCAATGCGCTCAGTTCATCGCAGAACGTCACGTCGAAGCCAGCCGCCGCGTTGAGGCCGGATCCGACCGCGGTCCCGCCCTGCACGACGACATGGAGGCGAGGCAACGCATCGTCGATCCGGGCGATGCAATTATCGATCTGGGTGTAGAAGGCCTGAAAAGCCTGTCCCATCGTCATGGGAACCGCATCCATCAAATGCGTGCGTCCGATCTTCACGACGTCCGAAAAAGATACGGCCTTCGCCGCGAGTTCGTCGCGCAGCGCTTTCAAAGCCGGCAGCAGGCGGTCGCGTATCTCCAGCGAGGCGGCAATGTGCATCACTGTTGGAAAGCTGTCGTTGGACGACTGCGAGCAATTGACGTGATCGTTGGGATGGATCGGTGCCTTCGTGCCGAGTGGCTGACCCAGCATTTCGTTGGCGCGGTTGGCAATGACCTCGTTGACGTTCATGTTGGTCTGCGTGCCAGAACCAGTCTGCCAGATCGTCAATGGAAAATGATCGTCGAAGCGGCCCTCCCGCAGTTCCACGGCAGCCAGCTCGATCGGCTCGCCAATCGCCCGATCAAGCACGCCAAGCCGAACGTTGGCACGGGCCGCCGCGATCTTCTGCACAGCAAAAGCGCGAAACAGACACGCAGGAAAACGCTCGTCACCGACTTCAAATACCCCAAGCGCGCGTTGCGTCTGCGCGCCCCAATAGCGATCGGCTGGCACTTCGATGGCGCCAAATGCGTCATGTTCGATGCGTGACTGGACCACGTTGGCTGTCCTCCCGTGGAGACTCGAAACCGGAGATTAAGTTCAGTTTGCGCTAGGCAGTTTCGACGCGCTTCCAGGCGGTCTCGTCGAACTCTCCGGCCAGTTTCGCGACGACCACCGTTGCCACCGTGTTGCCGATGACGTTGCACGTCGCAAGCGCGATTGAGAGAAAGCGATAGACGCCGAAGATCAGCGCGAGGCCGTCGACCGGCAGAATTCCGGATGCCGTGACGGTCGCGGCGAAGACGACGAAGGAACCACCTGAGACCGTGGCCGCGCCCTTCGATGTCAAAAGCATGATCGCGAGAATTCCGATTTCCTGCTCCCAGCTGAGCGGCACGCCATAGGCATTGGCCAGAAAGATCACGCCCATCGACATGAACAGGGAGGTGCCGTCGAGATTGAAGGCGTATCCAGTCGGCAGGACGAGCCCGACCGTCTGCTTCGAGGCTCCATACGCCGGCAGCTTCTCCAGCAGGCGCGGCAGCACGCTTTCCGAGGAGGCGGTGCCCAGCATGATGATGATTTCGTCGCGGATGTAACGCAGCAGCCGGAAGATATTGATGCTGAACATGGCGCAGACTGCGCCGAGGACCACCACAATGAAGAGGATAACCAAGGCGTAGAACGTCAGCACGAAGTATGCGAGCGAAATGAGTACGGCTGTTCCATTGGAGCCGACGGCATAGGCGACGGCGCCGAACGTTCCAATCGGCGCCAAGGCCATGATGATGTGGATGAACTCGAAGAACGCGGTCGAGATCGTGTTCAGTCCGCTCTCGATGGGGGCGCGCTTCTCCGGCGAGAGCGCCATCAGCCCGAAGCCGAAGATCAACGCGATGACGAGAACCTGAAGCAACTCGCCGCGCGCGAAGGCGCCGACGAAATTGTCCGGGAAGACGTTGAGCAGGAACTGGTCGAATGTCGTGTGCGAGGTTGCCGCGGCCTTCGTCGCGGCTTCGGCGCCTTTGGTTGCTGTTGCCGGCGCAGTGATATGATCGAGGTTCTTGCCGACCCCGACGAGATTTCCGAACAGCAGGCCAAGTGCCAGTGCAATCGTCGAGACGATCTCGAAATAGATCATGGCGATCAGCCCGACCTTGCCTACCCGTTTGATGTCTCCGGCCGCGACGACGCCGACGGCGACCGTGAGAAAAACCAGCGGCGCGACCGCCGTCTTGATCAGCCGCAGGAAGATATCACCGAGGATCTTCAGGGAAGCGCCGAATTCGGGCCACACAAGACCAACGATGATTCCGAGCACCATGCTGACGGCAACCTGGAGACCGAGGTTCTTCCACAGGGCCTTCTTCGTTGGCTTGACGGTCTGTTCGAGAGCGATGTCGTCGCGCTGCGTTGTCGCCATGGCGGCCATGGTGTCCTCCTGGGTCATCTGTTGGGCTGAAGCGGCGCTCTGCGGCGCATTAATGAGATCGGGTGCTCGGCGCGGGCGATATCAGTCGTCGCGAGCGGCGTTCGCGCCTGAAATGTCCAAAACGCGATCGACCATCGGGCCACACAGGCCCAAATAGTTCGCGGGATCGCAGTGACGCCTGATCGCATCCTTGCCACCGAGAGCTTCGGCGATCTCCGGCACATCAGCGAGAATGTCGGCGAGTTGTCCGCCGCCTTCGATGGCCTTGCGGCAGGCGTCATAGACGACGTCGTGCGCTTTTTGCCGCCCGAGCTTTGGCGCGGCGGCCATCATCACGGCCTCCGCAACGATGAGGCCTTGGGTGAGATCGAGATTGTCCAGCATTCGCCGCTCATGGACGACAAGGCCGGCGAGCATGAACTTGGCGTTGGCCAGCGACGAGGCGGTCAGCAGGAAGCTCTCCGGCAGCGACACCCATTCGAGATGCCAGGGGCCGGTCGCCCGCTCGAAATCGTGGATCATGCCGTCAAGCATCGCGGCGACGTGCTGCCGCACGGCCTTCGCCGCCGCGAGCATCAGCTCGCTGGAAATGGGATTGCGCTTCTGCGGCATCGTCGACGAGGCACCACGCCCAGGCACGAACGGCTCGGAGACTTCGCCGAATTCCGACGCCGACATCAGCATCACGTCGGTCGCGATCTTCCCCAATGTGCCGGTGATGAGGCCCAGCAAAGTCACGGACTCGGCGATGCCATCCCGGGCGACGTGCCATGTGATCGACGGCTGATGCAGTCCCAGTTCTTCGCAGAACAGTTTCTGCATTTCGAGGCCGGCGGCGCCGACAGAGGCAAGCGTGCCGGCGGCCCCGGAGAATTCGCCAAGCAGGATACGCGGCAGCGCCTGATCGACGCGCTCGATATGCCGGTCAATGGAGGACAGCCAGACCGCGGCCTTGTAGCCGAACGTCACTGGAAGCGCTTGCTGGAGATGGGTTCGCCCGGCCATCGGCGTGTCGCGGTATTTCCGCGCCATCGTCGCCAGGATGTCACGGACCTCGCGCAGGTCACGCGCAACGATTTGAAGCGCTGCCCGGATCTGCAGAACGTTGGCCGTGTCCATGATGTCCTGGGTCGTCGCCCCCCAATGAACGTAACGACCAGCTTCACCCGCAGCTTCCGAAAGCTGATGCACAAGCGGAAGGATGGGGTAGCCGACGATCTCGGTTTCGTGACGCAGCTTTTCGACGTCGATCTTGATGGAGCGCGCAGCCGCCTCGATGGCGTCGGCGGCGGCTTTCGGCACCACGCCCAATCGGGCCTGGGCACGGGCAAGGGCGACTTCGGCTTCGATATAGCGCGCGATGAGCGCATCGTCGGCAAAGACCGCCCGCATTTCGGCAGTCCCGAACATGTCGCGAAACAAAGCCGAATCGAAAACTGTGCTGCCCATCCGTCGACTCCCTTGGATCCTTGTGTTATATTATGTACCTACATATTAATATGTACGTACATAAAGGATGAGTCAACATCCTTTCTTGACGAATCCCACTCGCATTGGGCTTCCATTGACCGGATAGAACGGAGGCAGGTGTGGAAACGCGTTACGCTTACGTTGCTCGCCTGCTCACGGAGGCAATCGCGGGCGGTCGACATCCCATAGGTTCGGTTCTGCCCAACGAGTTCGAGCTGGCCGAACAGTTTGCCGTGAGCCGCTCGACGGTGCGTGCCGCAATGCGCGAACTTCAGGCGTCAGGCCTCGTCAGCCGCAAGCGGAATGCAGGCACCCGCGTCGAAGCGCTGACGCCGCAGCGCAGCGGTGGCGGATTTACCCAGGCGCTCGAATCCATAGAGGCCGTGCAGCGGTTCGGCGTCGAAACCGAACGCCACGTCCAGCGGGTTGCCGAGGTCGTCGCCGATGATGCGCTGGCACGGGATCTCGGATGCCAGCCCGGGCGTCGCTGGCTGCGCATATCGAGCCTCCGCATGATCCCCGGCGATGCAACGAAGACGCCGATCTGCTGGACTGATGTCTACATTGACGACGCTTTTGCGCGCGAGGTTCGATCCAGGATGGAGGACCATCGCGACATCTTCGGCACGCTGGTAGAAAAGATATCCGGCCGGCGATTCAGCGAAATTCGTCAGGATATCCGTGCGGTCGGCGTGTCCCATGACATGGCGGAGCCTTTGAAGGCCACGCCGGGCGCGCACGCGCTTGCGATCCGGCGCCAATATCTCTTCAGCTCGAACGAGATGGCCGAAGTATCGCTCAGCATTCACCCGGCCGATCGATATAGCTACACGACTAGGTTGATGCGGAAGGATTCGGAGCGGGAGTGAGGTCCCGTGCATTGCGCGAAAACATTCCCAGCAGGAGATGATTTCAGGCTGCGCTCATAACCGCCCGAAGATATTGCGCCAGCTCGGCGCGACGGAAGGGTTTGCCGATAACGGGAAACTCGCCCTCTGCCCCGTGGCGCGACAAAGTGTCTGCCGCGTTGCCTGAAGTGAGCAAAATCTTGATGCCGCTGCAGAGGTGCTTCGCTTCGCGAGCCAGTTCAACACCGCTGATGCCTCCCGGCATCATGATATCGCTGAATAGCAGATCCAGTTTCTTGTTATCCCTCAGAATCCGGATGGCGTCGGCGCCATCTTGGGCGCAGAGGACTTCATAGCCGAGCTCTCTCAGTATTGCTGACGTGACGTCCATGACGTCGTGATCATCTTCGACCATGAGAACCCTGCCTGACCCTGCTGCTATGTCCTGGAGTTGGGTGATATCCCTCCCCACATCGGACGCTTGGCCGGATCTGGGCAGATAGAGACTGACCGTGGTTCCCATTCCGACCGTGCTTTCGATGGCGACATGGCCGCCGGATTGCCGGACGAACCCATAAACCATGCTGAGGCCGAGCCCGGTTCCTTTGCCGACCTCCTTCGTGGTGAAAAACGGTTCGAACACCCGATCCAGCGTGTCTTGCGGCATGCCGCAGCCAGTGTCGGTGACGGAGAGCTTGACGTACGATCCGGACGCGGCGTCGGCAATGGCGCCCTCGTCAAGGGTTATATTTCGTGCCTCGATATCGAGCCTGCCGCCGTCCGGCATGGCGTCGCGCGCGTTCAGGGCCAGGTTGAGGAGTGCTGTCTCCAGCTGCGCAGGGTCAAGATGGCATGGCCACAGTTGATCATCCGCGACAAGGTTGATCTTGCACCTGTTCCCGAGTGCGCGAAGGATCAGTCCCTGAAAATCCCGAATGAGAGCATCAATGTGAATGGTCTTCGGGTTCAGCTTCTGCCGTCGGGAAAAAGCGAGAAGCTGCGCGGTTAGGCTCGCACCCCGGTCGGCGGCCTTCCGCGCCGCTACTGCGAGTCTCTGGACGCATTTGTCGTCTGCCGTACGGCTCTCGATAAGTTCGAGATTGCCGGAAATCACCATCAGCAAATTGTTGAAGTCGTGGGCAACGCCGCCCGTGAGTTGGCCGACGGCCTCCATTTTTTGGCTCTGATGAAGCTGTTCTTCCATCAAGCGCCGCGCCTCCACGGCGTGCTTCTGTTCGGTGATGTCTCGAAACAGGATGACGATGCCTTCGCCGGATGGGAATGCATTGACCGCGTACCAGACATCTCGGAAGAACGTTTCGACGGACGCGGAGCTCTGTTCCGACATCGCCGTATGTGCTCGGGCCGAGAGGTCTTTGTCGGTCCAATCCGGAAAGATCTCGCACAGATTCATGCCGATGAGGTCATATCCTACAGCGAGCTGCGCCTTCGCCCTCTCGTTCAGATAAGTGATGTACCATTCTGTATCGACGATGAGGACGCAGTCGGTCGTGCTCTCGAATATTGTCGTGATCCGAGCCGCTGCCTGCTCGGCTTTCTCCTTGGCATCGTGCAGCTCGTGTTCGCGGTTCGCGAGCGCATCGGCCATGGTGTTGAATGCGTCGGCGACCCGGGTAATCTCTGATCCTTTGTCCCGGATATGCACTCGACACGCGTAGTCGCCAAGCCGCCATTGGTTGGCCGCATCAACCATTTGTCCCAGCGGATGCTGGATGAACCGACGGGCACCAAACCAGGTCAAGGCCAGCACCACCGACGTGCCCAGGACAATCAGAAGGATGCCTAGCCGCGTACGACGTTGGATCTGACTGAAGGCCAGCGTCTTGTCGACGCCGAAGGTAACAAAAATCTCTCCGGCGTCTGCTTGCAGCGCCGTGTAGCCTACGATCCGTTCTACACCGTCAATGTCGCGCGCGGTTGTTGTGCCCGAGTGATCCGAGTGCAAGTAACGGTCATCGGGTATCCTCCGGCCGACGAACTGGTCGTTACGAGGATAGCGTGCGAGGTACGTGCCGTTGCGGTCTCTAATGGCGAGGGCGACGCCGGGGGGTGGGCCCTTCTGCGCGAGATAATGAGCCAGCCAATCGAGGCTGAGGGCGGCTATTACGACGCCGCCCATGTGGCCATCGTCGGCATAGAATGGCAGGGCAAAGTGGAGGACGTTGCGGCCGGTCGCTCGGCCGTGCGCGAACTCTCCGACGGTAAACTTGCTGGTTTTCAGGACGTTGGCAAAGTAGGCGCGCCCGGCGGCGGTCGAGGGCTTGTAATCGCTGGTCGAGTCGCAGAACGAATCGCCATTCATGTCGACCACAATAAAATCAATGAACTCCGGATCGCGCTCCTTGATTCTGGAGAGGTAAGCCTCGCATCCGGGGGCGTCCTTCGCCTTGACCGCGGGAAGCTCCGAGAGTGCAATCAATGCCTGGCGAATTCCTTGGATGATCTGCTGCTGCTCGGCGGCCGCGAGCTTGGCGAGACCAAGCGCCAGCTCTTGCACTTCCATTTGGTGCGAGAAACGGAGGTCGAACTCATTGTACAACTGGATTGCGATTCCAGGCAGAAGGGCAAAGGCCACCAGGGCAAACAGCCGCAACAATAAAGCCACTGCCTAATTTCCAGGACGAGAAATCTGACGTTGCAGGCTGTAGAGCTTTGGCGGGCGAGGACGGCGCAGGGCGTCATGCCCGCAGCACACCTTGGCTTCGCGATCACGGTAATCGGTCCGACCGACCAGCGGACGTCGTGCGTGTCGCCTTCGTGTCATCTCTTACTTCTCTGCTGCTCCAATTGGGGGAGGGCAGTACATCGGCTTTGTTACGGCGCGATTTCGGTGTTTCGAGTTTTGTCACCGTGGTGACATAATTTGTCGCGCCAACGACCCACCTCGCGTTGTTTGTTACAGTTGCAACGGAGCGCCGTTGGGAGGAGCTAGCGGGCCGCTTGCGGCGGCCGCGGGAGGATCGAAGGCGCTGTTATGGCATGGGCGTCGTTCACCTGCAGATGCGCTGACCGTTGAATCTCTGATCGATATCGCGCTTCTTTCACTTGGCCCTGAAGCCGGATCCTCGTTCGACCGACCGCTGCCAGCAATCATTCTTCGCGCGCGTGTGATGGTTACGCAAAACATCGCTGATGAGAGTTATGGTCCGGATCGACTGGCGCGCGATCTCGGTCTTTCGAGGCGATCTCTGTACAATGCATTCGGTCAGATTGGACTAACGCCAGCGCATTTTATCAAACAGCTCCGTCTGGAGCGCGCGCGAGCGGAAATCTTGGATGTCCCTGACGTGGGCATTACCGAAATTGCGCTCAGGAACGGCTTTTCAGACGGTGCGAGTTTCAGTCATGCGTTCAAGGCGAGCTATGATATTTCGCCGCGTGACCTCCGCAACTTGAAGCGCTGACCTAAAGGTCGGTCTTGAGACCGGTTGCGCTCCCCTGCGAATGCAAGCTGTGTCAGCAATGTGCACCGCACCAACTCTGCGGTCCGCTTGCCCACGCATTTTTCGCGAATCTACCGGCAGCGGTTCGACCAGACGCCACGCCAGCAACGATTGGTCGATGAGATCATGATCGGATTGGATGGAATCGGATCATGATGTCACCTCTTTGTTCGAACCGATCTTTTGTCACGCCAGCAAGATGGCATCGATCTCGACGGCGAAATCGATGAAGCTGCTCTGAGTCAACGTGCGGGCCGGTGGTGGATCACCAATATATTCCGCAAACACCTGATTGAACGCGGGGATGTCCTCGAGAGACCGAAGATAGACATTTATCTTCACGGCGTGCCGAAGCGAAAGACCCGATGCACGCGCCACGGCTTCGAGGTTGTCGAGCGCAAGACGAGCTTGCTCAACGAACGGCGCATCGCTGATGCGCCGCCCGTCCCTTGTCCGAGGTGTTTGGCCGGCAAGAAAGACAAATCGTCCTTCTGCGCTGATGGCCTGCGAATAGGGACCCGCCGGTGGGGACGCCGCGACGGTCGAGATCGCCTGGCGGGTCGTCATGCAACCGCCCTGCGCTTTTTCTTCAGCGTGTCCAGCGTGCGAACCATGCGATCCAGCGCTGAGCTCCACTCGTTCTCATCGCGCGCGTAGCAAACCCGAAAGTGGCCACCACTTGCAGGGCCAAATTGGTATCCGGGACTGACCAACGCTCCAGCCTCCGTGAGAAGAGCCTCGGCCACGGTCGGCCCGGGCAGTTCAAGGGCGCTGACGTCGACCCACGCATAGGCGGTGCCCCGTTGCGGCTGCCATTTGAGCCAGGGAAGCTGACGCAGCTTCTGGTTGGTGAGTGTCCTTAGCGCGGTGAAGGCGGTCATTCGCTCCGCCAGCCAGACATGGTCGTCGCGCAGCCAGCAAGTGAGGAGGTGCTGCGCATAAGCAGGCGCACGCAGCGCAGTGACGGACAGCACGTCCTCAATGCGCGTAGCTATCTTCTCCGGTGCAACCACCACGCCAAGGCGATAGCCGCTCAAGGATTCGGTCTTGCTCGGCCCCAGCAATGTCACTGTACGCTCGAACATTCCGCGCTGCGCGGCCAGGTGAGTGAAAGATCCTTCGTGTATCAGCCTGGAATAGAGTTCATCCACCAGGACAGTGACATCGTAGCGCTTTGCCAGCTCCGCAATATGGCCGATCACTGCCTCCGAAAATACTGCGCCAGACGGATTGTTCGGATGAGAGAATACGAACAGCCGAGCGCCCCGGCTCGCAAATTCGGCTTCCAGGACGTCGAAGTCCGGATGTGGGTCGCCGGCATCGAGATGCAGCGGAACGTGGCCCGGCTCTGCGCCAAGGAAACGCACAATCCGTTCGCTGAAGACACGATCGCCTTCCTGCACCAATCCATCCAGGCTGAACGCCATCAACCAGGACATGTGGCGCGCCTTCCCAGAGCTTCTGGCGAAGGTGCAGGATGATGCCGCCGTCCGCGTCCTGGTGCTCCACGGCGCGGGCGACCGCAGCTTCTGCTCGGGCAACGATATCAGCGAGTTCGACAAGGTTCGGGCCGATCCTGTCGCTGCAGCGGCTTACAACGCCATGCAGCGCGACGTGGCTACTCGGTTTCGCGCGCTGACCAAGCCGAGCATTGCTGCGATCAACGGCTATTGCCTTGGAGCTGGCTTTGAGCTGGCTCTGATGTGCGATATGAGGGTCTGCACGAAGAATGCGCAGTTTGGAGTACCTGCGGTAAGGCTCGGTCTGCCCTATCGGCTCGAAGATATCGCGACCATCCTCAATGTGGTCGGGCTGGCTCAGGCACGCGAGATGGTATTGCTAGGGCGCCGCTACGGAGGCGAGGATGCGCTTCGTCTGGGGCTCGTAAACTGGTTGGCCGACAGCGTCGGAGCGATGGCAACTATCGTGGACGCGGCGGTAGGAGATTTGTTGTCTGGTGCACCGCTTAGTCTGGCCGCAGCGCGGATCGCATTCCAGGAGCTAGCACGGCGCGACGGACCGCCGGATCTCGAACGTGCGCAGCGGGCGGCGGATCGATGTTATGCCAGTCAAGATTATGCGGAAGGTCGAGCGGCTCAGCGAGAGAAGCGCAGGCCAGTCTTTCGTGGAAACTAGCCTGTAGCGATCGCGTAGCCGGCATATTTCCTGCGTGATCGCTGTATTCGCTTCACTTCAAACGTGCGCGAAGATCGTCGGTGAGGCGGGTCAATTCACGGTCATTCGGCAGGAGGCGGGACAGTCGCTCGGCGTATTCAAGGGCGGCAGCAATGTTGCCGGAATCGCGGCTGAACGAGACGAGGGCAGACAGGGACTCGCGATCGTCCGGATGGCGGGTCAGGTTCGCCTTCAAGACTTCAATCGATTCCCCGATGCGGCCCGACGAATGTAGTGCCACGGCGTAGACATAGGCGTAGCGCGACCGGTCAGGTTCGAGCTCGCTCGCCGTGCGGAATTCGCCAAGCGCGTCGTCCGGCCGCTTCTGCCGCGTCAGGCTGAGCCCGAGGGCGTGGTGCAAGCCGGCGTCCTGGCGTGAAGACGTGATCGTAGTTCTCAGAACACTTTCGCCGTCGCGGTCCCGGCGAAGCTGCCGATAAAGGTCCGCCAGATTGATCGCCGCAGGCGCATATTGCGGGCTGAGCCGCAGGGCCGCCCTGTATTCGCTCTCTGCATCGGCTGCCAATCCGCGCCGCGCAAAGAAGTTTCCGACGGTCGATCGTGCCTCGGGTCGGTCGGCGTTGAGACGTTGCGCCGCAATGAACTCGGCAGCGGCCCGTTCGAAGGCCGCGCGGTCCGCCGAGGGCTGGGCCGCGGTCGGAACGGCGGCCAAGATCGACACCGCCCTGATACGAACGCCGCCGCTTGGATCGGCAAGAAGCGGCGCGACCAACGGCCAGATCCGCTCGCCCGGAAGGCCGTCGAGCATGTCGAGCGCTGCGACCCGCACCATCGGGTCGGCATCTGCCAATCCCTTGCGCGCGAGCTCGATATTCGCAGGTGAGACCCGCGAATGAAGTTCGCCAAGGGCGCTCGCACGCGCAATGGACGGTGCGGTGGGACTGGCCGCCACCACAGCCAGCAGTGTGGCAGCGTCTGCGCGGCCGGTCCAGGAAGCCTGGAAAGCCTCGGCGTAATTCTGAAAGCCTTTCCGGACCGGTCCGTGCCAGCGCTCGATCGCGTCGGCCGCCCATTGTGCGGATCTGTCGGCATGACAATTGTTGCAGGCATTCGGGGTGCCAAGCTTTACGGAGAGGTCTGGCCTCGGAATTCGAAGGCTGTGGTCGTGCCGCTTGTCGATCACCATGTAGGTGCTGACGGGCATGTGGCATGACGCGCAAGCCACGGCCGGCACAACGCCTTCGTGGCGATGATGTGAGGCAACTTCATATTTGTCGGAGGCGTGGCATTGCAGGCAAACGCCGTCGCCTGGAGCGCGGAGCCTGGCGGCATGAGGGTCATGGCAGTCGCTGCAGGTCACGCCGGCTGCAAACATCTTGCTCTGCTTGAACGGGCCGTAGTTATACACCTCATCGAGCATCTGCCCGTCCGCGTGATACAGGCCAAGAGCAAGAAGGGAAACGGCATGCGTGTCGGACAATGGTTGTCCTGGTACCCAGTCTTCCGAAAATTCACCGCGTCGGGCGTGGCACAATCCGCAAGTCTCGACCTCCCTGCGTGTCACCGCAGGAGCGATGCTGCGTTGCGGGTTGCCGGTCTTCGGATCGGGGTGCCAAGTAATGCCGTCCCGCTCGTTCAGCAAGACGGCTAGCCCCTTGCGCGGGTCATCGTCTTTCCCAAACCAGTTCCGCTGGCTCTGCGCCCAAGCGACGTGCCGCGAGCCTTTGCCGTGGCATGCCTCGCAGCCGACGCTGATCTCCGTCCAGGTCGTGCGAAAGCGGTCCTCGGCCGCGTCGTAGTTCTTCCGGATGCCCGTGGAGTGGCACTCCGCACACATGAAATTCCAGTTCTGATTGAGCTTGGTCCAGTGCAGCACGTCGTCGTGCTTGATCTCCTCATTGGGATAGAGATGAAACCAGCGTTGCCCGCCCTTGTCCTTCGGCCGGCTATCCCAGGCGATTGAAAGCGCCTGAATACGGCCATCGGGGAACTCGATCAGATATTGCTGGAGCGGATCAATGCCGAAGGTGTACTTGATCTCGAAAGTCGCAAGCTTGCCGTCAGGACCATCGGTCTCCACGAAGAATTTGTCCTCCTTCTTGAAGAACCGCGAATGGACGCCGAAATAGTCGAAACCGGCGTCATTGAAATTCCCAAGCACGGAAGCGGCGGTCGCGTGCTGCATGGCATGCTTGTGCTGGGACGCCCTCCACAACGCGGTTTCGGCCTGATGGCACCCGGCGCAGGCTTCACTGCCGACAAAGACGGCAGCAGAGGCGGCCTTGCTTGAACGAAAAGCCGCAGGGCGGACGACACCGCCATTGATGGCAAACAGGAGTGCACAACCACCCAACGCGAGAACTGCCATCGCCATCCATGTGGCGGCGCGCGTCGGTGGCCTCTGGTTCTTATCTGCTCTGTTGTCGCTGCGCGCCACGAATTGCTATCCGCTGCAGGCTAAGGACGAATTCCAGCAAATCCTCTGGTGCTGTCCCGCGCTATGCAGATTCGGCAAAATGTCTGCGCGCCATTGCCGGCTGAGCCGGTCCATCGCCTGCCGGATCCCCTTCAGAATCGGTGCTACTGCTCGAACGGAAACACTCGCTTCCAATCGTTTTTCATGCTGATCACCGTCCAGCCGTCCTTCCTGGCCTCGTCATAGAGCGCGGGCGTGAAAGTGCCGACCTTGGTGTCCGGCAGACCTTGTGCCGGGCCGTAGGCGTATTCGCGGGCGGCATCGTCATGCAGCACCAGCATCTTCAGACGCGCACCAGTACCCGCACCGGTCCACTCCAGCATCTCGCGATCGCCCGTCGAGTTGCCGAACGCCGCATACGGCCGGCGCCCGATCATGAGGTGAATCCCTTCCGGTTTGCCGGCGTTGTCGTCGTTCAGGATAAGCTTAGGCTCCTTGGTCAAAAACGGCTTGCCGTCCTTGCCGTAGCCGTATTTCGTTCCGCCCGCGGTACCGACGACCTGCTCAGGCGGGATGCCATAGACCTGTTCGGCGTATACACGCACGAAGTCCTGCCCTCCACCTGTCACGATAAAGGTCTTGAAACCGTTATCACGCAGGAATTGCAGGACTTCGAGCATCGGCTGATAGACGAGTTCGGTGTAGGGGCGCTTCCAGCGTGGATCTCGCGCGGTCGCGATCCACTGCTTCGCTTCGGCCTTGAACTCCTCCACCGACATCCCCGTCAGCGTCGCAGCCAGGATCTCCTCCAGGTCCCTCAAGGAAAGCCTGGCGATCGCCTCCCGATCGCCCGAGAGCACGGTCTTGAACGGCGCGACGTCCTTGAGCTCCGGCTTTTTCTCGACCACCGCCGGGACGCGCTCCAGGCAGTAGAGCACTTGCGTGTACATCGGATGCTCGACCCAGAGCGTGCCGTCCTGGTCAAAGACGGCAATTCGATTCTCCGGTGGCACGTGGTTCGGGCTCGCGGTGTCGGTCGTGACGCGCACGAAGTCGAGGATCGCCTGTTTCGCGGCCCCATCGTTCCATGAAGGTAATGGAGCCTGCGACGTTGTTTGCGCCAATGCCGGGATCGTCAGGAGCGGACTGGACAAGGCAGGCAACAGCGTCAAGATCGAAATCAGAACGCGGCGGTTCGTGCGATAGTGCAAGAGAGCCTGCATGATCGTCTCCTAATTCTGCGCCATGATCGCTTGCGCTGCCACGAGCAGGAAGGCGTGTTCGATGAACCAGCGCACGTCGTCGCCGGACTCGTGCTGAGCCCGCTCGAACGGATCGGAGCGAAGGTTGAATATTCTGGGCAGGCGTAGAAGCCATCTTTCGCTCTAACTGTCGTGTGCAGACGCCCCGTAGGGCGTCTGCCTGTTCACATCGCGCTCGCTTCATGCAGCTTAGTCGCTCGCTGCGCGGGAATTGGCCTTCTTGACCTCGTCCAGGATCCCGCTCAGGTTGTAGCTCTCCGGCGCCTGCAGCGGCGGGAATTTCTCGTACGTCAGGAGGTGCTGCAGCCATAGCTGCTGACCGATCGGCAACAGGTTCCAGTCGTACTGGAAAGCCGTGGCCGGGGCGCCGAGTGTGCCGCCCAGGCTCATGGCCGATTTCTGGTCGATGCCGACATTCTGCTCGAAGGGATCACGCTTGATGTTCTGGACCAGCGTGAAATGGAATGGGATCAGCGGCATGATCCAGCCGGCCGGCCCGGGCTGTGACATCGTGTAATACATCTTCCAGTTCTTGTAGCGCACCGCCGACGGCGTCGCGCCCGAGAAATAGAAGAAGAAGTCGCGCGCGGACTTTTCGGACTTGCCCTCGAGGTAGTCGCGCTGGTTGACGCCGTCGAGGGTGGTCTTGACGATGCCGGGATACCTCCCTGCCTCGATCTGCTGCTTCAGCTCGTCGCCCTTGGGGCCGCCGGCGATGTCGACCAGGGTGGGCATCCAGTCTAGGGCGGCGAAAAGCTGGTTCTTCACCGTGCCCGGTTTGATGACGCCCGGCCATTTGATGACCATCGGCGCGCGGTAGCCGCCTTCCCACGCCTCGCCCTTCTGCCCCTTGAACGGCGTGATGCCGCCGTCCGGGAAACTGATCTGCTCGGCACCGTTGTCAGTGGTGAACACGACGATCGTATTGTCGGCCTGACCCATGTCGTCGAGCTTCTTGAGGACGAGGCCGATGTTGTCGTCCATTTGCTTCATGCCGGCTTCGTTGACGCCCCAGTCCTTGCCGCCGCGCTCGCCCACCATGGCCTCGTATTTCGGCGGCAGCACGGTCACGACGTGCATGCGGGCCGGGTTGTACCAGACGAAGAACGGCTTATTGGTCTTCTTGGGGTCGTTACGGTCGAGGAAGCTGATGACCTTTTCCGAGATCTCCTCGTCCACCGTCTTCGATCGTTCCAGGGTCAGCGGACCCTCGTCGCTGCACATCTGGTTCTTGCTGGTGCCGTCCGAAGATTTGCACGACAGGATATTGCGCGGGGGCGTTAGACAGATCGTCGTCTTGGGATCCACCGCGCCAGGCACTTCCGGCACGCCGGGGATCGGCGTGTTCTTGCACGGCGGCGCAACCGTCTGCTGGAGCGCGGTCTTGTTGATGTCGGGGAAGCTCACGCCCTGCATCGCATCGAGGTGATAGAGATAGCCCCAATACTCCTGGAAGCCGTGTGCCGTCGGCAGGGCATCGGTGTGATCGCCGAGATGGTTCTTGCCGAACTCGCCGGTGGTGTAGCCGAGATCGAGCAGGAACTGGGCGAGAGCCGGCGTGCCGGGCCGCAGGTAGGACGGGCTCCCCGGGAGCTGTGGCGGGATCATGCCAGTGCGCAGCGGATACATGCCAGTGAAGAACGCATTGCGGCCGGAAGTGCAGCTCTGCATGGCGACGTAGTCCATGAAGATGGCACCCTCGTTGCCGATGCGATCGATATTAGGCGTTTCTCCCACCATCAGGCCGCGGTGATAGATGCTTGGCTGCATCCATCCGATATCGTCGCCCATGATGAAGAGGATGTTGGGTTTTTGTCCCTGCTGGGCGGAGGCAGGAATGCTTGCCACTGTCATGACGGCGCACGCCAAGACAAGAGCGCCCGAAATTGGTCGGAACAAGCTCATGGTTGCTTCCTTAGTTGGCGGCTGCCGAAAGCCCCGGAGCCGCAGCCTTCGCCCACCTCCACCCGCCGACCAACTTGCCTTTGCCGGTTCATGCGAGATCGCAACCGGCAATCGGTCGGACGCTTTGCGACGGCAAATTGGGCGAAAGGCCCTGAATGCGCTATGCACATTCGGCAGATTGAGGGCGTGACGGAAAGCGGTACACCAAAGCGCGTTGCCGCCGTTCCGCAGCGACCAGGCCCGCAGTCCTCAATCGGCACAAAAGATTGAAAGCCTCGCCTACGAGGCTGAGGCTAGTGTTGGCTTCGCAGGGCTGACTATGCGCTTTCGGCGGATCAGATCACGGATCGCGTTGCAGCGTGACGGAAGGCGACTCTCCGAAGGTGGTGCGATACGTCACCGCAAAGCGCCCAAGCTCCTGGAATTGATGATTTCGCGCGACCTCCGCGACGGTTGCCATCGAAGGATCGGCGCGACGCAGTGCCGAACGAGCCTGGTTCAATCGCCGCAACAAGAGATATCGTGCGGGGCTTACGCCGAGGAACTCCGCGCAACACATCCGCAGGCTGCGCTCTGGCACGCCGATCTCGGCGCAAAGCGCAGGCATTTTGAGTCTTTGATCGATGCGTTTGCTTAGGCCATCTTCGAATCGATGCATGACGGCAGTGTGATGGTGTCTTGCCTTGGAGTTGTTGTTGTTGTCGATGTCGTCGGCGGTCAGACAATTGATGATCGCGTGGAGCAATTCCTGCTCCAGCGCTCTTGCCACCTCGGGGCGCTCGACCAATTTCCGTCCAGCCTCTGCAAGGTAGCAAGCTTCTCTGAAGAGAAGACGAAATCTTGATATATCCGCGCGGGCAGGGTGGAGCATTCTGCTCACGGGCGGCGGCGCGATTTCCCGTCCAGTCAAGGCTTTGCTGCAAGTCCCGAATTGGTCCGGCGATAGGGCTATCAAGCCCCATTGGGACGCGCCTTGGGAGCGCTGATGGGTGCTTTCGCCGCGACCGTGCAAAACCATGTCGCCGTTCCGCAAGACAAGCCCATCGGACACGAGGGACGCGGTACCCAGCGGAAAAGAAAGGAATATCCGTTCGGGGGGCAGCGAAATATATGCGATGCGCGGAAGGATTTCCCGGCACCGACACAATTCCAGATGGTTCAATCTCAACCGTGTTAGCCGTGCCTCGAAATCGCCGGCACCCGTTATCGTTAGATTGATACGGACATCGCCGAATCCTGCGGCATAGCCGTCAGCGTCGCCAAACGTGAGTGTCGCGCCTTCTGCCATTTGCGCCGTCCCGTCGGACCGGTGCACGGTCCGGTCTCATCGAGGGAGGCAGCATCAAGCAGTCGGCCGCTGTCGGCTATGCGGGTTCGGAAGGTCGATGGCGGGGGTGGAATGCGAAGAATATGCAAATCCGGCAAGCCGGCCGATAATCTCGACTAGGTGCTGCGACCATAGGTGTCCCCTCAGTGGAAAGACCGTCCGCAGGCGGTCTTTCGTAGTTGGCGGAGTAATTTTGGCCGGATGCCCATTTTGTGGCGACACTGACGATGCGATAACCCGGCTCTCATCTGGTCTCGGCAAATTCTTCCAACGCCTGGACCGGCACGGATGCGACGTTGGGCATTCCCCATGCTGTCGACGTCCTGATCTGCCGGTGGGCCCACCCAACGTTCTGGGTAAACACGTGGCTCAGGACCGCCGTAACGCGACCTCCGCAATCAAGAACCGGTGCTCCCGACGCACCGTGATCGATGATAAGGCGATTCTCGCCCTCATACATTTCAAGGAGTGCCATGCCCGACAGCTTCCCGCCGTCTCCAAATCGAACGAACCGTCCTCCGACGAGTTGCGGGCGGCCTGCCCCATAGGCAAGGGCCACGACCTGCTCTTCCGGAACGAGTGGCTCGTGGCGGATCGCCGCACTCTGGGCGTTGATAACGGCACGTCCGAGTTCGATCACGGCCAGCTTTTCCATCTGCCCTCCAGCCAGGCGCAGGATGCGGGCGGCGATGAATTGACTGTCGTTCCCGTCCACGATCTCAAGGGACTTCCAGTCCTGCGTCGATAGCTCCATGCCGGCGGTGACGTGTTCAGCGGTGACGATCGTTGTTCGTGACAGGAACCAACCGGTGCCTCGCACGCCGACGAGGCCCCGATGCGACTCGCGCTCCGCCTCATCGAAATGCCTGAAGATGCTGACGGCTGAGTGCGCAACCTGTATGGGATCGACGCAAGCCGCAGAAATCCGCTGCGTATTTGCGAGCAGAACGAAAACAACGAGTGCCCCGTAAAAAATGCGTTTGCGCATTCCAAAGGGCCTCCTTCTCCCTCTTGCAGGGGAGACCGAAGCCTGCAAGAGAGCAATAGAGCTCACCGCCTTACCCGGAGGTTTTCCGAAATTTAGCGATTTCCCGCGCGTAGTGGCATGATTTTGTCGCAGGCGACCGCGCGTTTGCGATCACGCGCACCCGGTTCAGGCGAGGCCGGGCCCGGCGAAAGCAAGGGTTGATGGGCGGTCGAGCCGGACCCTCGGGTCCGCCGGCGGGCGCCGCAAGGTGCACGACGGCGTTTCTCCGAAGAACATTCGGTAGGCAACTGAAAAGCGCCCCAGTTCCCAAAAGCCGTGGTCGGCCACGATTTGCGTGACAGTTGCCGTTGATGGGTCCGACCTCAGGAGCGCCCGCCGCACAAGGTGCATTCGGCGCAAGGTGAGATAACGGATCGGTCCCATGCCAAAATGTTCCTCACAGGAGGCGCGAAGAGTGCGTTCGGCGACACCAATCGCCGCGCAGATTTCCGTGAGATAAAGTGGGCGGTCGGGATTGGCCTCCAAAAATTCCTCGAACCGCGCGACGATCGCGTCATGGCGACGGTCGCCCATGGTCGTTTCCAGCACGACACCTTCCGCGAGGCACCGGACCATGACATGCACCAGTTCGCTCTCGAGGGCGCGAAGCACTTCCGGTATTGCGAGTACATCGGGGGTTTCATGTGCGAGTTGTCCGACCACCTTGTGCAGCTTCAGCAGCCGCGACATCAACGCAGGATTCGGGTGAACGCTACGCTCATCCAGCCGCTTGCTGAAACCACCGCCAGCTATCGCTTCGACCGCCACGTCGAATTCATCGATCGGGAGAGACATCGCCCCTAAATGATAATCATGGCCGGATCGATGATGTGCAACGTCAGTTCTGTTAATGATGATGTCACCAGGCAAGACGTCTTGGCCACAGTGCTGTAGTGGGGACGAATTGGATTCGGTGAGAAAGATGATCGATCGCCGGTCGGGCCTGCACGCAACGTTGCTGATTTGCGGCAAAGATACAGTGAAACGCTGCATCCAAAGTTTGGTCATGCCGATCTGTGTAATCTCGGCCCAAAAATCTCCCTTCGTTGTAGGGAGTATCTCGACATCAGTCGCTTGAACGGCGGCCTGACAGGGAAACGGATCGGCAAATCTGAGAACTCTTGCCCACGACATTGTATTAAGTCCCTGTCTGGCTCAAGCTGCCCGCAAGTTTGTGGCTGCAAGCGATGTTGGGCGATTGGGACGCGTTTCCGGCAACTCGACCGATCGCCGCAAGGTATGCGATGGCGACTCGCCAAACAGTGCGTGGTAGGCAACCGAAAAGCGGCCGAGTTCCCAAAAACCGTGGTCGGTGACAATCTGGGTGACGGTTCTCTTTGAATGGTCCGAGCCCAGCAGCGCGCGGTGTACGAGGTGCATTCGGCGCAGGGCGAGATAACGGATCGGCCCCATTCCTAAATGCTCTTCGCAGGAGGCGCGGAGCGTGCGCTCCGCGACGCCAATCGCAGCGCAGATTTCCGCAAGATAAAGCGGCCGGTCGGGATTGGCCTCCAGGAATTCCTCAAATCGTGCGACGATGGTGTCGTGACGACGGCTACCGGTTCTCGACTCTACAGCGGCGCCTTCGGCGAGGCACCTCACCATGACATAAGTGAGTTCATTCTCGAGTGCCCGCCCCACTTCCGGGATTTCGAGAACATCCGGCATGTCATGAGCGAGCAGCCCAATGCTCTTGTGCAGTTTCAGCAGTCGGAGCATCGCCGCGGAATGCGGGCGGACAATTCGATTCTGCGGCATTTCGACAAACTCGCGACCGAGTACTGCCTCGGCAGCAGCATCAAAGTCATCAGCCGCAAGAGAGATCGTGCCATAGTGGAGGTTTGCGCCAGATCGTTGATGTACGACGTCGGACCTGTTTACGACGAGATCGCTGGCCAAGACCTCCAGGCCACAATGCAGGAAGGCCGACCCATTGGGTTCGGTAAGAAAGCCAATTGATCTGCGGCCTGGACTGATTGCGAGGGTGTTAACCTGCGGAAGCGACACTTGATATCGTTGTACTAAAAGCCTGTTTATGCCGATCTGCGCAATTTCGGCATGAAAGCTTCCTTTCGCCGTCGGAAAAAGTTCTATGTCCGCAGACCAAGTAACTGCCTTGCACTGTGACGGATCAGATAAATTAAAAACTCTACTCCACGCCATTTCTGTTCTCTCCCGAAAACAGAGCTACTAATCACTCGGGACAACTAAGCTTACAGCAAGGAGAACACTGGGAATCGGGAAGAGCGATTTCGGTCGCAAAAGAAGAGCGGGCAACGCCATCAAGTCGACTCGAGATCCGAGGCGAGCCGAGATCTCGGTTGTATTGTAGGACCAGTATTACCTGTGGGCAACTGCTCGAATACTTGGCACAAACACATATTGGTGTCTGCAGGTCGATGATAGCCGTACGCCGATGACGCAGCGTCACTCGAGCTATGGCAACTGCTTGAGACGACGGCGGTCGCAAGAGCGTGCACGGCAAGTGCTTGTGCATTGCTGGCAGCACTCATCGACGATCCGCCGGACTTGCGTGAGTATCTCGCGGTCGGGGACATTTCGGCGGTCCAAGCGCAAATGGATGCAGATGAGACCGATCCTCGGCGAGGGGTGTGTTTACCTTCGGAGTCCGTTTCTACGGATGCACGAGTAATAGGCGTCTGCGCCAACAGCGTTCCCTTCGGCAGTAGCAGCGGGATTAGCAGAAGCCATGCCCACTTGGGATCTTGCCGCCTCATTGGCCTGCCTGAAGCACTCAGCGCGTATGGCCCGAGTCCTATCCATCTGTTGTCCTGTTTGTGCCGATGATGAGATTGCAAGGAATGGAAGTATGGCGACTGCCAACAGTGTTCGCATGTTCAGCATATTTTCCTCCTTGAAGACGTTGGATAGCGGCGTAGCGCGGGTCTCGATCCGATCGGGGCGGGCGTTACGACAATCCGAAAGGTGCTCGGCTCGCCCACGCGCGCCGAGGCCGCCCGCAATAAAGGGAAGAACGGCAAGAACTACATATTGACGTAGATCAATGGCGTGGACCGGGTGATGTGTCCTGCAACGCTAGCTAGAGTGCATGCGTTGCTGCGTTGCGGACCATTTTGCACCATGGGATGCGGGCGAAGCCAGCGATGTCCAGCCGCTTCGGTGACCGCGGCCGTGGTGGCAATGGCGAAGCGGCCAGCTGATTTTGCCCACATGCGTTCGTTCGAACTCTGGGCGGCGAGAGCGTCTGCCTCGCGGATTCGCGCCTCACCGGCGCCGCGCTTTCCGGCGGCGCGTTCGGCCAAGATCTTGGTCAAACGCCTGCGTCTTCGTCAGCCCCTTCGCGGGCGCTTTACGATCGCCGCCGGAAAGGGGGGTGGATGACGTTTCGGGGCCATGCCAGAGACAACAGATCCGTAAACAGGCGTTAACATACAGAGGCTTGGTAAGGTTTTGGCGGGTCTGCGAGGCATGGGTCCAGCGCGACCGGCAATCAATGGATCGGCGACATCTAAGGGAAGAATGATTCTTCCCGATGATTCTCCTGCGGGGATCATTTCGCGCCAGCGTAAACCTCCCCGCGCACGCGCGATCGAGTTCCCTTCTGATGAGTGCCTAAATTTCAGTCGGGCGTCGAGGAGAAATAAGTTAATTATTTCAGTATGTTGGTCGATCACGCACACTCACGTAGCCGTGATATTTGTGCAACATGCGTCCGAAAAGAAGCGGAGGTACCTGCGGACACCTCTCTCTCTTGTTGCGCCTTTGGAGACCTTCGTTTCTTATGGAACAGCGACGGAGGGGGGCATCCCGAAGTCGTCCCGTTCTTGGTGGTTCGCTTAAGTCCCTCGCGTTTTCGCGGGAGTCCGAAAGCGCGAAGCGGCTTGACGGGTTTTGGGGGGACTAGGGAACCAGCTTCAGGGTGTTTGCCCGGCGGATCCGCAGCTCTTCCTTACAGAGCAACTTGGAGGTTTAACATGAAGATGGTTAAGAGCCTTATCCTCGGCTCAGCGGCGGGTCTGCTCGCCATGGGCGGGGCACAGGCGGCCGATCTTCCCGTCAAGGCCAAAGCGGTCGAGTACGTGAGGATCTGTTCGCTTTACGGCGCCGGTTTCTGGTATATCCCCGGCACCGACACCTGCATGAAGATCGGTGGCTACCTGCGTGTCGACACCACGTTCAACGGCGGCATCTACAACGCGCCAGCCTGGAGCGGTGATGCGGGTCAAACTAACCGCTATCAAGACTACTTCTCCGCCCGCTCCCGTATGGCGCTGACGGTCGATACCCGCACAGCAACGGAATATGGCGTCGTCCGCACCTTCGGTCAGGCCGACTTCCAGTTCTCGACGCTCGGCAACAACACCTACAACCCGAACTCGATCAACCAGAGCCTGCCGGTCGCAAGCGCCAACCTGCTTGACACCCCCGGCGGCGGCTATGTCGCGGTCGAATTCGTGTTCATTCAGTTCGCGGGCTTCACCTTCGGTAAGTCGGCTTCGGCCTTCGCGACGCCGTGGCATGGTTATCCGGGCAACAACTCGTCCTTCCTGCTCGGCGGTCATGACACCGTCACCGGCGTGAACAACATCCAGTACACTGCGCAGTTCGGCAACGGCATCTCGGGCACCATCGGCCTTGATGATCCGACCGTCTTCGACCGCACCGTCGTGGCCAACCTGACCGTGCCGCTCACGTCACAGGGCGCTGTCGCCAACGCCTATGCCGGTGTGCATGCGCCGGACGTCGTCGGTAACATCCGCATCGATCAGGCTTGGGGTCTGTTCCAGATTTCGGCTTCGGCACATGAAGTCAACGGCTCCTACAACGTCCTGAATACGGTCGGTGCTCCCGCTGGTGCCACCGGTCTGCCGGGTGCGGCGCCGACCAACCTCTCGGAACTCTCCGGTCACCCCGACACCAAGTGGGGTGGTGCGGTGATGGCTGCGTTGCAGATCAAGAACATCCCGACCGGCCCCGGCGACGACTTCAAGATCGATGCCACCTTTGCCAAAGGTAACACCAAGCAGGTGATCTCGACGTCGGCGACATCACCTAACCCCTTCACGATCTTCGGTGGCGCCAATAATTTCGGCTCCTTCGGAAGCATCGGCTTCGGGGCGGTGACTGACGGAGTGTGGGCACCGGCCGGCCTTGCGGGCCCGTTGTTTGGTGCTGATGGGAAAATCCATCTGACGACAGCATGGGGCGTCCGTGGTGCGTATAACCACAACTGGGATCCTTACTGGTCGAGCAGCTTGTTCGGCAGCTACTCGGCGGTCAGCTACGATAACACGGCAAAATTCTTCGTCTGCTCCACCTTCACTGCTGCCCGCCTCTCGGCGCTCAGTGCCGACTTTAGCTGTAACCCCGACTTCAATGTCTCGCAGCTCGGTACGATCACCCGCTGGACCCCGGTCAAGAATCTGACGTTCTCGGCCGAATTCATGTGGTTCCATCTCGACCAGAAGTTCACTGGCTCCGCTATCCTTACCCCATCGGCGCCGATGCCGACCGCTCGGTACGACTTCAGGGACCAGGATACGTACAGCTTGAACGTCCGCGTTCAGCGCAACTTCTGATCCACGCGTCAAAGGAATCTTAATCAAGGCCCCCGGCAAGCGATTGCCGGGGGTTTCTGTTTGCGCGACAAGGCTTTTAGTATGTGGGGCAGTGAGGACGTGGCCTCGGATTAGACTGCGCTACGAAGATAGCGGGGCCTTTTCGGCCGCGGCCTTTTCAAGCTGATGGTTCAAACCGGCGAGCCTGTCGATCACCCGATCGAGTTCGGGGTGCCCAAACTCAGCCAGAATCAGTTCATGCAGCGCATCTTGCTCAGACGACAGCATCGCCAGATGCGAGTAGGCAGCTTCTGTCAAAGAGAGAGTTGCTAGCTGGGTGTTCGAGGAGGGGGACTTCCGTTGAAGCAGACCCGCTCTCTCCAGCAGATTCAATTGCCTCACGACAAAAGATGTATTCACCTGCAGCGCCTTCGCTATGGCCTCGACGGACACACCATCGCGTCCGTCTAACTCGGCCAAGGCAACAATAATGATCCACTGAGCATCGGTTATGCCTAGATGCCGCGCCCAGTAGTGGCGAATGTCCTCCAGACGACTGACCATTGCGGTGACTTCCGAAATGAACCTGCGGCTCGCCTCGTAGTTTCTCATGGAAAGCTGCCGACGTGAAATCTCCGCGTGTACAGATACTGATCTCGCGCTCAGGTTTTGTAAAGGAGATTCGGCTTGCCTGCTGCGGCCTTTGTCCTGATCTCTTGGCTGTCACCGCGCGCCGGACATTGTCCCTAGGATCGCAGTCGCCGCCAGCCTATGACGATGCCACTCGTCGATATGATCATTCCAATGAGCGACAGCAGCAACACCGCGATGTCCCATGCTGGGCGATGGCGCAGCAGCGGCGGAAAATCGAGACTGTGCAGCGCATTGAACAGCCAGCGATACGCCCGGCGGCTGTTGTCGACGCGGCCGAGAATATCGCCATTGCGCGGATCAATGTAGAACCAGCTCTCAGCCGCGTCGTCGAAGCCCACGCGCGACACCGGCAGAAGCCGCTCATTGTGATGCGAATACCAATAATCATCGGACTGCTGGAGGCGCAGGCGCGCGGTCATCGCGGCGTTTGGCAACAAGCTATTCGCCGCTGAGAAAATCTCGTCGTCGGAAAGCACCTTCGTGGTGCCGCTTGCCGGATCGGCAACAGTCTGACGGCCGTCGCGGTCGGTGAGCACCATCAGCGGATGGCCGCCGAGCCAGACAAAGCGAGCTTCGACCGCCCCGAGCGGAGGCATCGATTGGAAGGCTGCGACAATCCGGGGCGCATCATGCCCGGCATATCGGACCGACATCTCCCGGCTCGGGCCTCGGCCTGCAAAATACTCGCCCGGATTAAGCGACAGCCAACCGCTGAATGTCCACGTCAGGACGAAGATGCCGCCGATCAATCCGGCGATGTGATGCCAGGCCATCCATCCCCGATAAGGCGTGACGCTGCCCCGGGCATAACGCTGGCGCAATCGGAGCCGTAGAATGCCGATCCAGAAACCGGTAGCCGCCACCACGAGGCCAATTCCTGATATCCAGCGCACCACGTGCCGCCACGTCGCGCCATCGCGGCGGAGGACCGTGGGATAGATCCAGTGTGGGATCGAGCCCAGCCAATTCCAGATCCGCTCACGTCGCGTGGTGTCGAGCGCCAGTTCACCGGTCTTCGCCGAGACATAGAGCTCGGTTCCGGCTTCATCTCCGAGCGACACCAGGAGGAGCGGCCGCAAGGGATCATAGCGCGCCGTGACACTCCATTGATCGCGTTCGATTGTGCCAATCAGTCTTGGATGCACGGCATTCGGATGATGGCGGGCGATCGCCAGCGCCTGCTCGGTCGTGATGTCCCCGATCGGATGACCGTCCGTTGCCGATATGGTCTTGCGTGCGCCATTCCAGTCCAGCAGCCGATAGACGGGGATATCGTTCAGCATGACGAGGCGAAGATCGCGCGGATAGTTCGCAACACCGGCGATGGCCATGGCCCGATCGGGCGCCACGAGCACGCGGTCCCAGGCGATCGGTGGCAGCGCCGCCCAGCGCTCGCGATCGGTCAACTGCGGGAACGCCACGTACATCATGACGATGCCCGAGACGAACCACATCGCAAACAGCAGACAGGTCGCGATGCCGATCCAGCGATGGGTGATGTAAAGCCACCGCCGTCCTCTCCGGATCAAAGCGCGGCGCATGATCAGAACTTCACGTCGACGGACACTTCTGCCGTGCGCGGCATGCCGAGCAGCCATTGCCTGGAAGGGGCGGACGTGGCGTAGACAGTGTCGAAGAGATTGTAGAGGCGAAGCGCCACCGTGGTTTGCCCGTCAGGCTTCCACCGCAGTCCGCCGTTGACCACGCTGTAGGCGGGGCGAAGCTGGGTATTGGCGTTATCGGAGAATGTTTGCCCTACGATCTGCACGCCGCCGTAGACGGACCAGTTCGGCGCGAAGTCCCAGGTCAGCCACACGTTCGATACCTGCTGCGGCACATTCGTCGGAACGTTGCCGGCGTAGCTGACGAGTTTGCCGCCCACCACCTGGCTGAAGTTGTCGTACCGGGCCCGCAGCACCGCGAGATTGGCATCGACGCGCCAACCATCATTCAGTGCCAGGCCGATCGATGCTTCGATCCCGCGCGACGATTGCTGGCCGACTTGCAGCGCCAGGCCGGCGGGATTGTTGGGATCCGGGACCAGCAGGTTGTTCTTGACGATTTCGTAACCTGCCAGCGTCCATTCACCACGGCCGCCCCAGAATGATTGCTTGACCCCGACCTCGGTTTGCTTGCCCGTGGCAAGCTGGAAGGTTTTCTGCGTGGCCGACAGCGAGATGAGATTGGTGACGGGATCAACGGCTGTCGCATATTGTCCGTAAAAGGCGAGGTTCGAGACGGGCGTGTAGACCACGCCGGTTCGCCAGCTCGTACCCGACAGCGAGATATCGAAATTATTCGCTGGTGTCCTGTAATCGGTGCGGTCGACATCCGGCCGGTCGAACCTGATGCCGCTTACAACGGACAACTGATCGGTTAGCGACAGCCGGTCCTCGGCAAACAACGCATATTGATTGACGATCGCATTGTAGCCGGGCGTGGTTCGCGTCGTGGAGGTCGCAAAAGACCCCATGTCGCCGGCATAGGGGCTAACCGAAGATGCGCCGCCATAGGGCGAATTGTTGGTGTGGGTAAAATCGATCCGGTTGACGTCGAAGCCCGCAACGAACTCGTTGGCGAAGCCCAGCAGATGACCACGAAACGTTGCGTCCATCCGGTTACCGACCTGCGCCTGGTCGTGGAAGATCTCGATGTAGCTGGTTCGGTCGATCAACCGTGTTGCAGGATTCCAACTATAGTTCTCGACATCACGCCAATGCCGACGGCTGGTCAGGTAGTAGAGTGTGTTCTGGACCTTGACTCCGCCCGTCACGTCCCACTCGGTCTTGAACTGGCTCCAGTTATCCTGATAGCGGATCGCGCTGTCGAGGACGTTGTAGTTCTTGAACCGCAACGTGTCGTCGATCCCGCCGTTGATCAGCGGTGTGCCGAAATAGCGCGAGGGGCTTCGATTGCCGTAGTCGTTCGAGAGTGTGAAAGCGAGGTTTTCGGCGGCCTGGACCCGCACTGCGGCGGAGACCGCAACATTCGACGTCTCGTCGCGATCAACCCAGCCGTTCGACATGTTGCCGATGGCATTGACGCGATAGGATACGTTCGGATTGATCGGGCCGCCGCTATCCACCGCAATGCGTCGCGTCGTATTGGTGTCGAGCGATATCTCGGCATCGTTGTAGGGCGTCGTGACCGGTTTCTTGGGGATCACATTGACGATCCCACCAATCGCGCCTTCCCCGTACAGAACGGAGGCCGGCCCGCGCATGACCTCGATGCGATCCGCCGACCACGTATCGAATGGAAAGGTCACGGTTCCTGCGCCAACATAGAGGCGAGTGCCATCATACAGCGTCATCACCGAATTGCTTCCGGTGAAGCCGCGCGTGCTCAACGAGAGGCCGCCATTGCCCGGCGCCGGGCTCGCGGTAAAGCCCACTGCGTTCTGGGTGACCGCGTCCGTGACATTATGCTGGCCGCGTTCTGCGATGGTCTGCGACGTAATCGTTTCGACGCTGGCGGGCGTCTGCAGCGGGGTGAGATTGAGGCGGCTGCCACTCGCGTTCTGCTTGTTCAGGTTTAGCGTCGGAGATGGCGTGTCGGACGTTGCGGTCGAGGGCGTAGTGCTTCGCGCCGCCGGGCTCCGGCTCGACTGAGACTGCGCAGGTCGCGCCGCGGAAGTTGAACGCTGATGATTGAGACGCTTTGCCGCAGGCTTTTGCGGCTGGATAACGCTCACTGGAGGCAAGACATGGGACGTCTCAGGCTGCTGGGCCTTTGCCGAAGAAGATTCGAGCAGGAGAACCGGCAGGAAGTATCTGAAAGCGAGCCGCGCAGCATCACGCTGCCTTGCGATAGTAACGATAGAGAGCACGAGCAGACCTCGGTATGACGTCAGTGGCACGTCACCGCAAACGAGGTCTCGCTCGAACGTGCCTATGGCACGCCGGACGAAAACAATGTCTGTACTCCCCGACCGACATTCTTGCGTGTGACCACGGCTGACGGCAGGTCTCCTGGCTTGCGGGTCCCAACCCTTCGTCGCCTTCCCAGGACCGAGGCTCCCAGTGGCGCATGACGAAAGATTCGCCGCTCACAGTTGCGGGGGCAGCCGCGGCATAGAGGAGAAAGTCCCCGCACCGCGTTCCCTTTTGATCCCCGTTAGGGGAACCGTCGGTCGCGATCTAGGAGATTGTCTGAGCCGAAGTCAATCCTGTCACAGAGTAGGCATCAGGACACCGCGCGCATCCACGTCGCGGCGAAGGATATGCAGCTCTTCCGCCGTGGGCGCCTCGGTTTCGGGCACCGACGAAAGGTCGCCGAGGTCGAATCCGGTGGCATCCTGCAGCTCATGCCGGTTGACGCCACGATGGATCGAGCGGACCTTCATGCGCCCGGCTTCGCGGTCGAAGTCGAACAGACATTTGGGGGTAACGACCATGCAGGGGCCGCCCCAGTCGAGGCCGAGCTTCCTGCGTCCTTCGATCCCTCCCGGATAGCCGACGCCGGAGACGTAATCGACCTTCTCGACGAAGTTGCGCCGGTCATGGTGCGGCATCATCACATATTCGCGCCGGAACAGCGTCATATGCTCGGGCTGCAGGATCGGGCCGACGAGGCGAACCTTGGGCCGGTCGTGCGGACCGACGCAAACACTGTTGATGTTGCCGACGCGGTCCACCTGTACCGCGCTGCTGAATCCAAAGCTCACATCGCCGCGTTTGAGCACGAACTGGCCGGGATAGTCGACCATCTGGGACTCGCAGGGCAGGTCGCGCAGCATCGCGCTGTGCTCGGAGTCGGGCAGCCGGTCGATCTCGCTGAAGTCCGGGTTATGATAGCAGCCAGCGAGCAGGATGGTCAGGTTCGGTGCGTGCATGCGCTTGGCGAGCTCCATGGCCGCAAGCGGGATGCCGGTCCCGAACAGGGCCGCCGCGGCCCCCGTGAGGAGACCGGTGAAGCCGACCTCGGCATCGGCAAAGCTGCGGGCCAGTGCGACGGCGAGCGTTTCGTTGAGCGTGGCGGGCGCGGTCATGCAAGGCTCCCGAGGTCGGCGAGACGGGAAAGCTGGGCGGCGCCGAGCTTGTCCAGATAAGCGAAGTGGTCCACCGGCCGGCGGACCCAATCATCAAGGTAAGCGGCGAAGGTGCCGTCGTTTGCAGAGGCCGCCACATAGGCATCGAGATGGGTATCATCGGCTAGGTAGCGCCCCAGCGTCGGCGTCGGATGCGATCCCCACGGCACCTCGACCACGGCGCTGATCCGATAGGAGGGCAGCTCGACGAAACGGGCGTGCCGCTTGATGAAGGATTTTGCTACGATCTTTTCCGCGGTGACGATGACATGCTCGCACGAGCGGGCCATCAGCACGTCGCCGCTCTGCGGCAGCAGCCGCCGCGCCGGCGTTACGATGTTGCCCTGCTCGTCGGCCGCGATAGCGTGGATCACCACCACATCGGGATTTGCTGCCGGGAAAGCGTGCAGCCTGCGGCCGGTGATGGGACAGGGGAATTCCTTGATCTCGTCGTTGTAGGTGACGACATCGTTGCCGCCCAGAAACTTGGCGGGCCAGAAGTCGAAGCCGTCCTGGTTGGCTCGGAAGCGGTCCCAGCAGGCCATCTCGGGATAGTCGACGACCTTGAGGCGTCCGCCTTCCACGGCGCGCCGATAATTGCGTGCCAGGCCGTGCTTCTCCAGCCCCACGTAAGATGTTTCGACCTTCTTCAAGCAGCCGGCGCCTGCCAGCATATCGACATCGAAGGAGTGGGCGGATCCGATGATCGTCAGGTCGCGCCGGCCCTGGCGGACTAGCTCGCGCACGAAGGCCATTGGTTTCTGATAGACGGCGAAGCCGCCGAGAGCGAGCCGGCAACCGTCGCCAACGCGTCCCGCGGCTTCCGGCAGGGTGATCAACTTCGAGGCAAGTGGAGCTTTGCTCATGCAAATCCGTCCGCACGTGTGCGCTGCCGGCGGAGCATGCTCCACCAGACGGCGAGGATGATGACGAGGCCCTGGGCGATCAGGAACACGATGGGGTCGATACCGGCGAGGACCATGCCGTTGCGCAGCACGGCGACGAACATGACGCCGAGCACGGTGCCGACGAGGCGACCATATCCGCCGTTCAGGCTGGTTCCGCCGACGATGACCGCGGCGATCACGTCGAGTTCGATATGCTCGCCGACGGTGGCGCTGCCCGAGTTCAGCCGCGACACGAGCATGATGCCGCCGATCGCCGCGAGCACCTGGACAATGATGAACACGGCAATGCGGATGGCGCGCACGGGCACGCCGTAGCGCGACGCCGTGATCGGGTTGCCGCCGACGGCATAGAGGTGCCGCCCGAAGCGCAGTTGCGAGAGCAGCAGCCAGCCAAGTCCGATCGTGCCGGCCGTGAGAACGACCGGTGTAGGCAGGCCGAGAACGGAGCCATACCATAGACCATCGAGCGCCTTCGGCATCGGCCCGATGGTGAGGCCGTCGCTAATGTAGAACGCGACGCCGCGCAGCGCCGACAGCAGCCCCAGCGTCGTGATGAAGGACGGGATCGCCCAGATCACGCGCAGCGCGCCGATGAAGGCTCCGATGAGGACCGCAATGCCGACTGCGAGCGCGCTTGCGGTGACGAGCGACCAGCCGAGCTTCACGACCAGGAGCGACATCACGGTTCCGGCAAGGCCAACGGTTGCTCCCACTGACAGGTCGATCTCACCTGCGATGATCACCATCGTCATTCCGACCGCGATCATCGCGACGACCGAAGTCTGCGTGAGGAGCGTTGCGAAGTTAGCGACGGTCAGGAAATTCGAAGCCGTCGCCGAGAAGTAGATGATGAGTGCCGCCAACGCGATGCCGACGCCGATCTCGGCGCGCCAGGAGGCCAGGGCCGCCTTTAGTCGCGCCGGACTGATGCCTTCGCGAGGTTGGGCGAGCGTGCTGTTCATGGACATGAGTTCTCGCAGGAAGATTGTGAGGGGCTTCTAAGGAGCTCCGTGCCTCGCCTCAGTTGGACAAGGAGCGCACGAGGTCCAGATATTCTTTCACGGGTTGCTGATCGCTCTTGGTGTAGAGCTTCACCGGCACGTTGACGTAGCGCGGCTGATTTTCGCCGCGCTTTGCCTTCGCCGCGGTTTCGACGGTCAGATAGCCGATGCGGTAAGGCTGCTGGTCGGCGATCGCCTCCACCGCACTCGACGGATCGAGCAGCATCTGGGCGAGATCCTGGCTCATGTCGATACCGTACAGCTTGGTCTGCGTGTTGGCCCGGCGCGCTGCGGCTGCCGCTCCGGCGAGCGTGCCGGCGTTGGAGGCCCAGATGGCCGTGGTGTCGGGCTTGCGACGCAGGATGTTCTCCAGGCCGTTGGCGCCCTCCTCGGGCGTGGCGCCGCTGACCTCGGCGACAGTCTCGTACTTCAGGCCCTCGAGAGCGGACAGGAAGCCCTGACGCCGGGGCTGCATGTTGGCGTTGATCGGCGGCAGTGTGATGATGCCGATCGAGGGCTGGCCGCCCTTGCTCTCCAGGTACTTGCGCAGCTCCTTGCCGACCGCGGCGGCCAGCTCGTGGCTGTCGACGCCGATCGAGTGGCTGGCGATCGAGGAATCCTCGAGCCGGGTGTCGTATTCGACGACCATGATGTTGCGGCCCTTGGCCCGGCGGGCGGATGCCACCGAACCCTGCTTGTCGAGCGGCGGCATGATCAGCACGTCGACCCCGCGGGTGACGAAGTCCTCGATCACCTGGCCCTCGGTCGGCAGCTTGCGCTGGTTGAGGCCGAACGTGATCGTCGCGCCGTATTTCGTAGCCGCGTCGCGCATGCCGCGCTCGATCTGCTGCCAGTATTGCGAGTCACGCGCGTAGATGATGGCGCCGATCGTAATCTTGTCCTGAGCCTGTGCAGGGATCGCTCCCGCAAGCCCGACGGCCGTAACGAGCGCGAGCATGGCGGCCTTGAGCCAACGCATGGTGAACATGGATTCCCTCCCGATAAGGGCCGGCCCTCGGCGGGGGCATCGGCCTTGAACGTTTCCGCTGCTACTCCGAAAACGATTTCCGAAAAACGTTTCTGTATCCTACTTGATCAGGCCCTCTCGCAAACGTCAACCGCTAAGACCGCTGTTCCGGCTGCAGGGTCGGCCAGCGCGGCGGGGCGTCGCGGGGCGAACGTCTGATCGGCATCCGAGGTCCAAGGTCGGCGTCGCGAGTCCCTCATCCGATCACGCGCTTTCCGATCAATTCATCGCAGCGTTCGCGGGACCAGCCGAGCCACTCGGCAGCCACCTCGCTTGTGTGTTCGCCGACCAGCGGAGAAGGTCTGCGCACGGCGCCCGGTGTCTCGCGCAACGTGACCGTGATGCCGTGGGTCGGATATGCCCCGGCGCGCGGATGATCGACCGTCAGGATCTGGTTGCGGGCCTTGAGCTGAGGGTTCTCGACCACGTCAGCCATCGTGGAGACCTTGGCGCAGGGCACCCCGGCGCGGTCCATGGCCTCGACCACGGCGTCGGCAGTGTGTCTGAAAACCCAGGCCTGGACTTCAGTCTCGATCGCGGATGCGTTCGCCACGCGCGCCTTGACGGTGGCGAAGCGCGAATCCTGCAGCAGATCCTCGCGTCCCATTGCGTTGACCAGACGCTGGAACAGCGGATCGGTGCCGGAGGCGATATGCACCCAGGCGCCGTCCGATCCCTTGAAGGTGTTGACCGGCGACGTGTAGCGGTCCCGGTTGCCCTGGCGGCTCATGCTGCGGCCGAAGACAGCCTGCTCGGGGATCGCCGTCATCAGCAGGCTGGCTGCGCTCTCGAGCAACGTGGCTTCGACGAGCTGGCCCTTGCCGGTCTGCTCGCGGGCGGCAAGGGCGGTGAGCGCCCCGATGGTGGCGTAGAGCGCGGTCGTGTAATCCACCACGAAAGTGCCGGCCATGGTCGGCGGGCCGTTCGGGTCGCCGGTGAGCTCCATCAATCCGCTCGTCGCCTGCGCGATCACGTCGAAGCAGGGGCGCTGCGAGAGAGGTCCGGTCTGGCCGAAGCCCGAGATGCGCACCATGATGAGCCGCGGGTTCAGCGCATGCAGCGCCTCCCAGCCGCAGCCCATCTGCTCCATCGTTCCCGGACGGAAGTTTTCGATCAGGATGTCGGCCTTGCCGGCGAGTTCGCGCAGCACCTGCTGGGCCTCAGGCTTGCGGAAATCGAGCGCGAAGCTGCGCTTGTTGCGGTTATAGGTCATGAAATAGACGCTCTCGCCGCCAAGCTTCGGCTCGTTCTCGCGGGTGTCCTCGCCCGAGTCGATGCGCTCCACCTTGACGACATCAGCACCGTGATCGGCAAGCTGCATCGCGCAGAACGGGCCGGCGATGAAGCGCGACACGTCGAGGACCTTCAATCCCTGTAGCGCACTGAACATGTCAAAGATCTCCTGCTTCCTGAACCGGAAGTCTGTCGAGGTGTTGGCGGTAGGCGAGATACTGCTTCTTGAGATGAGCGTAGGCGGCGATCGCATCGGGCGCCGGTTCGATCTTCTCGCGGATTCGGACCATCGCGGCGCTAGCCGCCCGAAGGTCGGCATGAAGTCCGACGCCGACGGCTGCCAGCATGGCGGCGCCGAGCGCCGAAGCCTCGGCGATTTCAGGTACGATGAGCGGCTTGCCGAGCAGGGCGGCGCGAATTTCGAGCCACAGCGACGACTCGGTCCCACCGCCCACAGCACGGATCTCGCGCACCGGCATGCCCGCGGTCGCGAGCGCATCGAAGACCTCTGCGACCTCAATCGCTACGCCTTCGAGCGCGGCGCGGAACAGATGCCCGCGTCCGTGCTCGAAACTTAGTCGCATCAAGCCGCCACGTTCGGTGACGTCCCATCGCGGCGTCCGCGAGCCCGCCAGCATGGGTGAGAAGATCAGGCCGTCGCTGCCGGCGGCGACCGCGGCGGCTTCGGCCGTCAGCGTCGGCAAGTCGGCGCCGAGCACGCCGGCAAGCCACGCGACCGCGCCGCCGGTAGCGGCCATCGGACCGCCGATGCACCAGGCCTCTCCGACAGGAAAGCGATTGAGGACCAGGCGGCGATCCGGATCGAAGCATGGCTGGTCGGCGCAGGCAAAGATGACGTCCGTGGTGCCCATGACGTTGACGGCAATGCCGGGCTCGACCATGCCGCCTCCCATTCCGCCGACGGTGCCGTCAGGGCCGCCGACCACCACCGCTGTTCCATCCAGCAGCCCCAGCGCATTCGCCGCGCCCCGGGTCAACCGGCCGGCGATCGCGGTGCCGTCGCGTATCTCGGGGAAAAGGTGGCGCGGCAGTTCCAGCGCTGCGATCGAGTCCTCGCTCCAGGCGCCCCGCCCGACATCGAACAGCAGCGAATAGGAAGCGCCCGCGGGATCGCAGACGGCTTCGCCGCAAAGCCGCATGAGCAGCCAGTCCTTCATGGTCAGCATGAGGCGCGCTTCGGCGAAGACGTCGGCCTGATGATCGCGGAACCAGAGCAGCAGCGGCCCGGTCAGCTCGGGGGCGATCCGGCGACCGGAGATGCCATAGACGGTTGCGGCGCCAAGTCGACGTTCGATGAGGGCAGCTTCACGCGTCGCGCGCCGGTCCTGCCAGGTGCAGATGGGAGCAAGCGGCAGCCCATGCGCGTCCGTGAGCACCATGCCAATCGCGGCGGTGACGCCGATCGCGGCGATGCGCTCCCGATCGACGCCGAGATCACGGACCGTTTCGACGATCGCTGCCCACAGCGACGTTGGATCGGCTTCGGCGAACGAGGCCTGAAGCGCAACGCTGAAAGGGCGGCTGGCATGGCCGAGCCGCACGCCGGCCGCGTCGAACAGCGTGGCCCGCGTGCTGCTGGTGCCGGCGTCGATGGCGAGGATCAGGTCACCTCGCATTATGACTCGATCCTGTGAAGGAAATGGCGGCGGGAGAGGCGGGCAGGTTCATGGGTCCCGTACGTCGGTTTTGGCGTGCTGGCATAAAGACACAAAAAACGATTTCCGAAAACGTTTTTTTTTGCTACGTCGCTGCCATGGCCAAGACGGCCGCGGATCTCAAAGACAGTCAGGAGTGCAGCAGATGACGACTTCACAGCCCGCGCGAGCCAAGATCGGAGCCGCACGTGCGGTCGTCCAATGCCTCAAGCTCGAAGGCGTGGAGTTCATCTTCGGCGTACCTGGCGGCCAAACGCTCTCGATCATGGACGCGCTCTATGACGAGCCCGGCATCCGTTTCATCACGACGCGCGATGAGCGCGCTGCCGCACATATGGCCGACGCCTACGGCCGTCTCACAGGCAAGCCCGGCGTCTGCCTCGCGACCACCGGCCCCGGAGCGACCAACCTGATTACCGCCGTGGGCGGTGCGCACCGCGATTCAAGTCCGGTTGTGGTGATCACCTGCAACAATCGGCGCCGGCACATAGGCCAGGACGATAACCAGGATGCCGATCACATCACGCTGTTTCGGCAGTTCACCAAGCTGAGCCGTTTCGTGCCGGACAGCGAAGGCATTCCGCAGGCGGTGCGCGAGGCCTTCCGTGTGGCGACGACCGGCAATCCCGGCCCCGTTCTGCTTGATTTCGCCCGCGATGCGGTCGAGGGCGGCGAGATCGCGTTCGAGCCGATCGACCCGCAGAATTACCGCTTCAACGAGCGCCCGGTCGCGCCTGAAGCCTCCATCGCGGCGGCTGCCCGGGCGCTGGCCGTCGCCAGGAAACCGGTGCTGTGGCTTGGTCGCGGCGCGATCATCGCGCGGGCCGGCGAGGCCGCGCTGAAGCTGGCCGAACTGCTCGGTGCGCCGATCGTGACGAGCTTCAACGGCATCTCTGCCGTGCCCGGCGACCACGATCTATGCTTTGGCCCGCGCAGCCGCTTCGGCACCAAGGTTTCCAAACACCTGCTGCAGGACTCGGATTGCATCCTTGTCGTCGGCAACAGCATGAATGCAGCGTCGACCTCGCGCTGGACGCTGCCGCTGACGCGGAACATCGTGCAGGTGGATCTCGATCCGGCGATCGTCGGCCGCAATTACCCGGTCGCGGTGGGCGTGATCGGCGACGCCACAGATGCGCTGCGGCGGCTCGCGGGGGCGCTGCAGGGCAAGGTATCGGCCAATGCCGCCGCGCGCGCAGACTGGCTCGCTCAGGCCAGGCGGCTGCGGGAGGAGTGGCGCAAGGACGTCTTCGCCCCGGCCTACGCGACGTCGCGGCCGATCAAGCCGCAATGGGTCATGCAGACGCTCGGCGCAGCGATTGATGCGAACACGGTGATTATTGCCGATGCAGGCAACCCAGGCGTCTGGACGCATATGCTGCCGATCAAGACGCCCGGCGCCTACATGAAGCCGGTCGGCTACGGAAACATGGCCTTCGGCCTGCCGGCTGCGATCGCCGCCAAGCTTGCGGGGCCCGGCAAGGACGTCATCGCCGTCGTTGGCGACGGCTCGCTCGGCATGAGCATGGGCGACATGGAGACTGCCGTGCGTGAGAAGGCGCCGTTCACGCTGATCGTGATGAACGACATGGCGTACGGCAACATCAAGCAGGAAGAGCTGCACTTCCACGGCCAGCGCTACATCGGCGTGGATTTCGGCGACGTGGACTATGCAGGCATCGCCAAGTCCATGGGCGGCGACGGTGAGAAGGTTACCAATCCCGCCGACCTGGCCGCCGCGATTGCCCGAGGCAAGGCATCGGGCCGCTTCTACCTGATCGACGTCCGCATCGACGGCAGCGAGAACGTCTGGAAGGATCCGATCTGAGGCCTGCAGCCGACCGCGGTGTTGTCGGAGATCAGACCCGCAACACCCGGTCGGTCGTGATGCCGAGCAGCCGTCTCGAACCGATGGCATCGAGGGCCGCCCAATGATCGCCCGGCTTGAACACATGCCTATCCAGCCAGGCCCGTAGGGCCTGGTGCGACCGCGTCGCGTCGGCGATCGCGCCAAGCGCTGCGTGGTCCGCTTCGTAACGAATGTCGCAGGCAGCCGGATAGGCCCCGTAAGGCGCCTCGACGATGCAGGCGACGGACTCACCGGACAGAAATGGATCGGTCGGGCGCCGGGCGACGGCCTGACTGCTGACGATCTGCTCCACGGACACGATCACCTTTGTTGCGGTCTTCGCGAGCAGCACGTCCGGGAATTCGGCCTCCCACTGATCCATGGCGAAGCGAACGTTGCCGTCCGCGTCGGCCCACTGCGCATGCAGAAGCACGACATCCGGCCGCAATACGCGGAAATGGGAGTCCCAGGTGCCCGACGTGGAGGGCAACCCCAGCGCTATGGCGCGGATGCGATCACGTGTCTCGATGTCATCGGCCGCGATACGCGCGCTGCAGCCTGCAGCGACGAGGAGTTCGAGCGCCAGGCTCTTGTCCCAGGACACCAGACGAAGGTCCTTGCGGCCCTGCCGGATGATCCCGCACGCCAGCGCCATCGGCGGCCTGCGCCCTGCGTGACCGCCAAGGGCGACACAGTCGGCGTCACGAATGAGGCCGATTGCTTCGGCGAGCGAAACGACTTTGTGTCGTGCGGACATTGGCGGGAATCCTCGGGTGGGCTCAGCGCTCGTCGCGACCGACATAGACCCCGTCGGGGTCGATGACGTCGCGCAGCAGGCGGAGCAAATGAGTATCGGGCTTCGGTTCGGTTTCGAGCGTCGGGGCCGCGTCGATCGCAAAAGCGATGTGCTCCTGCACTTCGGCGAGAGTTACCCCGGGATAGAGGCGCTCCACGCGCATGCGCTTGGAGACCGGATCGAAACCAAGGATCGCGCGATCGCTTATCACCCTGACCGGCCCCGCGCCGGGTAGGCCCGCGGCTTCACGTGCGCCAGGACCGGTGAGGAAGCCCGGTGTCGTCAGGTACTGCACCTTCTCGACGAAACGCTTGCGGTCGAGGCGCGCGATCACCACGAAGCGCTTCGCCATGCTGGCGATGTCGTTGGCGCCGCCGCTGCCCGGCAGCCGGACCCGCGGCCGGTCGTAGGGCCCGATCACCGTCGAGTTGAGGTTGCCGTAAGTATCGATCTCGGCCGTGCCGAGGAAGCCGATGTCGACCTTCGCCTGCTGCAGCAGGCTGAGGGCATAGAACGTGCCGGCGACCTTGGTGGAGCCGTGCACAAGCCGGTAGTCGCCGACGCCGGTGGCGAGGTCGACAGGCTGGGGATCGATGATGCCGGATTCGAACACGAGGTTGACGCGCGGCGCGTGGGTCGCCTTGGCGAGATAGGCGGCCACCATGGGCAGGCCTGTCCCGATGAAGGCGGTGTCGCCGTCGCGAATCTCGCGCGAGGCGGCGACGGCCATGTATTCGTCGCGGCTGACATCAGTCATGACGGACCTCACGCAGGTAACCCAACGCGGGGTCGACGCGCAGGCGGAGCAGCCGGGACATCGTCAGGGCGTCCAGATAGGCATAATGATCGGGCAGGCCATGCACCCAGCGGTCGAGCCACGCCGTCGTGTCAGTCTCCGAGCGCGATGCGGCGTAATAGTCGGCAAGGTGAGGAGCGTCATGGTCGTAGTAGCCGTAGACTCCCGTCGGATGCGCGCCGTACGGCACATGGACGACCATGTCGACCATCAGCGCCGGCAGCAGCGTGAGTTCGGGTTGGCGGCGGATGACGTCGGTGTCCACGATCTCCTCGACGGTGACGATCACCTGTGCCGCAGCGCGCGCCTGCTCCTCGATCACCGACGTTGTCCCGAATAGCTGCACATTGCCGAACCGGTCGGCACGGGCGGCGTGAATGACGGCCACGTCGGGCTTGAGCGGAGAGACCGCGGTGACGATGCCGTTGCCGAACGGCGAATCCAGGCGCTGAGCCTTGTGCGCCGCCGGCTCGAAACCGGAGACCGCGAGGATATCCGTCCCCGCCATCGCTTTCATGGGCATGAACGGCAGGCCGAGCCCCGCCGCCATCAAGCGCGACACCATGCCGAAATGGCTATGGTCTTCGACCGCGATGGTGCCCGCCTCCACCGCCTTGGAGAAACGCTGGCAGCGGCCGTAGCCCTCGAACATGAAGTTCGAGAAATAGACCTTCTCGAGCATGCCCGCTGCGGCCAGGAGCTCGGCGACCCAGCATTCTGCGACGCTCATCAGCGTGAGCCGCGAGCGCCCTTGCCGGACGAGCTCGCGCGTGAAGGCGAGCGGCTGGTGGGAATGCGCGAAGCCGCCGGCGGTCAGCGATGCGCCGCTCACGACGGATTGCGCGGCCTCGGCCAGCGAGACGAGTTTCGACGGCGTTTGCACCATGCTGGGGTCTTGTCCGTGAGGCGCTCAGGCCGCCTCGATCCAGGTCTGGCGGGCGCCGGTGATCAGCGACACGACATCGTCGCCATTGACGGAGGCGGTCGGCACGTCGCCCACCTTGGTCCCATGCCGCAGAACCACCACACGGTGGCTCATCTCCATCACCAGCGGCATGTTGTGGCTGATGAGCACGATGGAGATGCCCTGTTCCTGCAGCTTCCGCACGGCGTCCATCGCACGCTTGGTCTCCTGCACGCCGAGCGCGGCAGTCGGCTCGTCGAGCAGCACGAGCGAGGATTTCCACAGTTTGGTGCGGGCCAGCGCAACGGCCTGGCGCTGGCCGCCGCTGAGACCGGAAACGTTGGCGTCGGCTCGCGGCACGTTGACAGAAAGGCCCGTCAGCGCATGGTCAGCCGCCGCGCGCATGCTGCGCTTGTCCAGGAAACGCAGCGGAGCGATCCCCCAGGTTCTTTCCCGGCCCAGAAATATGTTGTCGGCGACGCTCAAATTGTCGCAGAGGCCGAGGTCCTGGTACACGGTTTCGATTCCCAGATTCCTCGCCACCTCAGTGGAGGAGATCGCGATAGGGCGGCCGTCGAACAGGATTTCTCCTCCGGTCGGCTGAATGGCGCCGGACAGGATCTTGACGAAGGTGCTCTTGCCCGCGCCATTGTCGCCGACGAGCGCGATGGTCTCGCCTTTGCGGATGCGGAAGTCGACGCCCCGCAAGGCATGGACCGGGCCGTAGGATTTCCTGACGCCACGCGCTTTCAAGAAGGGCCGCGCCGCTGGTGCCGGGTGTCATTCGCATCCTCCCGTGTGGATATGAAGCCGCGAAACGATTTCCGAAAACGTTTCTTGGTTTTGGAAGCTACACGTGCTATGACACCGGGGTCAACTGCGGACTTAATCTGCTTGCGATGTGCGTTCTCTCAGGGTCTGAATCTGGACGAAGGCCGGCCGGCCGCTATTGCTGCCGAACGGTGCATGGGGGTCGGAGAGCCTGAGACATGAAAGACAAGAAGCGCGTAACGATCAAGGATGTCGCCAACGAGTGCGGCATCGCCCTCTCGACCGTCTCCAACGCGCTGGTTGGCAAACAGCATGTGAGCGAGGAGACCCGGCGGCTGGTGAAGGAGACGGCCGAGCGTCTCGGCTATCGTGCGTCTGCCGTGGCCAGGGCGCTGCGGATGCAGCGCAGCTTCACCATCGGCGTCCTGATCGCCGACGTCGCCAACCCGGCCTTTCCGGATTTCGTCCGTGGCGTGGAGGACGTGGCGATCCGCGAAAAGTGCAGCCTGCTTCTCTGCAACACGGATGGCGATGAGGAGAAGCAGATCTGGCATATGCGCGCGCTGCTCGACAGCCAGGTCGACGGCATGGTGCTGATCTCCCAATACACGGATACGCCGCGCGTTCGCGAGCTGCTCGATTCGGGAACGCCTTTCGTGCTGGTCCAGCGGCGCAGTCCGCGCCACGAGGATGACTATGTCGGTTCCGACAATGTCGGCGGAATCACCCAGGCGGTCGATCATCTCGCCAGTCTCGGCCATACCCGCATCGGTTTCGTGCGTGGTCCGATGGACTCCTCGACCGCCGCCGAACGGCTCGAGGCCTACAAAGCCGCTGTTCGCCGCCTGAAGCTCGACCGGGACGCCGAACTCATCTTCAACGGCGACTACAATTTGCCGACCGGCTATGACGCCGGCCTGCGCTTGTTGTCTCTGCCCAATCGCCCCACCGCGATCATGGCCAGCAACGATCTGAACGCCATGGGCGTGATCGAGGCGGCCATGGAGCTCGGCATCAAGGTGCCGAGCGATCTCTCGGTTGTCGGTCTCGACGACATCCAGCTCGCTTCCTTCCGTCGCATCGATCTGACCACCATCCATCTGCAGAAGCGTACCATGGGCGCGGCTGCGGCGGAGATGCTTATGAAGCGGATCCGCAATCAGCGTCCGTCGCCGGCACGCGAGCAGATTTTCCCGACGGGCCTCGTGGTCCGCGGGTCCACCGCGCGCGCCCCCCAGGCGGCGGGCAGGAAGCGCAAGAAAGAAGCCGTATAATTCCAGTCAAGGAGAGGAAATGGCCGGTTCGCTTGAGGGGATCAAGGTCCTCGATTTGTCGCGCTTCATTGCGGGACCTGTTTGCGGAATGCTGCTGGGCGACATGGGCGCCGACGTCGTCAAGGTGGAGCGGGCCGGCAGGGGTGAGGATGCCCGGGCGATTGCGCCAAAGATCGGAGGCGAGAGCCTCTATGTCATGATGTTCAATCGCAACAAGCGCAGCCTTGCGCTCGACTATCGCAGCGCCGAGGGCCAGCAGCTCCTGCGCGACCTCGCCGCCAAAGCGGACATCCTGATCGAGAATTTCCGGCCGGGCACCCTCGAGAAGATGGGATGCAGCTACGAGGAGCTCGCTGCAATCAATCCGCGTCTGATCATGGTGCGCATCTCCGGCTTCGGACAGACCGGACCGCATGCGCAGCGCCCATGCTTCGATGTCATCGCGCAGGCCATGAGCGGCCTGATGGAGATCACGGGCGAGGCCGGCGGCAAGCCGGTCCCTTCAGGCGCCTTCGTCGTCGATCAGGTGACCGGGCTCTACGCGACCGTCGGTGCGCTCGGAGCCTTGCAGGCGCGCGAGCGGACAGGACGAGGGCAGGTGGTTGACGCAGCGCTGTTGGACAGCGCCGTGACGCTGCTGCTGACCGCCATTCCCGAATACGCGCTGTTCGGAACGGAGGCCACGCGCAAGGGCGCGCGCGACCGCTATTCGGCGCCGGCCAACAACTATCGTTGCAAGGACGAGCGCTGGATTCACTTCAACGCCGGCAATGATGCGCTGTTTCCCCGCTTGTGCAAGGCGGCCGGGCTCGAGCACCTGCTCTCGGACGATCGGTTCGCCACGCATGCTGCACGCATGGCCAATGCTGATGCGATCGAAACCATCATCGCCGGCTGGATCGCCCAGCACCACTCCGACGACGTTGTCGAGATCCTGGCGCGTGCCGAGGTGCCGTGCGGGAAGGTCGCCACCATTGCCGAAGTGGTCACAAATCCGCAGCTCAAGCATCGCGAGCAGATCGTCGATGTCGCTTATCCCGACGGCAATGTGCCGATGCACGGGGTCACCGTTAAGCTTTCGGAGACCGCGAACAGCATCCGCCGGCGGGCGCCGTCGATCGGAGAACACACCAGCGAGGTGGTCGCGGACTGGCTCGGCTGAAGCGAGCGCCGAACGCGCACGGGGCGACGGCGCCGCCCCGCGGCACGTTCGTGCCACATTATTCAGGGGCGCTCAAACCCGCATCAATACGCCGCGTGGATCAATCACCTCGCGCAGCAGGCGTAACTCCTCAGGCAACGGTTGCTCCGTGACGGGGATCTTTTCGGGAATGGTCGGCGCGAAGCCCATGCGTGAGCGCACGTCATCGAGCGTTACGCCCGGATGCAGCGAACGCAGCCGCATGGCACCGTCGGTGCCGAAGTCGAAGATGGCCTTGTCGGTGACCACGAGCGCCGGGCCGGGCCCTGGCAGGCCAAATTCCCGACGCGGAGTGCCCCGCACCCGGTGGCCGACACTGGTCACGAAATCGACCTGCTCCACGAACGTACGCTTGTCGAGGTCCACCACGATGATGGGACGGCGCACAAAGGCCAGATGCTCGGGCTGGGCGAGGCAGCCGACCAGCCGTACATCCGGCTTTGCATAATCGCCGATCGCGGTGATGTTGAGATTGCCATGGCGATCGACCTGCGCCGCGGACTCGAACGAGACGTCGAAGCGGCCGCGGCCAAGCATGTCGCATTTGAAGCCCGTGTCGGCCGGGCAGGCCGCGGCATGCCAGCGCGTCAGGCTGTCCTGGCGGAGATTGTCGGGCATGCTGGAGAGGTCTGGATCCAACAGGTTGCCCCAGTAGACCGTGGCGCCGGGCGCATGGCGCAGTTGCGCGAGGCGACACGCGGTGAGCGGGATGCCGACGGCGAGCGTGAAGGCGCGTCCGTTGGTGCCGACGCCGACAAAGATCAGGTCGTCATCCCTGATTTCGCGCGCAATGATACAGGCTGCGAGTTCGTTGACGGTGAAGCCGGTGGCGGTAAGCGTGTTCATGCGTCAGCCCTGCTGAACGGAAAGGGACGGGAGGCGGGCGGAAGCGCCGCTGGCGTGAAGGTACTCGTCGTGAGTCCGCGGCGTGCGGACGAAGCGGTCGAGATAGCTCGCCATGCCTTCGGGGGTCTTGGCGTGCTCGAGGTAAAGCCGCAGATGCTCTTCGTCTTCGTCGTAGATGGAGTCGCAGGCGGCCGGATGCGCGCCTTGCGGGACCTCGACGATGGCCTCGACCCACTGTCCCGGAATATAGGTGAGGGTCGGCTGCGCCTTGACCTCCTCGTGCGGAATGATCTTCTCGACGGTGACGATCAGCCGTTTGGCGGCGCTCGCCATGAGCTGGTCGATGTCGTCGCTGTCGCGCACGACGGGCCACTGCACGTTGCCGTAGCAGTCGCCGGCGTAACCGTGAATGATGGTGAAATCGGCGTCGGCTGCGGCGACTGCATGAAGCTTGTCCCCGCTGAAGGGGCAGGTCATCGGCCGGATTTGCTCCGGATTGCGCGCTGCCATGTCGGAGCCGAGCAGCGAGCGAACGGGCATGAAGGCGAGCCCCGCTGCGGCCGCGCGGAAGCGTGCCACGATCGCGCATTCGGAGAAGTCGAGCGCCGTGATGGCGCCGCTTTGGACGCCGCGCCTGAAATTGGGTGCGAGGCCGTGGCTGAACATCCCCGCATAGATGCCCTCCCAGCGCCGGATCGCGCCCGCCGCCGCCAGCATGTCGGTCGCGGTGGTGGTCGCCCACGTGATCAAGGTGAGGTCCTTGATCCCGCGGCGGATCAATTCGCGGACGGCCGCATTGGGCTGGCGCCGCAGCAGACTCCCGCCGATCGCCAGCGTCACGCCGGACGGGATCGGGGCCAGCGCGGCCTCGAGTGAAACGAGCTTGTTCTTCATGGCGGCTCCCGGCACCGTGAGGCGGACCCCACAAAATTTCACAACGTGATCGGCCGCCAGATTGCATTTTCAGCTTGCGCGTCCGATACAAAAACGTTTTTATATCGATCATACACCGCGCGACAAGTCTCAAAACTGTGGAGACGCGGGTGAGATGGAGGAAATACTTGGCGCCGGTCCCGGCTTTTCTTGATGTTCGCGGTATTTCGAAGTCGTTTCCCGGCGTGGTGGCGCTTGATCAGGTGTCATTGCTGGTCGAGCGCGGTGAAATACATGCGCTTATTGGAGAAAACGGCGCCGGCAAATCGACCCTGATGAAGGTCCTGGACGGAATCTACACGCCGGATGACGGCGAAATCTTGCTGGATGGCCGTCCGGTGCGGATTCCGGATCCCTTCGCGGCGCTCGAGCTCGGGATCAGCATGGTGCATCAGGAGCCAAAGCTTTGCAGTCCTTTGTCCATTTCGGAAAACGTTTTTATGGGACGCCTGCCGCTGGCGGCCTGGGGACGGGTGGATTGGGCCGAAGCCGATCGCAGGACCGCCGAATTACTGGAGCGTGTCGGCCTCGATCTCGATCCGCGTACCCCGGTCGAGGCATTGTCGATCGCGCAGCGGCAACTCATCCAACTCGCCAAGGCGCTCGCATTCAAGGCGCGTCTGATCATTCTCGATGAGCCGACCGCGAGTCTCACGCCTGTGGAGGTCGATCGCCTCTTCACCATCGTGCGGGGGCTGCAGGCCGATGGCGTCAGCTTTCTTTATATCTCGCATCATCTGGACGAGATTTTCCGGATCGCCTCGCGCGTCACCGTCCTGAAGGACGGCCGCAGGGTGACGACCCTGGACGTGGCATCGACCAGCAAGGATGCGCTGATCGGCCTCATGGTCGGGCGTGATCTTGGCGAGCGCTTCCCCGCCAAGGGGAGGGTGCCCGGCAAGCCGGTGCTGGAGGCGCGGGAGATTTCAGGTCACGGCTTCACGGACGCGAGCCTGACGTTGTGCGCCGGCGAGATTCTCGGCCTCTCCGGCCTGGTCGGCGCAGGCCGAACGGAGCTGGCGCGCGCCCTGTTCGGTGCAGCCCCGATCTCGGCGGGGCGCATCCTGATCGACGGAGAACCGGTCGTCCTGCGCAGCCCGGCGGACGCGATCAGAAAGGGCGTGTCCTACATCGCCGAGGATCGCCGCGACGGCCTCTTCATGCCGCTTTCGGTTCGCGAGAACATCGCCTTCGCGGCTCCGGAGAAGCACAGCCGCTTCGGCGTGCTCAACAGCCGCAAGCAGGCCGAGCAGGCGCGGGCGTTTATCGGCCGCCTCAACGTGCGCACTCCTCATGCCGAGCAGCCGATCGCCGTGCTGAGCGGCGGCAACCAGCAGAAATGCATCCTTGCGCGATGGCTCCTCAAGGGCGTGCGCGTGCTCATCCTCGACGAGCCCACCCGCGGTATCGATGTGGGCGCCAAGCGCGAGATCTACGCGCTCGTCGATCAACTCGCCCGCGAGGGAATCGCGGTCCTGCTCATCTCCTCCGAACTGCCCGAGATCCTGGGCATGGCCGATCGCGTGCTCGTCATGAGCGACGGGCGGATCACCGGCGAAGTCGAGGGCGACCGTGCGACGGAAGAAAGCCTGCTCGGTCTCGCCCTCCCCGCTCACTCCATCAAGCAAGAGCTTCACGCATGACCGACACCGCCATCACGGAAGGCGCGGCCTCTCCCAAATCCGCCAACTCCGGTTACAACCGGGCCCTGGGCTTGCTGGTGCGTTACAGCAACGTGCTCGCACTCGTGCTGCTGCTCGTCGTGGCGAGCCTGCTGTCGCCGTACTTCCTGTCCTCGCGCAATATCCTGAATGTGTTGCGCGGGGCGACGATGATCGGCCTCGTCAGCATCGGGATGACCTACGTCATCTTGAACCGGGGAATCGACCTCTCGGCCGGCTCCATCGTCGGCATTTCGGCCGCCTTGACAGCCGGCTTCGCGCACTACGGCGTGGGCGCCGCGGTGCTGGTCGGGGTCGCGGCGGGGGTCGCGGTCGGCATCGTCAACGGGCTGCTGATCACGCGCCTGCGCCTGCAGCCTTTCATCGCGACGTTGAGCACGATGATTTTCGTGCGTGGCCTCGTCTACATCTATACGGAAGGCAGCAACGTCATCGTGCGCGATGCGTCGGCGGCCTTCACTTTTCTCGGGTCCGGCTTCATCGGGCCTGTTCCGGCGCCGGTGGTGCTGTTCGCGTTCGTATGGCTGATCGCGGCTGTGACGCTCCGCTACACCGTGTTCGGCCGCGCCGTCTACGCCGTCGGTGCCAATGAGGAGGCGGCTCGCCTCTCGGGCATCGCAGTCGAGCGCAACAAGGTGCTCGTCTACACCGTGAGCGGGCTGCTGGCAGGTCTTGCGGGCGTCGTCCTGGCGAGCCGCCTCACTGTCGGCGAGCCCAATGCCGGCACGCTCTATGAGCTTGATGCCATCGCAGCCACGCTGATCGGCGGCACCACCTTCGATGGCGGCGTCGGCGGTGTCGGCGGCACGGTGCTCGGCGTGCTGATCATGGCGTTCCTATCGAACGTCCTCAACCTGCTCAACGTGTCACCTTATTCTCAGATGCTGCTCAAGGGCGTGATCATCGTTCTGGCGGTCGTCATGAGCGAATGGAGAAAGCGGCGCTGAAGCCCGCAATTGGAGGAAAAATCATGACCCACGACGGAACGCGGCGGACGAACCGCCGCGACATCCTCAAGCTCGGCGCCGGCGCTGCGGCGCTCGCGTCCGGCGCCATCTGGGGACAAGACTCGTTTGCGCAGGCCGTGCAGGGAAAGACCGTCGGCTTCACGATGTCCTTCTCCAACACCGAGTGGATCAAGCAGCAACAGGCAGGCATCGAGGAGACCGCCAAGAAGTACGGTCTCAAGACCGTCGTCTATGATGCCAACGACCAGCCGGCCAAGCAGGTCCGCGACATCGAGGATCTGCTCGTCCGCAACGTCGACATCATCATCATCTCGACTTACTACGCCGAGGCGATCACGCCCACGGTCAAGCAGATCAACGAAGCCAAGATTCCGATCGTGGTACTCAGCTCGCCGCTGGCCGGCGGCGTTGATTTCGCGTGTCACCTCGCGACCGACACCATGGCGACCTCGCGTTCGGCCGGCGAGTACTACGTCAAGAAGCTCGGCGGCAAAGGTCTGATTGCGCAGATCGAGGGCAAGCCTGGATCGGTAATCAACCAGCAGCGCGGGAAAGGCTGGCGTGAAGTCATCGAGAAGCATCCGGACATCAAGATCATTGGCCACATCGTCGCCAACTACGACCGCACCCAGGCCATCAAGGGCATGGAGGATCTGCTCCAGGCCAACAAGCAGATCGACGCGGTCTACTGCCATAATGACGACATGGCTCTCGGGGCGGTGCGCGCCGCCAAGGAGGCGGGGCGCAAGGACCAGATGTGGTTCACCGGCTATGACGGTCTCACGGTCGAGGCACTGGAAGGTATCTACAAGGGCGATGTCGACGGCGTGTGGGAGTATCTTCCGTTCGGCTCGGAGGGGATCGAGGCCGCCGTGCAGATCCTGCGCGGCAAGCCGATCAAGAAGACGATCGCCTTCGATTCCCCGCTGATCACCAAGTCGAATGTGACCGAGTGGTATGACCCGGAGAGCCGCAAGCGGAAGGTCCTGCCTTCACGCCTGACCTTCTGATGCTCCGATCCCGGACTCCGGCCGGGGTCCGTTGTTTCCTTGCATTCGGCCGAAGCCGCAGCAGGCCGCCGTTCGCGCAGCAATCGAAGAGCGCTTCCAGGACGTGACCATGACCCAATCGACCGCCGCCGCACCGAACCCCTGGCGCGATCTGACCGACCCTCGCCGGGCCGTGACCGTGGATGACCTCGAAGCCGGCCTGAAGGAGCCGGTGTTCGAGAACCTGCGGATCCCGGAGGAGCTGGGGCCGGTGACTATCACCATCGACGATCACAAGATCAAGCGCTTCGCTTTCACCCAGGACGACTATGGTGCCTGGTATCTGCGGGGCGAGAGCCCGTTCGACGGTGCGCGCATCGGTCATCCGGCGCTGCTGGGCAATGATCTCGTCCAGCTCTTCACCACGCGTTATCGTGCCAGCAAGACGGTGGGTTTCCACACCGAGGAGCAGATCTGGTTCGATAGTCCGGTGAAGCTGGGCGAACGCGTGACGCTCTCCGGCCAGTATGTCGAGGCCTATGAGCGGCGCGGCCAAGGCTATGTGGTGATGGAAGCCCAGGCGACCGCCGAGGACGGGCGCAGCATCGTCAGGCACCGCGGCGTCGAGATCCTGCGGACGGTGCCGGGTCTCATCGCCGGCCGCGGCAGCAGCAAGACGACCGAACGCAGCGTGACGGGAGAGGTTGCGGACTGTGCGCGGCGGATCGAGAAGGCCGGTAGCGATGTGGCTGTGGGCGACGTGTTGACGCCGCTCACCAAGGTCTTCACGGCCGAGCAGACCGCCGTCTTCTCGCGCATCGGCGAATACGTGCGCAATACGCACAACGATCTGCACATTGCCAAGAAAGGCAAGCTGCCGACCCTGATCGTGCAGGGCCAGCAGGAATACGGCGCCGCAGCGGAGCTGATGGCGCGGGTGTTCGGCGCAGCCTGGTTTACCAAAGGCTGGCTGAAGATGAAATTCATCAACACGCTGCAGGTGTTCGATCCGGTGTCGTTCTCGGGCGTGGTGACGGCTGTGGGCACGCTGGCCGATGGCGTGCGTGTAGTCGAGCTCGAGGTCTGGGCGCGCCGCGCATCGGATGCCAAGCTCACCGCGGTCGGCTGGGCGTCGTGCAGGTTGCCGGCCTGACGTTTTATCGGTTCGAGCAGCGCTGCCTCAGAGCTTCGGTTCTGATTGAATCAGAACCGAAGCTCTAGATTTTTGTGTTGACGCGTTTTCTTCACGCGAACCGGTGTCCACTTCGCTCGAATACGCTTTAGGTGGCCACGCCGCGGATGCGGTAGCCGAGCTGAATGGAGAGCGCGTCGGCGTGCTGGACCACAAGCGGGGCAATGTTCTTGACGCGGCTATCGGGCAGGCGCTTGGACGTGCCTGTGACGCTGATGGCGGCGATCACTTTTCCGCTGGCATTGCGGATCGGGGCGCCAATGCAACGCGTATGCGGTTCAAACTCGCCATTGTTGAGAGCATAGCCGCGCTCGCGGATGATCCGCAGCTCCTCGCGAAGCTTGTCGGGATCAGTGATCGTGTTGCGCGTGTAGGCCACCAGGCCCATGTCGATGATACGCTGGACGACCGGGGCAGGTTGGAAGGCCAGCGCGGCCTTGCCGACGCTCGTGCAATAACAAGGTGATGACTCGACGAGCGTGGTGGAGTTGTTGCGGACCAGTGGTCCACCCGGAGTATGCGACACGAACACCATGCTGATGCCGTCGAATACACCCAGATGCACACCTTCTTGCGAAGCCTGGGTCAGCGATTCGACGATCGGCCGCTGCTGCTTCTGCAGATCCATGCTCGACAGCACGGTGTTGCCGAGCTGAAGCAGGCTCAGGCCCAACCGGTACTCGTCCCTGGTATGATCCTGATCGAGGAAGCCGATCTCGCGTAGCGAGACGCACCATCTGTGCGCGGTGCTGCGCGGCATGCCGGTTCGTTCGGCGATCTCGGAAACGCTGAGGCTGCGCTCCAGGACGGAGAAGCACTGAAGCACCTTCTGCATCTTCTGCGCGGAGGTTTCGGCGCCGCTGTCTTTGTCCGCCTCGCTGTTCACGGCGTCCATGTTTTCCCGTCCTGAATATGATCTCTGGACGTCCCAATATATGGGATACTCGTTCTACGAGCAAACGGATGAAATTCGTATTTTATCCCGACTATCGGGATATCGTTTCGCCGAAAACGCAATTAATCACGTTATTTCAATTCGTTGACGATTTTTGAACGACGAAAATGCGCACCGTTATCGGTGCCATTTATCAGGATCAATTAGAGCTGCGGAGTCATCGTAAACTCCGAAATCAAGAACATGCACCAGCGGCTCAAGACCACGACGGTCTATGTCACGCACGATCAGATCGAGGCGATGACCATGGCCGACAAGATCGTCGTGCTGCGCGGCGGCACGGTCGAGCAGGTCGGGCGACCGCTGGATCTCTACGACAAGCCGGCCAACAAGTTCGTGGCCGGGTTCATCGGCTCGCCGGCGATGAACTTCATTCCGGCGATCGCGGGCGGCGGGCGCATCGTCGCCGATGGCGGCGTAGATCTCGGTTCGGCGCTGGGCATGCAGGACGGACGGAAGGTGATCTTCGGAATCCGGCCGGAGCACATCCACGTCGGCAAAGCGGGCGTGGACGGGACCATATTGCTGATAGAGCCGACCGGTGCCGAGACCGTGCTGCAGCTTCGTGTCGGCACGACGCCAGTCACGGCCGTTGTCCGGGAGCGCATCACGGCTGCTGTAGGGGACGTCATCAAGCTGGCGTTCGACCCCGTCATTCATCTGTTCGATCCCGGGACCGAAGCGCGTATCGGCAGCTGACCTTGTGCCATTCCAGGAGGGCTTCTCATGAAGAAAATCATCAACTCACCCTCGGACTATGTTGACGAGATGCTTGCCGGCCTCGTGGCGGCCAATCCCTCGCTTGCTCTGGGCGGAGAGGCAAAGCGCGTGGTGCGCCGGGCGGAAGGCGCGCGTCAGGGGAAGGTCGGCATCGCCTCGGGCGGAGGCTCGGGGCATCTGCCGCTCTTCACCGGTTATGTCGGCAAGGGGCTGCTCGACACCTGCTCCATCGGCAACGTCTTCGAGGGACCGAATGTGGCCTCCTGCACCGAGGCCATCAAGCTTGCTGATGGTGGCGCCGGCGTGCTGCTGCTCTATGGCAATTACGGCGGCGACCGCATGAATTTCGACATGGCCGCCGAGATGCTTGAGCTTGATGGCGTCGAAACGCGCACCGTGCTTGGCTGCGACGACATCGCCAGCGCCTCGCCTCAGGAGGCGCGCAAGCGGCGTGGTGTCGCCGGCATCGTCTACGCCTACAAGATCGCCGGCGCACGCGCAGAGGAGGGGGCCAGCCTGTCTGATGTCGCCGGGATCGCGCAGAAAGCTGTCGATGCGACCCGTACCATCGGCATGGCGACCGCGCCCTGCCGCGTGCCCGGCGCGGACAGATCGACCTTCACCGTCGGTAAGGATGAGATGGAGATGGGCATCGGCATTCACGGCGAGCCCGGCATCTGGCGCGACAAGCTGAGATCCGCTGACGAGATCGCGACCGAAATGATCGAGCGCCTTCTGGCGGAGCAGCCGCGGGGCAGTGGCAATCGGGTCTCCATCCTCGTCAACAGCCTGGGTGCAACGCCGTTGGAAGAGCTGTTCATCCTCTACAGGAAAGCGGCCCAACTCCTGGCGGCACGCGGGCTACACATCGTGATGCCGCTTGTTGGCCCCTACGTGACCTCGATGGAGATGGCCGGCGCCTCGATCAGCCTTTGCTTCCTCGACGACGAACTGGAACGCCTTCTCGCTGCTCCCGCATACTGCCCATTCTGGACGGTCGGCTGATGCTGTCGGCAAAGTCCCTCATTTCGGCAGCGTCGCGCGCCCATGCCGCCATGCCGCAGCTCGAACAAGAACTCAATGCTGCCGACGCGAAGTTGGGCGATGGCGACACGGGCGGTATGCTTGCCAGGGTGATTGAGCGGCTAGCGTCAGTGGATGCGAAGGACGGCGACGATCTCGGCCGTGTCTGCGGCGCCCTTGCACAGGCGGCCGCGGCGGCCACCGGCTCCAGCCTTGGCACGCTATTTGCGACCGGACTGCTCGCGTTCGCTCGCGCCACGAAAGACCGCACCGAGCTTGCCGCCTCGGAGCTGGGTCCGATCCTTGCTGATGTGCGTGACGCGATGCTGAAGCGCGGCCAATCGGCGCTCGGCGACAAGACGGTCATCGACGCGATCGATGCCGTTGCCAAGGCGGTTACGGGCAAGTCGGACTGGACCGAGGTGGTCAGCGCCGCGCGGCAGAGTGCCGCCGCTGTGTTGGCCAATTTCAACGACAAACCCTGCAGGATCGGCCGTGCGCGGATGTTCGGCGACAAGAGCCGCGGCCTCGACGATCCCGGAATGCTGGCATTTGTCAGGCTGGTGACCGCCGTTACGGAAGGCAATCATGCTTCATAAGGCCTTGCGCGCGGGCTCGGCCGAAGTTGGTGTCGAGAGCGGTCCCGTCCGGGGCCCGGCGCACAAGCTCGCCGGCTCCTACTGGCGTCAGCGACACCGACGCACTAAATACTCCCGGCCATGCAAGACGATGCGCTCGAGGACTTCATCAACCGCCACTCACGTCTGTTCGTCCTGACGGGAGCAGGCTGCAGCACAAATTCCGGCATTCCGGATTATCGCGATAGCGACGGCAAGTGGAAGCGGACGCCGCCGGTCACCTACCAAGCCTTCATTCGTGAGCACGCGACCCAGCAGCGCTATTGGGCGCGGAGTCTGATCGGGTGGCGGAGGTTTGGCCGTGCATTGCCCAACGATGCCCACCATGCGCTGGCCAAGCTGGAAGCGAAGGGACGAAGCAAAATCCTCCTGACGCAAAATGTGGATGGGCTGCATCAGGCCGCGGGCAGCAGGCAGGTCATCGACCTGCACGGACGACTTGATATGGTTCGGTGCCTGGGATGCGCGTCGACGATGCCGAGGTCGACTTTTCAGGACGAACTGGCTCGCCTGAACGGCGCGTGGCTCGGTTTGGACGCCGCGGACGCTCCGGACGGGGACGCTGACGTCGAGAACGAGGATTTCTCACGCTTTGTCGTACCGGCTTGCCGATCGTGCGGGGGCGTTCTCAAGCCGGATGTCGTCTTCTTCGGCGAAAATGTTTCGCGCGAGATCGTTGCCACAGCTAAGAGCCATTTGAACGAAGCCGACGGCATGTTGATCGTCGGTTCCTCGCTCATGGTCTATTCCGGCTTTCGGTTCGCGCAGATGGCCGCTCAAAATGGTCTGCCGATCGCGGCCGTCAATCTCGGTCGGACCCGTGCCGATCACCTGCTCACGCTGAAGATAGAAGATCGCTGCGAGGCGGCGCTTGCCTTCTTGCTATGAGAAACTCGGCGAGTGTCAGGAACAACAAAGCTACAGTGACCTTCCGAGGTTGGCCTCCCGGAAAGGCAAACCGCTACTCGATTGCGGCCTTGATGAGGTTCAGCAGTTCCTGGTACGGCTCACGGCTCGGCGGGTCCGACGGCGCTTGCCGCATCAGATCGTAGATCTTCGGAACGAGTTGGACGGCTTGATCGAGTTCGCCGTCGCGACCCGGCTGATAGCCGCCCATCAAGCGCAGATCGCGCGTGTCCTCGAAGCGCGCGATCATGGCGCGCAACTTTCGCAGCAGATTGCGCTCGTCCGCGGTCCAGACCTGTTGGGCCAGGCGCGATACCGATGAGAGTACATTGACGGCGGGATAGCGCCCCTGGTCTGCGACCTCCCGGTCAAGCACGATGTGCCCATCGAGAGTGCCGCGCACCGTATCCGCTATCGGCTCATTGTGATCATCGCCATCGACGAGCACGGAGTAAATGCCGGTGATTGAGCCCTGTCCGTCGATGCCGGGTCCGGACCGTTCGAGCAGGCGCGGCAGCTCGCTGAAGACGCTTGGGGCGTAGCCGCGCGCAACCGCCGGCTCGCCGGTGGCCAGTGCTATTTCGCGGGCCGCGTGAGCGAAGCGTGTGACCGAATCGACGATCAGCAGCACCGATTCGCCACGATCCCGAAAATATTCGGCGATCGTGGTGGCGGTCTTTGCCGCCAGGCGGCGCATCATCGGACTCTCGTCGCTCGTGGACACCACCGTGATCGCGCGCGATTGATGGTGAACCAGTGCCTCCTCGAGGAATTCGCGTACCTCGCGGCCGCGTTCGCCGACCAAGGCCGTGACGACGGTGTCGAAACCCTGGCTTTGCGCGATCATGGACAGCAACGTCGTCTTGCCGACGCCTGACCCGGCAAAAATACCAATACGTTGCCCGACGCAGAGCGGCGTAAACAGGTCCAGCACCCGCACTCCCGTCCGCAACGGTGCGCGCACCCGGGCGCGGCTGATGGCGGGCGGCGGGCTTGCATCCGTTGACATCACCCGGTCCCCGACGTGCAACGTGCCAGCGTCGTCGAGCGGCTCGGCAAGGGCGTTCAGCACCCGGCCCTTCCAACTTGGATGCGGCGAGATCGTCTTTGGTGGATGACGATAGGCAACGAGGCCCAGGCCCGCCCCGATGTGGGAATCGAATGGCTTGGCAGTGACGCCGTTGCCGTCGATACGAACGACCTCGCCGAGTTGTACCTGGCCATCGATTTCGAGCCCGATCAACTCGCCCAGTCTTACGAATCGCGAGAGGCCCGAGACGCGGTAATGCGTTGGCGCGACCTCTGAAACGGTGCCGCCCACCCGGACCGTCGGCACGTCCTTGCGAAGCGACGAAAGCGTCGATTCCAGCCGCTCCAGCGCATTCATTCGGTCACCAGGCTCCTGTGTTGCTGGCTGCTATGCCTTGGGCGGTTCGCCAAGCGAGCGAATCGCATTCTGCATCGTGCCCTCGGAGCCCTCGACAAGCGAGGTGACGCTCTGGAACGCGCGCGAGGCGGTGATCAACTGTGTCAGCTCCGATAGCGGATCGACGTTGGACTCCTCGACATAGCCCTGCTGGAAGCCGGTGTACATGAAATCGACGACGGGCGTCGCGGCACGGTCCGGAATGACCCCCGAATTGCCGTAGCGCTCCAGCTTTGCGCCGGCAGGAATGTCGAACAGGCCGAGCACTCCGACCTGGTTTATGCCTTGCGTAATGGTCCCGTCTCGCGAGATCGTCAGCGGTCCGCCCTCGGGATCGACGATGATCGGCGTGCCGCCCGCATCGAGCACGGGGAACCCTGAAACGGTCTGCAATTCGCCAGTGCGGTTGATCTGCATCCGGCCGTCCCGCGTGTAAGCCGTGCCGGTGGGACCGGTAAACCCCATCCATGTGTTGCCGATGATGGCGACGTCGAGCGTATTCTCGGTCCGCGTCACGCTTCCGGGCCTTCGGGAGATGAAGTTTTCTCCGGGGGTCGAGAAGGCGACGGGCTGGGATGCGGCGCGCGACATTGCCGTTTCGAACTTCACCGCGTCGGCGCGGAAAGCGGTCGTCTTCATGTTCGCCAGATTGTTGGCGATGGTCTCAAGCCTCTTTTCGACGGCGACCTGAGCGGAAAGGCTGACATAGAGCGCTGATTGCATACCGGCTATCGTCCGATCTTCAGGTTGCTGCGCGCCGTCCGCTCGGAGATCGAGCCGGATTGCCGGAGATCTCCGATAACTTGCGATCGTGGGACACCATCGCGAAAGCAGCTCCTGCGCGCACACAGGGATTAAGACTGGCTGAAAAATCGACCGGCAAGCTTGTGTGAGGCTGTTCGCGCCGGTCCAGTGACAGCTTCGTGCAAGGATCGCTGCCTAAACGAATGTGTCCCAATTCGGAGCGGTGGGCTTGAGCATTCTTTTTGGCGTCATCGTCACGATCGCGAGCCTGCTGGGCGGCTTCGTGGCGATGGGTGGGCATGTCAGCGTGATCTGGCAGCCGTGGGAGTTCGTCATCATCGCCGGCATGGCGATCGGCACCTATATTGTCGCGAACCCCTGGAAAGTCGTCATCGACACGGGGGTCGGGATCGTGCAGGCGCTTACCGTGGCGGTGCCGAAGCAGCGCCACTATCTCGACCTGCTCGGACTTCTGCACGCGCTCATGCGCGAGGTGCGCAACAAGGGGCGCAATGAAGTCGAGGCGCATATTGACGACCCGTCATCGTCGGAGATCTTCCAGAACTTCCCGACCGTACTTGCCAACGATTCTCTCGTGCATTTCATCTGCGACTATTTTCGCCTGATCGTCATGGGAAGCGCGCGACCGCATGAGATCGAGGCGTTGATGGACGAAGAGATCGAAACGATCGTTCGTAGCAAGCTCAAGCCGTACCATTCTCTGATGATGGTTGCGGAGGGCCTGCCGGCGCTTGGGATCGTGGCGGCGGTCCTGGGTGTCATCAAGGCGATGGGGGCGCTTGATCAGTCGCCCAAGCTTCTCGGTGGCCTGATCGGTTCGGCGCTGGTTGGAACATTTGCCGGAATTTTTCTCTCGTACGGTCTTGTTGCGCCTTTGGCCCACAAGGTCAAAATGGTGCGTGAGCAGCAATGCCGGATGTACATCATCGTCAAGCAGACGCTGCTTGCCTTCATGAACGGCGCGCTGCCGCAGATCGCAATCGAGCATGGCCGCAAGATGATCGGACCTGGCGATCGTCCCTCGATCGACGTGGTGGAAAACGAGACCATTGCGGGCCCGGCCAAGGGCGGCGGCGGTGAGCAGGTGGCGAAAGTGGCGGGAGCGAAGGCCTGATGTCGGAAAGCAAGCCGCTGCGGCACGAGCCGGCTCCGGATCAACTGCTCGGAGCTGCCGGAATCTCGGTCGATCGCATGCCGATGCTGCATGTGATCTTCGATCAGATGACCAACCTCTGCGCCGAGAGTCTCCGGTCGATGTCGCCGTCGCAGTCGTATTTTTCGCTGACCGGTGTCGGTAGCGACCGTCTTTCCGAGATTCTCGACGGCCGCGAATCAGAGGCGATCGTGGCGGTGTTCTACGCGCAGGCGTGGGACGGCCGAATCCTCATCGGCTTCGATCGCGACTTCGTATACACGATGGTAGAGCTGTTGTTCGGCTCCGACGGGGCGGAACCACCGCTGGACATGCCGCGCGTCTTCTCGAACGTGGAGCTGCATGTTGCAGAAGCGCTGTTCGAACGCTTCGGCAAGGCATTGCAATCGTCGTTCTCGCGCGCTTCGGAGGTCCAGTTCAATCTGGAACGCGTCGAGACGCGGATGGATTATCTGGCTATCGGCCGGCTCAACAACATGGCCGTATATGCCAAGATTCTGGTCCAGGGATTGGACCGCGGTGGCGAGATGTTCATCGTCATTCCGCACGCCGTTCTCAATCCTATCCGCCAGGCGCTTTCGCAGATCGTGTCCGGAGAGTCCGTATCCACGGACCCGAACTGGAGCAAGCAGCTCCACAACGAGATCCAGCGCACCGAGGTGGTGCTGAAAGCGGTGCTCGAGGAGCGCTCGCTCACTCTCGGCGAAGTCGCGGGATTTCAGGTAGGTCAGGTGATCGAGCTGAATGCCACGCCGAGCACTCTCGTGAGGCTCGAGTGCAACAATCAGCGGCTGTTCTGGTGCCAAATGGGGCAGCTCAACGGGGTCTATTCGCTGCAAGTTAAGGAATCGGCGGATCAAAAGCGGGAGTTCATCGATGGCATCCTATCTCGTTGACCTTATTCTCCTGGCGGCGCTGCTTGTCACCACCATCCGTGTGACGAGGATGCACCGGGAGCTCGTTCACCTGCGCGCCAGCCAGGGCGATTTCGCTTTCATTCTCGGCAAGACCACCGAAACCATGGATGACATGGTGCTCATGGTGCGGGAGTTCAGTGCCGACGGAAAGCAGCTCGTCAATGTCCTCGGAAGCAAGATCGAAGAGGCGCGCAAGGCAATCACCGATATCGAAACTCGCGCCGATGTGTCCCGCAGGTAGTTATAATTGGCGTGATCGCCGGAATATGAAATTGCCGAGAAAGCAAGTGAAATGAAGCAGCCATTCGAAACCGAATCAGCCGCCTCCCCGACAGCGAATCCGTCGGAGACGGCCAAGCTGGGAGGAGCCGCGTTCGGAAAACTCGCGGATCTTGCTGCGCGCGCGGCGGAGGAAACCAGCCGGCTTACAAACCTTGAGCCGATCCTGCGCATTCCGGTCACTGTCCAGGTTCTGCTTGGCTCGGCGACGATGCCGGTCGCCGATCTGATGAAGCTGGGGCGAGGCGCCGTCATTCCGCTGGATCATCGCGTCGGCGAGCCGGTGGAGGTGGTTGTCAACGGCCGAATCGTGGCGCGCGGCGCGGTTGTCGTCGTGGAGGACGAGAACTCGCGATTCGGCGTGTCGCTCACCGAAATCGTCGGAGGATCCCCAGGCGATGTAGAGGCGTAAGGGATCTGCCCGAATGGCGTTCAATGCACCTGCAAAGCGTAGCTCCGAAGCCAGGCCGCTGAGCGGTACGGAGAAGGTTGCCGCGCTCCTTCTGGCCATGGGCCGGGAGCTCTCCGGCGGCGTTCTAAAGGAATTCGATCCGGATGAGATCAGGATCGTCACGCGCGCAGCGGCGGAATTGAAGCCTATTTCAGGTCCCGAGCTCGAGGCGATCATCGAGGAGTTCGCCCAGCACTTCACGACCGGGCCAAACATCTTCGGAACGGTTGGCGAGCTGGAGAAACTGCTGACCGGCGTTCTTCCTCCCGAGCAGGTCACGGACATCATATCGGAGGTGCTCGGCAACAAGACCAAGTCGGTGTGGGAACGGGTCTCTTCCGTGTCCGAAAGCCTGCTGGCCAACTATCTGCTCAAGGAGCATCCGCAGACGGCCGCCTTGATCCTTTCCAGGGTGAAGCCCGCGTGCGCCGCGCGCGTGATGAGCCTGCTGCCGGCGGATTTGCGGCACAATCTGATGCGCCGCATGCTGAGCCTGAAACCCGTTGTCGAGGAGGCGATGGGGGTCATCGAGAAGACCATGCACGAAGACTTCATGATCAACTTCGGGCGCAACCTCGCATCCGACACCTATCCTCGCATGGCCGACATCATCAACAAGATGGAGCGGACGCAGATGGAGGAATCGCTGAAGAATCTCTCCGAATCGCGACCGAAGTCGGCGGAGATACTGAAGGGGATGCTGTTCACGTTTGACGATATCGTCAATCTCACCGCCAAGGCGCGCATGCTGATCTTCGACCAGGTCCCGACCGATCGCACGGTGATAGCGCTGAAGGGAACCGATACGAGCTTTCGCGAGCTCATTCTGTCGTCGCTGGCGTCGCGGACGCGCCGGATGGTCGAGGGCGAGCTTGCCAGCAGTGTCCCTTCGAACCAGCGCGAAATCCTGGAGGCGCGCCGCGCGATCACGGACCTTGCGCTCGACATGGCCGGGCGAGGAGAGATCGAGCTCAATCCGGATCAGGAAGATGGGCCGGTATTCACGTAAAGACTGACGGTTATGGCCGAGGGACCCGACAAGGAGAGCAAGACCGAAGAGCCGACGGAAAAGAAGATAAGAGACTCCGTCGAGAAGGGCAGAATTCCGGTCTCGCGTGAGGCGTCGATCTTCTCGTCCATGATCGCGTTCCTCATCATCCTGAGCTTCCTTACGGTCGACAGTGTCCGGAAACTGGCATCGACGCTGAGCCGGTTGATCGATGATCCCTCCGGGATTCGCATCCGTAACGGTGCGGATGCGTTGGAATTCATGGTGGTTATTGGAAGCAGTTCGGCCGCCCTGCTGCTTCCAATCGTGGTTGTCCTTGCAATAGCCGGACTGGCGGCTTCGTTCCTGCAGAACGCTCCGCGTCTGGTGTTTGAAAGGATAAAGCCCGAGGCCTCACGCATTTCGATTTCTCAGGGATGGGGACGATTATTCGGCAGTCAGGGGCGCATCGAGTTCCTGAAGGCTGCTTTTAAGTTTTTTGCGATAGGCCTCGTGGTAGCCATCGTATTGCGGGCCGAGGAGGCTGTGGCCGTGAATTCTTTGTTTAGCGACCCGACCGGCGTTCCGGAACTTATCTTGACGACTGCGATGCGGCTCGTATCGGCAATCAGCATTGCCACGATCGTGCTGGTGGCGCTCGATCTCGTCTGGGCACGATTCCACTGGCGGCGCGACCTGCGCATGACGCGGCAGGAACTCAAAGACGAATTCAAGCAGGCGGAAGGCGATCCGCTGGTCAAGTCGCGGCTGCGGTCATTGGCCCGCGATCGGGCACGAAAGTCGATGCTGGCTGCGGTTCCCCGCGCGACGTTGGTCGTGGCCAATCCCACTCACTATGCGATCGCCCTGAAATATCGACATGGCGAAGATGCAGCTCCCACCGTGCTTGCGAAGGGGCAGGATCTCATCGCTCTCAAGATCAGGGAAATCGCCGAGCAGAACAACGTGCCGGTCGTGGAGGACAAGATGCTTGCGAGATCCATGTACGGTGCCGCTCAGGTCGACCGGGTGATTCCGCAAGAGTTCTTTCGTCCGGTCGCCGAGATCATCTATTTCCTGCATTCACGCAAGCAGAAGGCGGGTGTGTGAGAAACGCTTCGCATCAATGGCGGAGATTTCACCAGCCTCGGACAAGTTTGGGTTCGTATACGATCGTCATAGGACCACTGTGACGAGGACGTTGTGGGACCCGTTTATCTCTTCGATCTTGCCTCATCTCACGCGCGCTGGCTGTCACTTCGACAGTCCACGATTTCGTCGAACGTAGCCAATGCAAATACGCCGGGCTACCGAGCGCAGGATATCGAGCCGTTCGACAAGATACTCGATACCAAAGTCGTGCCGCTCGCAGTCACATCTCCGAAACATATGACCACCGGCCCGCTTGTGCGTCCGCAGGGCACGCGCAAGGAGAATAGCTGGGAAGTCGTTCACTCCGGAAACTCGGTGAGTCTCGAGCAGGAAATGCTCAAGGCGGGCGATATCAACAAGGACTATTCGTTGAACGTCGCAATCGTCAAATCGTTTCACCGCATGTTCATGACCGGTGCGAAGAGCTAACGCGAGGCTTGATGATCGATCCGCTGCAGGCATCAGTTCAAATCGCCAGTTCGGGACTTGAGGCGCAGTCGACCAGGATGCGCGTCGTATCCGAGAACATGGCAAACGCCAACTCCACCGGCCGTACGCCCGGCGCCGAGCCCTACCGACGCAAGACCACGACGTTCTCGGCGGAGGTCGATCGCGCGGCGGGCGTACGGGTCGTGAAGATCAAGGACATCGGCGTCGACCGTGCTCCGTTTCGGGTCGATTACGAGCCAACTCATCCGGCGGCCGGCCAGGACGGCTATGTCAAGCTGCCGAACGTGAACATGCTGATCGAAATGGCGGACATGCGGGAAACCAACCGCTCGTATGAGGCCAATCTGCAGGTGATCAAGCAGGCGAGGTCGATGGTTGCCATGACGATCGATCTGTTGAAGGGGGCATAGTCCATGATGTTGGAAGCGGTTTCGGTTCTAAAAGACATCGCCGGCGTCGTTCGCTCAAGTAGTGTTGCGACGTCCGCACCAGTGGCGCCGCAGGCGGCTCAATCCTCGGTCGGTTTCGGCGGGGTCCTTGAGCAGGTTGCCGCCGACGCCATCGGCACCCTTAAGAACGGGGAGGCTGCGTCGGTGTCGTATATTCAGGGCAAGGTGTCGGCCCAGAACGTGGTGGAGGCCGTGATGTCCGCCGAGCAGACGCTGCAGATGGCGGTCGCCGTGCGCGACAAGGTCGTGCAGGCGTACCAAGAAGTCAGCCGAATGGCGATCTGAGGATAGCAAATGAGAGCGCTTGCCATCGCGGCGACCGGAATGAGCGCGCAGCAGCTCAATGTCGAGGTCATCGCCAACAACATCGCGAACATCAACACGACATCGTACAAGCGTTCGCGAGCCGAATTCACCGACCTGTTCTACCAGGTCGATCGCATGCAGGGCGTTCCGAACCGCAGCGGCGAAGCTGCGGTCCCCGAGGGGGCCAAGCTGGGGCTGGGCGTTCGCTCGGTGGCCGTGCGAAAGCTGCACTTGCAGGGTGCGTTGGCGCAAACCGGCAATACCTACGATCTCGCCGTCAACGGCAGAGGATGGTTCCAGGTCGTGGGACCGAATGGCGAAACGCTCTACACCCGCGCCGGGGCCTTCAATACCAACGCGGATAGACAGTTGGTGACGGCGGATGGCTATACCGTCGATCCCGCGATCATCATCCCGCAAGGGACGGTCGATGTCACGGTCAATGAATCGGGTCAGGTGTACGCGAAGCTGGACAACGAGGTTAATCCGCGCCTGCTCGGCCAGCTAAATCTCGCGAATTTCGCCAACGAGGCGGGCCTCGATCCGCTTGGCGGCAATCTCTACAAGGAGACGTTGGCGTCCGGCGTTCCGGTCGTTGGCGTTCCCGGCGATATCGGCTTCGGCAAGATCCACCAACACTACCTGGAAAGTTCGAACGTCGATCCGGTGAAAGAGATCACTGAACTGATCTCGGCGCAGCGGTCTTACGAAATGAACTCGAAGGTGATCCAGGCGGCGGACGAGATGGCGTCGACGGTCTCCAAGGGCCTTCGATAGGATTGCAAGCGGAGAAGCGTCTTGAAGCTCGTCAAGTTCGCGCTGGTTTCCATGATCGCGGCGCTCATGCTCGTTGCGAGCGGCGCAGGTGGCGGCGCGATCGCGGAAGAATCCGTGCGCTTGCTCGTGCCGGCAACGGTGATCTATCCGGGCGATGTGATCAAGGACGAGTTGATCATCGATCGCGCCTTCGGGCCGAATATGCCCGGTGCAGCGGCCTTTGCCGCCGACCGGGCATCGCTTGTTGGCCGCGTCGCGCGAAGGACGCTGGTGGCGGGCCAGCCGATCCCGATCAACGCCCTCGAAGAGCAGAAACTCGTGGCGCGGGGCAATGTCGTCAAGGTGATCGTCGAAGATGGATCTCTTTCCATCGTCACCTACGCCTCATCGCTGCAGTCCGGCAGTCCGGGCACCATGATCCAGCTTCGGAACCTCGATACGGGCGTGATCATCAGGGGTATCATCCAGTCGGACGGATCGGTGCGGATTCAAAACGGATGATATTGCGACTTTTATCATTCATCGTCCTGCTCCTTTCCTGCACCGTCGCCGATGCGGCGGTGCGGATCAAGGATATCGCCAACCTGAAGGGTGTGCGGGAAAACCAGCTTATCGGCTACGGTCTGGTGATCGGTCTTAAAGGGACCGGTGATACGTTGCGCAATGCCCCTTTCACCGAGCAGTCGCTCCAGTCGATGCTCGACAATATGGGGATCAACATCCGCGGAACGTTGCTGCGGACGCGAAACGTCGCCGCTGTCGTGGTGACGGCCGATCTGCCACCATACGCTACTGGTGGTTCGCGCATGGATGTCGCGCTCTCCTCGCTCGGCGATGCCTCTTCGCTATTGGGCGGCACTCTCCTCATGACCCAACTCCGCGGCGCCGACGGTGAGGTCTATGCCGTGGCCCAGGGAGCCATTGCGGTTGGCGGATATTCGGTCGAAGGTGCTGCGCAGACCGTCAGCCAGGGCGTTCCGACGTCGGGCCGCATTCCAAACGGCGCGCTGATCGAACGCGAGGTGCAGGGGAAATTCTACCAGATGGAATCGCTCATTCTCGAGCTGAAAAATCCGGATTTTGTCACCGCGACGCGAATCATCGACGCCATCAACCACTATGGTCAGGGGCGATATCACGCCAGCATGGCCTTCGAGCGTGACTACCGGTCGATCATATTGTCGCGGCCACGCTCGGTCGCGCCGGTTCGTTTCATCGCCGAGATCGGCGAATTGCTGGTCGAGCCTGACACGCCGGCGCGTGTCGTCATCGACGAACGGACCGGCACCGTTGTGATCGGCCGCAACGTCCAGGTCTCGACCGTCGCCGTCACCCACGGCAATCTCTCGGTTCGGATCACCGAGATGCCGGTCGTTTCCCAGCCTGGGCCATTCGCGCGCCGCGGCGAAACGGTCGTGGTGCCGCAAACGTTCATCGAAGCCGGCGAGAATGGCGCGCAAGTGGCGATCTTGCGCGGAACGGACTTGGAGCGTCTCGTGCGCGGCTTGAACCAGATCGGATTGAAGCCGCAGGGCATCATCGCGATCCTGCAGGCGATCAAGGCGGCGGGCGCACTGCAAGCCGATCTTGTCATCCAGTAGAGACAGCGTCGCACAAGCTTGAACGTGCAACGCTTCGAACAGATGCTGTACGGAGAGCGGATGGTGAGGCTCGCGACGTTGCTGGGAAGAAGCATGCTGCTTGCGGGGTGTCTTGCGCTCTCCGCGCAGGCGTCGGCATGGGCGCAGCCTGAGCAGAAATTGTCGAAGCCGCTGAACCTGGCCAACTTCGCCAAGACATCGCGCGCGGTGCCGTCCCGCCCTGTTGCCAAGCCGGAGGCGCCGTCCGGCAATTCCCAGCCCGAACTGCCGCTGACGACCGCAACCGTTGCGAAAAATGCAGCGCCTCCATCGGCACCTGGAGAGCCGGCGACAGGCGATCAGCGCGGATCTGACGCCACCGAATTTTGCAAGAACATCACGGATTCGGCGCTGGATGCGCGCGTGGCGTGGCAGCAAAAGCAGCTGGAAGCCTCCGAGGCCAAGCTTCGGGAGCGGATCGCCGAGCTGGAGGCGAAGCGCGCCGAGTACGAGAAATGGCTGAAGCTGCGCGAGGACTTCCTGAAAAAGGCGGAAGACAGCGTCGTCGAGATCTACTCCGGCATGGACCCGGATGCCGCCGCGCGGCAGATCGCCAGCATGGCGGATGAAACCGCGGCGGCCGTGCTCGCCAAGCTTCGGGTGCGGACCGCAAGCGCGATCCTGAACGAGATGGAGACCGGGCGCGCGGCCCACCTCGCCGACACCCTGGCGGGCATGCGACGCCCCGACGACGGGAAGACGAACAAATGAAGGTTCTTCGCTTGCTTTCTCTGTTTCCGGTTCTCGCTCTGGGCGGGTGCATGAACAGTCTCGCCGAAATCAGCCAGGCGCCCTATTTGTCGCCGATCGGCCAGGGCCTGCACGCCGAAGCGCGTGCGGTTCCCGTCGAGCCGCGCAGCCGATACACCGCCGGCTATCATTCGCTCTGGGACGAGCGCAGGGATCTTTACCGCGATCCGCGCGCGGCACGCATCGGTGATCTCCTCACCGTCACCATCTCCATGAACGACAAGGCGACTTTCGACAACAAGACCGACCGGTCGCGGGATTCGAAGACGAAGTTCAGTGCCGACTACCTCGTCGACATTTTCGGCTGGTCGCCCAAGGGACAGGCCAATGGCAACGTCGACTCGCAAACGTCGACCAAGGGAGCGGGCAAGATCGACCGCACCGATGAGGTCAAGTTCTCGGTCGGAGCTGTCGTGGTCGACGTGTTGCCGAACGGCAACCTGCTGATCAGCGGATCGCAGGAAATGCGCGTCAATTACGAACTGCGCATTCTGAACGTTGCCGGCATCGTCCGCCCGCGGGACATCGGCCGCAACAACACCATTGCCTACGACAAGATCGGAGAAGCACGAATGTCCTACGGCGGCCGTGGCCGTCTGATGGAGGTGCAGCAGCCGGCGTGGGGCCAGCAGATCTACGACCAGGTCGGGCCGTTCTAGCCGATGGTGCGGCCAGAAGTGGCGAAGCTCGTCAGGCGGCGGAGCGGGGCATGGGAAACGTGATGCAATGGTTGGCCGCGTTGTTGCTGATTACGGTGCTGTCGGCTGGGGCGGGCGGTCTTGCCAGTTTGTATCTCCTGTCCGCCGGGCAGCGGATGGCGGATAGCCAGAAGGAGCCCGCGGAGCGGCCGGTCGCCACCGCATTCAGTCCGACGGCGCGCCTGCGGAAGATCTCGCCGGTAGTGACCAACCTGGCGGCACCGACCGGCACGTGGGTCCGCATGGAGGGATCAGTCATCACCGATCAGATGAACGAGGAGGAGGCGAGCCTTCTCGCGGCCCGGCTGGGCGAAGACATCGTGTCCTACCTGCGAACGGTGTCGGCGGCGCAAATCGAGGGCGCGCGCGGGCTGCAGTATCTTCGCGAGGATCTCAACGAGCGGGCGGCGGTCCGTTCGGGCGGAAAGGTGCGCGAACTGATCATCGAAACACTGGTCATCCAATGAAGCGCTTCTGCCTCGTCCTGCTCCTGGCTCTTCTCCCCACCGCGGCGGCGGCGCAGATTCCCGATCTGTCCTCGCTGATCCCGCAAGGCGGTGGAAGCGCCAGCGGCCGGATCATCCAGCTCGTGGCGCTGCTCACGGTCCTGTCGCTGGCTCCCGGGCTTCTGATCATGGTGACGAGTTTCACCAGGTTCGTCGTCGCGCTTTCGTTTCTGCGGCAGGGACTCGGATTGCAGACGACGCCGGCAAATATCGTCATGATCAGCCTCGCGCTCTTCATGACTTTCTATGTCATGGCACCGACATTTGACCGCGCCTGGAAGGACGGCGTTCAGCCCTTGATGCAGAACGAAATTTCCGAGCAGGAAGCGTATACCCGTGTGACCGATCCGTTCCGCGATTTCATGCTGGCGCATGTCCGTGAGAAGGATTTGCAAAGCTTTGAAAGCCTGGCGGCCGAAGGCTTCAAGACGCGGCCCGACGGCCAACGGATCGATCTGCGCGTGATCATACCCGCGTTCATGATCTCCGAGCTGCGAAGGGCCTTCGAGATCGGCTTCCTGGTCATCATGCCGTTTCTCGTGATCGACATGGTTGTCGCCACGCTGACCATGTCCATGGGCATGATGATGATGCCGCCGACTGTGTTCGCGCTTCCCTTCAAGGTGCTGTTTTTCGTGCTGATCGATGGATGGAATCTTCTCGCCGTTGGCCTGGTACGATCGTTTCAGTAGAGCATGAACCGGCTTTCCCTGGCCACAAACGCAGCGTCTGCGTGGGAAGATCATGCTTAACAAAGGGATGAGATCGTGATCCGATTTCGTCCAATCGGATCATGATCTGGAGCGTTTTCGAGCGAAGCATCAAGTTTACGCAGATTGCGTAGACTTATCTGCGCAGAAAACGCGTCAAAATTAGAATAGAGCTTCGGTTCTGATGGAATCAGAACCGAAAATTCTCTGGCATGGGAGCCAGCACGGCATCCGGACCGCAAATCTTCGAGTTGCTGTTCAGCTCTAGGTAAGGTTCGGATGGTAGGACGAATGAACGGCAGGTTGGGTGTTCCTTCAACCCCAAAGGCATGATGCCGCCCTGCCGTACCGGTGAAAACCCGGTATGTCCCCCAGATAAACACCTCACACTAAGGGACATAATCAATGTCAAGCTTGATGACCAACTCCTCCGCCATGACCGCCCTGCAGACCCTGCGGACGGTCAGCGCGGGTCTTGCGACCACCCAGAACCGCATCTCCACCGGCTACCGGGTGTCGACGGCCTCCGACAACGCCGCTTATTGGTCGATCGCCACCACGATGCGTTCGGACAATCTGGCTCTGAGCGCCGTGCAGGACGCACTCGGCCTCGGCGCCGCGACCATCGACACGATGTACACGGGCCTGAACGGCACCGTCAGCGTCGTCTCGCAGATCAACTCGAAGCTGGTCGCCGCCCGTACGCCCGGCGTCGATCGCGCCAAGATCCAGAGCGAAATCACCGAACTGCAGAAGCAGTTGAAGAACACCGCCGACAGCGCGGTTTTCAACGGTGAAAACTGGATCTCGGTCGACTCGACCTCCGCGAGCTACAACGCCTCGAAATCCGTCGTTTCGTCGTTCTCGCGTGCCGGCGGCACGGTCAAGATCGACACGCTGTCGGTCAATCTGGACGCGATCAAGCTCTATGACGCGAACCTGGACACCACCTACGCGGCCCAGACCTTCCCGACGGGCGCAACGGCTGCCTATGACTCTGCAACCGACGCCGGTGGCAACATCGTGGTGACCGTCGGCGGCACGGCGACCAACATCGCTGTGGCGAAGAACACCTCCCTGTCGGACATCGCAGCGGCGATCAACAAGCTCGGCATCGACGGCCTGTCGGTCGGCGTCGAGGCGACTGGCGACAAGCTGGCGTTCAAGAGCCGGAACGACGCGGACATCTCGATCGACGCCAGCGTCGCCGGTCTTGGTGCCGCGGTCACGCTGACCGCGCTCGCCGCGCCCGTCGACACCAAGAAGGGCATCCTCGACCAGACCTACGACGCCTACACCGGCACGGCCTGGGAAACCTTCAGCGTCGCGACGCTGGACATCTCGAAGCTCACCGACAGCGCTGCTGACCTCAAGAAGCTCGAGACCTACATCCAGGGTACCCAGGATGCCTTCGCCAAGATCACCGACGCGGCGACCAATCTCGGCGCGATCAAGAACCGCATCGGCCTGCAGCAGGACTTCGTGAAGACCCTGACTGACTCGCTCGATCGCGGTATCGGCCAGCTCGTCGACGCCGACATGAACGCTGAATCGACCCGTCTGCAGGCTCTTCAGACCCAGCAGCAGCTCGGCATTCAGGCTCTGTCGATCGCGAACTCGGGCAGCCAGAGCATCCTGTCGCTGTTCCGCGGCTAGTAGACTCGACCTCGTGACTACGACGGCCGCGACCGACCTGGTCGCGGCCGTTTTGCATGGTTCGCGCCGCGCAACCCTCGGACAAGCTTCACGATCGAGAATCGATTCGGAAGTATGGCAGAGGGTTTGATGGTTAACCGCGAACATGCGCAACGGCTGTGGAACAATCTGCTCGAGCTTGGCCCCAGGCGCCTCACGGTGCTCGCGCTCGTCGGCCTTGCCGTTTTTTTGGGTGTCGGCGGCGGCGCCTATTACCTGAGCCGGCCGGAATTCGATGTGCTTTACACCGGTCTTTCCCGGGAGGACGTCTCGCGCGTCGGCGCGGTGCTGCGCGACTCGAACATTGCTTTCGACGTGAATGCCACGGGCGACACCATCTTCGTGCGACCGGGGCAGACCGCCCAGGCAAGAACGTTGCTGGCGGAGAAGGGTCTGCCGAACAGCAGCAGCGGGGGCTACGAGCTGTTCGACAAGATCGGCTCCCTTGGTCTCACGTCCTTCATGCAGGAAGTCACCCGCGTCCGCGCACTCGAAGGCGAGATCGCCCGTACGATCCAGGTCCTCAAGGGCGTGAAGGCCGCGCGCGTCCACATTGTCATGCCGGCGCGTGGATCGTTCCGGCGCGAGCAGCAGCCGCCTTCGGCATCCGTTGTGATCCGGACCGACGGGGCTGCCGATGCCAAAACGGCTCGATCAGTTCGTCACCTCGTCGCCGCGGCTGTCCCGGGTATGGCGGCCGACAAGGTGACTGTCCTCGACAGCGATGGATCGCTGCTTGCATCCGACGACGAGAGCGCGGCGCCGACGAGCATGGCGAACCTGCAACGCGTCGTCAGTCGACTGATCCAGGAGAATGTCAGCAAGGCGCTGGCGCCCTATCTGGGACTCGACAATTTTGAAGTCAGCGTCGCCACCCAGCTCAGCACGGACAAGCGGCAGACCAACGAGACCGTCTACGATCCGGAGTCTCGCGTCCAAAGATCGGTTCGCGCCGTCCGTGAGAAGGAATCGTCGCAGAGCCTGGATCGGCAGACGCCGACGACGGTGCAGCAGAACCTGCCTGATCAGCAGGTCAATGCGTCCGGTAACAAGAATACCAACGACGAGAAGCAGCGGCGCGAGGACGTTACCAACTTTGAGGTGTCGTCGAAAACGACGACGACCGTGAGCGATGGCTACGTCGTCAACAAGCTGTTCCTGGCGGTGCTGGTCAATCGTCCACGCCTCCTGGCCAGTCTTGGCGATAAGGCCAGTGATGCGGCCGTGGAAGCAAAGGTCGCCGAGATCAGCCAGCTTGTCGCAACCGCAGCAGGTATTGACCGTCAGCGTGGAGACCAGATCCAGGTGTCGGCGGTCGAGTTCATGGAAGGCGCGCGCGACTTCCCGCCGGTTCCTGCGGTCACCTTTACCGAAGTGCTGATGCGCCAATCGGGTGCCTTCGTCAGCGCGGTCGCAATCGTCGCCGTCGCGGCAATGCTGATCTGGTTCGGCCTGCGGCCCGCGATCAACGCGATCCTCGACTCCCGCTCGTCCGAGACCGCCCAGCTCGAGACGGGCGAGACCGCGGCGCTGCTCGGCGGCGAGGGCGGCTCGATGGAGCGGTTCGCGGAAGAGCCGCCAAATCTTGTCCAGGACATATCGAAAAGAGTTCTGCACGCTCCACAGAGGCGGTTGGAGCAAATCATTCAGCTCGATGAGAAGCAGGCGGCGGCGATTCTCAAGCAATGGATTAGGCAGGAGGAGTCGGCAGCATGAGTTCGGAGAAGGTAGCGCGTTTGCTGGCAAGCTTCGATCAGCCGGAGCCGCAGAAGGCTCGTAGCCGCGTCATTCCGTTTGATTACACCCAGCATTCCAGTCCCAAGGCGCAGCCTAGGCCGGCGGCCCCGCCGCCTCCGTCCGCCGAGGACGAGGCGTATGAGCGTGGAAGGTCCGGCGGCTATGCGGCGGCCTTGGCCGAGTTCGAGCAGAAGCTTGCCGACGAGAGGCAGAGGCTGAGCATGCAGCTCGCCGAGGAAAAGCACAATCTGCTGGATGAAATGGCCGCCAAGATTGCCGGCGATATCGCCGAAGCCGGCGCGCAGCTTGAAGCCAAGATCGCCGGGGTGACGGCGCGCATACTTGAGCCGTTCATTTCGAACGCGGTGCAGAAGCAGGCGGTTAACACCTTCGTCGAGCAGCTCGCGTCGGTCGCCTCCGACGTTCGCCGGCCGGCTTTGCGGGTCACATGCCCGCCTGAACTGGTCGAGGTGCTGCGCGGCAAGCTTGCGGCCCGCGCGATTGCGGTGGAGCTTCGGGCCGCTCCGGTGGCGGAGGCTTCCGTCACCGTCGATCAGATCTTCCTTGAAACCCAGATCAAGCTCTGGGCGGAGCGATTGAAGTTCGCGATCCTGAACTGACATGGCCGATCAAGAGAGGGCAGAGCTGATCATCGTTCGACGCCGGGGCAGTCTCGACGGCGAAGAATCGCACAGCAGTGTCTGGAAAATCGCCTATGCCGATTTCATGACGGCGATGATGGCGTTCTTCCTGGTGATGTGGCTCATCAGCGCCACCAACCAGGAAACGCGCGAAAGCGTCGCCAACTACTTCAATCCGATCAAGCTGACGGACTCGACCCCTGACCGCAAGGGTATCAACGATGCCCGGCGCGTCGATCCCGGCAAGGCCGAGGAGGAAGACAGCCTGCGGCCGAAACCCGAGCCGGGCAAGTCGACGCAATATTCGCAGCGCCAGGAGCAGGCGCAGCAGGCGTCGCCGCCGCGTTCTGGTGAAGCGGCGCTGTTCCGCGATCCTTACGCGGTGCTGTCGGAAATTGCCGGCGGTCCGCCGCGGATCGCGGAACTGGGCACTGCGCTGGATTCGACCCGCAAAGAGGGGTGGAAGGGCGGCGAGGCGTTCAAAGACCCGTTTGATCCTGTCTACTGGCCCATGGGGTCTTCGGCGCCGCTGGAAAAGAAGGGGTCAGGCAGCAAGGAGCTTGGCAATCTGCCGTTCGACAGTGACGCCACGGCGCTCAGTGAAGGAAAAGGTCCGCGCCCGTCGGAAGGAAAGCCGGACGCCACAGCGGCTCCCATTCAGGGGTCGGATTCAGCCAAGGGATCCCCCGCGCCGACCGAAAAGCAGGATATGGCAAAGGCCATTGGCCTGTTCGCCGACGATGACTCCATGAACGATCCGGCCGCCAATCGCTCATCGCGGGCGCAAGGAGAGAAGGGCTCGACTTCGCCCGCAGGAGACAAGGGCGCAACCGCTCCTCCAGGAGATAAAGGCTCAGCCACTCCGCAAGCCGAAAGCAAGTCTGTGCAGAGCGAGGCGGCCAAATTGCAGGCTGCCATCTCCGCCGCTCTTGCGCCGCTCGGATCGGCGCGTCCTGTTGCCGAGGTCCGCGAGAGCAATGAGGGCCTCCTCATCAGCCTCACCGACGATGTCAACTACGGCATGTTCGCCACCGGCTCGGCCGAACCAACCGCCGGCCTCGTGCGGGCCCTCGACAAGATCACGCCCTTGATATCGCAAAGCCAGGGTCCGGTGATTGTACGCGGCCATACCGATAACCGCCCCTATCGATCGTCCGAATACGATAATTGGAGATTGTCGACCGCGCGCGCTCACATGGCTTATCACATGCTGATACGCGGCGGACTCGATGCCCGGCGCGTCGACCATATCGAAGGTTTTGCCGATCGCCGCCCGAAAAATCTGAACGATCCGTCGGCCGCCGAGAACCGGCGCATCGAGCTCTTGATCCGCGCTCCTTTGCCATGAACCGCGTGGGAACCATCGCCGTCGCGCTGGTCGTTCTGGTCGGCGCAGCCCGAGCGGAAGAGGCTGAAGCGCCGCCGCGCGAACCCTATCAGATGATCCGGACGCTCCACGCTTTGCAGGATGACATCGCACGCGGAAGCCTGGAGGCGCATAATGCGCAGCCGGCCCTGCTCAAGCGACTGGGCGAGGAGTTTCAGAAAGTTGATCCGTCCGTCTGGAAGGAGCCGAGAAACTCGCGCGCCGTGGTGACCTTCCTGCTGAGCGGAGGATCGCCCCAGGTGGTCGATGGGCTGCGCTCCCGGAAACTGCTCGTTCTCGATGAGGCGATCCTGGATGGCGCGATCGCCTATGTGGAAGGCCGGGCGGAGGACGCCAAGGCACGGCTTGGGAACATACATGCGCGCGACTTGCCGCCGACCATCGCGGCCGAAATTGCGCTGGTGCAGTCCGCGCTCGTCGCGCAGGCCGACCCGAAAGCCGCGATCGAACGGCTCGATGACGCCAGACTGCTGATGCCTGGAACGCTGGTCGAGGAGGCCGCGCTGCGCCGCGAGATCTTCGTCGCCGGCCAAGTTGACGATTTCGACAAGTTCGAAGCGCTGGCTCAGAGATATTTCCGACGTTTCCGGCATTCGATCTATGCGGGGAATTTTCGACAACGCCTCGCAGTGGCCGTCGCGCGCTTCAGCTTCGTACAGCAATCGGATCGGTTTCCCCGGCTCGTCGCCTTGCTCGATCAACTCGACGACGCCGGCCAGCGCGCCCTGTATCTGCTGATCGCGCGCACCGCGCTGGTGCGCGGCAAGGTCGAAATGGCGGATTTGGCGGCAGAGCGCGTGCTGGGGCTTACGGACGAGGGGAGTTCCGAGCGCGAGCGTGCGCGCTTTTATCGCGCGGCCGCGCGCGTGGTGACAAACGCGCATGACCAAGCGCTTTTGGATCTGCAGAAGATCGAGGTTGGCCGACTTCCCGAACGAGATGCCGAGTTGCTGAAGGCAGTGCTCGCGGTTGGACGCAATGTCAAAAAGGCGCTCCCCGCAGCGCCGGCACAACAGGACCAGCCAGGCGAGGCGCAGACGTCGATGCGCCCGCGGATCGACTTCGGCCGCTCGCTTGCGGCCGTCAATCGGGCGCAAGTCCTTCTCGACGAATCGAAAGAGCAATTGAAGGAGCGAGCTCGATGAACAAGACCGACCCTTTGATGGCAATGGTCCGCCAGCTCACCGGTGGCAAGGCGGCTTCGCGCCTCGCTCCCCAGAACGCGATGCTCGCCAAGGACCACAAGGGGAAGGCCGAGGACAGCAAGGGTGAGGCCGGGCATTTCCGTGAGCAGCTCCGAGTGATCGCGCAGGGAGCGAAGCAAAAGCCGCTCGATATCAAGCCGCAGCTCGACGCCAAGAGTGTCGATATGGAGCCGCAGGATCCTGAGCCGTCCAATCCACTCGCGGAAGTGCTGGACCATGTTGCCGGTCGGCCCAAGGATCGGACCCGCCAGCAGCCGCGTGAGACGTCCTCGCACCAACCGGGCGGAGAAATCACCGCGCCTGCTCCGGAATGGCGTACGCCCGAGGCTGCACTCAGCTCCATGATTTCCAGGCTCGATCAGCCACTCTCTCCGCGGGATGATGGCGATGCTGCGCTCCCAGCCCGCTCGCAAGCCCGGGTCGAGCAGCGCGCGGAGCTGCTCACGCCGGGTGAGCCGAAATCTCCGAAGGTCGATGTCCCCGAGCAGCGCTTTGCATCATCGGTCAGTGCAATCGAGACGCGGACCCTGCCGACAGTGAAGGTCGCGGTGCGCGAACAGGAGACGCATTTCCAGCCCGTCGGCCAGCCGACGCTACTGCAGAAGATCGTCGATCGCATCGCTCCTGATCTGGCAACGGCGCAGGCCCCAGCCCCCACGGCTGCGCCCGATTTCACACCTCCGGACATGCGTCGGGGACCGGATGCGCCGATCAGGATGCTGACGCTGCAGCTCGATCCGCCCAGCATGGGTACGGTGACGGTGAGGATGCGCCTGGCCGGCGATGCCGTCGAGGTAAGGCTGCTGGCGGATCAGCCAGAGACAACGGAGCTGCTGCGCAAGGATCGCGGCGTTCTGACGGATGCGATGCGGTCCGCCGGCTATACGTTCGAAATTGCCTCGATTGACCATAGCAGTGCGCGCCATCCGACGTCGAGCGGCGGCCAATCGCACCCGCAATCGGACCAGCAATCGTCGCAGCAGCAGCCCCAGGGCGGATCGCAGTTCAACAACGGCGCCTCGGAGCGTCAGTCGAGCGATGCGCAAGCCGGGACGCGTCACAACAGGCAGCAGGGCCATGACCAGTTCATCACGCCAACCGAGCGTCGTCAGGATGAAGAGGTTGCGGTCGATCGCAGTGGCGGTGCTGTCTATCTGTAGCCTGTCCACCCTCGCACGTGCCGACGGGCTCTGCGAGCGTGAGATGGCGCGTGCGGCACGTGCTCACGGCGTGCCGCTCGGGGTATTGTATGCAGTGGGCCTGAGCGAGACGGGACGCAAAGGCGTCCTGCACCCTTACGCGCTCAATATCGACGGCAGGACAGCCATGGCCAGCGATCTCCGGGATGCCGTTGCCCAGTTCCGCGAGGCCAAGAGCAAGGGCGCCAAGCTGGTCGATCTCGGTTGCATGCAGATCAACCATCACTATCACGGTCGCGAGTTCGCCAGCGTCGAGGCGATGTTTGATCCGGTGAAGAACGTCGACTATGCGGCGCGCTTTCTCAAGGAATTGCGCGCGCGGGAGGGGAGCTGGACCATGGCGGTCGCCCGCTACAACGCAGGTCCAAACAATACGGTCGCGCAACGGCGCTACATTTGCAGCGTGATCGGAAGCCTGGTGGCGAGCGGCTTTGGAGCGTGGACGACCGGCGCGCGCGCATACTGCGGCGAGCGCACGACCTGAGCTAGAGGAATGCGCTGCAGACAGCCTCACGCAAGCAAGACCGCCTTTAATGGCATTCACTCAGAATGGAGATGATTGATGAGTCTGTATGGTGTTATGCGCACCGGTGGCTCCGGCATGAATGCGCAGTCCAACAAGCTGTCGACGGTTGCCGACAACATCGCGAACGTCAACACCACAGGCTACAAGCGTGCCGCCACCGAATTCTCTTCGCTCATTCTGAGGAGCGGGTCCGGCAACTACAATTCCGGCAGCGTCGAGACGAATGTCCGCTATGCCATCTCCGATCCCGGAGCTCCGCAGTACACGACATCGGCCACGGATATGATGATCCAGGGCAACGGATTCTTTGTCGTGACCGACGCTGGGGGCACGCCGTTCCTGACCCGCGCCGGCTCCTTCGTGCCGGATGGCGAAGGCAATCTGGTCAACGCGGCGGGCTTCTATTTGATGGGCTATAACGTCAAGAACGGTCCGCCCAACGTTGTCGCCAATGGTCTGACCGGCCTGGACGTCGTCAACATCGCACAAAGGTCACTTCAGGGTAATCCTTCGACGAGGGCGACGTTGGAGAGTGCCAATCTCGACGCCAATGCAGCCATTAGCGCGGGCCCGCCTGCCTATACGTCCAAGACCTCGATCGTCACCTACGACAATATCGGGAACAAGGTGACCCTCGACGTCTACATGTTCAAGACGGCGGCCAACACCTGGGACGTGCGCGTGTATGACAATGCTGCATCGACGGCCGGCGGTTTCCCCTATTCAAGCGGGCCACTGGATTCCGATACGTTTACCTTCGACGTCAGCGCGACCGGAAAAGGCAAGCTGGATGCGGCCAGCCCCACCACGCTCGCGTTTACAATCCCGGGCGGCTCGCCGTTCACGCTCGATCTTTCGGCGATGACGCAGGTCGCCAAGGAGTTCGCCTTCAAGCCGAGCGTCAACGGCAACGCTCCGAGCTCGATCGACAAGGTGGAGGTCGATACCGACGGCACCCTGTATTCGATCTATACCGACGGGACGCGGCTCGCCACCTATAAGATCCCGCTTGCGACGGTGCCGAGCCCTGACAATCTCATGCCGGAGGCCGGCAACGTCTACTCGGTCGGGATCGACTCCGGAAACGTGCAACTCGACTTCGCCGGGCGGAGTGGCCTGGGCACCGTCAAGTCGGAGGCGCTCGAGCAGTCCAACGTCGATCTTGCGGCCGAGCTGACATCGATGATCGAGTCGCAGCGCGGCTATACCGCCAACTCAAAGGTCTTCCAGACCGGTGCCGATCTGCTCGACGTGCTGGTCAATCTGAAGCGCTAAGCGGCGTCAGCGTATCATCGGGACGGGGGGTCTCATGTCACTCACGGTCGCACTCAGCTCGGCGCGCACGTCGCTCATGACGACCAGCGCGCAGGCTTCCGTGATATCGCGCAATATCGCCGGGTCCATGCAGGACGGCTATTCGCGAAAGAATGTGCTGGTCGCGTCGCTGCCGGGAAACGGGGTCTATGTTGCCGGCATCCAGCGCGCCACCAGTCAGGGGCTGTTCTACAATGTGCTGAAGGCGGCCTCTTCCACCGCAAAGCAGGATTCGATCTATAACGGCCTGCAGAAGATCGCGGCGACAACCGTTGACGACCCGCAGCAGGACCAGTCGCCGGCCGCGCAACTTGCCAAGCTGAAGAGCGCCCTGCAGCAATATGCGACGGCGCCGGACAATATCACGCTCGCGCAAGCGGCGGTGACCGCGGCCAAGGGCGTCGCCTCGGCACTCAATGACGCGACGAAGACGGTTCAGTCGGTGCGCGCCGATGCCGATGCCGACATGGTGACATCGGTCTCGACCATCAACCAGCTGCTGGCGCAGTTCGAGACGGTCAATACATCGATCGTCAAGGGGACCATCACCGGAAGCGATGTCACTGACTACCTCGATATGCGAGACAACATCCTCTCCAAGCTCTCGCAAGAGGTCGGCATAACGGTCGCGACCCGTGCCAACAATGATATGGTCATCTACACGGATTCGGGCGTTACGCTGTTCGAGACCAAGGCGCGATCGGTCACGCTTGCCCCGACCAATGCTTACACCGCCGGTACCACCGGAAATGCGGTCTATATTGACGGCGTGCCCGTCACCGGCGCGTCTGCCGTGATGCCGATCCATGGCGGAAAGCTAGCGGGCCTTGCTACGCTCCGCGACGATTCCACGGTCACCTATCAAAACCAGCTCGACGAAATCGCGCGCGGCCTGATCGAGACGTTCAGGGAGAGCGACCAGACCGCGGCGGCGCTGCCCGACGTGCCCGGCCTTTTCACCTATCCGGGCGCGCCGGCCATGCCGCCGGCGGGTGTGATATCCTCGGGGCTTGCCGGCACCATCTTCGTCAACCCGTCGGTCGATCAGGGCGCCGGCGGCAATCCGCTGCTGCTGAGGGACGGTGCGATCTCCGGCAACGTGGCTTATCGCTACAACACGAGCGGCGCCGCCGGTTTCTCGACTCGGGTGCAGCAGCTTGTGGACGGGATGGCAGCAAACCGTCCGTTCAATCCGGCGGCTCTCGGGAAGCCGAATGCGAGCTTGATCGACTTCGCCGGCTCGTCGGTGAGTTGGCTGGAAGCCCAGCGCAAGAGCACGAACGATGAAGCGACCTACAGTCAAACGCTGCTTGAGCGCAGCGCGGAAGCGCTGTCCAACGTCAGCGGCGTCAATATGGACGACGAAATGTCGTTCATGTTGCAGGTCGAGCGCACATTTTCTGCGTCGTCGAAGCTGATCGCGACGATCGACGAGATGTTGAAAGACCTTCTCGCGGCGGTGAGGTAACGGTATGGCTACGACGTTCATTTCCTCCAACTCGATCTCGACCACGTTGCGCATCGCGGCCATGAAGAGCCAGACCGCAATCGCACAAGCGACAAAAGAGGCGACGACAGGCCGATTCGCCGATGTCGGCCGCGAGCTCGGCGCTCTCACCGGTCGTGATGTGACGCTCAGGGCCGAGCTGCTCGATCTCGACAAGCTGGTGGACACCAACGCTCTTGTCGCCGGACGGCTCGACATATCGCAGCAGCGAGTGGGCGAGTTGATCAATACCGCGCAATCCTTCCAGAAGGACCTGTTTGCAGCGCGCAATTCTGCCAATGGCGGCAACGTCATCCTGACGCCGTCGCGCGCCAACCTCGACGCCCTGATAGGGGCGCTGAATGTCACAACGGATGGCCAATATCTGTTCGGCGGCATCAATACCGGGGTGCAACCGATCACCGGCTACGCGGCCGGCTCGACCAACAAGAATGCCGTCGATGCCGCGTTCCTGGCAAATTTCGGTTTCACGCAAAGCGATCCGGCGGTCTCGAGCATCAGCGCCGCAGCGATGCAGAACTTCCTGGATACCACGTTCAAGGCGCAGTTCGACGATCCGGCCTGGGGGGCGAACTGGTCGTCCGCTTCCGATCAGGTGATGCGGAGCCGCATCTCGACGACCGAAACCATCGACTCGTCAGCCAGCGCCAACGAGCCCGGATTTCGCAAGCTCGCGATGGCCTACACGATGCTGAGCGACCTCGGCACGCAGAACCTCAACCAGAACGCGTTCCAGGTGGTGATCGACAAGGCGACCGAAATTATCGGTGCTGCGATCAACGACCTGGCCGGTGTCGGCGCCAAACTGGGAACTGCCCAGGAGCAGACGACCAACGCCACGAGCCGCCTGAAGATCCAGACCGATCTGATCACCAAGCAGGTCACGGCGATGGAGGAGGTCGATACGGCTGAGGCATCTGTTCGCGTCACGAACCTGAAAAACCAGTTGGACATGTCGCTGGCGCTCACGTCTCGCATTCAGCAGCTCAGCATCCTCAACTATCTCTGATCTGCGATCCCGTCAGTAACCAGCCGGCTGCGAGTTAGATGACATTTTCCAGTTACGACGCGGTAATTGAGGACTCTGGGCGGGAGGCGCGCTCCCGGGAACAACGGGCCCTGAGCCACGGGATCGATCTGCTGAGGCGTCTGCAAGGCGGCGATCTTGCACCCCCGGAGGATGCCGAGGCGCTGTTGTTCATTCGAAGGCTCTGGGCGTTCTTCGTGGAGGACCTTTCGAGCGCCCGCAATGGGCTTCCGGAAAAGTTGCGCGCCGAGCTTATCTCGATCGGCCTGTGGATCATCAGGGAAGCAGATAGAATTCGGCAGGAAGAATCCTGCGACGTCGCGGAGCTTGTCGAGATCAACGTCATTATTCGAGACGCGCTCGCATGAAGAAGCCGATCTGTATTTCGCTGCGCGGCGGTGAGCGGATCTATATCAATGGCGCGGTGTTGAGGGTCGATCGCAAGGTGACCCTTGAGCTGATCAATGACGTGACTTTTCTGCTCGAGAGCCAGGTCATGCAGGTCACGGACGCGACGACACCGTTGCGCCAGCTCTATTTCGTCGTCCAGCTCATGCTCATGAGCCCGCACGACGTCGAAGAGGCGAAAGCAGTCTATCGGCTGCAGCGGTCCGGGCTGCTCGCAGCCACCGAAAACACAGAGATCCTGGACGGCCTGGAGCAGATCGAGAAGCTGGTCGAATCGAAACGATACTATGAGGCTTTGCGCAGGATTCGCGCTCTGTTCGAGATCGAACAGCTGATCCTGGCTGGCGGCGGCCTGCCGCGGCCCGTCGAAGTCGCGTAGGACATCAGGAGGACGATATGAACGTTGACGGCGTGGGTTCTGCAAACTCGGCGGCGAACAAGAAATCGGAATCCTCGTCCGCGCCGGCGACGGTGGATTACAATCAGTTCTTGCAGCTACTGGTCGCGCAGTTGAAGAACCAGGACCCGACCAGTCCGACGGACACGTCGCAGTACGTGGGTCAGTTGGCGCAGCTATCCGCCACCGAACAGGCGATACAGACGAATGCCAAGCTCGACACGCTGCTTTCATCCAGCGCATTGGCCCAGGCCGAAAGCCTGGTCGGACGCACGGTGTCATTCACCAGCTCCGAAGGCGAGGCTATCAAAGGCAAGATCATGTCTGTGCGAATCATCCAGGGCGGAGCCGTCGCGACACTCGAGAACGGTGTCGACGTGCAGCTTGGGCCGGGCCTGACGATCAGCTAAGCGATGAACGAACGGGACGCTCTCGACATCGTCCAGCAGGCGATCTGGACCATCATCGTGGTCTCTGGCCCCGCGGTCGGGGCCGCAATGATCGTCGGTATCCTGATTGCGCTGCTGCAGGCACTGACCCAGGTGCAAGAGATGACGTTGACCTTTATCCCCAAGATGGTGGTCATGCTGATCGTGGTCGCCGTCTCCGGCTCGTTCATCGGCGCGCACATTTACGCCTTTACCGAACTGCTCTACTCGCGGATCGAGCACGGATTCTGAAGCGGGACGCTGCGGCCAACACCTTCGCGCAAGCTAGGCGCTGCAAGGTGCCGATATGATGGTGTCCCAGGAATCTCCATGGCCCAAGCACTAAGCCCAGCTCTGCCGAGCGAGCGTCGGATGGGTGCCGACGTTGCTTTTGCGGTCGGCATCGTCGCCATCCTGACGATGCTGGTCCTGCCGGTTCCATCGGTCCTGATCGATGTCGGTCTCGCCTTCTCGATCGCGCTTTCGGCGCTGATCCTGATGGTGGCGCTGTGGATTCAGCGCCCGCTGGATTTTTCGGCCTTCCCGACGGTGCTCCTGATTGCAACCATTCTTCGCCTCGCGCTGAACGTGGCGACAACCCGGGTGATCCTGTCGCGCGGGGCCGAGGGAGAGCACGCGGCCGGCTATGTGGTGGCTGGTTTCTCGAAGTTCGTGATGGGCGGCGACTTTGTCATCGGGCTGATCATCTTCGCTATTCTTGTCACGGTCAATTTCGTCGTCATCACCAAGGGCGCCACGCGTATCGCGGAGGTCGGCGCGCGCTTCACGCTCGATGCGATCCCGGGCAAGCAAATGGCGATCGATGCGGATCTGTCCGCGGGGCTGATCGACGACAAGGAGGCGCAGCGTCGGCGCAGGGAGCTGGAGGAGGAAAGCGCCTTCTTCGGCGCAATGGACGGCGCCTCGAAATTCGTGCGCGGGGATGCCATCGCCGGGCTGATCATCACCGCGATCAACATATTCGGCGGCATCGTCATCGGCGTGGTTCACCATGGCCTTCCGTTGGCGCGGGCGGCAGACGTTTTCACCAAGCTTTCCGTCGGTGATGGTCTGGTCTCGCAGATCCCGGCGCTGATCGTCTCCCTTTCGGCTGGCCTGCTTGTTTCGAAAGGCGGCACACGGGGATCGGCGGAACAGACGGTGCTCAGGCAGCTCGGCGGCTATCCGCGCGCGCAGTCGGTGGCCGCGCTCATGATGTTCGTTCTGGGAATGCTGCCGGGCCTGCCACTGCTGCCCTTTGCTTTCCTGGGCGGCGTGATGGCATTCATGAGTTACGCGCTTCCCCGCCGGCAGGCGGCGAGACGGCAGCAGGACGAGGTGCTTGCGGCGCAGGAGCGCGAACGATCGCAGGCCGACTCGAAAGAATCGATCAAGGAATATCTGAAGACAGCGGACGTCGAGCTCTGCGTAGGCAGCCAGCTTGCGGTTCAAATGCTGCATGCGCACGGCGAACTTTCGCATCGCGTCAGCAAGATACGGCGCCGCTTTGCGACCCAATACGGGTTTGTGATTCCCGAAATCAAATTGACGGACGACATGTCCGTCGGGCCGAAGAGCTACCGCATCAAGATACATGGCACTATCGTGGCGCAGCATGAGCTTCGCATCGGCGAGGTTCTGGTGCTCTTCGATGGTGTTCGTAAACCGGACGTGCCGGGCGACGAGACGGTGGAGCCGGCCTTCGGCATGAAGGCGATGTGGATACCCGAGACGTTCCTCGAAGAGGTCAGACGGGATGGTTTCAAGGTTGCGGACAACATTTCCGTCCTTCTCACCCATTTGAGCGAAATCATCCGTGGCAATCTGGCGCAGCTTCTTTCCTACAAGGACATGCGGGCCCTGCTGGATCGGCTCGACCCCGAGTACAAGCGGCTCATTGAGGATATCTGCCCGTCGCAAATCTCCTATTCGGGCCTGCAGGCGGTCCTCAAGCTGCTGCTTGCCGAGCGCATCTCGATCAGGAACCTGCATCTGATTCTCGAAGCCGTTGCGGAAATCGCGCCGTTTATCCGCCGCGCCGAACCTATCGCGGAGCACGTTCGCATGCGCATCGCGCAGCAGATCTGCGGTGACTTCGCCGACAACGGGGTGCTCAAAGTGCTGCGGCTCGGAAATCGCTGGGATCTCGCATTCCATCAAAGCCTCAAACGCGATGCCAAGGGCGAGATCGTGGAATTCGACGCCGATCCTCGCCTTGTCGAGCAGTTCGCGGCGGATGTTACGACCGCGGTTCGAAAGGCAATGGGGCAGGGCGAAAGCGTCGTGCTCGTCGCGCCGCCGGAAGTTCGTCCATATGTTCGCATGATCACGGAGCGGGTGTTCCCGACCCTGCCGGTGTTGTCGCACGTCGAGATCGCGCGCGGTGTCGAGGTGAAGTCGCTCGGAGCAATTTCTTGATCGCGAGCGCATCAGGCTCCGTGCTGGCCACATTTCTGATCTTCTGCCGGGTCGGCACATGCTTGATGATCGCGCCGGGATTTTCGCGTTCCAACATTCCGGTGCAGGTCCGGCTGTTCATGGCCATCAACGTCACGCTGATGCTGGCGCCCTTGCTGGAGGCGAGCGTACGCCCTGTCGTGGAGACAGCCGCGATGGCGGCCATCGTCCGTGCGATCATGTCGGAGCTGGTGATCGGCCTCCTGATTGGCCTGACCGCCGCGGTGTTCTTTTTCGCCCTGGAAACAATGGCGACGATGGCGGCATCCGCGATCGGGCTCAGCGGAATACCCGGAACGATGGAAGACGGTCAACAGATGCCGGCCCTCGTGCCATTCATCACATTGCCGGCGATCGTCCTGTTCTTCATGACCGGTCAACATTGGGAGCTGCTCCGCGGTCTCATTAACTCCTATCGAGTCTGGACGCCGGCGGTCGGCATCAGCGGCGAGACCGGGCTCTCCGAGCTCACCGATCATCTTTCACAAGCGTTCGTCCTGGCACTCAGGGTGGCCAGCCCGTTCATCGTTTACGGCGTCATTGTCAACCTCGCGCTCGGGCTCGCCAACAAGCTGACGCCAAGCATTCCCGTCTATTTTATTTCGCTGCCTTTCGTGGTCTTCGGCGGCCTCATGCTGGTCTATCTGACCAGTCGCGAACTCGTGCTGCAGTTCACAATCGCATTTTCATCGTGGCTGGCCGGTTGATCGACGCATGAAATCAAGAGATCGGAAAATCCGTCGCATCGCCGCCGTCCAGGCGAAGATGCACCGTCTCGCGCAATGGGAGCTCATAGAGTGCCAGGCGAAGGAGCAGGAACTGCAGGAGCGGCAGCGTCGGATCATCGAGGGGTTCAACGAGGCGATCGGAGTGACGCCGTTGGCGGCGCAAAACGCGGGTCAGAATCTGAGGACCGCGAGCGTTGAACAAGGAGTGGTGGCCAAGGCGAAGGAGCGTATCACCTCGCACGCGATGACCGAGGCCCGCAAACTGAAGCAGGTGCTCCGGATGGCTGAAACGGTCGCGCGGCAGGCATTCCGGCAGCGGGAGCAGCGCGTCCTTGAGGAAGTAACTGAAACAGCGGCGAAACGGCCGGCCGAGAGAATGCAGGCCAATGAAACCAGTTTGGATCGCTAGAGCATGATCCGGAAAAGTGGAAACCGGTTTTCCCTCGCGACAAACGCGAAGCGCGTGGGAGGATCATGCTCAAACAGAGAGATGAGGTCATGATCCGATTCCCTTTAATCGGATCATGATCAAGGAGAGTCACAGCATGACGGTCAGCCCCGTACCGGATCTTATCCTGGATGTGATGGAGGCCGCGGATCCGGTCTCCCAGCGCATGGCCACTGGCAAGCTTGAGCGCGCCTCGTCCGCAGGCGGCGAAGATTTCGCCGCGGCGATGGACCGGAAGATCGAGACAGGTGCACTGGAACGACCCACGGCGTCTGAGCAAGGCACGAGCGCTTTGCGCGGCGCCGCGATCGACGGCAGCGGGCACGCCACGATCATCAGGAAGGCAGATACCGATCGCGGCGTCTTTCGGAAGTTCGAAGCGTTCGTCCTCCAAACGTTCGTCGAGTCGATGCTGCCGCAGAACGCGAGCGAGATTTTCGGCAAAGGAACCGCCGGCACGATCTGGCGGTCGATGCTGGCTGAACAGATCAGCAATGAGATGGCCAAGGGTGAAGGAATCGGAATTGCCAAGCAGCTCGCGAAATCGCGCTCCGTTGCCAATTCCGCGACTGGTAACGGCTAATTTGCAGCAAGACGAGCGCAACGATGAATCAGAATGACGAGCAGCAACAAACGCTTGAAATCCTCGAGGCACAGGCGACGATTGTTTCCGAGGGAGGCGGTCTGCCGGCGCTGTCACAACAAGCCTTGCCCGAGCTGACGGATGCGCAGAATATCGCGGCTCAATGGCTGGGAACCAACTCCAACGCGTTGAATGCGATCGAGCGGCTCACGGCGACCATTGACGAGGAAACGGACAAACTCGAGAACCGGACGCAAGTCGATTTTGATTCCTTTAGTCAGCGCAAGAATCGTGGCCTGCTTGAACTGACGAGGGCCATGCGCGTGACACAGGGGATCGAGTTCGACCCTCGTGTGATCGCGCACCTGACGCGCCTGCGGGCGAGCCTCGTCAGAAATCAGGCCGCACTACAAATGCATCTCGATGCAGTTCGCGAAGTCTCAGCGATCATCGCGAAGTCGATCCAGGAAGTTGAATCGGATGGCACATACTCATTGATGGGGCCGGGCGGATGCAAATAGTCAGGCTGCTCGTGGCAGGCGTCTGGGCCTGCATCGTCACCGTCGGCGCAAGCCTGGCTCTGTCTTACTGGAAGGAAGGACATCCCGCGCCTGCGGCCAAGCAGGACTACGCGGGCGGCCTCGTCTACGAAAAGACGAGGGTGATCAACGTGCCGATGATCGCTGATGGCAGCGTCCAGGGCTACATCGTTGCACAGTTCGTCTTCACGGCGGATTCAACCGTGCTTCGTCAGCTTCCGGTGCCGCCGGAAGCTTTCGTCGTGGACGAGGCATTTCGGAAAATCTATTCCGACGAGAATCTCGACTTCAAGAACCTTTCTCGATTCGATCTCGCCCACTTTTCACGTACGGTCAGAGAGCACGTCAACAAGCGCCTTCAGGCTGAGGTCTTGCAGGACGTGCTCGTTCAGGACTTCAATTATGTTTCGAAGGATCAAATTCGTCGTTAGACCGCTTTCGCAAGTCGTCGAGCCGGTATCCCATATAGCGCTTTGACTCGATCGGATCGTAGCCGAGGTGGTTGCGGAGCTTCTTGCGAAGCTTGCTCACGTGCCCCTCGATCACGTTTTCGTCGAAGCTCGAGTCGAAAAGACCGTAGGTCGCATTGAAGAGCTGGGTCTTTGTCAGCCACTTTCCCTGGTGCGCGACCAGATGCTCGAGAATGCGCAGCTCGCGACGCGGCAGGGCCAGCGTTCTGCCGCCGATTTCCGGATCCCGGCCGTCAAGAAAAACGCGGATCAGGCTGGTTGGCGTTTCGGCTGATTGACCGACGGTTCGTCGGCGGATGACGGCCGTGCGAACCAGGATCTCGCGAACATGGATCGGAATATGGACGACGTCGTCGACGCCGGCTTCGAACAGCTCGATCGTATCCCGGAGCTGCTTCAGATTGTTCAGGGCGATGATCGGTGCGTGAGACTTGTTGCGGATGCTCTTGGGAATGCTCGTTCGATCCGAGCAGTCCCCCAGGATAAACGCCCCGATTGCCATTACGTCATTGCCTACGGCGGATTGTAGCCATTCGCGAAAATCTTTCGATGAGAAGCCGATCGAAACGACGCCTTCGCGATCGAATCCAGCCGCATAGCCGCGTGTAACGGTCTCCCGATCATCGATGACGATGAACATGTGGATGCCCCTGTTTGCCCTAGATAGTTGTTGTGGAGTCGAGCAGGCGTGCTCGCTCCGCTTGGTTACGCAACACAACAGGTACTGACCCGATACAAGTTACTGAGACCGAAGCACGCGCGTCTGGTTTGCTCGAAAGCTTGATCAGGCGCGGGTGATGTCGCCGTTTGAGGCGACGAGGAACGTTGCCGTGGTCGTGATGCTGCCCGGCAATCTTTTTGGGTTCCTCAGCACTGTTCGTGCAATTGCAGTCTGGTCTCGATACAACCGATCGAAATTGCGGCGAGAAGCGAACAGCGTCTTGTTGTTGAAGGTCACATCAAGAATGAACATCAGCTCGCGCACTGTCGAATCGGATCACGTCCATTACGTCGAAGTGGAGTATGATCGTCAAGCAATTGAACTAGGCATCTACTGCGAGACAACTCGTCAGCGAGTAGATGTTGCTTTATTGAAACGCTTACTCAACCCATTTGCGCGGAACACTTGGCAATGTGCTCCTCTAAGTTGAAACAAAGGGAGAGAATTTTTCTGCTAAGAGCGACGATCGTCGTCATGGAACCGTCGTGGAACAAATTCGTGTTTCGACGAGATCATTTTTTTCGCGCGCGCTAGGCGGACTTTTCATCAATTGGCATCTCCGCCGTCGTCAAAACGCTGCGAAAACGCTTCGATAAGCATCGATCACTCGTAGCCGTGGAGTTGAAGTGGTGTCGCCAACACGAGATCATCGTGTGGCGCGACGCGAGATCATCGCTCGATGTGATGAACGCTTGATTTTGGTGAGCGTCAAAACGTCGCATAGGTTCGATAGAGGCGCTGCTGTTCGTCATGCGTCGCATCAACAGGCGTGTATCTGACGATCGACATGCAGATCGTCAGCCGCGAGTGCAGTCTGCGGAAAGTGAAACATGTGGTGCTCGCGTTGCTGTGCGTGGCATGCACGCAATGCACGCTAGCGGTCACATGGAACTCAATGCACGCTAGCGGTCATAGGCGCGCCGCAGTGCATGCTATCGATCATATGGAACAATGCGCGCTGGCGTGCATATCTGGCGAACTGACCGCATCACACGATCAGTCGTGCAGTGGCAACATCAACGCGCGGAAGCAACGATGCCCTTGCTGGTCAATACTTGCCAGCCACCGTTCTCGTTCTTGATTTCCTCGATGCGACCCAGGTTCGGCACCTCCTGGCCCCGAGTAACCTCGATCACACCTGCTGGTCCTTCAAGTATCGCAACGCCCTCATAAGCGCGCCGCACGCGCCAACCCGGGATGATCTCTCGTCGCGCCGTGGTTTGCCGCGGCTGCGCCTGAATGGTGCCAGTGACGTCGGAGGATGAAGCTGCCGCTACGGTTCGTGCAACCTGCGGCTTTGCTTCGACCATGCGTTCGACCTTGGTGGCCGATATCGATTGATCTCTTTCGACACGCTCGACGCTTTGGACCAGTCGGCCATACCGGTCGCTCGCGGCTCGGTTTGCGGCGTCGAATGCGGTGCGGTTCGCCGCGACATCGCTTGATAGGCTCGCAACGTTGCGGCGCAGTTGCGACATCGCCTCACGGAGGTTGCGAAGCTCGGCATCCGATGCTGCGGTAATCGCAATGGGCCGAAGGACCAGGTAGGCGACGCCGCCTATGGAGATGAGAGAGGAGATCGCGACGATCACTGCAAGAGTGACGAACGGCGCCATCCATGTCCGTGGCTGCGGCTTCTTGACGACGAGCGTGGCGGCCGGGATCGGCGTACGCGCCTTGGGCCTGACAGGCTCTGGCCGCGGCATTGTGCGGGTGCGCTTCATGGTGGCGAGCGCCTCCTGGGCGAGCAGCTCGTCAACCGTAGCTGCGGCCGGGCGAGGGGCGGTGGCCTTCGCCTTATTGCCGGGTCGCGGCGGCGATGCGCCGCTCTTGCCGGCATCAGTGGCGGTTGGCTGCGGGGCAGTCGGCGTCGCTTCGGCTGCGGTCTCGTTGGTTGCTGGTTCGGCCATGATTTTGTCGGCGGACAAATCCTGATTTGCTGGATATCAAGCGAACCTTGCGTGAAACCTACGATCCCTCGGGCCAGCGGGAGGTGATGTTGGCGTTAGCAGCGGATCTTTCGCGATCGCAGCGTCCGTCAGGTCCGCATCCGGAATGCAGCTCCCATGTTGCCGGGAGCTGCGGCTGTTCAACGCTGCTTGCCGAGCAGCGCGATAGACAGCAGCGTGTCCTGATTGATGCCAGTGCCAGACTCTTGCAGGATGGCGAGCGCAGGTGACGTAACCTGGCTGCTGTTGTTCATCACATCGTACATCGCGGTAAACCGCTTTAGCAGCGCTGCAAGTTTCTCCGGATCGGCGAGATCCTTCAGGTTGAGGTGCTTTTCGACGATCTTTGCTTGCTGATCGATGTCCATGCTCCCCATCGCATCCGGCAGATTGTAGGTGGTTCGAAACACCTGCGCGAGAGCCCGGTCGGCGAGGATATCGTATGCGGACGTGATCTGTGCGGACTTTCGTTCGAAATACAGCGCCAGGCGAACACCGGCATTCGCCTCTCCCTGCTGCGCCTCCAACGTTTGCTGGAGATAGTTGTTCTGCGTCTCCAGGAGCTGGTCTCGCCTATGGGGCCCTATTGCCGGAATCCGGGCAATGTTGCCTTCCTTGTCGAAATTGAACGATGCCGCGATCTCGGCAAAGCGGGAGTCGCTGGCGGTGTTTGCGAAGCTCTTGGGATCGCTCAGATCGGAATTGAAGATCTTCTTGAGATAGTCGTTGGTGACCTTCGTGGGATCCAGGCCGTTTGCAACAAGAACGATATCGACCAACTTCCTGTCCGAAAGCAGCTCGGAAACGCTCTCGATGCCTGCGATCGTGGTCTGGTAATACTTGGCGTCCTTCTCGGCCTTCTGGCGAAGGCTGTCTTTTTCCGTAGCGCTCGCAAATCGCGTTTTTGCGATGATGTAGTCCTTGACGATCTGCGTGACTTCAACCGAGTTCTGCGCCACCAGGGGCGTTGTCAGGTTGCCCTTGCTGTCAAAGTTGAAAGCGTGCGCGAGCTGTATGTATCGGTCGTCTCGGAGGGTATAGGCATAGCTCGTCGGGTCGCTCAGATCGCTGGTGAGCACGGCCTTGATCGTGACCGGCGAGACTTTTTCCGGGTCAAGGCCAACCGCCTTGAGTGCGAAGTTATAGATGTTCGGCGCGGACATGAACTGTTGAACTGATTTTACATTGGAAATATTGGCCTTGAACTGCTTGATCGCGAGGGTTTCATTTTCTTCCTCCGCGTCGAGATATTCGGCCCCCTTGGTGAGGACAAATTTGTCGTTGGTGCTCTTCCGGTTCGCGTCGGTCTGAGCGGACTTGCCGGAAGCAAGCGTTCCATCTGCCGAAAACTCGAACGCGCCGGCGAGATCGAAATAGTGGCCGATTGTGGTGAGAGAGTCCTGGTAGCTCGATATGTCTGCCCTGCTTTGCGCCAACCGGTTTGTTTCGGTCGTAATCTTCGCTCTCAAGCCTGGTACATCGGCGCCAGGCTGCGATAGCTGCGACATATACTGCGCAATTTTCGCATTGGCATCGGCGGCAACCGCCTGCGCCTGACCGAGCTTGGCATTGATCGTATCCTTCTGGGGACCCCAAACGGTGTTAACATAACTGTTCGGATCGGATGGATCGCTGCTCAAGACCTTCCGTATCGTGTCACGCGACCAATTGCTGTCGTCGATGCCGAACGCCTCGAACACATATGTGCGAAGGCGGTCGTCATTCAGCAGCTCATCGACGTTTTTGACGCGGCCGATCACGATGTTGTAGTAGTTCGTGTCTTCGTCGATTGCGTCGACCCGCTTTTGGACCGATGCCGTGTACAGGCCGATCATCTCGTCAGTCTGGTTTGACGATTGCGCAGCGGGCGTATCGGAGCCTGTGAAGGAAAATGCTGACGCGAAATCACGAAAACGCTTGTCCGTCAGTTTGTTGGCGAAGCTGTTCGCGTCGAGGAGATTGCTCTCCAGCACCTTTTTCATGAAGGCTTTTGCATAGATCATATCCTCCAGCCCGTATGCCTTCATCGCATACTGGTAGAGCCGGTCGTTCTTCAGAAACTCATCGACGGTTTTGATCTTGCCTATGTTTTCTTTGTAGTAGGCGGCGCTTCGTGTCACGTCAGCCTGCTGCGCGACCCGCGTCAGGGACTGCTGGAGGTTGCGCACGACGGAATTGTAGCTGGCGTACGTCGACACCATCGATCCATCCTTTTTGGAAAGCTCCCTGATATAATGACCATCTTCCTTGCGTGAAGCTGGCAGGGTTGCTGGAACAAGGCGCTCGCCCAGTATCGGCGGCCTCCGTACCGGGAGGTTGAGGCGGCATCCGGCGGAGCCGTTGATGTTCCGCGAAGCCATGTTCCGACGCAGACGTCACCGACAGAGCAGGGCAGTATCGGTGTTGCGCAGGCCGGTCAGTTGCGCTGGGCCGTCCAATAGCCTGCGCAGCGCGCATTGCCGGAATGACCGCTCCAGGTTCCACGACCGTACGGACCGACGAGCCTGCCGGATCCGGAAGCATATTTCTCGTGCACGGTCACAGAAGCGCGGACTGCGCCGGATGGAGCCACGCGTCCCCTGAAATTCACCAGATTGGGGTGAGTGACGATGCCGTTGATGATGTTGACGGAGAAATTGTACGTCGGATCACAGGGACCGTATTGCGTGACGAACAGGAGACTCCAAGGGCCGTCATAGGCAGACCGCGCATCGGCGTTGGTAACGAAGAGCGAGCCCATACCGGCAATTGCGATTGCGAGCAGAAGCCGTTTCATGACATTCCCTCCTAAGGCTACTCGGATAAACAACGTGAACATCCTAAATTGCGGACCATTGGCGGTCGCATCCGCACCGATATGCTGGTGAAGATAGATGTAGGTTGGCTTCCACAGCCGGTCCTGAAAAATTCCGTTGAGCCACCTCACTATGGCGTTACAACGGATGGCAGCGGCCTTGCGGCCCGCATTCTGTGGCGCCGCAGCAGAGAGAATGCGACGCCGCCAAGCACAGCCGGAGGATGTAGCTCAGTCAGCTTACCGACTAGAATCCCCGCGTCTCAAACGCACGATGATTGCCCCTCGGAATGGGCCGACGGAGCGCCTCAGGACATGCGATACAGGGATTTCGCATTGTCGCGCAGGCGGAGCGGGAAGGGCGGTGCTTCAGATGGCGAAGTAACGACTTCGATGTAGACTCCGCTCTGCGCGTCGGCGGCGCTTCGCAACGCTTGGTCGAGTTCGCCGCACGTCGTCGTGCGCGCCGTCATCCAGCCGTCGCAACCCAGCACCCGCGGCAGCTCGGCATATCGCCAGGATGGGACGTCGTTGTAGGCGATGGCGGGCTCCTTGCCGAGGAGCCGCTCGATGAGATAGCCGCCATTGTTCAGCACGAAAATCACCGGTTTCAAACCGAGCCGGGCAAACTGGCTGATTTCCTGTACCGTAAATTGATGAGAGCCTTCTCCAGTCACGAGCACCGTGCGTCGGTGTGGGGCGGCAGCGGCGGCGCCGAGCGCGGCCGGCGTTGCCCAGCCGATCGATCCCCAGAGGCCCTGGTTGTGGAAGCTCGCGCCCCGCGGCAGCCGCGCGAAACCTAGCCCCATGGAGACCGTGCCGGTCTCCGCGACAACGATATCGTCAGGTCGTATGAACTTGTTCCAGCGCGAATAGAGCGCGGCAGCGGTGATAGGGTCGTCTCCGCTGCCGCTTTCCGCGCCAATCGGGTCGGCATAAGACGGCGTGACGACGTTGCTGTGCTTGCCGAGGCGCTTCGCCAGGGCAGCGAGCACATCGGCCATCTCGAGGCCGGAATGCGTGCGCCCCTGCAATGTGGTGTGGTGATGACCTATCGAAATGAGCCGTGCCGGATCCAGTTTGGCCGTGAAGGCGCCGGTGTTCAGGTCACTGAATAGCGTGCCGACGGCGAGCACGAGATCGCAGCTCTCGACGAACTGGCGCACATCCTCGTTCATCAATCGTCCGGCATACATTCCGACATACGCCGACTGGCTTTCGTCGAGCACGGATTTGTCGAGAAACATGGTGGCGAATGGCAGGCCGGACGCGTCAACGATCGCCTGCATCGTCCGCTGCAGGCCGGTGCGCGCCACCAGGAGGCCGGGCAGGATGCATGCGGTCTTGGCCCGATCGATGTTTGACAGGATTGCATTCACAACCTTCTCGAGAAGGACGGGATCGCTTCCAGGAGCGGCGAGAGGCTGAGCGCTTCCAAGCACGGGCCGATCGGCAAGATCGGCGGGAAAGGCCATGTAGACGGGCCTCCGATGATAGAATGCCTCAAACAGGAGGCGTTCGGTCTCATATGCAGCATTCTGCGGCGTGATGACCGAGTGCGCGCAGACCACCGGTTCGGTCATGCGTCGGAACAGATCGAATTCGCCGTTGCCCAGCGTATGGTGCAGCACGGAGCGCGCGGCTTGCGCGGCCGTGGGCGGCATTCCGACCAGGTGGAAAACGGGGAGATGCTCGGCGTAAGCGCCGGCGATGCCGTTCAGCGCGCTGAGCTCGCCCACGCCATAGGTTGTACAGACAGCGCCGGCGCCCTTGATCCGCGCATAGCCATCAGCGGCATAGGCGGCGTTGAGCTCGTTGCAGCATCCAATCCAGCGCAGGCCCGGTTCGCTATATGTCGCATCGTTGAGCGGAAAGGAGAAGTCGCCCGGAACGCCAAAGACATCGCTGATGCCGACATCACGCAGCCGCGAGAGCACATGCTGAACAACGGTTCTTGACATCACGCAGTCTCGTCAACACTCGCGACAAAATCGAACGGTGAACTCGACGTGGGAGCGGTCTCGAATACCCATCTCGCGCAAGGTTTGATCATCAAGCGCAGCGAGCGCTCGGACTGCTCGTCTGACTTCGCGCTCGTTTTCCCACTGTGTCCACATTGAGGGCGCACTTGAGAGGGAAGTACCGAAAGAAGACCTGTCCACAACAAACTCCACGACTGTTGGCTGGACTAAATGTGGTTTTCCTTCGTTACGACACGATAACCCAGCGCGAAAATCTGGTTACATCTGAAATGATTGACGGTGCGGCCGGCACAATTCACTTAGGCGCGGAGCTTGCCGGGAAACTGTCGCCGGTAATCGAAGGTCGCCGATAAACTAAAAGAGAGATCTCTGCGCGCGCCTGTGACGGCTGCGTGATCGCTGCAACGACGAGCATTCGATCATGAAGGGCGACAGAATGCTCCTGTAGCGTTGCTCTAGTGCTTTGAACTGCGAGGCGCGAGCGGCACCTGCCGTTCAGCCATATAGCGATCCAGCCGGCATGATGGCGCATCTCGAGGGCTCGCGGCTCTGGTTTGCCGATCGTCCGGGAAACCGTCGCGTCGACAGTTTTCGCAACATCATCGCGCAGCCCCGCGTTGCCGCCGCACTGCTCATTCCTGGTTCGACCCATATCGTGAGGTTGTCGGGGACAGCTCACATGACCGACGACGAAGCGATGCGCGCGCAATTCCGGGTGCAGGACAAGACGCCGGCGCTCGCCATAGCGATCGACGATCTCAGCCTCACGATCTCCGAAAGCCCCGCCCTCGTTCGAACGCATCTCTGGCCAATGTCCGGCCGCCCCGCCATCGACGCCGCGAAGGTCTTCACCGAGCATATCAAGCTCAACAAGGCCAACGGACTTGGAGCCCGGCTTACAAGCGCTGCATTGTCCGTTCCCGGCATGACGGGCCTTCTGAAGAAGGGACTGGAGAACGAATACAAAAACAATCTCTACTAGAGCATGACCCCGAAAAGTGTGAAGCGGTTTTCCGAAAACATCATGCTCAAACAATAATCTAAAGCGCGATGATGATTCATCCTCATCTCATCGCGCTTTCGAGCATGATCCTAGCAAAGCAATTGCGAGGACGCTTCTACAGCTTCGATGCCATGCTCAACGGACGGGCGGAATTGCAAACGCGAACATCGATAGTTGTACCTCAGGGGAGAATACGAACGGTGTGGTACCTATCTTGTTGGCGCCAAGACGGGCGTAGAAATCGACAGAGCTTGGGCTCGAGTTAATCAGGATCACATTTCCTGCCATCTTTCTCGAAAGCTCTACTGCGGTAGCAAAAAGTCGTCTGCCAACGCCCCTTCGCGAATAGGCTGGATCAACAAAAATACCTTCCAGGAGAATCAGGCCTCCGATTCCCGTCGGTCTTACGGCCACATAGCCGTGCGGAACGCCGGCTTCGCCGTCGGACACAAAGACCAGTCCCGCGGCAATAAGCGAAAGGTTGACCTTGAGTGCGGGCATGAAGCGGACGATCGCATCATCGTCGTATCCGTCATTCCTGGTCGCGCGAACCGCGATTTGCGTAAGCTCCTCGGCTTCGTCAACACGTGCAGGCCTAACTGGATTATTTGTCATGATTGGTCCCTGCTCCAACATCACCCAAATGGCCGCTCCGGATCGAATTTCAAGGAGTGGAGGGGATGCAGCCAATTACCGGTCCGCGCAGCAAAGCCGCTGAGCGGGCAGCTTTCAGCTCCGTGTCAGGAGCTGACTTCGATTGAAGCCGCCAACGCGTCGGTTCGGGGGCCATTTTCGACCGGATTGAGAGTCTTGCCCAGCATCTGATTCCGCTTCGCCCCAAGGCATCCTGTCGCCGGGCTCGCCCGGAGCATTGAGTTTGGCCGGGCGCTTGTGATCGACAGCACCTCCGTTCGTGCCCATCAGCAGGCCGCGACGGAAAAAGGGGGGCAGATCATTGTCTCGGTCGATCACGCGGCGGGCTGACGACCAAGATTCGTGTCGTTGTCGACGCGCAAGGCCTTCCGATCAGGCTCGGCCTGACGGCAAGACAGGCGCATGACGGGCAGATCGCCGACACACCGCTTGACCATCTTGGCCCGCGCACCATCGTGCTGGCGGACAAGGCCTACGATGCCGACCGCAGCCGTGAACTGATTCAGGAGCAGGGTGCCACCCCTAACATCCCGCCCAAGAGCAACCGGCGCTGGAAGCCCTGCTTCAGCAAGAGGCTCTACCGCGAGCGCAATCTGATCGGGCGGCTCTTCTCCAAGAAGGAGGACTTCCGGCGTGTCGCATCCGAAACAAAGGGGGCCGCCAACCGAGACGGCCTTGTTTCTTGGTGCGCGCATCCTTGATACGCTCGAGGGAACCTCGTTCACGCTTGGAAACCTACGGAAGGACCTTTACTGTTCTAGCTCTAGCGGACAAGGCTCTTGGGTCTTGCGGCGAAGGAAAATGTCGGCGCAAACTGCCGTCGCTGCAGGTGGAAATGACGAGGGTGGGAGCAGCGCCTGTGCTGCGTAGTTCCGGAAACCCGAGCGTCAGCTTGCCAGACTGGCTGAACGAACCATGCCCGGTCCCGATTGCGGGGGCCACTTCCATGGCCGTTTCGAGACCTCACAGGTGGCCGGAGCAGAACCAATGGACGACAGTGCGACTTCGCCGACGGCAGTCATTTCGCGCACTTCTCTAATCCTTAGCGTTGCCATCGCTATTGGGATCTTCATTTTTGACGCAATCACCCCTGCCGCCTCGGTGATCTCGACGCTGTTCGTCGGCGTTGTGCTGCTGTCTGCGCGGTTTCTTCAAACGCGTGGGATTGTGCTCGTATCCGTCGGCTGCATGGCGCTGACGGTGCTCGCCCATTTTCTGACGCCATACGGCGACTCGTGGGAAACCATCTCCATTTCGAACCGCGTTCTCACCCTTGCGACGATCGGCGTTGTGACTTTCCTCGCCGTGCAAAGCCGATCACAAGAGATGGTATTGCGCGAGCAGGCAGGACTCCTCGACCTCAGCCACGATACGATCTTCGTGCGCGACATGAAGGATATCATCACCTACTGGAATCGCGGCGCCGAGGAGCTGTACGGGTGGAAGAAGGCGGAAGCCCTCGGCAGGATCACTCACCAACTCATGCAGACGATCTTCCCCATGCGGCTCGAAGCGATCATGGAAGAGTTGCTCCGAACCGGTCGCTGGGAAGGAGAGCTCGTCCACACGAGGAAGGACGGTACGCAGGCAATCGTAGCCAGTCGGTGGTCCCTGCAAAAGGACGAACGTGGCCTTCCGGCCGCGATCCTGGAGACCAACAATGACATCAGCGATCGCAAGCGCGCGGAGGACGCGCTGCGGGAGAGCGAGAGACGATACAAGAGCATTTTCCGGATGGCGGGCGTGTCGATCTGGGAAGAGGACTTCTCTCAGATCAAAGCGGCCATCGACGAACTGAGAGCTCAAGGCGTTGCAGACTTCCGCGCGTATTTTGCAGCACATCCGGAGTTCGTACGAGAGTCCATCTCGCGTGCGAAGGTCGTCGACGTAAACGATGCAACGGTCGAGCTCTTCAAGGCGCAGAGCAAGGATGAGCTCCTCCACTCGCTGGATGCCGTGTTCACCTCCGAAACATTAGAGGCGTTTGCCGGGGAGTTGATCGCCGTCGCAGAAGAGCGCCCGTATTTTTCAGCCGAGACGATTCTCCAAACACTGAAGAGAGAAAAACTGACGGTTCTCTTTGCGATTACCTTCCCGCCCCGACCTTCCAATCTCGATCGCGTATTGGTGACGGTCACTGACATTACCGAGCGCAAGCGGGCCGAGGAGGCACTGCACGAGACCCAGGCCGAGCTCGCGCACATCACGCGCGTGACGACGATAAACGCGCTGACCTCCTCCATCGCCCACGAGGTCAGCCAACCACTTAGCGCGATTGTCAGTAACGGCTATGCGGGCCTGCGCTGGCTCGACCGGCAGCCGCCCGATCTGGAGGGGGCGCGCAGGACGTTCGAGCACATCGTCGGAGACGGGCATCGGGCCGGCGCGGTGATCGGGCGGGTGCGCGCGCTCCTCAAGAAGACAGCCACCATCAGGGAATGCGTCGACGTGACCGAGCTGATCCGGGATACGGTCGCCGTGCTCCATGGCGAAGTGCTCCGGCATGGCATCCTGCTGCGGACCGAGTTAGCGCCCGAACTTCCGCCGGTGGTAGGCGATAGGGTGCAGGTGCAACAGGTGCTGCTGAACCTGATGATGAACGGCATCGACGCCATGAAGGAGGTGACGGAGCGGCCGCGCATGCTGCGGATCCGGTCCCATCTCGATGAATCCGGGGCCGTGAGCGTAGCGGTGCTGGACACCGGGGTCGGGCTGGATCCGAACAGTGCCGACCGCCTGTTCGAGGCGTTCTATACGACCAAGCCCGAGGGCATGGGCATGGGCCTGGCGATCTGCCGCTCGATCATCGAGGCGCACGGTGGACGATTGGGGGCATCTGCCAACGAGCCCTGTGGGGCGGTATTTGAATTCCGCCTGCCGCCCGAGCGGGACGAGACCAGTCCCGCCGCGAACGATCGTCCAATGCCGGTACAGTGAACGGGCAGCATCACTTGCGACAACCGCGTTGTTCGCTGGAGCATGGGCATGCCGATCGGCAAGGACATGCTTTTTCAATCCACCGCTAGTCCTTCATTCCGGTGATTGAGCTGCTGACAGCCCGCGGATCGCGGAGCGGCCAGCGGCCGCAATCGACCTGGGCCAGGAAATCGCCGACGATCCGGTTGTACTCCTCCGGCTCCTCGATATTGATCGCGTGCCCCGAATTCGGCATCACCGCGAGCGCGGCTGAGGGAATGCTCTTCTTCATGAGAATGCCCGGCAGCAGGCACGGCCAATCCTCATCGCCGGTGATGATCAGCGTCGGCACGGTGATGCGTTTCATCTCCTCGACCAGCGCATAAAGCGAAGGCCGCTCCTTCTGCACCCCTTGCTGCGTGTTGGCCGATCCGGTCGCCGAATGTTCGGCCAGCATGGCCTTGAACTCGGCGTGACCGCGCGGATCCTTGTTCTGATATTGCACGCGCGTCGGCCCGTAGGCATAGCGCTCGGCGAACGCCGGCATGCCCTCGCGCCGGATCATGTCGGCGATCACGTCGGCCTCGGCGCGGAACGTCTCGCGCTTGTCGGGCTCGGCGCCGTAGCCGCAGCCGCCGATGCAGAGTGACAGCGCCCGCTTCTGATGACGCAGGCCGAAATGCAGAGTGGCAAAACCGCCCATCGACAGGCCGACGATATGCGCCTGCCGCTCGCCGATATGATCGAGCACCGCGAGGATGTCGTCGGCGGCGCGCGCCTGCGAATAGGATGAGACCTGCTCGGGCACATCGGACGGCGGGAAGCCGCGCGCGTTGAAGGCAATGCTGCGATAGCGCTTGCCGAAGTGCCGCATCTGCGGCTCGTAGCTGCGCAGATCGCCGGCGAATTCATGCACGAAGATGACGGGACGGCCGCTTCCCGTTTCCTCGAAATAAAGGCGCACCCCGTCGTCCGTCGTCGCGTAAGGCATGTTGATCTCCCGCCGTCAGATCTTAAGGATGTGAAAAGGTGGCTGTCGCCGCGGGCTTGCTCCGCGGCAGATAGGTGCCGTGGCCTTTCGCCCCGACCAGGACACCATCATCGATCACCACGCGCCCGCGCACCATGGTGAGCACTGGCCAGCCCGTGACCTCGAGCCCTTCATAGGGCGTGTAATCGGCGCCATCATGGATAAGCTCGTGGCGGATCGTGACCTTGCGCTTCGGATCCCACAGCGCGATGTCGGCGTCCGATCCCACCGCGATCGTGCCCTTGCGGGGATAAAGGCCGTAGATTTTCGCGTGATTGGTCGCGCTGAACGCGACGAAATCGTTGAGGTCGATGCGGCCCTTCACCACGCCTTCCGAGAACAGGATCGGCAATCGCGTCGCCACGCCTGGAATGCCGTTCGGCACCCAGCGGAAGCTGGTGCGGCCCTTGGGCACGAGCTTTCCCTGCGGATCGTCGTAGCGGAATGGGCAATGGTCAGACGAGAACACCGAGAACACCTTTTGCTGCAGGCCTTCCCAGCACGCCTGCTGGCTCGCGATGTCGCGTGGCGGCGGCGAGCACACATACTTGGCGCCTTCCATGTTGAGCTGTTCCAGATCGTTCTCGGTCAGCACCAGATATTGCGGGCAGGTCTCGCCCAGCACGTTCAGCCCGCGCTGCCGGGCGCGGCGGATTTCCTCCATCGCGTCGCGGTTCGACACGTGCACGATCATGATCGGCACGTCGACGAGTTCGGCCAGCGAGATGGCGCGGTGCGTGGCCTCGCGCTCGACCGGAATCGGCCGCGAGGTCGCATGGAAGTGCGGCGCGGTCTTGCCGGCGCGTTCGAGGCGATCGGTGAGGAAGCGGATGGCGTCGAAATTTTCCGCATGCACCATCAGCATGGCGCCGGTCTCGCGCGCAACCGACATGGTCTCGAGTAGTTCGCGGTCCGACAGCGCCAGCCCCTCATAGGTCATGAACACTTTGAGCGAGGTGTAGCCGTCCTCCACCAGCGCCGGCAGTTCCTGGCCGAGCACCTGCTCGGTCGGGTCGGTGACGATGAGGTGAAAGGCGACATCGACATGACATTCGCCTTCCGCCAGCGCGTGGTAGCGTCGCAGTGCCTCGCGCAGCGTCTGGCCTTTCTCCTGCAGGCAGAACGGCAGCACGGTGGTGTTGCCGCCGAACGCTGCCGAGCGCGTGCCGCTGGCAAAGCCGTCGGCCATCACGATGCCGTCGCCCGATGGCTGGGCGAAATGCACGTGGCTGTCGATGCCGCCGGGCAGCACCAGGCGATCAGTGGCGTCGATGATCGTCTCCGCCGCGCCGAGATCGTGCCCCAAGGCCGTGATCTTGCCGCCCTGGATTCCGACGTCGCAGGCAAAGGTGTCGGCGGCGGTCGCAACGGTGCCGCCGCGGATGATGGTGTCGAACGGCATCAGCTCTCTCCTTGCGTATCGTGTCGCGGCCGATGCTCGATGACCGCGGCCAGCGGCTCGGCGAGCCCGATGGTTGCCTTGGCATCGGGGCGGCGGAACGTCCCGGCGACGGGCTTGCGCAGCTTGAGTACGGCGAGCGTCTCGGCCTGCCGTACCGCTGCCGCGATCGGATCGATCACCGGCACAGGAATGCGATGGCTGACCTTGGCGGCAAGGCCGGCCAGCGGCGCCCCGGAAAGAATGACGACGTCGGCGCCGTCCTGTTCGACGGCGCGATTGGCGAGCGTCACCAGCATGTCCTCCTTCTCGGCCTGGACATCCGCAATGGAGCGGAAGCCATCGTCGAGCGTCCGTATGCCGGCGCAGCGCGCGCCGAGACCATGCATGGCGACGCATTCCCGATACCAGGGCGCGAGCGCGCGGGCGAACGTCACGATCGAAAATCGCTGACCCGCCATGCAGGCGGTCAACATCGCGGCTTCGGCAAGGCCTACGACCGGGATATCGAACAGTTCGCGCGCCCCGAACAGGCCGGGGTCGCCGAAAGCGGCGATGATCGCTGCATCGATGCCGGTGTTGGCCTCCGCCAGCATCTCCAGCGCGATGGCGCCGCCGATCTGGGCCTCGGCCCGGGTCGCGATGTAGGGCACGCCGCGGCTGGCCGTCATCGCCACCAGCTCGGTGCCGGGCGAGGCCACTTGCGCGCCGGCCGCATGGAGCAGGTCGGTCACCGCTGTCGTGGTGTTGGGATTGAGCAGCAGGATCTTCACGGCCCGGCCTTTCTCGTTATGCCGCGCATGTTGGGCTGGGCGCTTGCGGTGCTGGCATCATCCGCGTCGGAGCCCAGTGTCGTGGCCATGATCTCGCCGGTGCGACGGACATGGTGGCCAAGCAGCCGTCCGGCGCGGTCGGCGTCACCGTCCCTGAGCGCGGCCAGGATGTCCTGATGGTCGCGCACCGATTCATCCCACCGTCCATGGACCGACAGGGCGAAGAAGCGCGCGCGTTCCACCCGCGCCAGCAGGATATCGTGTGTGGCCTTCAACACCGCGTTACGGGCGAAGCCGACGATGGCGCTGTGAATCTGCTGGTTGGTCTCGAAATATTCGCGCAGCTCGCCGCGGTCGTGGTGCCATTCGATGCGCTCCTGCAGCTCTTCCAGCCGCTCCACGTCGCGCTCTACCATCCGTGTCGCGGCGAGCTCGGCGGCGCAGCGCTCGATCCCGCTCACCGCTTCGAACAGTTCGGTCAACTCTTCGCGGCGGAACGGCGCGACGATGGCGCTGCGATTGAGGCGCAGTTCGACCAGACCTTCGGCCGCCAATTGTTTCAGCGCCTCGCGGAGCGGCGTGCGCGAGATGCCGAGCGCCTCGGACAGATCGGCTTCGAGCAATTGCTCGCCCGGCTGAAGATCGCCGCGCACGATCAGCGCGCGCAGCCGCGTCGCGGCCTGCTCATGCAGGCCGGTTCGCGGCACGCGCAGCCGTCGCCGTTGCAGCGTCGTCACGGCGCCGCGCGATTTGGGCTGTTTCCTGGTCTTGGTCGTCTTGGTCTCAGTCACGGTCAGTTTTCGTTCCGGTGAAGAATCTCCGCACCTTCGAGTGTCCTGTGAAGCGCGTCAATCAAATTGGCCGTGGGTCTCGATCGGGATTTCAAACAGATTGCCCCAGCCGCAGATGCGTGACGGATCGACGCCGGTTGCAGCGAGGCACGCCCACAGTGTCACCGCGATCGAATCGAACACCGCGACACCAAGCTTCGCCTCGAGCCGCGCGGCGGCGCCTGCGCCTCGCATATTGGTACAGACCACCGCGACCGCGTCGCAGCCTTCGCGCGCCACCTCTTCGATTAGCCTCGCCACCTCGGTCTCCGGCACTTCGGCGAAGGAAAAATTGTCCTGCAGCGAGAGGTGGCGCTCGGCGGCGCAGTGCAAGCCTTCGGACGCCCAGTTGGCGATGATCCTGTCCTGCACGTCGCGGCGATAGGGCGTCACCAGCCCGATGCGCCCCGCCTTGCGGCGCCGGAGCAGGTCGCGGAAGGCGAGCACGGTGGTGCAGGCCTTGATGCCGGTCGCGGCCGTGATCCGCTCGCATAGTTGCTCGTCGCGCTCGAAGCCGAGCCAGCTCGCCGATGTTCCGTTCCAGGCAATGACGTCCACCTTCGCGTGCGCCAAGAGCTCGGCGGCGCGCAGGATCTCGCTGTCGTCGAACTGGCGGAGCGCGGATTCGGACAGCGCGATCTCGGTCACCTTGAAGCGCGAAAAATGCGCCGAGACGTCAGCGATGCCGGCCAGCATCGCATAGGTGATCGGCTCCAGCGCGGTGTTGGACGAAGGGGTCAGCATGCCGAGCCGGACCGGACTAGTCATGTTGCAGCCTTATCATACGCGGCCATCCGTTGATCCATACTGCTAGACCGGCAATTTGCGGCTGTAGTCGATCAGCGTCGAGCAGATCAATAGCGCAACGCCGGCCGCGGCGAAGAACATCAGGGCGAGGAAGTAGGAGCCGGTGGTCTGGACGATCAGGCCGACGATCAGCGGCGTCATGATGCCGGCAATGTTGCCGCCGAGATTCATGCAGCCGCCGAGGAAGCCCGATTTGTCGCGGCCGGCAAGCGCGGAAGGGATGGCCCAGTACATCCCGCACCAGCGCAGGAAGAACAGCGTGGAGGACAGCAGCACCACGACCGTCACCGGGTCGCGGACATAGGCCACCAGGAAAATCGACACCGTCGCCATGATGGCGGCAATGCCGAACAAGGTGCGGAACACCAGGTTCGGCGCGCCGCCGCGGCTGCGCCAGGTGTCGCCGATCCAGCCGCCGACCAGTTCGCCGACGAAGCCCGCGAAGAAGATGATGAAGGATGCGCCGCCGAGCGCCTTGATGTCGAAATTGTGCACCTTGAACAGATAGGTCGGCATCCATGTCAGCAAGCCGTAGAAGGTGGTGTTGAAGAACATCCAGCCCAGGCACATGCACCAGACCGAACGGAAACGGAAATAGGCCATCCAGCTTCCGCCGGAGGAGGGCGGCGTGGCGGCGTCTTCCAGCGCGTGCGCCTGCTCGATGTAGCGCGCTTCGGCCTCATTGACCGACGGGTGCTGACGCGGTTCGTTGCGGATGTAGTACCACGCCCACACGCCGCACAGCATTGTGCCGACGCCGGCGATGACAAAGGCGGCGCGCCAGGAATCGAAGATCGCGATCAGCCACGCGATCACGATCGAGCCGAGCGCGGCGCCGAGCGGCGCGCCGCCGTCGAGCAGCGTCGCGCCACGCCCACGCTCGTTCTGCGTCATCCAGATGGCGTTGAGCTTGCCTCCCGCCGGATAGATCGGCGCTTCCGATGCGCCGAGCCCAAGCCGGGTCAGCAGCAGCACCCACCAGTTGGTGGCCACTGCCGCGATCGCCTGGAAGGCGCCCCAGAAGATCGTCGCCAGCGCGATCACGATCCGCGGCTTGTAATGATCGGCGAGCAGGCCGCCGGGAACCTGCATGAAGGCGTAGGTCCAGAAGAACGAGCTCAGGATCAGGCCCTGCATCGCCGGATCGATGTCGAACTCCTTGGAGATCAGCGGCATCGCCACCGAGAGCGAGGCGCGATCGATGTAGTTGATCGAGATCAGGAACAGCATCAGCAGGAAGATGTTCCAGCGCACACCGGTCGGTCTGACGGCGCCTGTCGCTCCGATGGCGGACACCTGCTCGCTCATTGCTCCCTCCGTGCCGGCGGACTTTCAGCGAGCGTCTCCATTGACGTTCATTCGTCCCCTGACGTCGCCAAGTCTGGTCCAGGCGAAGATGAGCGGCAACAACATTTTGTATGCTGCATGCAACAACTAATATCACATTGATAATAACAACGTTTTTAGATGACAAAGATCCGCGATGCTGAAATTTCATCGCGGAGCTGATTACGAATTGGGCGGCCGGCAGGCCCGACCAAACGGGATTGTGTATTTCAATTTTGCTCTATAGATTTGAACACCGTTAAAGATGCATGGCTCTTCTGACGACTTCCAAGGCAAGGCATGGAGATCAAGCAGAACTTCGTCGTAGCGCAACCTCTCTCCACGGTGTGGACGTTCTTTCACGACGTTCCGAGCGTCGCCGCGTGCCTGCCTGGAGCAGAATATCTCGGTACGAAGGACGACGGCTCGATCAGTGGAAAGGTCTCCGCCAAGGTGGGCCCATTCCAGGCGAGCTTCGAAGGCGAAGCAAAGGTCAAATACGACGAAGAGGCAAAGAAGGTCGCGTTCGAGGGCAAGGGCGTCGACAGGAAAGGCGCCAGCCGCGGCAAAATGTCGATGCTGTGCACCCTTGTTCCTGAAGGCGACGCCACTCGCGTTGATGTCCTCGCCGACGTCCAGCTCTCCGGAACGATCGCTCAGTTTGGAAGAACCGGGCTCATCACCGAGATCGCCAATCAGCTCGTCCGTGAATTTGTGAGACATGCCGAGATCGAACTCGGCGCCAGAAACGCCGCCGCGGCGGCCGAAGCCGGCAGTCCTCAGGCGGATTCATTGACGAAGTCGGCCCCGCCATTCGCGCCTGGTTCTGGAGCGGTCAAGCCGCTCAACACCACCTCGCTGTTCTTTGCGGCCCTGAAGGGCTGGCTGAACTCGCTCTTCAAGAAGGCTGCGTAAGCCATCAACTTAAAGCAAAGGAATTCGCGCGATGAAGATCGTCGACTTGTCTCATCTGATGAATGTGCACACGCCCGGCTGGGTCGGATATGCCGGCAACAAGATGTACTACGCGCAGAATCTGCAGACGATCCACATCGTCGCCCAGCGGATCGATTCCGCGCTCCATGTCGGAACCCACATCGACGGTGCGATGCACGGCACGGATGGGATGGGCGACATGGCATCCTATCCGCTGGATTTCCTGGTCGGACCGGGCGCCGTCGTCGATGTGTCCGAGCATATGGAGGACTGGGCCGTCATCACGCCCGGAATGATCGAGAGCGCGCCGGTTGAGGTCAAGGACGGCGACATCCTTATCATTCACACCGGCTGGCACCGCTATTGGGAAGGCAAGCCGCAGCAGGATCTGGTGAAGTATTTCTGCATGCATCCCGGAGGGAAGCAGGAGCTTCTCGATTGGATGCTGAAGAAGAAGATCAAATGGTTCGGGATCGATTGCGGTTCCGGCGACCACGCGATGAACACCACGATCAGGCGCATGCGGCCCGACCTCGCAAAACAGTTCGAGGCCAAGGTCGGAATGAGCTGCGACGAGTTCTTCGGCAAGAACTCGTACACGCACAAGCGTTCGGGGCGAAAAGTCGTGGAAGACTATTTCCCCTTTCACTCGCAGGCATTTCAGGAAGGACTCATTCACGCCGAGAACGTCGGCGGCGACATCGAGTTGATGCTGAACAAGCGCGCCGTCATCGGCGCGTTTCCATGGCGCTATGAGGGGCTCGAAGCCTGCCCTTGCCGGATCGTGTGCTTCCAGGACGTGGAGGAGAACGTCGAGGCCGTCGGTGACGTGGCGAAGGCGATCTTTGGGCCACGCCAGATTCCATCGGGCATGATGTCGGGCGGCCCGGACGGCCGCTGACCAGTTGCGCGACAAGTGAGGACGCGGGACGCGCTATGGCGGATCCCTGTATCTACTTCGAACGTTTGGCCTGCTGGGCGCGCTTGCGATGCGCGGCCTGTTTCGCCCGGTTGCCGCACGCCGCCATGCTGCACCACCTGCGCGCGCGGCTTCGGGTTCGATCGACGAACAACAGCGTGCAGTCCGGCCCCTCGCACGCCTTCACATAGGTGAAGTCTTCGCTGCAGACCAGGTCGGCCAGCGATCGCGCCAGTGGAAGCAGCAGCGAGTCCGGTGATTGCCAACGCCGCTCTCGGCGCCAGACGAGGCCGGACACCCCGCCATGGCCATGGTGCCGCTTGTTAGGCCGATCGCGCACCACGACCTGGCCGAACTCGTCGTCGCGCGCCAGCATTTGATTGAGCGGTTCGAGTTGGCGCAGGGCATTCTGCCCAATGGGCTTACCCATATGTTTGTAGACGAAGGGCTTGAACCAGTCCCGCAGCGCGCGCGCTTGCGCTGCAATGGCGTCCAGCTCGCCGGGAAGGGCGCTCTTGCGAAAACCGTTCAGCACCTCGTCCGGCACCAATCCGGCCTGTTTCAGCCACGCCAGAAGATCTTCTCCCGACGCCAGCCACTCGACCGTGACATCCACCGGGACCGCAATGGAGTTCAAGAAGTCCAGTCCCGGGTTATCGGCGATGAAGATGGGTGGCGGGCGCTTGGTTGTCACAGGAGTCCCAGAGAGACCGGCAACTATCGATAGGCCGGCAAGGCGAAATATAGCCGCTGCTAGCTTGTCTGCAATAACCCGCAGAAAACCATTTAGATGCTGTTCGCATCTCGCGCGCCGCGGTGTTGCTGGGAATGAGCTGGTGTCGTTGCGGCAACGACGTCGCCGGAGACCAGGGCAGCTAATCTCTTCAGGCCTCGATGGATGTTGATCTTGACGAGCGGCGCAGACTGGCCTGTGACGTCGGACGCGCGGACAATGCTGAGGCCGTTGAGCTTCACGAGGCGGATCACGATGGCTTGCGCGGGCTTCAGCCGGCCAAGCAAATCGTCCAGCGTGGCGGCACTTACCGCGGTCCCCTCGTGGTCCCCGGTCGATATGTCTTCGTCGAGCGGGAGCGCGGCGAATCGAGACGCGTCACGTATGCGATCGATCCCCTTGTAGCGTGCAATCGCCCTGACCCACGCCCCGAAGGCTCTCGATGGAGCGTAAGTGTGCCGTTTGGCATGGATCGCGAGAAGCGCATCCTGTCTTGCATCATCTGATACAGGATAGGGAAGCCGCCGTGCATAATAACGACGGAGCCAGACGTCTATTTCGCGGAGCAACTGCTCGTAGGCCCGGCTGTCACCATCTTGCGCGGCGACCATCAGGCGACCCCATCGCTCGGAACGGCTGTCCCAATTCGTGGACTGCAATGCGTTCTGCGCGGTTCGCGGCGAACGACCTGCGACGTCGGAGGACAGGAGCTTCTCGGCTGACCTCCGGGCGCTCTGGGTCCAGGTACATGCAGCGCAATCGGTTCCTTTATCGTGGATGCTGTCCATTGGAGAGGCTCCTCTCGACGCAAGCAAGAAGGCGCTGGCAAAATTTTCCGTCCGCTGTAACCAAAGCCGTTTGTCCAACGAAAGATGGTCACGTGAGACCGGTCTGAATGGGTTGGAACAGCCATATCAAGAAGAAGTGACGTAACCTCCGAGAACGTCACAGACAAGTTACTACGCCTGAGAGCGGGAACTTCATGTGCTCAAGTCGGCGCGGTTGGCATCATCCGTGGCCGTTGTCAGGGAGACTCCAGCAGATGATCGACAATACAGACGTCGCACGTCGCACCGTGCTTCGAGCAATTACCGCAGCTTCCGGCACTGCACTATCGTTCACCCTGGCGCAGCGCGCCGCCGCCCAACCCGTCGACGATGCCGCATCGACCGCTTCCGATCCGTTTGAGACGGCGGAAATCGATACCGGCGAGAACACCATTTTCATCAGGCGTTACGGTAAGGGATCCCCGCTGCTCATGGTGCACGGGTTTCCGCGAACCAGCCTGATGTGGCGCTACGTAGCGCCGCAACTGGCGAGCAAGCACACAGTGATCTGCGTCGACCTGCGCGGCTATGGCCGCAGCGGCGTGCCCGCTTCCGCCGAGGATCATTACCCCTATTCAAAGCGGGCAATGGGGAACGAACTTGTCATGGTGATGGACAAGCTTGGCTTCTCGAAATTCGATCTCGTCGGACACGACCGTGGTGGCCGCGTTTCCTATCGCCTCACGCTCGATCATCCGGAACGGGTGCGCCGTCTCGCAGTGTTTGACGTCATCCCGATCTCGGAAGGATGGGCTCGCGCCAATGCAAAGTTCGCCACGACGTACTGGCCCTGGATTCTTCTGTGCCAGAAGGAGCCGCTTCCGGAAAAATATCTCCTGGGTGCGCCCGATGCGGTATTCGATAATCCGTTTGGCCAGGGCTCCTTCGGCCCCGATGTCAGGGCGGCGTACATCGAAACCTATCGCGATCCGGCCCGGGTGCACGCGATCTGCGAGGAGTATCGCGCAGCTGCGTCGCTCGATATCGAGCATGACAAGAAGGACAGGGAAGACGCGCGGCGTATCACCTGTCCGATGCTGCATCTCTGGGCTGCCGGCGGACCACTCGATAGTTTCTACGGAGAGGATGGCGGCCCATTGGGAATCTGGCGAAGGTGGGCCGACAATGTACAGGGGCAGGCGATGAAAGGCGGCCACTTTTTTCCCGAAGAGAACCCCACGGAGACAACCCAACTCCTTGATGCCTTCCTGTCGGCTTGATGCGTCAAACGCAGTCACGCGGGATTGAGCCGAACGGACTGGAACGGCTACATCGGATATAGTAACCGTCTAAAACGTCGTAAGACGGTTACTATCCTTCGACACAAAACAGGAACTCTTCATGACCAAGGTTCATTACCGGAAGGCAGATGTCGACGGCTTCAAGGTATTCTACCGCGAGGCTGGGCCGGCCGATGCGACAGCACTGCTGCTGCTTCACGGATTCCCAAGCTCCGGTCATATGTTTCGCGAATTGATCCCGGCCTTGTCGGATCGCTTTCGCGTCATAGCGCCGGACCTGCCCGGCTTCGGCCAATCCGACATGCCGTCTCGCGACAGGTTTTCCTACACGTTCGACCGATTGGCCGACGTGATCGAACGCTTCACCGAAGTGATCGGGCTCACCCGTTTCGCGATCTATGTGTTCGATTACGGCGCCCCGACGGGCTTTCGACTGGCTGTTCGCCATCCGGAGCGCATCACGGCAATCATCTCGCAGAACGGCAACGCCTATGAGGAGGGGCTGAGCGAGGGGTGGAATCCGATCCAGGCCTATTGGCGAGATCCTTCGCAGGCCAATCGCGACGCGCTGCGATCCTTCCTCGCCCCTGAGGCGACGATCTGGCAATATACGCACGGCGTGGCCGATACGACCTCTGTGTCCCCGGACGGCTATTCACTCGACAATCTCTATTTGGCCCGCGCCGGCGCCGACGAGGTTCAGCTCGACCTGTTTGGCGACTACAAGAGCAACGTCGCGCTCTATCCGGCTTTCCAGGAGTACTTCCGCAAGCACAAGCCGCCGTTCCTGGCGGTCTGGGGCAAGAACGATCCGTTCTTTCTGCCGCCAGGCGCGGAGGCATTCAAGCGAGACATTCCGGGCGCGCAAGTCCGTTACTTCGATACCGGTCACTTTGCACTTGAGACTCACTGCGAAGAAATCGCCGCCGTGATCCGCGATTTTCTTTCGCGCTTGAAGTGAAATGTGCGGCCCGAACAGTCTGTTTCGAAGGGTGGTCCGATGCGCGCAATCGTTCTCGAGAAATTTGGCGGCCTCGACAGCCTGGTGATCAAGGAGATCCCGGAGCCTGAGCCGAAGGCGGGATATGTCGTGATCCAGGTGAAGGCGTTCGGCATCAACCACGCCGAATTGCATATGCGCAGGGGCGAGTGGGCAGAGGCTGCTCCGGTCAGCGGCATCGAGTGCGTCGGCCTCGTCAAATCCTGTCCGGGCGGCGAGTTTCCGATCGGCGCGAAAGTCGCCGCGCTGATGGGCGGGCTCGGCCGCACGATCAATGGCAGCTATGCCGAATATACCCGCGCGCCGGTTTCGAATGTCGCGCTGATCGAATCGGATCTGCCCTGGGCCGAACTCGCCACGATTCCCGAAACCTATGCGACCGCATGGACCTGCCTGTTCCGCAATCTCGAGATCGAGAAGGGGCAATTGCTCGTCATTCGCGGGGCAACTTCTTCGTTTGGTCAGGCCGCGCTCAAGATGGCCGTCAATGCCGGGGTGTGTGTGATCGCAACGAGCCGCAGCCGCGATCGCTTCGCCATGCTCGAAAAGCTCGGCGCCGAGCGCTGCGAAATAGAGCGCCGTGATTTGTCGAAGGTCATCCCCGAGGCAAAGAAGATCGATGCGGTGCTCGACCTCGTGGGCAATACCGTCATGCTGGATTCTCTCGCCATGCTTCGGCGCGGCGGCCGTTCTTGTCTCGCCGGTTGGCTCGGCGGCCTTGATCCGATCCCCGACTTCAATCCGCTGCTGCAGATGGCCAGCGGCGTCTATCTGACCTTCTTCGGCAGCTTCGTGTTCGGGACCCCGGGCTTTGCGCTCTCGGACGTGCCACTTCAGCAGATTGCCGCCGACGCCGCCGCGGGTCGGCTCGACGTGAAGCCCGCCCGGATCTTCCGTTTCGAGGAGATCCGCGAGGCGCATCGCGTCATGGAGGCCAACGAGGCCAAAGGAAAATTGGTCGTCGTGCACGCGTGAGCCCGCGCGCCAGGCTGCATTGGCGTTGGCGGTGAGCATCACCTACGACCGCTATGAACGCGGCCGACCCCATACACATCGTTGTGAACCAGGGAGTTGTAGGTACCCGTAACGACGGGCGCTGCCCATGCGTACGGGATGTCATGAACTTCAACGCGTCAGTGCAGTCGGTCAAGGAAAGAGGCGATCTACATGAAGATGCCCTTCAACATGAAGACGCGATTCCATGTCGCCGAAAAGGGCGACGGGCCTTACGGCCTGCTGGCTATCCTCCGCTGGGTCATGGTTGTCATCTTCGTGTCGTTCGGCATGCAAAAGTTCACGCCGCAGTCGGCGCAGGGCATTGTTCAATTCATCAGCAATAGTCCGTTCATTTCGTGGTTATCGGTGCTGGGTATCCGGGGAGAAGCGCATTTCCTCGGCGTCGCCGAGCTGGGTATTGCCGTGCTTCTTGCGGCAGGCGCGTTCAGCCCGATCTTGTCGGCGGTCAGTTCGCTGTTAGGCATGATTACGTTCGCCATCACCTGGTCATTCTTCTTCACGACGCCCGGTGTCGTTAAATGGAGTTGGTCGACCGACCCGATGGCCTGGAACTTGACCGGCGAGTTCATCTTCAAGGACATCGTCCTGCTTTGCGTCTGTGTCGTGTTGTTCCTGGCTTCTTTGCCGCGATCTTTCATCCGATCACGTCGTATGTGAGGGGGGTCCTTCTTCGCCATTGTTGCGGGGTTCTCACTCTCCGTCATTGCGAGCAAAGCGAAGCAATCCATGCTTCCGCAAGTGGCGAAATGGATTGCTTCGCTCCGCTCGCAATGACGAGAGTCGTAGGATGGGTAGAGCGCAGCGAAACCCATCATTCGCGCGGCTTGCTCCATCGCGATGGGTTTCGCTGCGCTCTGCCCATCCTACGGCGCTATCGCGAGGACGTCCCCGCTTGCGCCGTCTCTCTCCCGAGCCGCCGCTGCAGCACTGACCAATAGGTCGCCGGCAGGAAGCGTTGCAGCAGGTCCATCAAGCGCGCGTCGCTGCCGATCAGGATTCGCGGCCGGTTGTTCTCGACGCCTTGGATGATGGAGCGCGCAGCGGCAGTCGGTGTCGTCCTGGCGGCCGCATCGAACCATTCGATCGCCTGTGCGCGGCGCGCATTGTCTGATACGCCGGCGCCGGTGCGGGAATTACGGACGATGTTGGTCGCGACGCCGCCCGGATGCACCACCGACAGCCGCACCGGGCTGCGTGCGGCGGCAAGCTCATGCCGCAGGCTTTCGGAGAAGCCGCGCACCGCGAATTTCGAGGCGCAATAGGCGGTCTGGCCGGGCGGTGCGACGATGCCGAAGATCGAGGACACGTTGACGATATGCGCCTCGCGCTGCCGCGCAAGCTGCGGCAGGAAGGCCCGCGTCGCATGCACCGTGCCCCAGAAGTTGGTGTTGAACAGCCACTCCATCTGCGCCTGCTCGATCTCGTGGAACTGGCCGAGCAGGGTGACCCCGGCATTGTTGATGAGGATGTTGAGGGACGGGTGCGCGCTGGTTGCGGCCTCCGCGAAGTCCGCGATTTGATCGGTTTCGCCGACGTCGACGCGATGCACCGTGACTTTCGGCGCGCCTGCTTTTGCAACCTCGGCGGCCACCGCAGCAAGGCCGGCGTCGTCGCGGTCGGCCAGCGCGAGATCGGCGCCGCGTGCGGCAAGCTCGAACGCGAGCGCCCGGCCGATGCCGCTGGCGGCTCCCGTCAGGGCCACCGCGCTTGCCGAGATCGTAGTCATGCGATCAGCTCCCAAAGAGGAAGGGGAACCATCTGTAGCACAGGGTTCCGCAAGTTTTTCAAATTCGAACTGAACCAGATCGCGGTGCAGGTTTTAACTTGCTTTAACTCCACGAACGGAGGCGCCATGGAACAGGCAAGAACGCCTCGCGCGAGAGCGCTCATCGTCGAAGACGACCCGATGCAGCGGCAGATGATCGGGCTCTTGTTGGAAGAGAGTGATTTCGACGTGATCGAATGCGCCAGCGCCGAAGCCGCCGAGGTGGTTTTGCAGCGCGACGGCGAGGATATCGATCTGATGATGACCGACGTCGAGCTCGCCGGCTACAAGGACGGCGTCGAGCTCGCTCACATCGCCAAGCGCCGCAATCCGGCCCTCGGCGTTATCGTCACCTCGGGCAAGCCGCTGAGGCGGCAGCTGCCCGATGGCGCCAAATTCTGGTCGAAGCCCTGGGCACCGCTGGATGTGATCCGCGAGGCGGAGCGGACGGTGCTGGCGCGGGATGGAGCGCGTTAGGGCATAATCCCATGCGCGTTGTGGGCTTCCGATCGGTGGGTGCAAAATCAAACGGCGGGCCGCAAGCCCGCCGGTTTGACCAACCCGGTTGAGCGCCCGGGCAGGGCGAGCGCGCGCCGCCGCCCGGGCTGAAACAGTTACTTCTTGGCCTTCTTCTTCTTGGTGGCCTTTTTCGCCTTTTTCGCCTTCTTCGCTTTCTTAGCCATAGTATCCTCTCAGGGTTAAATGGATTGAAACGCGACGCTGAGGCATGCTTGGCGGAGGGCCAACCTCGCAACATCCTCGGTTGGCAAGCTCAGCAGATTCGCGGCGTGCTGCCGCGGGCTGTCACCTCACTGTCATCGTGTTATCCACAACTGTTACGCAGTTTGACACGGTTTTTCGCCGCACTGCCACGCTCCACCGCGCGCGCCACACGCGCCCGGCGGCATCGATGGTCAAGCTGGTAAGGTTAATGCTGCGGAAATTCGATCTTTATTGTTTCAAAACCACAGCACCGAATAGGCGATCAAATTGAGATTCCGTTAAGCCAGACGACGGCATGTTGCCGGTCGCGAGAGAGCCGTCACGAGCGGCCCGTTCACCTGTGGGAAGGGGCAGGATGCACATCCTGGATTTGCGGTGCTGAGCGTTCCGACGCTGTGGACGGTATCCGTCACCAACTTTTTCGCGCTTGGCCTAGTCTGGGTCTACGTCTCGCGCTGCTATCCCAAGTTCGAAGCAGCGCGGTTCTGGACGGCGGCTGCGTTTACGGCAATCGCGGGTGCCGCAGCTTCGATGCTGCGCGGCGTGGTCGACTTCAGCCTGCTGCTGATCGGCTGCAATGCGCTTCTGACTTTCGCCTGCTGGTTCGTGGTCATGGGCGTCCAGCGGTTCTACAACCTGCCGATCTCCTGGCGCATGCCTGCGCTCGGTGTCGGCCTGACCTGTATCGGCCTCGCCTATTTCCAGTTCGTGCAGGACGACATGCCGATGCGGATCGCGATCTATTCCCTCGGACAGATCATCCCGGCGGCGGTGACGTTGCATTTGCTGATCATGCGGCGCGACGACCAGAATCCCGGCGCCCGCCTTGCCGCCATCTGCTGCGCTCTTCTCATTATCGCCTATGGCGTTCGCTCGGTCCTGGCGCTGATGCGGGTCGGGGGCGATCTCTCGATCGTCGATTTCAACGGGATTCAGGCTGCGCTGATCCTGATCGTGATATTCCTGTCGATGGCCTGGAACTTCGGCCTCCTGTTGATGGCGATCGACCGGCTGCGCAACGAAGTCGCCGATCTCGCGCTGCTCGATGACCTCACCGGGGTCGGCAATCGCAGGCATTTCGTGCAGCGGCTGACCGAGGAATGCGCCCGCTCGGTGCGCAGCGGCGAGCCGTTCGCGCTGCTCGTGATCGACCTCGACGGCTTCAAGCGTATCAACGATACCCATGGCCATGCTGCCGGCGACGCCTGCCTGCAGCATTTCGCGCTGATGGCGCAGACCCGGTTGCGCCCCGCCGACATGCTGGCGCGCAGCGGCGGCGACGAGTTCTGCATCGTGCTGCCGTCGTCCACGCTGGCTGAGGGGGCGATGATCGCCCGCCGCGTGCTGGAGGTGTGCCGGGCCGATGCGGCCGAATGCTCGGGCCAGGAGATCCCGATCGCGGTCTCGATCGGGGTTGCGCAATGGACCAGGGAGATCGGCGCCTATCCGGACCGGCTGATCGCCGCCGCCGACCGGGCGCTGTATGAAGCCAAGAAACGGGGCCGCGACGGCTACGCGATTTCCGAGCCGGCTCCGCCGTTGGTGCCCGAGATCGCCGACATGCCTGACATCGTGCGGTGCAAAACGGCGTGAAGCCGCCTCACGGGGGCCGATGCATGAACCCTCGCCTGCTTGCGGCGGCGCTCTGCATCGCCGCGCTCGTCACGCCGGCCGTCGCGCAGACGCCTGACCTTGCGGCGATCGCGCGATCCTCGGGCACACCCGAAATCCCCGGTCTGAAGATGGTGTGGCTGGCGCCCTGGGGCGACGTCGCAAGATCCCATCCCTGGCGCAACATCATCGTGCACCAGACCGAGGGCCCGGCGGGCTCGGCCCGCGGCGGCGCACAGGCGCAATCCAAAAACCCGAGCCGGCGCGGCGTGATGGTGTGGATCGAGACCGACGGCACGGTCTATTGGGCGGTCGACGAGAAGCTGGTGACGACCCATGGCGACGGCGCCAACCGCAACGACAACAAATATATCGACAACGGCCCGACCTATCACCAGGTCGTCGCCGGCAATTCGATCGGCGTCGAATTCGCCGGCAACTATCCCGACGTGACGCGTCCGCCTACCGAGGCGCAAGTCGCGGCGTGGCGGATCCTGGTGAAGGTGCTGCGCAGCCGCTACAACATCCCGCTCGAACGCGTCTACGCCCACAACTGGATCGACTTCAAGGACGCCCGCTATTGCGAGGGCTGCGCCCTGGCGAAGATGGCGCGGGAGTGGGGCGAGTAGGCGGGAGCCGCGCGTTCAGCGGGTTCATGGTCGCAAAGAAAAAGCCGGCGTTGCCGCCGGCTTTGACCGAGTGATTTGTTCTCGTCGCGCTGTCAGTGCGCGGCTTCGAGCGCCGCTTCCTGCTTGGCGATCGTGCCCTTGACGGCCGATTGCACCTTCTCGAAAGCGCGGACCTCGATCTGCCGCACGCGTTCGCGCGAGACGCCGAATTCGGCGGCGAGGTCTTCCAGCGTCATCGGCTCGTCCGCGAGGCGCCGCGCCTCGAAGATGCGGCGTTCGCGCGGGTTGAGCACGTTGATGGCGCCGGTCAAAGCCTGGCGGCGATGATCGAACTCTTCGCTCTCCGCCATCAGGGCTTCCGCGTTCGGCGCGGTGTCGACCAGCCAGTCCTGCCATTCGCCTGCTTCGCCGTCGTCGCGGATCGGCGCGTTGAGCGACGCGTCCCCGCCGAGACGGCGGTTCATGTCGATCACGTCCTGATCCGTCACGCCGAGGCGGCTCGCAATCAGCTTCACCTGGTCGGGGTGGAGGTCACCCTCGTCCAGCGCGGAGATCTTGCTCTTCGCCTTGCGCAGGTTGAAGAACAACTTCTTCTGGTTCGCGGTCGTGCCCATTTTCACGAGCGACCATGAACGCAGGATGTACTCTTGAATCGACGCCTTGATCCACCACATGGCGTAGGTGGCGAGACGGAAGCCCTTCTCGGGCTCGAACCGCTTCACCGCCTGCATCAGGCCGACATTGCCTTCCGACACGACTTCGGATATCGGCAAGCCGTAGCCGCGATAGCCCATGGCGATCTTGGCCACGAGCCTGAGGTGGCTGGTGACGAGTTTATGTGCCGCGTCGCGATCGTCGTGCTCGCGCCAACGTTTCGCGAGCATATATTCCTCCTGCGGCTCCAGCATCGGGAACCGACGGATCTCGGCGAGGTATCTGGAAAGACCGGATTCTCCATTGAGAACCGGCAACGTAGCTGTACGGGCCATACTTGCGCCCTCCAGTGGTTCAGGCCCCCGATAGCGGCGGGCCCGGCAGGCGGCCGCTGTGTTAAAGCCGACCGGCTTGCGATGTTCCGCGTTGGATATTCAACGCAGGTGCAACAATACACCCAATGGCCCCCGATAGGGAAGGATTGCTGACGTCACGTCCCCGTGTGGCTGGTATATCATATCAATGGTTTTTCAGGGGGTGCGTCATAGCGCCACCTCCGAGAGCGCCTTTCAGGAGAAGCAAATCCTCCGGTAAAGGCGCCTCCCAATGCAAAATTTCCCCGGTCCTGGGATGCTCGATGGTAAGAACGTACGCGTGGAGCGCCTGGCGGCCGAGGGCGGCCAGCGCTGCTTGCGCCTCGAGCCCCAGTTGGCTGGCCTTGGTCTTGAAATGCGGCCCGTAGACCGAATCGCCTAGCAGGGGATGGCCGATATGGGCGAGGTGCACCCGGATCTGATGGGTGCGTCCGGTCTCGAGCCGGCAGGCCAGCAGGGAGGCGACCGGCTTGCCGTCCCGGCCCTGAAACATCTCCTGCAGCTCCCAGTGGGTGATCGCCTCGCGCCCGCCTTCGCGCACCGCCATCTTCTCGCGAGCATAGGGATGACGATCGATCGGCGCATCGATCGTGCCGCGCTGGCGGTTCGGCACACCCCAGATGAAAGCCATATAGCCGCGCTCCATCTCCCCGGTGCGGCCATGGTCGGCAAATTGCGCGGTCAGCGACTGGTGGGCCTGGTCGTTCTTGGCGACCACCATCAAGCCGGTGGTATCCTTGTCCAGCCGGTGCACGATCCCGGGACGCCGCACGCCGCCGATGCCGGAAAGGCTGGCGCCGCAATGGGCGATCAGGGCGTTGACCAGCGTGCCGCTCTCATGACCGGCGGCGGGATGCACCACAAGCCCGGCCGGCTTGTCGATGACGATGAGGTCGTCGTCCTCGTAGATGATATCGAGCGCGATATCCTCGCCCTTCGGCTCCGGCGGCACCGCCTCCGGAACCTCGACTATAACCGTGTCGCCTGCGGCGACGTGAAAAGCAGGGTCGCGGACGGGAGCGTCCTTCACCGTGACGGAACCGGCGAGGATCAGCGCCTTCAGCCGCGACCGCGACAATTCCGGCAGGCGCGCGGCGAGCACCCGGTCGAGCCGGGACGAGCCCTCATCGCCCTGAACGACGACCGCCAGCCGTTGGCCGCCGGAGGGGACGTCAGGGCATGGGGCGCCCTGTTCTTCTTCGTTCACGCTTACTTTCTTCGGCAAAACCGGTTTCCACTTCCGCAGATCATGTTTAAAGAGCCGCCCATGACCGACGCAACGATCCCTGAACCGACCCAAGAGCAGGCCGCCCTGATCGCGCGGGTGCGGCGGATGATGCTGATCGCGGGCCTGACCTCGGCGCTGGCAGTGGCCGTGGTCCTCATCGCCGTCGGGTATCGCTTTTACCGCGGGGAGGGAAGCCCTGCCGCCGCGACCGACATCACGGCAACCCTGCCGAAGGGCGCACGCATCGTCGCAACCGGCATCGCCGGCGATCGTCTGGTGGTGACCCTCGATACAGGCGGGGCCACCGAAATCCGCACGTTCGACGCAAAAACGCTGAAACCCGCAGGAAAACTCCGCTTCGTCAGCGAACCCTGAGCCCAGCTCGCTTGCAGTTTTCGGTTTTCGAGGCTATTGCCTGAGACCGCAACGCTCCCTTCGTCTAGCGGTTAGGACGCGGCCCTCTCAAGGCTGAAACAGGGGTTCGATTCCCCTAGGGAGCGCCATGATTTCAATGCGTTACTATCGCTCTAGGCAAATCATCAATATCCGTCGAATAAACAATCGCGAATGTTCGCGAATTTTCCGTGCTAACGCTATCGCCAAGAAGGCCATCCGAGGATGAATTCTTAGGTCGGATCGATTTGGAGAGCGGCGTGGGGGAAGCTAAGCGACGCAAGGCTTTGGCAGCCCAGCTAGGGCCAGTGGTGTATCATCACACGAGCACCCTTCGAACTAACTTACTTTGGATGTCTGGAGTGGTCGAGCTCGAGGGACGCATGGGGCCGGTCATCCATCCGAACCTCGGGGAAATAGGCACAGATGCGGTGCGACGCCGCGCCATGACTGACTTCCCGCCTGTCGCGTGGTTTACCTCGAATATCTCGGTGCCCAATTGCCTGCGCAACAGCCAGATATTCTTGATCGACAAGGTGACCGGTGAGCCGCGCTACGAGGAAGTCGCGGGGCAGAAGCTTAGCGATGCTATTGCCCTTAACCGCGTAGCAATTGGCTTTCGGGTTTTAGAGAACCCATCCGTCATTCCCTGGCCAAATCATCCTGGCTATGTCACACGGAGGGGCAGGAACTCAACGCAAGCGCACGGGATGTCGGCGATAATCCTGATGATTGGTATGTTTCAGAACAGCCGGTCGATTTGCTTAAATCGGTGGAGTTTTGGCATTCCCGGTCGGTCACGAATCCCAGCTTGGTGCGTTTTGACCCATACCTGAAGGACATGCACAACATGGTGCGCACGTGCCGTGCGCAGAAGGGTATCTACATTCCACCAACTTGGATGAAGACCGAGCACGCGCAGGCCTTTGCCTCCGCGATTGGCGTTCCCGCCTATTCTGGTGACCAGGACATTTCGGGTTTACTGCCCAAGCCGCCGTTTCGACGAATCTAACTTTGACTCGCCGATGCTGCGACGCGCCAAAAAACGCGAACCGCACGAAGCAACGCTTACAGCTCTGTTGAGCGAACTAAGGCCGGCGGGCGTCGTGTTCATAGAACGCGGCGTGCAGTTTCGAAAGTGGCCGCCTAAGCCTAGCTGTTATATCCCAAAGCGCTCGGTGAGAGCGAGCCTCACTTTCCAGGAATTGCATAATGTCTCACGATTTGCCCGTACCAACGGGAGACAAGCCGCTTCCCAGTATGAGCGATTGGATAGCGAACTGGATCGGCTTTCAGCTTCCAAGCATACCCATGCCCCAAACGGTTAAGAACCTTGATAAGGCCGTCGCCAAAATATTGCTGGCGGCTGGTGAAAATGCGGAAGCCCGCATCAAATCGAACACGGCAAAAGCGAAGGCAAAAGGAAAAATCGATGTCGATGGAATGTATCGATCAGAGGAGGAGAGGAGAAAGGTAGAGAATCGAGCAGCCACCATAAAAGTGGCTGTAGATGAGATGAACGAAAACACCGATCACCGAGACGCTTCGGGCGAAATAGATGATGATTGGTTAAATCTCTATTCTCGCTTGGCCGAGGATAAGACGTCAGAGGAACTTAGAAGCCTATTCGGCAAGATTTTGGCGGGTGAAATACGGAAGCCCGGGTCGTTTTCACTGAGGACAATGCAATTCATCTCGACTCTATCAAGAGAGGAGGCGCACAAGATTTCAAAATTTTATTCGTTCGTTCTTGCTCGAAGATGCGCACCGCTTCCAGAAGACGTCAATGCAGAAACCGAACCCGGATTTGAAGCACGAAGCCTCATGGAGGAACTCGGTTTAGCATCTACACCGAATACATTAGGCGGCCTGGCGCTTACATTCTCGATGCGGCCTCGTTCGACGTTACCTCTTCAAGCGTCAGAACTTTCGATCATGATTCATAACGACACGGACCAAGAACTTAAATTTCAATTTGCATGTCAGATTCTAACAAGCACAGGAAAAGAGCTTGCAGCCATTGAAAACCCACCTAGTACATCGATCGAATACTTAAAGCGTGTGGCGCAGTTTCATTTCGAGATAATAAAGACCACTAGGCTGCAAGATATTGTCGATGGCAGAATCAATGTCTCTGTCGTCAGAGTAATTCCCGTTGCAAACGGCGCGTGGACGGCCGGGGAAGTTCTCTATACCGCCGCTATGCCAGGGCAACCGCCAGCTTCGCTAGCTGACATCGCGCAGTGATGGCAGCATTTCGCGAGTGGCAACCTTCGCCGCCCCGCATCAAGCCCATTGGAAACGCATAAAGCGCCTATCGGCCGACCATGAGTCCGGTTACTGTTCGGAGAGCGGAGGGGCGGCTTTTTTGCGGGCGTCAGCTGCGCTTTTGTGCGCTAGTCTAGATTTCACACTCAAACGGGGAATATTTTTATGGTCGTTGCAGAAGCAATGATGGGCGTTAGTGCCTTCAAGGCGGCGATGGATATTACGAAGGGACTGAAGGATATTGATGATCGAACCAGAAGGAATGAGGCTGTCATAGAACTTCAAGAAAAAATCCTCGGAGCACAGTCGGCGCAAGCGGCGCTGATTGAGAAGATAAGCGATCTTGAAAAAGAAGTGGCTCGCCTTAAAGCATGGGATGCAGATAAGCAACGCTACAAGCTTGAGGAATTGCGCCCCGGTGTTATCGCCTACTCTCTTAAGGAGGACATGGCAAACGGAGAACCAGCGCATAAGCTTTGTACTGCCTGCTATGAGGTAGGATTCAAATCTTTCCTCAAGCCGGAAACGTGGAATCCGGGCAGATGCAGTATGATTGTATGTCATGGCTGCGGTTGGTTCGCCTATCTCAGCGGGATGGCTGACCCGTCCCATAAAAGCAACCGACCAACCCCTTACCGAGGAGATTGATCCGTCGCTGATTTCTTTTGGTTTGCGCGCTGTCTGCGAAAAACAAATCATTTGATCACTTCCAACAACTTCCGCGCCTCACCTAGCAACACCTGAATCTGCCTTCGCTCGGCGATTGCAGCCCTGGTGAACAGGCCGTGCTTGCGCGCGTTCTGGTTTGACATTGGCGCGCCGGATCCCTGTGCGCCACCGTGCATGCGGCAGCGCTTTTTGCCGTGCACCGCCGGCGAGCGGCACGCGCCGCCGCAACGGGTTTTGGCGCCACAACGTGGGCTCGCCAGCATCGGGGCGGTATTTCTGATGTGATCGCTCATGCCTGTGCTTCCCGCCTGGCATCAGCGGAATCGCGCCCTCGCTTGGAGCCCGAGGCTTTCGGCGCCTTTCGCGCCACCGAGGCCCGGTTCTTGTCCGAAACAATCACGCTCGCATGCTGCGTGACGTTGCCGACAATGGCCTTGCCGCCGTCCTCCACCTTCACGTTCTGCACGGTGATGGCGGGCTCGCCATGGCTGCGGTAGCGGCTCAGCGCATCGATCTGGGCGGGAAACGTGCGGGCGAGCCGGCCCAACGCGCGCGCGGCGCTGTCGTGCTGGGCGAGGTCGTCGGCACTGGCGAGGTGATGGGCACATCGCATCGCCATCACATGAACCGAAACCATCTGCGCCACCAGCATGGCCTCGATGGAATCCCTTGGGCGAATGCTCTTCATCATTGAAATCATGAAGGACAGGTTGACCTCGTCGGGGCTGCCGCCGCTCACGCTGGCCCTGACCAATTGCCGGAGGATGCCATCCATCGCTTCGCGATCGGTTGCCCCCAGCGCGTTCGCCATGAGCTGTTCGCCGAGCTCCGGATCGGGATGGTCGATGGAGAATCCGTGCGACGAGAGCCTTATCCGCGGGGCTGCGGCAGCTTTGGCCGGGTCGGTTGCGGCGATCGCCGTTGGCATGGCGAGGCTTGGGGCGGTGGTCATGTCGAGACTCCCTGGCATGCGCGCGGCAAGCGGGCGCGGTTCGGCCACGCGCAGTCATGGTTCACCGCGCGGAGCCGGTGCAATTTCAATTGTGGGTGAGGATTCTTGGACCGCAGTCGCAACCGACGCGCCCGCTACTCGCGGGGCGACGGGCGTTTACAAGATCGCGGGATGATGAAGGAATGCCCCTGATTTGCCCGACGTGTCAAGTTGCCATTCGAGCGCTAGCTGCCGCCTGCACCTTTGCATGGGGTTGTTTTCGATATTTGAGAGTGCGCACCTTCGAAGGGGAGTCCTCCAACGTCACCCGCAGGCAAAGGCACGGTGCGATACGCACGGTAGCGGGTATTGAGTTGCATGGCCGACCTGCAGACGAATATTCCCGCGGGGCGCCTAAGAGCATTATACTGCAATCTCAATTACATAAGAGTTCGCAGTTTTATTCTGAGTGGCGCGCCATGCTGCGCCTTTCCACGCTGGAGTACGACTTTGTACGATTGCGCCAGTAGGTTCGTTCAAAGCTTACGCGCTGCTGATCGCCCGAGACCGTCTTCCCGATCGAACACCCGCAAAAGGCGCGAGATACCCGACCCGAGCATTGACGTGACCACTGGATTGAGACCGGTGTCGCTGTCGATCTGAACGGTGACGGTTCGCCCGACGATCAATTCATCCGCATTGTCATTCACGTCGAGCTTGATCCGGACGGGAATGCGCTGAGCGAGCCTGACCCATGAGAAGGTCGGATTGATATTGGCAAGCATGCTCGCACCCAAACTTCGTTCACGATCTTCGATTCCGCGGGCGATGCTATCAACTTTTCCTCTCAGGATCGAACCGCCCATCAACCTGACATCGGCAGCGTCGCCTACATGGATGCGTGCGAGTTTCGTCTCCTCAAAGTAGCCTTCGACGCGCACCGTGTCGGTCTCGATCAAAGCCATGATGCCTCGACCCGCCGGAAGGTAGGAACCTGGACGCAGATCGAAGTTCGTCACGTAACCATTTACTGGGGTGCGGATCTCGGATCGGGTCAGATTGAGACGTGCGACATCCAAATCCGCTAGGGCCTGATTATAGGCAGCCTTGGCCTGAAGGTCTGCGGCGCGGACCGTCTCGCGCTGCTGTTGAGAGATGACCCCATCGCTCAGCTTTTCATAGCGGGTGCGATCGCTCGCAGCTCTCTCAAGGGCGGCTTCCCGGTTTGCCACCACAGCCTCTGCCTGTCGGACCGCCAGACGAAATCGCTCCGGATCCAATCGAAGTAGGACGTCCCCTTTGCGAACCGCCTGATTATCTTTGATCAGAACTTCCTCGACCAGGCCGGAAACGTCCGGAGCGACCACGACAACGTCGGCCCTGACGTGGCCGTCCCGCGTCCAGGGAGCTTCTTCGTAGTGGTCCCACATGCCGATGGCGACCGGTGCCGCAATGGTGAGAACCAACGTGGTGACAAAGATGCGCGGCAGAATCGAGCCTCTCCCGGTCATGGCAGCAACTTCCCCAAGAAAGTGTAGGATATATCGACGAGGATCGCGAAGATCGCGAATTCGAATAACGCCGGGTGCCACGCGAAGCTCTTGATCCCTGACGAAACGAATCTCTTGAGCACTGCGGATAAAGTGATCCCGAGTCCGAGCGCGAAGATGCAGGCGACGACAAAGGTCGGCACGAACACACCTGCGACGTTGATCTCTTCGTTCATTGCGCAACTTCGTCAAAAGTTGGAGCTGGCGCGTTCGGGAAGAGCACGCGACGTAGGCCGACTAATGCGGGCAGCCGTGTTTGTTGGATTGCGGCGTCCGATTTGCAATGCTGGCGCAGCTCCACATCGATCGCCGCGAGCAGCGCCTGTGCCTCGGTTGGACGAAGCTCGCCGTCCCCCGACGCAAACCATCGGAAGGCGTGCGACAGCTTGGCGGGGAGATCTCCGAGAGTCGTGCCCCGCCGGCCGTTAACGCTCACCACGCTCGACTTTAAGTCGAGCAAGTCCAGGCCCATCTGCAGCGCGGCCAGCGAGCGGCCGGCTTCTGCCTCTACATCCGCGCCGGATAGCGCCAATCTTGGAACGACCAGGCCGAGACGGTCGAGCATCACGCCCACCCACCGCTCTCGGTTCATCGGTCGGCGGGCGCCGGCGAGGATCGCCAGGTCGACCCATCCGTGCCGGATTAGGCGCCTCGCAGCGTGCTTCGCGGTCACCGAGCGGAATGTGCGGACAGCCAGGAAGGCGGCAATGAGGCCGATGAGTGAGGCGGCATTGGTGTTGGCGAACGAAGCGAAGTCGGCCGAGAACCTGTTTTGAAGATCAAGCGCCCCGATCAGACCGAGGCCGAGGGCCAACGCTTTGAGGATGTGACGCGGATTGGCCTGCAGATAACCGATGATGAGGAACGGCGGAGCCAGCGCGGCTGCTAACATTGGAAATCCGTCGATCGCGGGGAAGATCAGAAACAGGTAGATGGCCGCGATCGGCAGCGACGCCACTGTCCAGATCGTATAGGACATCAGGGTCGGAGCGGGATCGTCGAGGCTGCTGTAGAGCGCTGCGGCGATCGTGGCTATCTGCGCGGCGATGCCACCTTCCGGCCAGGCGGTTGCGATCCAAACGGCGCTGCAGCCAAGCACGGCCGCGAAAAGAGCGACGACGGACAAGGCAGCGAGCCCCTGGTCACGATGGAGAGTTCTCTTGGCGCGGCGGACTTTCGGGCGAGATGCCGTAGTCGGGTTGGAAGTAACTTGCGATCCATGGATGATCGCGGACAGTTCGTGGGTTGCAGCCAGTGCTTCGATTAACGCCGCCGCCTTGGCGATCATGCTGGATGCGAGAAGCCTGTCCCATTCGTCTTGCGCGGCGGGCAGTGCAGCGTCAAATTCCGCGCATCGGCGGAGCAACTCGGTCGCGCTCAGCCGCGAATCAATTGGATCGCGCGCCCATTCGCCGAGTTGCGAGAGAAGTTGATGCAATTCCGGCGTGCGTCGCTCGCCGAGCGCAGCGAGCCTATCTTCGATCGCCGTTAGCATGGGGAGCACGAGCGCGAGCTTGTCCTGTAAGGCACGAATCGCCCATAGCTCCGGCTTTGTCGCGGCTGTGTCGTAGCTGAGGTGGGTTGATAGCACTTCGAAGTGGGTGATGTCAGCGGCCAACCGCCAGCGCGCGGAGTTTCCTTGCGTTGGAGTGTGATCCAGCAAGACATCCGCCGTCCAAGCGAATGCATCACGAACCGCAGCATCGATTGCCTTGGTCAGGGCGCCTGTGACATCGCTCGGAAACAGCAGCGTATGGACGACTGTTGCACAGCAGATCCCGAGCGCGATTTCCTCGACGCGTGCCAAGGCGACGTCGAAAACCAAATCAGGAGCAGCTACGCTTGAGAACGCGACGGTCGTCGCCGTGTATCCCGCCAGCATGAAGGCGTAACTGCGGGGAGTCCGGTCTTGAAGGGAGACGTACAGACAGAACGCTGCCCAGCCCGTGATGGCAACGGTCATCAAGGTCGGCTGATCGACCAAGATCGGAACAAGCGCCACGGCGGCGCAGGCGCCGAGCAGTGTGCCGAGCAGACGGTAAACGGCCCGTGAACGGACCGCGCCGGCGAGTGGTTGGGCAGTAAGATAGACGGTGAGCATTGCCCAGTAGGGTCTCTGTAGGCCGAGACGAAACGCCAGATAAATTGCGAGCATCGCCGCAATGAACGAATTGGCCGATAGCAGCGCCCACTTGGGGTCGAGGGTACCTGGAAATGCGATGTGTCCGAAAATTCGGGACAGAGTGATTCGTGTCATGGTTCTACGTCGGGTCCGTGAAGCACCCGAACGATAGAACTTGCAGCGCGCCAGGAATTTCGCCACTTTGCCAAATAATTGCTAAGTTATGACAATGCGTGGCTCTCTCCTCCAATACTACCGTGAATTGGATCCGGACGCGCTGGACCGTCCGGTCGCTGCGCTCATGGTCAATACTCAAGAGAAGGAAGACGAAGTTCCGATCCACACACATCGGAAAGGACAGTTGGTTTTGGCGCACCGCGGTGGCGTGACGTGCGAGGCCCCCAGTGGACTTTGGATGGTGCCTCCGCGATGTGGCGTCTGGATCCCCGGCGGCATGCCGCACAGCAATCGAGCGACCGCCAATGCCAGCATCTATTTCCTATACGTAGACATGAATGCGGCATCCGTTCCGAAGGAGTGCTGCACGCTGTCGATCACCCCTCTTCTGCACGAACTAATCCATCGCTTGGCGACGCTGCCGCCCCTCTATAATCCGGAAGGACCAACGGCTCAGATCGTCGTGGTTCTGCTGAACGAGCTCATCGAGATGCCGACCGAGCAATTGCATCTTCCAGTTACGCGCCACTCAAAACTACGCGCGATCGCCGATGCCTTGATGGAAAATCCTGCGGATCGCCGCACCGTAGCAGAATGGGGCGAGGCCATTGCGCTCGGCGAACGGACGCTCATGCGCCTCGTCGTCGCCGAGACCGGCATGACGTTCAGTCGCTGGCGTCAACAACTCCACATCATAATCGCTCTTCAGCGGTTATCCGCGGGAGAGTCTGTGCAATCGGTATCTGAAGTTCTCGGCTACGATTCCGTTAGCGCATTTATAACAATGTTCAAGAAGGCGCTCGGCAAATCGCCGGCGCGGTATTTTTCCGATCGCGTCAACAAGCGGGGCGAAGGGGCGGCGGAACCGGAGTTCAACTAGATCCTGCAGCAGCGAGAGATCCGGTGCCGAGCGCGAAGCACGAGATCGAGCGCTCTTTCCGGCATCGATATATCTTCAACGACGGCCGCCAGCCAATCGCACGAACGAGGAATGTTCCCGATCGCACTCCGTCACTAGGTTGCTCGGTCGATCGAGCAGCGTCAAAGATTTCCGATGAGGCGACCAGCCGTCTTTTAAGATCACTTCCCCTGAGGATTGAAATCAAAGTTCTTCGTTTCGAACGATCTCGATCCCGAATCCGGACAGACCTTTGAAGCGATGGATTGACGATGTCGCTAAAAGCTGGCTGCATTATGATCAAGGGTGCGCGAAGTCTCGATGCTCATGCCGGCGTCGATCCTCGTCTGAGGGGCTGCGTCGTATTGTGGCTTAGCCGGCCTCTCGATGCGCTTGGAAGCCAGGTTGCATGACTTGATCTGAACCGGCTGGTTTGAGTCGATAGGAAGTACCGTCTTGTGAGAAATCCGCTTCAAAGCCAAGTTTGAACGAATGCTCGAAACACCCGGTATGCGCGAGAGCTTGTTGACGATGAGGTCTTCAAGAGCCTCGATGTCGGGCACCATCACGCGGAGAAGATAGTCGCTGTCTCCCGTCATCAGGTAACACTCCATCACTTGGCTCAAGCGATCAATTGTGCGCGTGAAGTTCTCAAGTGATAGCTGGACTTGCTTTTCAAGCTTGACTTGGATGAAGGCGGTAACGCAGATGCCGAGGACCGCTGGATCCAGTACGGCAATTCGTCGATCTATCACCCCGAGCTTTTCAAGCGTACGAACTCGGGCGAGGCAGGGCGACGGTGAAAGATTGACGCGGGACGCAAGCTCGACGTTGGTCAGGTCGGCGTTCTGCTGCAGTTCATTCAGAATCTTTATGTCGATCCTGTCGAGAGCCGTGGTTGTCATATCGTCTTCTCCCAGGGCAAGCGGTAGCTTTATCGAGGCCCGGCCCCGCGCGTTATCTCGCGTGGTGACATCTCGATGACAGGGATGCTAACCGCAGTTGCGACTGCGAAATTTCGACAAAATGACGACTTATATCGAAAAACCGTCAATTTCTCAGGGCTGGCCGTGCAGGCATGAGGCAACCCGTGGCGGGATGCCGTCCACTCGAAAACAAGTGTGCGTGCTCAAACGCCTGCGACCGAACGGCTAGAGTCCGAACACAAAAAGGCGGATCCTGCGACCGATAGAAGAAATAAAAAGCAATCGTCTTAATCTGCCACTGACGCCTGCTCGGAGCGTTCTTGAAAGTATTTGGCAGGAGATTTCCCCAGAGCCTTCTTGAACATCGTAATGAATGCAGTGGTAGAGCCGTAGCCCAACGTGGCTGCAACCTGATGGACCATCGCGCCACCGCAGAGTTCCCGCAACGCGACCATTAGGTGTATTTGCTGTCGCCAGCGTCCGAAGGTCAGACCTGTCTCCCGCTCGACCAGCCGAGAAAGCGATCGTTCGCTCATCGCTACACGATTGGCCCATCCAGCCAATGAAGATCTATCGGCTGGAGTTCTGGTCAGAGCGTCGGCTATGAGCTGAAGTTTTGGGTTACCGGAAATGGGCAGCGAAAGATCCTCGACCGGCTGGACGGTCAATTCATCAAGCAGAACTCTGGCAAGCCGACCACAATGACTGTCAGGATCATAATGTCGCGGCATGACCGCGAGCCGGAGAATCATCTCGCGGACCATCGGGCTGATCGACAATGTGCAGCATCTTTCCGGAAGGGCCGCTGAATCCGGCTCGACGAACAGAAGGCAAATCATCGCGTTTGCTGTTGCCTTGTTGCTGTGCTCAAGGCCGCCCGGGATCCACACGCCGGACTGCGGAGGTACTATCCAGCGAGTGCCTGGAACGTCGCAGGTGATTCCACCACGGAGTGCCAAAACGAGCTGACCTTTTCTGTGAGTGTGGATCGGCGTCTCGTTATCATTATCTAAGACGTCCATTCGAACGGCAGTGGCCGCGACGGGACAATCGTCCGGATCGAAGTCAGAAAAACCCAACTGCACGGTCATGTCCGCAATTGTCGATATTTGGAGATGATTTGGCAAGGTAACTTAGTCCTTTCGCCGCTGCGGAAGTGTAGGGAATAGCGCCATCTATTGAGGCAAGATGCAAATGCGCGTTCTTATTTCCCGAATGATCAATTCGAATCTTCAATTGCAAAGTGAGCTCAGTGGAAAACTGTTCTCTCTTGAGGAAGGGCTGGAGAAAGCGCCTCTGAAGGTATCGGAGCCTTAGAACAGGTATACGAGCGATGGACCTTCTCGGTAGCCTCGGCATTTTCGTACGCGTAGCGGAAGTTCTTTCGTTCTCGGCCGTGGCGCGCGAGCGCGACGTAAGCCAGGCCGCCGTCGCCCGCCAGATTTCGCAGCTCGAAGAGCGTTTTGGCGTTCGCTTATTCCATCGCACTACGCGAAAGATCAGCCTCACCGATGACGGGCAGATGCTTGTCGTCCTTGCACGACCGATATTGGACGGCGTCGAGGACATGCTGACGGCTGTGGGACGACAGAGTACCTCTCCCATCGGATTGGTCCGGGTTGGCGTGACGGGTACCGCTGGTCGCTTTCTGGCGCAACGTCTGCCCGAGTTACTGGCGGATCACCCGGGGCTGAAGGTTGAATTGGTGGTGAGCGATCGAATCGGCGACATGATCGAAGATCGTCTCGATCTAGCGATGCGTCTTGGCGAGATATCAGATGCATCATTGATTGTTCGTCACGCCGGCACATTTTCACGCGTCGCCGTGGCCGCGCCCAGCTATATCGAAAAGCACGGCGAGCCTTCCTTGCCCGCGCAACTTGCGCAGCACACCTGCATCGTCCACGCCAGCAACCAGAACTCCGACATGTGGACGTTCGTGACCAATGAAGGTGCCCAGCAATTTCGCGTGTCGGGCGGATTTCTCGCCAATGACGCGAGCGCCGTGCATCTGGCTGCACGAAGCGGATACGGGATTGCCCATCTCGCGCTGGTCGACGTGTTCGACGATTTGCGCAGCGGCCAGCTCGTCCGTGTGCTGAACAACTTCCCGTCTCCGAACATTCCGTTCAGCTTGGTCTACTCCTCGCGCCGGCATCTTGCGCCACGTACGCGCGCGGTCCTGAATTTCATCCTGCAGGAGCTACGAGAAATTCGCGCTTTGCTTTCCGCGGATCCAGGCGAAGGTCGAGACCAAGGAAGCGACCGAAGCACTCCGGCTTTCAGCGTATGAAGTTGCACGACGTTCTGGTTCGACAGGATGTGGTTGGGGTCGCTGGCATGTTCCGCTTTGTTCGCGTTGGTGCGTGAGAAGTCGAAAAATAGGCGCGTACTGCACAAAGCAATGACGATTTGCTCACTCCAAGAGCAGAAAGCATCGATAAGTGTCCAGGGAACAGCATCGAGATGGCCGGCGATGCGATGACATCAAGTATGGCAAGCGCATTTGCGATCGAAACAGGTCGAAACCCAGCAGAGATAAATCGCCTCCGCTCGCCGCGCGCGCCGGCGCGTAATGATGCTAAAGTCTGTGTGCTGCGGCATAAAATGCTGATCAGCTAGGTGGGCGACAAACTGTTTGAGCATTAATGCTGAGAAAGCGGCGTCACAATTGCAGGACGATTGAAGTTTTCAGAGATCGCAGATCGACGGCCCGTTCGGAATCGGGAGTGAGAAAGTGAAGCTTAAGCAAGTCTATCTTACTGCCGTCGAACCCGAAGGGTTAGCCAAGTTCTACGAGGCTCTCGGATTGACGATCCGCTTCGCTGACCGTGGCAAGTGGATCCAATTCGTAGGAGAGAAAGCTGCCTTTTGTATCGCAAGCCCAGCTGAATCCGTGTCCGAGCAGTCTCACAATGCGGTCCTCGTATTCGAGGTGGATGATTTGGAAATGGCTGTCGAACGCGCGCGGGCGGAGGGGGCTGAGGTGCTTGGTGAAGTCCGGGATATGGGAGCGCATGGCCGGGTGGCCCATTTCAGGGACCCGCAACATAATACGATCCAGCTCATTCAAGTGGCGAGTAGGGCGGCAGATCAACCCTCTGAATGACTTCAGTTCTATGTGTCGGGGCAATTTATCACCATGAACTTCCGAGTGTCGCCTATGCCTAGTCAAGAAACCCCGGTGTTCAGCAGCACAGAATTCCGCAGCGCAATGCGCAACGTGCCGGGCGCCGTGTCTATCGTGACTACGGGTACGCAGCCGGGCAGGCACGGCTTGACGCTGACAGCGGGCTGTTCGTTGTCGACCGAGCCATCGAGCGTGCTCGTCTGCGTCAATAAATCGGCTGGCGCCCACGATACGATAAAGCAGAGCAGATCATTCTGTTGGAATATCCTCGCGGCAGATCACGTTGCGCTGGCGCAGAAATTCGCGGGGCAGGACGGGAGCAAAGGCGATATACGTTTCAGCGAAGGTGTGTGGCGCGAACTCGCTACGGGAGCGCCGAGTCTCATCCAGGCAATTTGTAGCTTTGATTGCCGGGTTTCCGATTCGTACGACGCTGGAAGTCATACGATTTTCATCGGCGAGGTGGTTGCACAGGCGACAAACGCTGATCTCGAACCTCTTGTCTATGTGAATGGCGAATTCACTGTACCTAAGCGCTAAGCGACCGCCGGCGAGTACCCTTCTTATGTCGGGCCCGAGCCCGGGATCTGCGTTCGAAGCTTTGCAGATCGTCGCGAACGCGGTTATCCGCGGGAGATCATCCATCAAGTCGACCAACATGGAGCCAATTCTGATGTACGGGGGGACGATAAACGTCGACGAAGGCGGCCGCAGCAACAACGCCAGAGTAGGTTCGATTCAAGCGAAGGGAAGCCAGCCGCAAGTCGTCGCGGGTTTGAGCATCGCCGTATTCAAGCCGCGGTCTACACTCGTACCATTCAGTGTCCGCTAATGTTGTCGCTTTGGCTCAATGTTCTCGCGAGTGGCATTCTGCTCGGTCTCGTCTACGGCCTCGTGGCGCTCGGCCTGACCATCATTTTTGGCGTCATGCGGGTCGTCAACTTCGCGCACGGGGAGATGGTCGTCTTCGGCGTCTACATCGGCTATTGGGCGGTCCGCCTTTGGGACGTTCCAATCATTGTCGCGGCCGCAATCGCGGCGGTCGTGATGTTCGTCTTCGGATACTTTTTGGAAACCCTGATCGTAAAGCGGTTCGTCAACCGGCCCCATCACTATCAGTTCATTGTTTTCATCGGTCTGTCGCTGCTCTTCAGCGGCGCGCTGCTGGTGGCGTTCGGACCGGATCCGCGCCCGACTCCTTCTCAGCTGTCGTTTCAAACCGTATCGCTCGGTTTCGTGACATTGGACCTGGCGAGACTTCAAGCGGCGGCGACTGCGGGCCTGCTCATTGCCTTGTTAGGAGCGTATCTGAAGTTTTCATCGTTCGGTCGGGCTTTGCGAGCGTCCGCAGACAATCGGTTGGGCGGCCTGATCGTGGGGTTAAACATTCCTCGGGTCTATGCGGTGACCTTTGGTGTCGGAGCGGCCTGCGCGGGCGTAGCCGGCGCATTGATATCTCCTTTGTTCGACGCCCAACCATATCTAGCTGTCGACTTTACTCTGCTGGCTTTCGTGACGGTTATCGTCGGCGGCCTCGGCAGCTTCAGTGGAGCACTCTTGGGTGGATTGGTGATCGGCGTCGCCGAGGCAATCGCGGCGTTGATGTTCGCTCCGTCGATGAAGACGGCGCTTCCTTATGCGCTCCTGATCATCATCCTGATTTTCCGTCCGAGAGGGCTTTTTGGTGCAAAAGAGATTTGATGGTGCGACTGAAATGGGACGGTGGCTCGCTGGAGCAATGCTCTTCGTTGTCCTCGCTTTAGTCGGTGCTCTGGCAAGCCCGTACGTCATCTCGTTGATGACGATTGTATTGCTGTTCACTTTCTTGGGGCAATCTTGGAATTTGATGCTCGGGATCGGCGGGCAACTGTCGATCGGTCACGCCCTATTTGTCGGCCTAGGCGCTTATTCAGTAGGCGTCCTCGATGTAAAGTACGGCATTTCTCCGTGGATAGGCCTTCTGGTCGGAATGTTCATTGCCGGATCCGTCGGCGCGGTGCTGGCGTGGTTGAGTTTCCGGTTCGAAGTGCGCGGAATCTATTTCGCGCTGCTGACGGTTGCTGCCGCGGAGTTCGCCAGGATTATGTTCAGTGGCTGGGAGTTTGTTGGCGCAATGCAGGGGCTGTTCTTTCCTGCGCCAACCGGCGCAATCGAAATCTCGATGCTTCGAGGGGATGCGCGTTTCTACTACTTTATCGCTCTTGCTCTGGCGGCACTAGGGATCGTGGGAACTGAACTTATCTCGCGATCGTATTTCGGATATGTCTGGCGCGCAATGAGGGATGATGACGGGGCTGCACGCGCGCTCGGCGTCCGCACATTCCGGCACAAAATCCTCGTGATCTCGATATCGGCGGCGACGGCGGCGGTGGGTGGTGGAATTCTAGCACTCGTGCAAGGATCGATATTTCCAGATTCGATTATGGGCATGGGACTCTCCGTTGACGTCCTGATAGGGCCCGTGGTCGGCGGCTTAGGCACGACGTTCGGTCCGCTGGTCGGATCGCTCACGGCTATTCCTCTGAACCATTTGATGAGCGCCCTCGGCGACAGTCTTCGGATCCCGGGGCTGAACAATATTACGTACGGTATCGTTCTGATTTTGGTGATCTGGTTCCTACCCGACGGCATTTGGCCGGCGATCGTCCGGCTCTGCAAGGCAATCCAGGTGCCGTCCCGAGTGTGGCTCCCGCAACCGAGGAGGGCCGAAAAATGACAAGTCTGCTCGAGGTAAAGAACCTCTCCCGATCGTTCGGGGGGCTGGTCGCGGTGAACGACGTGAGCTTCGCACTGGAAGCCCGAAGTATCACCGCGCTGATCGGGCCGAACGGGGCAGGAAAGACGACATGTTTCAATCTCGTTGCCGGCGCCATGAGGCCGACCAGTGGGCAGGTGTTCTTCGAGGGGCGTTCGATCGAGAATACACCGCCTGAAATAGTCTGCAGGATAGGTATCGCGCGAACATTCCAAATCGTGCGACCGATGCGCGATATGTCAGTACTCGAGAACGCAATGGTCGGAGCCTTCAGCTGGACCAAGAACGTAAACGAGGCGAGATCGAAGGCATACGATTCCCTTGAAAGCGTTGGACTCGCCGGCAAAGCGGATGCGAGGACGGACCAGCTGACGCTGCCGGACCGGAAAATGCTGGAGATGGCCAAAGCGCTATCGACGCGACCCAAACTACTGCTGCTGGACGAGGTAATGGCGGGCCTCCGACCCACCGAAGCTGCGGGAGTTGTCCGCGTACTGCAGAAACTTGCCGACAGTGGACTAACGATCCTGCTCGTCGAGCACGTTATGCGGATCGTGATGGAAATCGCGTCGAGCGTCATAGTGCTTCATCATGGCGCCAAAATCGCGGAAGGAAGTCCTAGAGAGGTGGTCGCGGATCCGAGGGTCCTTGAAAGCTATCTGGGGACGGGCTTCCATGCTTGACGAGGCGCTTTTATCGATCGACGGGCTTTGTGTCGCATACGACGGATCGAATGCCTTGAACGGCGTATCCTTGCAGATCCACAAGGGCGAGTTGATCTGTGTCGTGGGTGCGAATGGTGCGGGGAAGACTTCGCTGATCAGATCAATCTCAGGCATCGTTCCATCTTCGAGTGGTGTCGTGAAGATGAACGGCGTTGAGATTACCGGGATGCCGCCGTGGGAGATCTGCGAACTCGGCATTGCGCAGGTCGCCGAAGGTCGACAGATTTTTGGAAGCCTTTCCGTCGAAGAAAATCTACTCCTGGGCGGATCGCTTAAGCGCGCGAAGGCTAACCACCTCGAAACGCTCGAGTTCGTCTATCAATTGTTCGAGAGGCTTCGAGAGCGTAGGCGACAATTTGCCGGGACGTTATCCGGCGGCGAACAGCAGATGTTGGCTATTGGACGCGCAATCATGTCGAAGCCGGAAGTAGTCATGTTCGACGAGCCCTCTATTGGACTGTCGCCCGCTTTGACGGACGTGATGTTTGGAGTAGTGAAGTCCTTGCAAGAACAAGGGATAACGGTGTTGTTGGTCGAACAAAACGTCGCGAAATCTCTCGCGTTGAGCAATCGCGGCTACGTCTTGGAAAACGGCTCGATCGTACTCCACGGATCGAGCCACGAATTGCTGAACAATTCCGAGATTCAGCGCGCATATCTCGGAATGTAGTGAGCGTTTCGCCCTCCCGGTATCAGGCCGCTCAACGAGACCGGCTCTGTCCTTCATGGCTAACCGGCTTTGCAGGTCGGCGGAAACGCCGGAAAGCCGGAGCAGAAAATGCCGCGATACGGCGCTCCAGCGACTGTTTGTGTCGATATGCGCTGACACGGAAACGGTGTACAGCAATCAATTCGGAGGCATGTCGCTTAAGCTTTCCCTATGGAAAACGATGACGACCTGATAATCGAGCGCGGCCTCGACATAGTCACGCTGACCATGAATAGGCCACCAGCAAATGCCGTGAATAACGGACTGATCAATCGCTTGCTGAACACTATTCGTGCATTGTCTACTCAAGTGTCGCCGCCAGGCATTGTATTGACGGGTCAAGGTGATCGCTTCTTCAGTGCGGGCGGCGACATAAAGGAAGTGGCCGGCCTCGAAATATCTAGACCCCGCATGAGGGTCTTCCACGCGCTTCTTTGCGAGATGGAGAGATATCCAGGCCCGGTCGTATGTGCCGTGCGAGGGTATGCGGTCGGAGGGGCGCTCGAATTTCTTCTTCATGCCGACTACGTCGTCGCAAATCGCGAGTGCAAGATCGGGTTTCCGGAAATCAACCACGGCCTCTTGCCCGCAGCCAAAGGAATGCGACAAGCAGTCCAGAAGCTGGGGCTTCGTGAAGCACAAGCATTGCTCTATTGGGGCGAGTTAGTCGACGCGCAGAAAGCGCTGGAAATTGGCGCGATCAACGAGATCACAACCACCGCGAAAGTGATGGGCCGTGCCGTGGAGGTATGCAAGCATCTTCGCGGAAAGGATATAAAGCTATTTGCCGCGATCAAGCGCTCGTTGAACTTGACAGGACAAATGGATGACGCCTCACTCGAGGTGATGACGATTGAAGATCTCAACGCTTATCTGACCGAGAATAGTTCAGCGGACGCGCGTGCCCGCTTTCTATCGAAGAATTCAAAGAAGGAATGAATGACCGCATTGGCATCTCCTGAAGAAATCCGCCTGGAGTTCATGAGCTTCGAGGAGGTATCGGCTGCCCTGGCGCAAGGAGGTTCGACGGTCCTAATCCCATGCGGCGCTGTCGAGCAGCATGGACCGCATCTTCCGCTTTGCATGGATGCCGATCACGCTGACGCGCTCGCGGCGAAAGTGGCGCGGCATCTTGGCAATGCCCTGATAGCCCCTACGATCAAGGTCGGCTGTTCAGCTCACCATCTTGTCTTTCCCGGCACCATCTCCCTTCGACCGGAAACGTTTGAAGCAATCTGCCTGGACTACTGCACAAGTCTCGCGCTGCATGGTTTCAGGCGGATTCTGCTCTTCTCCGGACATATCGGAAACTTTCCTGTCCTGCGCGACATTCTTCCTCGGTTGAGGCGCGCGGTTCCGAAAGATGTTGAGATCGACGCATTCTGTGACTCTATCGCTTGGATCGACAGGTGGCGAAGCGCCGTTAAAGATGCCGGAGGTGACCCGAATGCAGTCGGTGGGCATGCCGATATAGCGGAGACATCTCTCATGATGTGTCTCCGCCCCGATAGCGTGCGGCTGGATCGGTTCGAAGTGGGACATCTAGGCGTGCTATCTGAAGAGCAGCTTCACTCCATGTGGAAGAATGGGATCAAGTCGATCACGGACAACGGCGTCATTGGCGATCCGCATGGTTCGACCATCGAAATCGGCGAGCGATGCCTTGAGGCGATAACAGATCTTCTGGTCGCCTCGTTCGGTAAATAAGTTGACGCCGGTTGCACCTCATGCGTGCCGCCAACACAGGAAGCTGCCAGCGAAGGAAAACGACGTTGCGGCCCGCAACAAGTGTTGGTCAGGGACGGGAGCGTAGTCTGGCTGCTTACAGCACAAAATTTGGAAAGTTATGTAACGACGACCAGCATTCGGACGAAAATGTTGCTCCGCCTATGAAACGGTGTGCCGATCTCGAATCTCCCAGAGGATTTAAAAGATGGCACTTACGTTCGGGTTTTGGTCGGAGCAAGAAACCCAGGTCGGGCAGAGCTATGCTCGCCGACTTCATGAATTGGTGGACGAGGTGCGCCTCGCGGAAAAGGTCGGGTTCGACTGCGTCGCGCTTTCCGAGCAGCACGTAGCGCTCGGCGGCATCTCGAGCTCAGCGCCTGAAGTCGTGTATGGCTACCTCGCCGCAGTGACGTCGCGCGTGAAGCTGCGGTCCGCGGTTACCCTGATGCCGCACAGGATCAATCATGCTTTGCGGTCGGCAGAGCGATTGGCGGTCATCGATATCCTATCCCATGGCCGCATGGAGTTTTACGGCGGCCGTGCCAATACGACCATCGCAATGCGCGCGTTCAATGTCGATCCAAGTGAAACGCTTGCGCAGATGGAGGAAGGTCTCGCGCTTCTGAAGAAGTCGATGCGCGAGGATATCTTCACTTTCGAAGGCAAATATTACCAGATTCCACCGCGAATGCTTGTCCCGAAGCCGGTTCAGAAGCCGCATCCGGTCATCGGCATTGCCGCGACCAGCGAACGCAGTCACAGCTGGGCCGGCTCCGAAGGGCTGGCCGTGATGAGCAGCAATATCTACCAAGGATGGGAAATCCAGGAAAGGCTGATCAACGCGTATCGCAGTGCTTGGAGACGGGACGAATTCGGCCCGCTTGAGCGTCCTCGCATCGGCATTCCGCTCTTCTTCGGCATCGGCCCCACGGACCAGAAGGCGAAGGACGACTACGCTGAGCCTCTGATGCACTATGCGAGGATCTCCACCGACGCGTATCCCCGCCTGGCGAAACTTGCTGATGACTATGCGTACATGAGCGAAAGCGTCCCAGCGATGGAACGTGCCGCAAAGGACTGGGACTACCTGCTTAACCACTCCGCGACGACGGTCTGCGGAAGCCCCGACACCGTCATTCGCCAGATCGAAAAGTTCCAGGCGCTCGGGATCGACGAGGTGCTTCTTCATCTGGATTCGGTGAATCACGAGAAGATCATGGAAGCGATCGAGATGGTCGGGCGCTATGTGATTCCCCATTTCAACGACAGAAACAACGTCGTGCGGCCCACGGAAGACATCCTCGGGCAAATTCGAGCTATGCGGCCTCAGAAGTAAATTCGCAAAGAAATAAAAGGGAAAGACCAATGCAACAGCATGGCTACAAGTATCTGATCATCGAGAAGCGCGCCAGCGGCGTTGCCGTCGTGACGATGAACCGGCCGGAAATTCTGAACGCGATCAATTGGGACATGCACGAAGAACTGGAGCAGGTCTTCGTGGATCTCGATAAGGACAAGTCGGTCCGTGCGATCGTGCTGACCGGTGCGGGACGCGGCTTCTGTTCGGGCGGCGATCAGAAGTCGCTCGACAAGGGCAAGCTTCCGTCGCCGACAAGGAGCGGACGTCACCTTATCCGCAATATGCTCGAAGTCGAGGTACCGCTCATCGCGGCGGTCAACGGCGTTGCCGTCGGCCTCGGCGCAACGCTCGCCTTGTTTTGCGACGTCATCTTCGCAAACCCGACCGCGCGATTTGCTGATACGCACGTAACCGCCGGCGTCGTTGCGGGCGACGGTGGTGCGGTGATCTGGCCTCTCTTGATGGGGCCTGTGCGCGCGAAACACTATCTCATGACGGGCGATTTCATTTCCGCAGAGAAGGCGGCGTCGATGGGGATGATCAACGAAGTCATTTCGAACCGGGACGTCAAAGACGCTGCGATCGAATACGCCGAGATGCTTGCGGGGGGCCCGCAGGAATCGATCATTTGGACGAAATACAGCGTCAACAAGATCATCAAGCAGTACGCACACCTGCTTCTCGATACTTCGGCCGCGCTGGAGATGCTTACCTTCGCATCGCCAGAGCGTCGTGAGGCTGTAGCCGCATTTGCGGAGAAGCGGAAGCGCTTCGCGGAGCGATAAGATGAACGTCGAATCCCTTACGTCGGGAGCTCAACTCGTCGACGTGACCATTCCGCAGCTTCTGGGCGCGCGAAGAGCGGAACGCCCGGACACGGTCGCGTATCATCAGAAGCGTCACGGCGAGTGGATCGCCGTGACGTGGAAGCAGTATTCGGATCGGGTCGCGAGCCTGGCGGTCGCCCTGCAGAAAGCCGGGCTCGAGCGCGGCGACCGCATCGCCATCATGGGGGACGTGTCCCAGGAGTGGCTGCTTGCGGACATGGCGACGATCTGCGCCGGCGCAGTAATGGTCGGTGTCTACTTTACCTCATCGCCGGAAGAAGTCGGCTACTATCTGAGCGATTCCGGAGCGTCCTTTGCCTTCGTTGGCAGCGAGCTTCAGCTGGGCATCGTCCTTGGATCCGGCCAGGCTGAAAAGCTGAAAAAGATCATCATGCTGGATGGTGCATGGAACGGGGCCGGCGGAGCGGCAAATGTCGTCTCCCTGAAGGAATTTTGTGGGACGGCTCCAGTCGACACCGACGCGTTTTTGCGGGAGCAGGCGGCGAAAGCCAAGGCCAGTGATCTGGCGAGCATCGGGTATACCTCGGGCACTACAGGCTTCCCGAAAGGTGCGATGCTGACCCATCTCTCGTTGCTCGCCGGCGCGCACTGCGTGACGACGTTTACCACGCGCATGCGCACCGACACGCATCGCGTTGTCGTCCATCTGCCGATGTCGCACACCGTTGCGCGCGCGCAAGCCACGACAATGCCATTGATCGCAAAAATGGTTCCGTATTTTGGCGAGACGAGCGCGGATTTCGCTCAAACGATCAAGGAAGTGAAGCCGACTTACTTCATGGCACCGCCCCGCTTCTACCAGCGGTTTGCCACGCAGATCCTCAGCAAGGTCCATTCCGGATCTGCGAGGCAGAAGCAGGACTATCAATTCGCGATGAAGATCGCCCGCAAGGCGCTTGACGATCGTCAGGCTGGTGGTGAGCCAGACCCCTTCATATCCGGGCTCTTCGAGGTCTGCCGGAAACAGATATTCCGTCCATTGCTTGCCGAAGTCGGATTCGAAGAACTCACGGTTGCCTTCACGTCCTCGGCGGCGATGCCTTCCGAACTGATGTCTCTGTGGCAATTGTGGGGACTTCAGCTCAAGGAGTGCTACGGCCAGACAGAACTGGTCGGAGCCAACCTGGTCCAGATGGCAGAATGGCCTGAGGCCGGTACCGTCGGAGTGCCTTTGCAGGATCCGGCGTGGGAGACAGCGGTTCTTGAAGACGGGGAAATGATCACCCGCGGACCGGGACTCTTTGTTGGATACTGGAACAAGCCCGAGGAAACCAAGTCGGCTCTGCGGGACGGTTGGCTCTATACCGGAGATATCGTCGAAGTCGGGCCGACCGGGCTTTTCAAGCTGATTGATCGCAAGAAGGAAATCATCAATACCTCCAACGGGAAGTCAATTAGCCCGACCCAGATCGAAAACGAGATCCGGCATAGTCCGTTCATCTCCGAAGCGGCGGTGATTGGAGAAGGAAAGAAGTATCTCACCGCGTTGATCGAAGTCGACGCGACCGCGACGATGGATTGGGCGAAATCGCGCGATCTCAAGATCGCGCAGTATTCGGACCTGGCGAATTCCGAGGTGGTCGTCCGAATGATTGAAGGCGAGATTGCCAAGGCAAACAGCCGGCTGGCGAGAGCCGAGCAAATCAAGGCCTTTCGAATACTGCCGGAGGAGCTGTCTCCGGAGAATGGCGTGATGACGCCGACACGAAAAAAGCGCCGAAAGCAACTGATGGAACGATACCGGTCGCTGATCGATACGCTTTACGACGACACCGAAGAGAACCTGATCAAGACCGAGATGGGAATGTGATCTGAACCATTGCCGCTTACGCAAATCATACGTGTCGGGCGCGCCTCGCAGCAGCTTTCGAGCTTCAACGCGCACGGTTGTCCATAAAGTTTCCTACCGAACCGTCTCAATATTCATTGCAGTCAACAGAAGGGGACATCACATGAAGAATCGCATCGGAAACGGGATAACGCGCCGCACCGTACTCGGCAGTGGCGTTGCCATCGCTGCCGGGCTTGTATCGTGGCCGGTCAAGGCGGCGACCCCCGCCAAGGTGCGAGTCGGCGCGATCATGCCCAGCAGCGGTGTGTTGGCGTTCCCCGGACAGGCTTGCGTGCGCGGTATCAACGTTGGTGCGAAGTTCGCCAAAGAGAAGTTCGGAATCGACATCGAAATCGTCCATGCGGATACGCAGAGCAGACCGGAGAACGGGCGAATCGCCGCCGAAGGCCTCATCAGGCAAGGTTGCACGGTACTCATTGGAGCCTGGGACTCAGGAGCAACCATCTCGGCGCTTCAGGCCGCGGAGGCCGCGGCCGTTCCGATGGTGGTGCATATCGCAAGCGCGACCCAGGTGACATCGCAAGGGTTCACCCAGGTCTTTCGCTACTACCCCACGTCGCTGACGATCGTCAGGAAGTCTCTCGCCGACTTGAAGTCGGTCCTGTCGACGCTGAAGGATCCGCCGACGAGCGTTGCCGTTCTACATCTCAACAACACGATGGGCCAATCGACCGCGGCAAGCATCGATCAGGCCTGGAAGGAAGAGAACGTTCCGGTGAAGATCGCTCAGTACGTTCCGTATGACGAGCGGGCCAAGGACCTCTCGGTTGAGGTCGCGAAGGCCAAGGCGTCGGGGGCCGATGCGCTCGTCTCGGTGACGCGCGTCAATGACGCCATCATGATCATCCGGGAATGCATCAAGCAGGGGTGGAATCCCAAGATGATCTTCTCGCCGAACTCCAACGGCGTGCAGGACAAAGCGTATTACGACGCGCTGGGCAAATATGGCGACGGCGGAATCGCGACGGGCTTGTGGTGCAACCCCAAGGCACCGGACACCGAAGCCATTCTCAAGCGGTTCGCCGCCGACTATCCAAATGACTGGTTCGATGGAAACGCGGGATGCGCGTTCGAAGCCGTGCAGATTGTCGGAGATGCGGTGACCCGCGCAGCTTCCCCGGAGTCTGCAGCAATCCATGCTGCGCTCAAGGCGACTGACATGACGCCGTTCCTGATGTCGAGCGGCAAGATCAAATTTGATGCTACCGGCCAGAATATGGGAAGCGACATAACCATGCTGCAGGCCCAGAATGGAAGGCCCCGTGTGGTCTCGCCGCGGGCCGTTGCGGAGGCGGAACTGCAGTATCCGCTGGTTCCGTTCAGCGCGCGGTAAACGAGAAATGGGAGGCGGCCCCGACAATCGCACCGGGGCCGCAGCTCTTCGATGGTCGAGCTCTCTGACTCTCCGATTAGCGCGTTATACGAACGGCTCCCGGCTGGCGAAGCTGGACCGCTCAGCGAGGAAGCGACGGGGGCTCTTACCCATTGTCTTCTTGAACATGGTTATGAAGGCGCTAGGCGTTTCATAGCCCAGATCGAGTGACACGGCCTGGACGGAAGATCCGTCCGATAGTCGCTGCAACGCAACTAAGATGTGGAGCCGCTGTCTCCAGCGCCCGAACGTCAGCCCGGTTTCCTTGAATACCAGACGGGCGAATGTGCGCTCGCTCATCGCATATCGAGCAGCCAACTCCTCGACCGTACTCCGATCGGCAGGATCATTGAGAAGGGAGGCGGCCAGATGCTGAAGTCGACTATCGGAGGAGATAGGTAGGTACATATGTTCGGTGGACATCTGCACCAGTTCGTCGAGCAATACGCGCCCAAGTCGACTTGTCGGTCCCTCGATCGGATACAAGGGCGGAAATACGGACAATCGATGTATCAACTCGCGGACGAGCGACGATATCGTGAATGTGCAGCAGGTAGTTGGAAGCGTACTTGCCTGCGGATCAATGAAGACGACGTAGACTTTTCCGTTGTCTGACACGCAGTTGCTGTGCAGAACGCCGGCGGGTATCCATACGGCACCCTGCGGCGGAACGATCCATAATCCGCCCGGTACACGGCACATGACCGATCCATGAGAGGCGACCACCAGCTGCCCCTTCTTGTGCGAATGAAGTGGTAGCTCGTCGTTGTCCTGACCTGTCTCGAGGCAGAAGGAGACGACTGGTCGGTCGAACTGGTCTGGATCGATCGGATCGTAATTGATCCGAAGGTCCGGCAAATTCATTCGGGCAAAGCCGTCATCCGTTTCAAAAGCGGGTGACTTGCGCATCGAATTCACTCGTTGAAACTGCAGTTCCAATCTGTCGGGCGGCGATAAGGCGAAGGATCCCCTCAAAGGATAGCTCGCTGAAACATGATCGTCACGGAAAAGTAGGGCGGCGGAGGAAAAATTTCGCGGCAGAACACTGAATGCGGCCCGTCCGGCGCGCGGCCGCGAGGCGATCGGTCCCTGGTGGTCGCGGTCGCCGCTTGGCATCCTGCCTGCGGATCGTTGACAGAGCCTCGACCCAGTTGCGCGACGAAAGCGACTGCAATTCATGCGTGCGAATCCGGCCGCGGCAGAATGGCGCGTTTCACCCGTCTCCGTGCAGAAGAGTTCTTATCGGCTCTGCTCCTATGCGCGGTGCGGCAGAGAATGCCGGGTATAGGCGATAGCGCGCCCCCTTTAGCTGCGCATTCTGTCAAATGGGTTGGATCTTCGGCAAAACATGCCGGGCAACTCAATGCTACCAAGGAAGGAGTTCGCTGGAACCAACGAGAATGACCCTTCACATCGATCGCTGATTAAGGGTGCCGATGCGCAATCGTGGAATGACGAAGTGCTGATCTTCGACCAGGAGACGCATTGCATTGTCGGCGGCGTCATCGTTGGCCCGCACGCTGGCGACATGATCGGAGAGATATAGCTGGGATGGGCGCCGATGCGATTGATATCGGCAACACCATTTATCCGCATCCTGCGTTTGGAGAGACGATAGGCATGGCTGCGGAAATCTATGAAGGTGTTTGCACGGACGTGTTGCCGAGTGAGAAGAAAGCGCCGAAGCGGGTGAGCCATTAGAAATCGAAAAGCGAAAGGCGGCATGCGGCTGTCCCGCCGCCGGCTGGCATAAAGGACCCGGAATATGGCGGAAAATGCTCGGAGTGTCTTCAGCATACCTTTGAGCGCTCAAGAGGAGGAGTTTGCGGCAGCATGCCGAGACTTCGTTCTGGAGAGGGAGCCTGATCTAGCGTCGTCCATCGTCGTAGTGAACAACCAGCTCACGATAGCCAATGACCTACATGTTCGGGAGGCATTTATGGAAATCGGTCTCGCTAGATTGGTCCGAGTTCTACATCTCGCAATCGATGGCAAAGCGGTTGCGGTTAAGAGAGTGCCAAAACTTTTCTTCGACCTGGCGCGCTTCAGAACAAAGATTATCCGCACGCTACGCAGAAACAATTGAGGATAGCCACTCAGAGAATATCTTCGCGGGGCAGTGTCGGAGTCGGTATGTGACTGAGATCTGTGCGATGGAGATGCCGGAAAAGTTATGCAGTGGCATCGTCTTCAGCACAAAGTGCTGTGCGGAATGTCTGATAGTTCTGCTGCTGAGATCGTTCGTTGAGCTGTCTTCGATCGAAATCCGCATTCGGCGTTTCGCGAGAGATCACCATCTTTCGCTTCCTCCCTTTACTTGGCCCGGCTCCATCGCCGGGCCATCTTGTCTCACCGCAGTCGGCTGAAACGATTGGCCAACGATTCGGCTCATCGATGATCGTCAATGTGGACCACTGCCGGTTCAGCGGCGTATGATTTTCTTGAGGAGTTCGGTAAGCGTTCGAAATTCTTCCCGGGTCAAGGGAGCGAATGTCTCGCTTGAAATCTCACCAACAGTCTCGATCGCGGCATCCGCTACCCGCGTGCCCTTTTCAGTTAAATCGATTTCCCGCCGTCTTGGATCCAAGGGATCCTTGGAGCTCTTGATCAGGCCGCGTGATTTGAGACGATTGATAACGCCGGTGATTGTGGCTGAGTCGTAGTGAATCAGCCGTCCTAGGTGGTTTTGAGAACAAGGTCCGACCTCTCTCAATTTCGCCAGCGTTGAGAATTGGGGTGCAGTTAGTTCTTCAATCATCTTCGCGGCAAAGATGGACGTGTGAGTACGGAGCGCGACGCGCAATAAGAAGCCCGGTGCGTCATCCAGCCTGTAGGACCGTACAGCTTGCTTCAGCTTCTCCGCCGAGCGCGCCTTTGTTTTCGATTGCACGACTTTCGTCCCCTCGCGGTACGTTGCCTGAGCTCATTTTTAGAAGAGTGTGACTGTTCAGCTCCGAAAGTCTTCGGCGCCGGTCGATTGTCTACATTCGTTGAACTCAGGAATCCATCTTTGTTCGACCTCAGTCTGCTTTATCGCGCTCTGCCGCGTCGAGGCGCTTCGGCGATGGCTGGCCCCTTTTCCGGCGCATCGGCTTCCGGGCGCTGAAATCTAGGACATCGAAGAATTGAAACCGCGTGGCGGTGAACATTGGGTGCAAGCGACTTGTCGCGCCCTGTCTCCATTCTCGGGCCGATGCACACGATCTCATCAGTTGTGTACAAGCGTAGCACTTGCATACGAGTGATAAATGGCTTAGCGTCCGCGGATTGCTTTCGTGAGGAGCCAAGCAGGCCCTGCAATCTTCGGCGGAGGCATCCAGATACCATCGGATGTGCGGATGTCGGCAACTGACAACATGAGTTCCGTTCGACCCGACCTGATTGAGAAGGTCACGGGGCGCGCCGAGTACGTGACCGACCTGACGGTTCCCGGAATGCTGCATGGGTTTGTGGTTCGCTCGCCGGCCATTCATGCCCGCATCGTTTCGATCGATACGAGCGCTGCACGATCGATGGACGGCGTCGTGGACGTGCTCATCGGCGAAGATGTCGCTTCGTTCGGTTGCTGGGGCGTTGTGCTCAAGGACCGGCCGATCATCGCCACCGACCGTGTGCGATATGTGGGCGAACCCGTCGCCGTAGTGATCGCGGAGACGATCGAGATCGCGGAAAATGCCGCAGAACTGGTCGATGTCGAATACGAGGAGCTTCCGCGCGCAACGACCATCCAGGAAGCCATTGCGGAAGATGCGCCGCTCATCCATGAGCGCCACGAAAATCTCGAAGACTTTTACTTCAAGGGCGGGGCCCGGCCGACCCAGAACAGCAATATATTCCACACTTACCGGAATAACGTCGGAGACGTTGACGCCGCGGAGGCGGCCGCGGCCTACATCCACGAAGACCGTTTCACCTTCCCGGCGATTTCTCACTTTGCAATGGAGCCGCATGCGGTCATTGCGGATTTCCAGCGGGACTCCCTGACGGTCTGGGCAGGTGCACAAACGCCGACCGCTGTTCAGAAAGTGCTGTCGCGGCTCTACGGACTGCCGTTGGCCAAGGTCCGCGTCATCGTTCCGTTTGTCGGCGGAGGTTTTGGCGGCAAGGCCTCGGTGAAGATCGAGCCGTTGGTTGCGGCCGCTTCGTGGAAGGTGCAGCGCCCGGTTCGCGTTGCCCAATCCATGGCCGAATCGATGCTCACCTGCCGAAGGCTGGGCGCCGACATCACGATTCGAACGGCGGTGGACGCCAAGGGGCGGATCCTCGCCAAGACCGCCAAACTGCTGCTCGATGGCGGGGCATATTCCGACACAGGCTCAGCGGTCGCCACGAAATCGGCAAATCGCATTATCGGCCCTTACGTGGTGCCCAATCTGCGCCTCGAGGCGTGTGCGGTCTACACGAACACCGTTCCAGGTGCGGCTTTCCGCTCGATCGGGGGGCCGCAAGCTGTTTGGGCCAAAGAATCGCACATGGACAATGTCGCGGCGGCAATCGGCATGGATCCGGCCGAGTTTCGGTTGCTGAACCTGGCGTCCCGCGGAGAACGCATCCGACCCGATTTGCGGCCGCTCGATATGGATATGAGCGATCTGATGGGCCGGGTGACCCAGTCGTTCGCATCGGAGGTGAAGGCGTCCAACCGGCAGGCGCGCGGACTGGCAGTCGCCGCAACCGATCCCGCCAATACGCCGATCAGTAACGCGATCGTACGTCTCAAGATCGACGGGTCGATCCTCGTTTCGGTCTCCAGCATCGAAGTCGGCCAGGGGGCGCACGCGACCATGGGGCGGATCGCGGCGCAGACCTTGAAGCAGCCGATCTCGGCGGTAACCGTCTTGCGCACCGATACCTCCGTCGCCCCTTACGATTGGGGCACAGGCGCAAGCCGATCGACCGTTGTCGTCGGCCTTTCCGTCGAAAATGCCGCACTGGACGCGGCTGATCAGATCCTCGAAATGGTTGCTGACGTCTGGGAGCTTCCCCGGGAGAACCTGTCGCTTGTTGAGGGCGGTGTCTCGACCGGATCAGAGGTTCTCACTTTCCATCAGATTTTTCACCGCACGTTGGGTGTCGACTCGGGAGAGGTCATCGGCCGCGGTGCGATTACGCCGCGCTCGAACAAGGGCGCCCTGGTCGAGTCCCCTCTGTTCTGGGAGACTTCCGCGGGCCTCGCTGAAATCGTTGTCGATGAAGACACCGGCGAGATCCATGTCCGCCGATATGCCAGCGCCGCTGACGTCGGCCGCGTGATCAATCGCGTCGCGGCGGAAGGGCAGGACGAGGGAGCTGCCATCATGGGCCTCGGACACGCGCTTTATGAAGTGCTGGAGTTCGAGGATGGCCAGCCGATCAATGCGACGCCGATCGATTATTCGATACCGCGCATCTCCGACGTTCCTGCCGTGTTTGACACCATCCTTGTCGAACACGGCGACGGTCCTGGTCCAGGCGGCGCCAAGGGAATGGGCGAGGGGGCGATCCTTCCGGTCGCGCCAGCGATCGCCAACGCGCTGTTCTCCACCTACGGCATTCGGATCACCGACCTACCAATGACGCCCGAAAAGGTATGGCGCGCCCTGCAGAAGAGGAGCTGAATTCATGGAATTCAATATGTCGATGGTGGTGCCAGCGACACCGGCGGAGCTTTGGAGCACGCTGCTCGACGTCCCTCGCATATCGGGTTGCATCCCCGGCTGCGAAAACGTCGAGGAAATCGAGCGGCTTGCAACTTACAAAGCGACCGTCAAACAGAAGATCGGCCCCTTCAAGCTCGAGGTCCCGGCCGACATCATCGTTGAATCGATAACGGAGCCGTCTCACGTCCGCACGCGCGCCACGGGTCGCGACAAGATCACCGGGACGAGGCTGGCGGTTGTTCTCGACGTGACCGTGACGCCGGAAGGGGCGGGGTCCACATTCGCAGTGGACGCGAAGGTCGACGTGCAAGGTCGCCTCGCGACTATGGGGTTCGGCGTCATCAAGCGTCGCGTCGATCAGAACTTCGAGGAGTTCGAGAAGCGACTCAAAGAAATGTTGGGCGCGGCCTGATCATGCTGCCTTCACCCTTCGCATTCGAGAGGCCTTCGACAATCGCCGACGCCGTGCGTGCGGTCGGAGAGTCCGGCGACGGCATGTTCTACTCCGGCGGAACCGAACTGCTGCTGGCGATGAAGATGCGCGTCATCCATACGGACCGGCTTATCGATATCAAGGGAATCCTTGGACTTGATCGCATTGTTTTCAACGATGCGAATGACATCGAAATCGGTGCGCGCTGTACGCACAACAAGATCGCCAGTGATCCTGTTATTCGCGAGCATGTGCCGGCGCTGTCCTCGCTCTGTGCCAACGTCGCGAACGTCAGGGTCCGCAGCGTCGGAACGATCGGAGGCAATCTGTGCTTCGGAGAGCCCCACGCCGATCCGCCGACTATGCTCGCGGCTCTGGACGCACGGCTGGTGCTTGATGGCCCCGGCGGCACGCGTGTCGTTCACGCTGACGATTTCATCCGGAGTGAGCTGGAAACGGTGCGGGAGCCGGATGAGCTACTGACGGTCATTGTGTTTCCGCGCCCGACCGGACCTGTGACCTATCGGCGCTTCAAGCATGGTGAGAGGCCCTCGGTAAATGTCGCGATGGCTTGGTCGCTGGGCGCCGGCGGAAGGACGATCAGAAGCGCCCGTGTGCGGGTCGGAGCGCTCGGTTCTCGACCTCAGCCTTTGAAGGCCATCGAAGATGTCCTCCAGGGCATATCCGTCGCCGAAGTCCGCCCGGCTATCGAGGCGGTGCTCCCGACGGCGCTGGGTGAGCTGGAAGTCAACGAGGATCGGCATGGCGGCGCCGACTATAAGCGCCACCTTGCGGGTGTCTTGCTTCTGCGAAACGCGGAAGAGGCGATCGCCGCGGCCGGGAGCGCGTGAAATGACAGATGTGTTGCCAATCTCATTCTCGTTGAACGGTCAGGCGATCGCGATCGACGTTCCAACCCATACGCTATTGATCGACCTTATCCGGGATCGCCTTGGCTTGAAGGGAACCAAGCGTTCCTGTGACATGGAGGTGTGCGGCGCGTGCACCGTTCTGCTCGACGGTGAGCCGATTTCGAGTTGCACCACACTCGCCGTCGATGTCGATCAGCGCGAGGTCACGACCATCGAGGGCGTGACGCCGCCCGATGGCCTGTCACGGATTCAGAAGGCGTTCGTGCTTCACGGGGGCCTTCAGTGCGGCTTCTGCACGCCAGGCTTCATCATGGCGGTCACAGCGTTGTTGAAGGCAACGCCGCACCCGACCGACGAACAAATCCGTCACTACCTGCACGGCAACCTCTGCCGTTGCACCGGCTACACCAAGATTTTCGAGGCCGTAAGGAGCCTTGCCGCCGAGCAAGTCTCCGAAGATGCCGCCTAACCCGTTGCGAGACAGCGCAATTATCGTTTGGAGATGTCATGAGCATTGAACAGGTCAATAAATCAAGCGTCCTCATTGCCGGCGCCGGCATTGGCGGCTTGGCGATGGCGCTATCGCTGCTTCGTCGCGGCATCGATTGTGATGTATTTGAGCAAGCGTCCGAGTTGCGCGAGGTGGGAGCGGGTCTTTGGATCTCCATGAACGGCGTGCGCGTTCTTCGGGATCTCGGCCTCACCGAACAGGTCGAGCAGAACTGCATCGCGGCCGAGCGACGCTCGATCCGGCTCTGGAACACCGGTGATAGGTGGCCCCTCTACAACCGCAGCTCCGACGCGGCGCGCAACCAGCCCTATTTGCTGTTGCGTGCTCACCTGCTGAAGATCCTCGTTGACGGCGTGCGCCAGTTGAAGCCGGGCGCCATTCATCTGAACGCCCACGTTGTCGGGTTCAGTCAAAACGACGAAGGAGTTCGGGCCAAGCTCGCTGACGGCTCCGAAGTCGAAGGGCGCGCCCTGATCGGCGCTGACGGTGCTCATTCGAAGGTCCGTCTTGGCCTGATCGGCAACATCGAGAGCCAGTACACGAAGGCCATCGCCTGGCGTGGTCTCGTGCCGGTCGACCGCCTCGCGCCGCACCAGCGCGAACCCGAGGTGGCAACCTGGATCGGGCCCACCGCCCACGTCACGGCCTATCCGGTGCGCTGGCAGAACACGGTCATGATGACCTTTTCGGGCCAGGTCGACCATAACGACTGGCTGCTCGAATCCTGGTCGGAGAAGGGCTCGGTCGAGGACTGCCTGAAGGACTTCGAGGGCTGGCATCCGGACATCGTCGAGCTGGTCAGGAACGTGGATACCCTGAACAAGTGGGGCCTGTTCGTGCGGCCGTCGCTGGGTACGTGGTCGAAGGGACGCATCACCCTGCTCGGCGACGCCTGTCATTCGATGCTGCCGTACCTCGGGCAGGGTGTGAACATGGCCCTGGAGGATGCATCCGTCCTCGCCCGCTGCTTCGAGGAGAATCCCGATGACATCGCGGTGGCATTCAAGACGTATCAGGGCCTGCGGCTCGATCGCACCACCATGGTCACGAAGTCCGCGGCCGGCATGCTGCCGATCTTCCATAACCAGGCGCTGAGCAAGCCGGAGACGGCGGGTGACTACATCGAGACCCAGTGGGCGCCGGAAGCGACGGCCGCGCGGTACGATTGGATCTACCGGTACGACGCGACCACCGTGCCGCTTCACTGACATGCCCGCGAGTGTGACCGCTGGAGCGCAGCCGTGACTGGCACCAAGCAGCCCTGGGACGATGTGATACCGCTGGACGAGCGCGAGACCTATGCCCTCGCCGGGCTGGGTGGCGCGGCGGGATTCGGCAAACGACCGGCATTGCTGGTCATCGACGTGCAGTATCGCTCGGTCGGCAACCGGCCAATGCCGATCCGCGAAGCGATCAAGCAATACCCGACTAGCTGCGGCGAAGCCGGTTGGCACGCCATCGCACACATCGCCGAATTGGTGCGGCTGTTTCGCGAGAAGAAGTGGCCGGTGATTTTCCCGCATGTCGCACGGAAGGTGGGCCAGGACCAGGGCGCGTTCTCCTCGAAGATTCCGGGTATCATGCGGATCCCGCCTGAGGGCTATGACTTTGTCCGCGAGGTGGCTCCGGAGCCCGGCGAGTTGCTCCTGCCGAAGACTCAGGCAAGCGCGTTCTTCGGCACTCCGCTTGCGACGTATCTGATCGGTGCCGGCGTCGACTCGCTGGTGGTGACCGGCTGCACGACCAGCGGCTGCGTGCGGGCCTCGGTCGTGGATGCGTGCGCGCTGAACTTCAAATCAATTGTGCCGAGCGACGCCGTCTACGACCGCTCGCCCACGTCCCACGCCATCAACCTGTTCGATATCGCCAGCAAATACGCGGACGTCATGCCGACGCAGGCCGCTATCGAGCGGCTTCACGCGCTGTCGGATGACCACACAGAGGATCAGAGAACGTGAGCGGCGCCGCGGCATCCGGATTGCTTTACGGCGCGCATGTGCGTGCCAACGGCATTCGGCAGCATTATCTGCGGTTCGGCGGGTCCGGGCCGGCGGTCATCATTGTCCCCGGCATCTCGACGACTGCGGCGCAATGGGCCTTCATCGCAGAGCGTCTGTGCTCCGGACACGACGTTTTCGTGCTCGATGTCCGCGGTCGCGGCCTTTCCGAAAGCGGCCCGCATCTCGACTATTCGCTCGACGCATGCGCATCCGACCTCATCGGATTCGCTGAAGAGCTCGGAATGGGCCCTTACGCGCTGCTGGGCCACTCGATGGGTGGACGCATCGGGATCCGCGCCGCACGTTGCCGCCCATCGTCCATGGAGCAACTGATACTGGTCGACCCGCCGGTCTCAGGTCCTGGACGTCGCGCCTATCCGATTCCGATCGAACCGCTTCTCAAATTGCTTGAAAGCGCGAAGCGCGGAGAAGCCGACGCGGCGCTGCGAAGCCCCTCTGCTCCGCGGTGGCCCGAGCAGCACATCCGCACCCGGGCCGAGTGGATGCATACCTGCGACGAGCGTGCGCTCATCGAGAGCCACAAGGGCTTTCATCACGATGACATTCATCGCGACCTCGCCCATCTCAGCGTTCCGACCGCGTTGATCGTCGCGGGGCGAGGAGGGGTCATTCTGCCCGAAGATGAAGAAGAAATTCGCGGATTGCTGCCGTCAATCGCGATCAGGACGCTGCGAAGCGCCGGTCACCAAATGCAAATCGACGATACCGAGGGCTTCCTTTCGATCGTTGAAGAGCTTCTAGCGCGACCGCGCGATCGGTTCGACGGCCGCTTGTCTAGGTTCGGCAAACAGGAGATCAGTGAAGATGTCCCGACAAATCGTTGATGTTGAAATGCTCGAGCTCTTCAAGGCCGAGCTGGCACTCTGCAAGGTGAAGAAGGGCGAAGTCGTTGCGGTCCTGAGCGGCGGCGAGGATCAGCAGGAATACGCCCAGGCCTTCATGCTGGCCGCGCAGAGCCTGGGCGCAACGACCTTTCATCTCAACGTGCCCAAATACGGCCAGGGCAAGGTCGCGGGCTTGCAGGGCCGGCACGCGCTCACGGGCAACCAGCCGGCGATCGATACGCTCAAGCGCGTCGATATGGTGATCGATCTCCTGGGGTTGCTGTTCTCTCGTGAGCAGCTCGAAATTCAGGAAGCGGGCACGCGCATCTTGCGCGTGATGGAGCCATTCCACATCCTCAAGAAGATGTTCCCGACTGAAGATCTGCGCCGGCGAACGGAGCTCTCTCGAACCCTCCTGCAGTCGGCCCGCAAAATGCGGATCACGTCGCCGGGCGGAACGGACGTAACTTATGGCCTGAAGCAATACCCCGTCATTTCCGAATACGGATACACGGATGAGCCTGGGCGCTGGGATCACTTCCCGTCAGGCTTTGCCTTCACTCAGGCGACCGACGGCGAGGTCAACGGCACGGTTGTGCTGATGCCCGGTGACATCGTCTGCGCGTTCAAGCGTTACATCCAGTCGCCGGTCACGCTGACCATCAAGGACGGCTATATCGTCGACCTCAAGGGCGAAGGCACCGACGCACTGCTCATAAAGAATTATATCGACAGCTTCGGCGATCCGCGCGGCTGGGCGATCTCGCATATCGGCTGGGGGTCGAACGAGCGTGCCGCCTGGCACCACATCGCGGCTTCCCAGGAGCTGTCGTCGGAGCACATCATGAATGCGCTCTCCTTCTACGGAAACGTCCTGTTCTCGACGGGGCCGAACACGGAGCTCGGCGGTACGAATGACACGCCGTGTCATTTGGACATCCCGCTTCGCGGCTGCAGCCTGTGGCTCGACGATATCCACATCCTCGACAAGGGCGAGTTTGCTTATCCGGAGCTGAGGGCGCCGGGCCGCTAGGCCCTGCACATCAAGCACGCAACCCGGAGTCGCGAATGCGTCTCCGAATGATACCGGAGCCGCGTTCGCGACTCCCAACGATGCCGAAGTCGCATTTCGACTCTCAAAGACGCGGCAAGCGTCTCGGGCACGTCTATCGACTTCAATCCTCCAACAGGAAACGCGTCACATGTCGGCAACCATCTCGAGTTCGGAAGACTACACGCCGGGGCAACGGTATTCGATTATGATCTCAGCGATGCTGGGCTACATACTCGATTTCTACGACGTTCTGATATTTCCGTTCCTCTTGCCTGCGATTCAGCGATCGATGTCGTTATCGTTGACCGAGGTCGGCTCGCTGCAAGCTCTCACATTGTTCGGATCGGCCATCGGCGGAGCGCTATTCGGCGTCATCGGTGATCGACTTGGCCGAAAGACCTCGCTTCAACTCACAATTGCATTGTTTTCGGTTGCAGCGATCGTTTCGGCGTTCGCATGGAATTACTGGTCTCTTGCCGTGCTACGGTTCATCACCGGCATTGGTCTTGGCGGCGAGTACGGCGTCGGCATGGTGCTCTTCAACGAGGCCTGGAAGAAGAACAGCCGCGGTTTTGGTGCGGCTGCCCTTCAAGGCTGTGCTGTGATCGCGTCATCCACAGCTTCAATCGTTGGCATCTGGCTGATTGCGACGTTTAGCGACGAGTGGAGCTGGCGCATCGGCCTGCTGAGTGGCGGCGTACCCATCCTGCTGATTATCTTCATTCGCTTCTTCATGCCTGAATCCAAGATCTGGCTGGAGTATGAGGCGCAACGCAAGGCCGGCCGGGCTACTGCAGAAGCTCGTACACTTCCGCTTGCGGATCTATTCCGCAACGGGCTGGCACGGCAGACCGTCATCGCCTTCGTATGGCTGATGAGCTACATGCTCTGCTACTATAGCGTCGTCTCCTTTATGCCGACGCTGCTGCTGCGGGATATGCATACGCCGGGTGATGTTGTTCGCACGACGGCAGTTCTGCTCTCCGTGGTCAGCGGCATTTGCTATCTCGCGAACGGCTTTTTCAACGACAGGGCTGGCCGCCGCTTCGGAGCGCTTGTGCCCGCGCTGTTTTGGGTCGGGTCTCTGGTCGGTATGGCCGTTTGGGGCAGCCAGCTCTACGCCGGATCGAAGACTGAATGGCCGATGTTCTGGCTCTACATCGGCTTCGGCATGGGCAATGTGGCGCTGGGCGTGACCGGTGTCTGGATATCCGAGCTCTATCCGGTCAACCTGCGTGCGACGGCGGTGTCGACGTTCTATATGGGCGGTCGCGGGCTCGGCAGCATAGCGCCTGTGATTGTGCCTCTTGCGGCCGCTCACTTCGGTGGAAGCTTGCTCAACGGCATGGTTGCGGTGGCCCTTCCTGCTGCGACTGTGTTCATTATCGCCTCTCTTCTGCTTCCAGAGACCCTCGGTCGCGATTTGTCCGCGAAGGGCTTTAAGGTCGACATGGAAACGGAACCCACAATGAAGGCCGCTTCGGTGTCGGGTGTTTGACCCTGGTGGAGGGACGCTTGACCGGCGAGATAGGCGTTGTCGACCCGCTTGTCTCGTCGATGCATGCGGCGGAACTCATGCACACCCGCTGACGGGACGGCACGGCGCTTTCAAAATCGCCAGGCACTGCTTGCAAGTTTTGCGCTTGCGAACAAGTTTTGTGCTTGTACACAAGTGATGATCAAAATATCGTTACACTCGCTGGATCTTGGGTCAACGGCTCCTGGATAAGGGCGAACTTGCGCGTCCAGAGTTGAGCGCGCGCTTGGTCGATAGCCGGCCTTAGATCATTCGTCGGACAATTCGAGGATCACTCAAGATGCGCATGTTAGTTGTAATGACCATCGCTGCCAGTCTTTCCCCTGCCGGGTCTCTCGCGCAAGCTGCCGACGACCCGTTTCCTACGAAGCCGGTCACCCTGACTGTCAATTACGGCGCTGGCGGCGGATCGGACGCGATTGCCCGCGCGCTCGGACGAGCACTTGAAAAGCCGCTCAAGCAACCGGTTGCGATTGAGAACATTGCCGGGGGAGCTGGAACGCGCGGTGTCACCGCAGTCGTCACGGCCGAGCCGGACGGATACCAGATCGGTGTCGCAACGAACAGTCCGATGACGATCGCCGTGCATACGGTCAAGGGATTGTCCTGGGGAAACCCCAGCACGTACGATATTCTGGGCGGCATTGGCATCGTCTACAACACCATCTGCATTCAGGCGGACTCGCCGTTGAAGACGCTGGATGACGTGGTGAAGTACGCGAAGGAGAACCCCGGGAAGCTGAAGGTCGCCAGCATTGCGGGCGGAATCAATCAGTACACTTGGGACGCTTTCGCCAAGAAGGCGAACATCAACGTGAGGTTCGTCCCCTATAGCGGCGATGCGGACGGCGTTGCCTCCTTCCTCGGAAAGAACACCGAACTTGCGGCGCTCACCTGGCCGGGGCTGAAGGCTCAGATCGAAGTCGGAAAAGCGCGTCCGCTGGCGGTGTTCGGTCCCGAGCGGATGAGTTCGAACCCGGATGTCCCGACGTTCAAGGAACTGGGCTACGACGTCGTCACCACCAGCGACTACGTGGTCTATGCTCCGAAGGGAATTCCTGAGGCCAAACGTCGCGTTCTCGTCGAGGCCGTGAAGCAGGCCGTGTCCGATCCCGACTTTATGCGGGTGCTCTCCGCTCAGAACATTCAGGTGCAATTCACCGATGGCGAGAAGATGACCCGTCAGTTCACGGAGATATTCAACGCCACGGCCCCATCGACTCCGAGCGGAAAGTAGGCCGCAGATGGACCAGGCGATAGTCATCAAGACCGAGGCTTCGACAGCGGCCAATGCTCCGGCATCGACCACCGGAATCAGGCTCACATCGCTCATCCTGACGGTCGCGGGACTGTTCTATCTCTATCAGGCCATCGAACTGCCGATGGGCGACCCACCGGGAACGGGCGTCGGCGCCGTACCCGTCCTGGTGGCGGTCTGCTGGGTGCTATTCGGCGCATTGGTGACGGTTCGTAACCGCGGCGTATCTGCTGATCTCGGTCCCTGGCCCCGGGGCAGCGCGGCGCTGCGCGTCGGGGTCGCCTTTTTCCTTTGCGTGATGTTCATCGTCGGGCTGCCATTCTTTGGGATTTTCCTGACGACCGGGATCTTCCTCCTGTTGATGGGACGTCTTGCCGGCGCACCATGGACGAGTGCCATCGTTCTCAGCGCGGCAACACCTGTTGCATTCTGGATTGTCTTTTCATTGGGCTTGAAGGTATCGCTGCCGTTCGGCTCCCTTCTCACTGTCATTTTCAGGGGCTGACCATGGATCTGCTCGGTAACATGCTTGGCGGGTTCGCCGTGGCTCTCCAGCCCGTGAACATTGCGGCCGCACTGCTCGGGGCGCTTGTGGGCACCGCCACCGGCGTTCTGCCAGGTCTCGGCGTGCTGGGCGCGATGGCAATCCTGATGCCGATCACGATCCATTTTTCCGCAGTGACCGGTCTGATCATGTTGGCCGGGATTTACTACGGTGCCATGTACGGCGGATCGACCACGGCGATCCTCCTCAGGATCCCCGGCGAAAGCGGATCTATTGTCACGACGATCGACGGTTACGAATTCGCGAGAAAGGGACGAGCCGGCGCTGCCTTGATGATTTGCGCCGTGGGATCGTTCATCGCCGGAACGATCAGCATTGTCGGGCTCAGCCTGTTCACCACGCTGCTAGCCGACGTTGCGCTGCGCTTCTCGTCTCCAGAGTTCTGCCTTCTGGCGCTTTTGGGCGGTTTGACGCTGGTGCGCATCACTGGAAACGATCCAGCCCAGAACATGCTCATGCTTTTGATCGGCATGGCTCTGGCGACGATCGGCGTCGATGCCGTCAGTGGCGACACGCGCTTTACATTCAACACGAGTACGTTGGCATTGGGCTTTGATCTCGTACCGGTCGCACTGGGCCTGTACGGACTGAGCGAGCTGTTCCACGTCCTCGCCTCGAACGAAGGATTTCCGCGTGCCACCACCGTGCGTTTGCGGGAAATGATCCCGACGCGCCGCGAGTGGTCGCGTGCATGGCCAGCCATCGTGCGAGGGTCGGGCATCGGCTTTCTTATCGGACTGTTGCCCGGCCCGGGCTCTCTCACATCGACCTTCGCCTCCTACGGAGTCGAAAAGGCCATCGCCCGAAAGCACCGGGACGAGTTTGGCAAGGGAGCGATCGAGGGCTTTGCCGGGCCGGAAGCGGCGAACAATGCGGTCGCAACCTCCGCGCTGGTGCCTGTTCTGAGTCTCGGGATTCCTTTCACGCCGAACGTGGCGTTGATGCTCGGGGCGCTTATCGTTCAAGGCATACAGCCCGGGCCGCTGCTGCTGTCCCAACACCCAAACGTCGTGTGGGGCCTCCTCGCGTCCATGTATATCGGAAATGTGGCGTTGCTCGCCCTGAATTTGCCGCTGGTCGGGATGTGGGTCCGGCTGCTGCGCGTTCCGCAATACACATTGATCGCCTTCATTTTCGCCGTCAGCTTCATCGGCGTCTACACGATGCGAAACAGCTACTGGGACCTTTGCGTTCTGGTCGGCTTCGGAGTCGTCGGGTCGGTTTTGCGCCAGATCGGTTTTGATCTCGCGCCGATGATTCTCGGCTTGGTGATCGGACCGATCTTCGAGAAGGCGTTGCGCGAAACGCTGTTCCTGAGCGGCGGGGATCTCACGATCTTTGTCACGCGGCCGATCAGCGCCGTGCTTTCGGCCCTTTGCGTAGTGGCAGTCGTCGGTCCCACCATTGCCGTGTGGATCACGCGCGGGAACCGCCTTTCGCAGCAATCGTAAGGGATAGTTCGGCACCGCTTCGAATGCGGCGCAAGCCGCCAACCAAGCTTCTCTGACGCTCCGAAAGCGCAAATGGTCGTCCAACCACCCTCGCGAGATCGGTGACGAGTCCAACGATTGCGTCGTGCCGAGTGATCCTTGTTGCGGCGCAGCGGCGGCGGGGCTCGGCGTCGGTTTTGTGGGGCCTTGGTCCTGTGGCCGTGGTTTTCGCGGCGGGGTGGCTTCTCGCGAACCGGCGTAGTGAAAGATTTCAGACATCTGAAGCGCGGTCTACTAGCCCCTGATGACGCGGCTCGCTTACCGATGCGTATGTTGAGACGCCATGGCTCGTGGCGAAAAACGAAGATGCATAGCGGGAGGAGTGAAGGGATCATGGCTAAGCTAGTTGGGGTCTATGCGGTGCCGCATACGCCCAGCTTCGTCGCCGAGGTTCAGCTCAATGGCGATCGCTCTGAGACGTCGCGCTTTTTTGGTCAGATCAAGCAGCATCTGGATCAGGCAAAGCCAGACGTCATCTTCACCGTCAACAATGATCACTTTAACACGTTCTTCTTTGATAATTGGCCAACCTTTGCGATCGGAATTGCCGAGACAACCTCAGGTCCCAACGATCAAACCCCTGGCATGCCGTGGTACGACCTTAAGGTCGAGGCGAACGTGGCCCGATACGTCTTGTCTCATCTGATTAAAGAGGGATTCGACTTTACCTCATCAGTCGATTTCGAGATTGACCACGGCGCATTGGTGCCATTGCACTTTCTGACGCCGGCAATGAACTTGCCGATCGTTCCTATCTTCATCAATTGCGTGGTTCCGCCCCTGCCAACCTCGAGGCGATGCTATGCATTAGGGCGCGCTATTGCAGCCGCCATCCGTACTTGGGATAGCGACGTTCGTGTTGCGATCGTCGCTAGTGGGTCACTCAGCCTCGAGATCGGAGGGCCGCGGGTTGATGTAGACAAGACGTTCGGCATTCCTGATCCGCCTTGGGCATCATGGGTGCTAGATCGGATCACGCGGTGTGAGCATGATGAACTGATAGCCCAGGCAACTGAGGCGAGAATGCTCGCAGCGGGTAACGTGGCAGGAGAGCTTCTCAGTTGGATTATTGCCCTGGGGATTGTAGGTGCAAGCCCTCCCCAAATCCTCATCAATCAACCTGCCCTTGGTAACGCATTTGCCGCTTGGAATATCAGGAGCGAGCGGCCATGAACATCTATCTCATCCATACGCTTTGTCGCCGCGTCCTGCACGACAGAGAGTTCCGAAGACAGATTCTCGAGAGCCCCGAGGCTGCCGTCTCATCTATGCCATTCAGCGACGAAGAGCGCGCTGCGCTATTGGCTGGTGATGTGGGGCGCCTGAATCGAGAGGGGGCTTCTGGCTTTCTTCTCCTCATACTCAGCCGCTTCGAGGTGTTCGGGTTGAAATTGCCGGTCTTTAACCGCCGCATGCGCACCGGAGCGCTGGACTGAGCGCGCTTCCGGCCGACGTCAGCGTCGCGCCGAGCTCGTAACAGCAATAGTCGACACAAGGACTGGGAGGGCAACTCCTCTCAGAACGATCATCTGCGAGCAGTCACCAAGAGCTGCAGTGTCAAATCATAGGAGGGAATACATGCAGATAGAGCAACCGAATGAAATTGGGCCTGTCCAAAAGAGAGCGCTGCTTAGCAGCTTCATCGGATGGATGTTCGACGGTTTCGAAACGAGCACCTTAATTCTGGTTGGAGGAGCGGCGGTCCTGACGCTGTTGGACAGCCCGAAGCCGGATGAAGTGAGGTTGGCCGTTGGTGCGGCGCTTGGAAGTACACTTATGGGTTGGGCGGTCGGTGGAACGATCGGCAGCATCCTGGCCGACTACATCGGCCGGAGGAAGATGCTCATGATATCCATTGGGGGATACTGCGCGTTCACTGCCCTTACGGCTCTGAGCCATTCATTGACCGCTCTGATCGCCTTTCGGTTTCTCACCGGCATGTTCTTGGGATCGGAATGGAGCACGGGGACAGCACTGGTAGCTGAAACGTGGCCTGCGTCGGCGCGAGCAAAAGCACTAGGCATCATGCAATCGGGATACGGCTTCGGCTTCTTCCTTGCCGCGGGACTGTGGCTCTTTATCCAGCCCTACGGTGGCGCCGATGCATGGCGTTGGATGTTCCTGATCGGCGTATTGCCTGCATTTTTCCTGATCTACATCCGGAGAGAGGTCGGCGAATCGAAACTGTGGTTGGAGGCAGTCCACGGCTCTGCTGCGAGTAATGAAGCAAGTCATACGAAGCGCAGGTTCAGTCTCATTGAAATGTTCGACGATCGACGAGTTCTGACGCATTCGTTCGCAGCGCTTGTCATCGCCACTGTCACGGTCTCGGTATTCTACGGAATCTCAGCGCTCACCGGACCGTACATCGGTGCAATTGCCGCGAAGCAAGGACTGACGGCGAGCTCATGGGCAAGCATCAGCGCGCTGGTGTACAACGGCGGTGCGATCATCGGATATGTGGCCGCCGGCTTTATTGCTGACGCGATCGGCCGAAAGCCATACATGCTGCTGATGTTTCTAGGCTCGATCGCCTCTGGGTTGCTAATGTATCTCGCGCCCCAGAGTCTGCTGATCGCGCTCTGCTGCGTGTTCGTTCTTGGTGTTTTTACACTGGGCGTCTTTTCCTGGATGCCGATCTATCTGCCGGAGTTGTTCCAAACACGCATTCGTTCGACGGCATCCGGCGTCGTGTTCAATCTTGCACGGTTGGTCTCCTTCCCCTTGCCAATTCTGACAGCCTTCTTGTTCTCGACGCTCGGCGGTTATCAGGCCACCGTCTTGTCGCTCGCTTCTCTGTACGTGCTCGCGATCGCGGCGTTGCTGTTGCTGCCCGAGACACGAGGCAAAGCGCTTCCCGCCTAACATCACACGCTGAACTGACATCAGGAGGATTTCATGGATCTTGGAATTGCAGGACGAGTTGCCATCGTTACCGGCGCGAGCGCAGGCATTGGATATGCCGTCGCGGACGAGCTTTTGGCAAACGGGGCGTCCGCTCTTGTAGTGGCTCGAAACCAAGCCAGATTGAACCAGGCTGCGGAAAGGCTTCTTGGACGTAAAGGCGCGAAAGTCGCCTCTCTGGCAGCAGACGTGGCGAAGCCGGGGTCAGCTGAGCTCATCGTCGGTAAATCGATCGAGGCGTTTGGCGGATTGCATATCCTTGTAAACAATGCGGGGCGTGCCCATGCCGGCGGCCTAATGAATTCGAGCGAGGAAGATTGGGAAGAGATGACCGGCGTCAAGCTGACGTCGATGCGAAGGATGTGCAAGACGGCGATCCCTCATATGCAAAAGGCTGGATGGGGGCGCATCGTCAACATGTCGTCCATCGGGGGAATTTACCCCAATCCAAAGTTGTTCGTTTCGCACGTTCTTAGCGCGGCCATCAACAACCTGACGAAATCACTGGCGATGGAAGTGGCAAAAGACGGCATACTCGTGAACGCGATAGGGATCGGCGCCGTCGCCACGGACAATTGGGCGAACAACATGGTCCCGGCTGTGCGACGGGCGCGGCAGGAGTTTAGCACTCTGTCGGACGACGAAGTCATTGCGCGAATTTCGGCTGAGCTTACCCCCGTGGGCCGCGCGGGAACCGCTCAGGAAATCGCCGCGATCGCAGCGTTTCTAAGTTCGGACAGGAATGGCTTTGTAACGGGCGACACGATCGAGGCGTCCGGGGGCGCCGATCGTTTCATGTAGCCGGACGGATGGGCAGACGGCGCCCCGCTCGGTCCGCCGCAAAAATCGCAGTTCGTGGCATTCGACTAGGGTAACTACTGATCGTGAGTGGATCGTATGTCGGCAGGTTGCGCGGGATCTTTGAAGGCTGTTTCGCGCTTCCCGGGATCAGCATGTTGCCGATAGCGAAGAAGGAATGGAAATTTTGATCATTAGAGACGAGATCACTGATGCCGAGGCGCTCAACTATCACCTCGAGCCATGGCCTGGAAAATACGAGGTGGTGTCCTCGACGCCAATGCTAACGCAACGGGACCTGTCGCTTTCGTACAGTCCGGGCGTTGCCGCTCCTGTCTTGGCTATCGCCGCACGGCCCGACACCGCCTATGACTACACCGTGAAGGGCAATATGGTCGCCATAGTTACCAATGGTACCGCGATTTTAGGGTTGGGAAACCTGGGGGCGCTTGCGTCGAAGCCGGTGATGGAGGGTAAGGCGGCTTTGTTCAAGCGGTTCGCCGGCGTCGATGCGATCGACATCGAGCTTGAGACGGAAGCCGTCGATGAGATCGTGAGAACGGTCCGCCTCATGCAGCCGACGTTGGCGGAGTGAACCTGGAGGACATCAAGGCTCCTGAGTGCTTTCTCATCGAAGAACGGCTGAGAGAGACAATGGATATACCAGTGTTCCATGATGATCAGCACGGAACGGCGGTGATCTGTGCCGCAGCGCTTATCAATGCGCTTGATCTGGCTGACAAGAAGATCGAAGACGTGAAGATCGTGCTGAATGGAGCTGGAGCAGCAGGCATCGCATGTCTGAAGCTCTTGAACTTCATGGGCGCGGTCCGGGAAAATTGCATTCTGTGCGATTCGAAGGGGCCAGTGTGGAGCGGCCGTACTGACGGAATGAATAGATGGAAGTCCGAACATGCGACGGACACGACTGCCCGCACGCTGGAGGAGGCGGTCGAAGGCGCCGACGTTGTCATCGGAGTGTCTGTAAAAGGCGCGTTGACCCGTCGGATGGTTGAAAGCATGTCCGCAGACCCAATTATTTTTGCTCTTGCAAATCCAGACCCTGAGATCACCCCCGAGGAAGCTCGGGCCATCCGTGCTGATGCCATAGTGGCGACCGGTCGCTCCGACTACCCTAACCAGGTCAACAATGTTCTTTGCTTTCCATACCTGTTCCGGGGAGCACTGGACGTCCGGGCGCGCGCGATAAACGAGGAGATGAAAATCGCATGCGCTCAGGCCTTGGCTGGACTGGCACGCAGTGCGGTGCCTGATGAGGTGGAGAGTGCGTACGGTAGGAAGCTATCGTTTGGGCGCGACTACATCATTCCCACACCGTTCGACCCGAGGCTGATCTATACCGTACCAATAGCGGTGATGAAGGCAGCCGTCGAGACGGGTGTTGCCCGGCGATCGATCCCAGATCTGGGCGAGTACGAACGAGGTCTCCGGCGCAGAATGAAGAGAACTGACTAGCGCCTAACGCGAAAGATCAAGTCCCAAACGGCTCGCGAGGGCGCGTGCTGCAGCCAGATCTTTCCCGGCGGTCGCGGCAGGAAAGCTCTCTAGCGCCGCCACGAGCGTCGACCTGGCTTCGTCATCATCCCCTTGGCTGGCCAGCATGGTGGCCAGATCGGTGGCGACTTTCAAGGTCCAGGCCTTTGCCCCTTGTCGATGGCTAATCGACAGAGCCTTTCTGAGGCCGGCAATGGCTTCGGAAGGGGAATTATTGAGGTGCGAGCCAGCGCGGCGAAACTCTGGTTCGCCCCAGGACGAATCGCTCTCGCATCGAGAGAGGAGCAGCGATGAGATCGGCCGAAGAGCGGAAGGATCCCACTTGTTTCGTTGCGCGGTGAGTAGGATGTCGCTGAACAGCGTGGAGTACTCCTGATCAAAGCCCAGCCGTTCAACGGAAGCCACGGCTGCCGCTAGGCGCGAGACAGGTACCTCCCCCTCATCACACACCTGAGCCCACAACTCGAAGAGGTCGCCGTAGGTGCTCCAAAAGCCCAATCCATGTTCGCGCGCAATGTGTTGTAGGCGTTTTGCCTCGCGCCGAACAGCTTCATAATCGCCGTCAAGAGCGTGCACAGTGCACCAGCCTTCTGCAAGTGCGCAGCAGAGCGTGTTGGCATGGTCGAGCGCTTGCGCTTCGTCGGCCGCGGCAGCCGACATCTCCCTGCCTTGATCGCCGAAGCCTTGGACCCAAAGTATACGCGATAGGAACGACAACCCGGCGATACGCTGATCGATGCCGAACCGAAATGCCTGCTGAGGGCGGTTGACATCGAACCAGCGAAGGCTGCTCTCGATAAGTTCCCGCGCGAGATCGTGATTGCCGAGAAAGTGTTGGGCGACACCGCAGATGCGTCGGCCGACCGCTTGCGCTTCCGAATCATTAGACGCAGTAGATAACTGGAGCATTTCCTCCGCGTGCTCCAGTGCCAGGCGGTAGCTACCCGACCTGAGATTGTAGAGCCAAAGTCCGTATCGAGCTTGCAGTTCGATCTCGTTGGCGCGGAGTTCCCGAGCGAGGGTAAGAGCCTTATGCCATGCAGCGCTCGTCTCAATGACCGGACCGATTGCCCAGCTGAGCGCCGTTCCAAGAGCCGCCATAAGCGCCATCTCGTCGTCCGGATTGAGGGCGTCTGCGAGACGGTCCAAGGCTTGGGTAATCCGCCGTCGGCATTCATCATGCAATGACAGCTGAATCCAGAAGGGAGTTGCGCATGCCAACATGCTTACGCCGATCCGCATATCTCCCTTCGCGGAAAAGGACCAGTCTAGAGCGGCACGGATGTCATCGATCGCATTTTCATAGGTTGCGCGCCAATCTTCCGTCGGCAGCTTCTTCCAGTCGTCCGACGCGCGTCGAGTGATCTCAACGAAGTAGGCTGCGTGCCGTTCCGCGCTCAAGTCAACATCACCGCGTTCTGCCAGCTTCTCCAGCGCGTAGAACCGAATCGTTTCCAAGAGCCGATATCTCGGTGTAGCGCGATTTAAATCAAGGAGAAGAAGTGACTTCCCAACGAGGCCGCTGAGTAGGTCAAGGCTGAACCACGGGTCATCGTTCTCGGGCGCTGCAACGGCTCTTGCCGCCTGGGCGTCGAAGCTCGAGGCAAAAAGAGCCAATCGGCAGAATAGTCGCTGCTCGTCGCTGTCCAGAAGATGGTAGCTCCAGTCGACAGTGGCCCTGAGAGTGCGATGCCTCGATAAGGCCGTGCGACGACCAGCGGTCAGCAGGTTGAAGCGATCATCAAGTGCGGCGAGAACGCCTCGGACTCCAAGCGTGGAAACGCGAGCCGCTGCGAGCTCTAGGGCGAGGGGCAGGCCATCGAGGCGTTGACAAATCGCACTCGCGACCTCCACATCAAGGTCGAGCGACTGCACGTTCGCTGACGAGCGCTCTGCGAAGAGCTCGAAAGCTGGGTATGCCATCGCAACACCCAAGTCGCGTGTGTCGACCGGCGGAACCGCGAGGGGCGCAAGGCGATAGATCTGTTCGCCATCGAGGCCAAGAGGCTCCTGACTGGTAATCAGCACCTTAGCCATAGGGACGTGGCGCAGAATCGTCTCAACGTTCCTGGAGATTGGTCCAGCAAGATGCTCGCAGTTGTCAACGATCAGGAGAAGCTGACGACCCGACAGCAGGAAGCCGATCCGATCGGCGCGCTCGATGTCGGGGGAAGGGATCTGCAGTGCTCCCGCAAGGGTTGGGCCTACTAATTCGTCCTCCGAGATCTTGGCGATTTCTGCCAAGTGGACGCCATCTTGAAAATGTCCCGCCAAGCGTCGTCCGAGCTCAAGAGCGATTCTTGTTTTCCCAACTCCTCCGGTGCCGGTAATTGTGACGAGACGGCTTTTGTCGAACAAGCGCTCGATTTCGCGAAGGTCAACGGCGCGTCCGAGCAGTGAGGTCAAGGGAAGGGGCAGGTTTGACGGCGGCGATTGCTTCGCCTCCGACGCTCCTTTTTCGGAATGCGGCGTCCGTTCTTCTGCGACCAGTCGATAGCCGCGCCCGAACTCGGTCCGGATCATGCCGCGATCTGGGCCTAACGCTCGCCTAATCGCCGACATTTGGGCTTGAAGATTGTTCTCTTCGACAACGACCCCCGACCAGACGGTATCGATAAGTTGGTCCTTTGACACCAGCTCGCCGTCGGCCTGCACGAGCACCCAGAGGACATCGAAGGCGCGCGTGCTGATGTCGACCTTTGCACCCTCGCGCAAGAGTAGGCGTAATCTCGGGAAGATGCTGTAGCGTCCGAACTGGACGCCCTTGTCGTCGCGAGTTTGATCCTTCGAGGGGGATGAAGAAGCGGGCTTCATAAAGCCACTCTATACGATGGGCAGGCCGAATTGTGCCTGCAAAGTTTGTCATTTCGGCCGCCCCATCGCAACTTGCCAAAAGTGAGCAAACTTAATGAGTTACGGCTCATTTCGTGAGGGCGAGTGCCCATTCAAACGCGGAAATTCGACTCAAGGCTCCGCATGGCAGGTTCAATCTCTCGAGACAGACGGGTCGTGTTCGGCGTAGCAAGCAGAGGTCGAGTTCCTCACACAAGAATTTCGCCGTTCTCATCCTTTCGGGTTAATGCGCGGCGCCAGGGCAACCGTCGTGAACGGGCGACACTTATGACCACTGTCTTACCTTCGCAATGGTCTCAAACATCCCCACAGCACCCCCGCCAAACGGATTGAGAGCTTTCGCTTTCGCAACGGCATAACTCGCGAAACTTGTTCCAGCGCTTCTCGTCGATGTCTCGCAAGCGGTGGGCTTCGTATCGGCGCGCTTCCTCTTCACGGTAGCGCTCTGCTGCTCTTCGCGTTCGCGCTTCATTTCTTCAAGGGTCGGCCCTGTGGCCATTATCACGCCGACAAGTTGCCATGAGTTACCGATCCTGACCTTTTGCGACTCAACCCATTCAGGCCGCCGACCCTGCAGGTAGGTTGTGATGCTGACCCGCAAAAATCCTGAAGAATCCAATCCCGACTTGCAATTCTCGGTGAACGCGGTCCATCTGCGTTGGGGCTATCTGGATATAATCTGCGAGGATGGCACAAAATTCAGAATTAGATGCCGCGCAGCAGGCCATTAATGGAAATAACTTCCAAAATGGAAGCTCGGAGGGTACAACAACGCAAGCAGTCGATTGGTTGCCGGTGCTAGAGTTCGATCAATCGTTGATCGCGTGGGCCAACTGGCATGACCCTTTGCGATCATGGCGACGGAGGTTGCGCCAGCAACCGGATTGCGAGGATTGATGATGAAGACGATCGGCTTGATTGGCGGAATGAGCTGGGAGAGCACTGCGGTGTATTATCGCCGGCTCAACGAGCAGGTTCGCAACCTCTGCGGCGGCCTGCATTCCGCCGAGATCGTCATGCGCTCGGTCGACTTCGAGTCAATCGTCGCGATGCAAACCTCGGGCGATTGGGACGGCGCCGCTGGCGTATTGCAGAAGATCGCGCGCGAGCTCGAGGCCGCCGGGGCCGATTGCGTACTGATCTGCACCAACACCATGCACAAGCTCGCCGACACGGTGCAGGCGGCGATCCGCATCCCGCTGCTGAACATCATCGACATATGCGCACATGAGCTGAAGGCCGCCGGCGTTCGCCGGCCGCTGCTGCTGGCGACCCGCTACACCATGGAGCACGATTTCTATCGCGAGCGCATGAGCGTCCGGCACGGGCTGGACACCATCGTGCCGGAGGCCGATGATCGCGCGGCGGTGCATGACATCATCTTTTCCGAATTGTGCTGCGGCATCATTCGTGAGTCCTCGCGGCAACGCTACATGGAGGTCATCAGGCGCGGGCGGTCCGCCGGCGTGGACAGCGTGATCCTCGGCTGCACCGAAATCGGACTCTTGATCCGGCCGGAAAACCTTGATTTACCGGCGTTCGACTCGACGCTGCTGCACGCGGATGCGGCGGTCGATTTCGCTCTCGGCGATGGGCCGCTCGGTCGCGCCGACGCAGCCTGAGGGAGGAAGTTCTAATGCGTGCGATGATCCTGCGGGAACATGGGGGACTCGACAAGCTCACCTTCGATCCGAACTTTCCCGATCCAGACATCGGCCCGGCCGACGTCTTGTTGCGTGTGCGAGCGACGTCCCTGAACTATCATGACATTTTCACCCGCCGCGGCATGCCGGGGATCAAGGTCCCGCTGCCCCTGATCATGGGGCTTGATGTCGCAGGCGAGATCGTCAGGGTGGGTTCCAAGGTCGAGGGCTGGAAGGTCGGCGACCGTGTGCTCGTCGATCCGCTCAATCGCGTCGAGGGCGGGCTGATGGGCGAGACCATGAATGGCGGGCTCGCGGAGCTGTGCAAGGCGCCCGCGCACCAGCTTGTCCGGATTCCCGACAATGTGAGCTTCGAGCACGCGGCGGCCCTGCCGGTTGCCTACGGCACTGCGCACCGCATGATGACCACCAACGGTCAGGTCTCGGCGGGTGAGAAGGTACTGATCCTCGGTGCCAGCGGGGGCGTCGGTGTGTGCTGCGTGCAACTCGCCAAGATTGCCGGCGCCTATGTCATCGCCTGTGCGGGCTCGGCAGAGAAGGCGCGGCGGCTCAAGGAAGTCGGCGCCGACGAAGTCATTCTCTACACCGAGGAAGATTTCATGCAGGTCGTGCGCCAGCGTCACGGCCGGCCGCAGCGCGTTGGCAGCGGCTCGTCCGTCAACGGCGGCGTCGATGTTGTCGTCAACTTCACGGGCGGCGACACCTGGGTGAAGTCGCTGCGCACACTGAAGCTCGGCGGCCGTATCCTCACCTGCGGCGCGACCGCCGGCTACGATCCAGCCGAAGACCTCCGGGTGATCTGGACATTCGAACTGCAGATCCGTGGCTCCAACGGCTGGGAGCGGGACGATATCAAGAACCTGTTCGCGTTGGTTTCCGCCGGAAAACTGAGCGCGTTGATCGACAAGTCGTTCCCGCTGGAGCGGGCAGCAGATGCGCTGCGGATGCTGGAAGACCGCACCGTGTTCGGCAAAGTCGTGGTGACGCCATGACGACGCCGCTTGATCAAGGTCAGATCGAGGCGATGCTGAAGCAATCGCCGTTCATCTCGTTTCTCGGACTGACGGTGACCGCGCTCGATGCCGACAAGCAGGAACTCGTCATGAAATCGCCGATGCGGCCGGAGTTCGAGCGCGAGCCCGGCACCAGGCAGTGGCACGGCGGTCCGATCGCGTCGATCATCGACACCGTGGGCGACTACGCGCTTGTGATGTTCGTCGGCCGCGGCCTGCCGACCATCAACTTCCGCGTCGATTTCTTCCGGCCAGCGATCGATACCGAGCTGATCTGCACCGGTCGAGTGCGCCGGCTCGGCCGCACCGTGGGCGTCGCCGATGTCGACGTCCACGACGTGAAGGGCGCTCTGATCGCGATCGGGCGGGCGACCTATGCGATCTAGAACGCCCGGAAGTGAGGGGCCGCGATGAAGCTGCTCGCTGACAGGATTGCTCTCGTCACCGGCGCAAGCCGCGGCATCGGCCGAGCGATCGCTGTCCGGCTGGCACAAGACGGCGCTGTCGTCGGCGTTCATTATCGGGTCCGAAGCGACGAGGCAAGGCAGACGCTCGAGCTGATTCGTGCGCAAGGTGGTGACGGCTTCCTTGTCGCGGCGGATCTCGCCGATCCAACCGGCGCCAGCCAGCTTGCAGAGGCGCTGATTGGCAAGCTCCGCGAGGAACGCGATCCGCCGTTGCTGGACATTCTCGTCAACAATGCAGGCATCGACGACCGCAAGACCATCGAGCAGGTGAGCGAAGCCGACTTCGACCGCATACTGCAGATCAACTTCAAGTCACCGTTTTTCCTGATTCAGAAGCTGCTGCCGGTCATGGCGGACGGTGGCCGCATCATCAACATCTCATCAATGGCGGCGCGGCTGTCGTTCCCGACCATGCCGGTCTATGCGCCGACCAAGGCGGCGCTGTCGACACTCAGCCGCGTGCTCGCCGCGCATCTCGGGTCGCGCGGCATCACCGTTAACGCGGTGCTACCGGGCGCAACTTCAACGGATCTCAACCCCGCCGCGTCTGATCCGGAGCGCAGCAGCGCGATCCGCGACACCGTTGCGCTCGGCCGGATTGCCGAGCCGGGCGACATCGCACCGGTCGTCGCGTTTCTGGCATCGCGTGAGGGTGGTTGGATCACAGGCGAGACCATTGAAGCGAGTGGCGGCCAGCGCTTATGAGTACGCATCCCGATCCCGATTTCTTGTTGCCTAGCCCCGCCGCCGGCCGAAAGATCCGCTTTCGCATGCCTCATGGCGAGCATGGCTGCTACGAGGATGCTGCGGCATCTTCAGCGTTCCCTCTTGTGCAGTGCATTGAGTGTAAATTCAGTGCATGGTCGGTGGTGGAGACAGGACGCTGATGGATCGCATCGATCTCAAGATTCTCGGTTCCCTGCAGGAGGACGCGATGATGCCGCTCGCGACCGTCGCCGAAAAGGCAGGGCTGTCGAGTTCGCCCTGTTGGCGGCGGATCCAAGCGCTGATCGAGAAGAAGATCATCCGCCGCCGCGTTGCACTGCTTGATCCAGACATGGTCAACGTGCCGGTGACGGTATTCGTGACGCTGAAGACCAACAAGCACCACACCAAGTGGATGACGGCGTTCGCCCGCGAGGTTGCGAAGATTCCGGAGGTGACCGAATTCTATCGCATGAGCGGCGAGGTCGACTACCTGCTGCGCATTGTCGTGCCGGATGTTGCGGCATACGACGGCGTTTATAAGCGGCTCATCAACGCGGCGGAACTCTTCGATGTGAGTTCGAGCTTCGCGATGGAGACGATCAAATACTCCACTGCGTTGCCGCTCAACTACGTCAAGATATGAACCGCGCCGCGACTCGTCCGTTGATTGATGATGCGTTGATTGATGATGCAGGGTCACGTCGCGCCGCCGCCCTTTCGTGAAGAGCTTTTCAAGCGGGTTCGTACGCGAATGCGCGAACCCGGATAACTGCGATGTTGGAGGAACTATGAAGAACATTTGCCTCAGGATTGTGATGAGGCGGCTCGCGACGGCCGCTTTTTGTACGGGACTCGGCATCGCGAGCCTGGGCATCGGTAGCGCGTCAGCTCAGCAGAAGGCGGCGGATACCTCGCCGGTGCGGATTGGGGTGCTCACCGACATGTCCGGCCTTTTTGCTGACATTTCCGGTCCGGGCGCGGTGGTCGCGGTCAAGATGGCGGTCGACGATTTCGGCGGCAAGGTGCTTGGGCGTCCGATCGAGGTCATTTCCGCCGACCATCAGAACAAGGCGGATGTCGGCGTGTCGCTCGCACGCGCGTGGATCGACGAGAAGAACGTGGTGATGCTCGCCGATCTGATGAACTCGGCGGTGGCGCTCGGCGTGATGGAACTCGTGAAGTCGAAGGACCGCGTTGCGATCGTGAACGGGGCGAGCACCTCGGTGATCACCAATGAGAAGTGCACGCCGAACAGCATCCACTACACGTGGGACACCTATGCGCTCGCCCGAGGCACGGCCAATGCCGTCGTCCGCCGCGGCAAGAAGAAGTGGGCGATCCTCGAGGCCGACTACGCTTACGGCCACCAGCTCGCGAGCGATAGCCGGCGCTTCGTCGAGCAGGCGGGCGGCACCGTGGTTTCGGAGGTCAAACATCCAATCAATACGAGCGACTTCTCCTCGTTCCTGCTGCAGGCGCAGAACTCGGGCGCCGACGTCATTGCGCTGGCCAACGGCGGCGCCGATACGATCAATTCAATCAAGTCGGCGGCCGAATTCGGCATCGGCCGCGACGGCAAGCAGCAGGTCGTCGGTCTTGCGATCAATCTCAATGACACCAAGGCGCTCGGTCTCAGCTCCGCGCAAGGACTGTTGCTCACCGAGGCGTTTTATTGGGATCTGAACGACGAGACCCGCGCCTGGTCGAAGCGCTTCATGGAGAAATTCGGCAAGATGCCGACCTCGACTCAGGCCGGCGACTACTCGTCAACGATGCACTATCTCAAGGCGGTCGCTGCGGCCGGTACGCTGGACGCGCAGGCTGTGATGGCCAAGATGCGCGAGATGCCGATCAACGACTTCTTCGCGCACGATGGTCACATTCGAATCGACGGTCGCATGGTGCACGACATGTATCTTGCGGAGGTGAAGAAGCCGTCGGAGTCGAAGGGGCCGTGGGATTTCTACAAGATCCTCGAGACGATCCCGGGCGATCAGGCGTTCCGCCCGTTATCGGATAGTGCCTGCCCGCTGGTTAAGAAGTGACATTTCCGGCTTCCGAGCGTGGCGGCCATTCAGCGGCGGACCTCGCCGGGGTCGCCTTTTCGCCCAGCACCGCGATTACACCATTTCGGCGGACAGGGCGCATCCGCGATCGTCGCGTTGAGTTTCTTAGGAGTGGAACTGATGTCCTGGCCTTCTCGTAACCTCGGTTGCTGCTTCGATCCGTTGAACGACCCCGCCAAGGTCGCGATCATCGATCTTCGTCAACCCGACCGGCCCGAAGAAGTCACCTACGCTGCGCTTGATGCCGCTTGCGATGCAGTGGCACGCGGCCTGCTCGCCAAGGGGCTGAAGCGGGGCGACCGCATCGGTATCATGTCGCTGAATTCGGCGCCGATGATCGCGGCCTATCTCGGGATCATGCGGGCCGGCATGGTCGCGGTGCCGATCTCGTTCAAGCTGGCGCGGGAAACCGTCGATTACATCGTGAGAGACGCCGACCTTCGGGCGGTGTTCCACGATCACGAGCGGGCGTCACTGGTGCCGGATCATCTGCTCGGCATCGACTTCGATACCGCCGAGGGCTACGCAGCGCTGCTCGACCACGGTCCATTCACCGCGTTCGAACCGAAGGGTCGGGAGATCGCCACGATCCTCTACACCTCCGGCTCGACGGGTATGCCGAAGGGCGTGCTGCTGTCGCACGCGTCGCAGATGTGGGCGCTGGATACCGCGGCACGAGCCGGCGATCGCTCGCACCACCGCTACATCGTCGCCGCGCCGATGTTCCACATGATGCGACGATCAGCGTCAAGACGGCGCTGCATGCCCGAGCATCGATGGTGTTGCTACCCGCCTTTGATGCGCGGCTTTACGCCCAAGCGATCGCCGAACATCGGGTCACCTGGCTGACATCGGTGCCGACCATGATGGCGATGCTGGCGCGTGAGCGCGACCTCGTCGCAGGGCTCGATTTCTCGTCGGTCACCAACGTGATGATGGGATCGGCGCCCTTGACCAAGTCGTTGGTCGAGAAGGTCCAAGATCTCTTCCCGGGTGCAGCGATCAGCAATGCTTACGGCACCACCGAAGCGGGACCGGGCGTGTTCGGTCCGCATCCCGACGGAGTGCCGCGGCCGGATACGGCACTGGGCAATCCGGTGCCAGGCGCGCTGGCCGAGCTTCGAGAAGGTCCATCTCCGGATGAGGGCGTACTCTATATGAAGAGCCCGATGCTGATGGAGGGCTACAACAACCAGCCCGAAAAGACCGCTCAAGTGATGCGTGACGGATGGTATCGCTCCGGCGATATCATGCGCCGCGACGAGAACGGTTTCTTCCATTTCCTCGGGCGCGCCGACGACATGTTCGTGGTCGGTGGCGAGAATGTCTGGCCGGGTGAAGTCGAAAAGCTGGTTGAGCGGATGCCGGGTATACACCAGGCCGCGGTTGTGCCTGTGCCCGACGAAATCAAGGGCATGCTGCCATTCGCCTTCGTGGTGCCGCAGGACGGCGCCAAGGTCGACGAGGCCGCGATTAAGAAATTCACGATCGACAATGGACCGGCCTTCGCGCATCCGCGTTTCGTCGAATTCCGGTCCGCGATTCCGCTGTCGGCGACCAACAAGCCCGATCGCCGCCTGCTGACCGAGGAAGCCGAACGGATTGCGGTCCGGCGTCGGGCAGCCGGCGAACGCGCCTGACGTTCGCTGGCCAGGTGGCAGGCTCTGCCATCGACATGGCGGTCGCAACGACAATGGAAGGCGAGCCTTGATCGCGGTCAGGTCGTGCGGCTCGGCCCGAGCGGTCGTTCGATTGTGACCTCGACCAGTGTCCTGTGAGAAATCGAGCGCCATAACGCCGCAGCGGCCGTCACCGCCATGCGCCCGCGGGACGGCGCGCATTTATTTGCGCTCGACGCGTCCCGATATGTATGCGATCAACTGCGACTGACTGGGAATATCGCAAGAAGACGTGCTGGGGGCCTTGTGTCTGGGTTTGGTCGCATTGTCGGCAGCATCAAGCTGGCCGCGCTGATTGTTTTCGCATTTTTTGCCGTTTCGACGTCAGCCCATGCGGCGCCCCCGACAGCGACTGTCACTGTTGACCCGGATCGAATAGCGTATGGTGGGTTGGCGAAGGTGACAATCTCGTTCTCCGAAGTCGTGACCGGCTTTGATCTCCATGACTTGACGCTCACCAGTGCGACCGCGGGCAATCTCGCAACCTCGGACAACATCACCTACACCGTCGACCTCAATGCAATTTCGGGTGCGCCGCGCCCAACCAATCAGGTTGTTGTGGACCTGTCCGGGGTAGTGAACTTAGGCTTGGAAGCCGGCATCGGCACCGCCGTTTCAAATAATTATACAGTCGGACCGATCAGCCAGACCATCACCTTCGGCGCCCAGACGGGACGGACCTTTGTCAGCGGCGGCACGTTTGTGGTCAGTCCGCTGGCCTCGGCAAGCAGCGGCCTGGCGGTAACCTATTCCTCGCTGACCCCGGGCGTCTGCACGGTTTTCGGCGGTATCGTGACCATGATCAGCGTAGGCACGTGCACGGTGGCCGCCGATCAGGCCGGCAATGGAACCACCGTCGCGGCCGCGAGCCAGGTGACCCAGGACATCATCATCGCCAGGGCGATCAGCAGCATTACGTTGGTTGCGTCACCCAGCCCGAGCCTTCCGGGACAGGCCGTCACCTTCACCGCGACAGTGTCGGGCTCATCGCCCACTGGCACGGTGACGTTCCAGGACGGCACGACGACGCTGGGCACCGGCACCCTCAGTGGCGGACTGGCAACGTTCACCACATCGGCGCTGACCACCGGAACGCATGCGATCACGGCAGTCTATGGCGGCGATACCAACAACATGTCGAGTACGTCGTCGGTGCTGAACCAGGCTGTGAGCCAGGCGGCGACGGCGACAGTCCTCGTTTCGTCGGTCAATCCAAGCACGCCGGGACAGGCTGTCACCTTCACCGCAACCGTGACTGGCACCAGCGGCACGCCCACCGGCACGGTCACATTCATGGACGGTACGACGACGCTGGGCACCGGCCCCCTCAGTGGCGGACTGGCGACGTTGACCACATCGGCGCTGACATCCGGAACCCATGCGATCACGGCAGTCTACGGCGGCGATGCCACCAACACGTCCAGCACCTCATCGGTGCTGAGCCAGGCCGTGACCCAGGGGACGACGTCGACGGTCCTCGTCTCATCTGCCAACCCCAGCACGCCGGGACAGGCGGTGACGTTCACGGCAACGGTGACAAGCGGGGGCGATACGCCGACCGGCACGGTGAGATTCGACGATGGCGGCGCTGCGATCGGCAGCGCGACCTTGGCCGGCGGGGTTGCCAGCCTGACGACCTCGGCGCTGACGGCCGGCACCCATACCATCACCGCAACCTATGCCGGCAATGGCACGTTCAAGGCCAGCACGTCGGCAGCGCTGCTGCAGGCGGTGAACACGCCACAGGACAGTCTGAAGCTGCGGGCCTTGCAGATCATCGCAACCAAGACCGTGGCGCAAAACTCCGGCGCAGCCATTGCCGGCGCGATCGACACCGCGATCTCCGAAGGCTTCAGCGATGGTGGCAGCCTGGTCTCGCCGAGCGGAGGCAGCACCCGTTTCAACTTCTCCGCCGATCCCGATCAGCCGCAGACCGCAACCGCAGGCGCCGACGTGTCGGATCGATGGAATGGATCGTACGGGCGCAGCGGCGGCGGCCTGCCGGGCGGCGCCAACAGCTATGCGCAGCCGCAATTGCCGCAGGGCGCATCCCGGGTCGACAACGCGTTTGCGGCAATCAATCGCAATGCGATGCCCGCCAAGGCGCCCGCGTCTGGCTACGTCGAGCCGAAGGACTGGCTGTTGTGGGCAGATGTCAGAGGCAGCGGCATCGATCGCTGGGGGTCGTCGACATCGGCACCGATTCTGTACGGCAGCCAGATCAATGCGCTGCTGGGCCTTACGCGCAGGGTCACACCGAATCTTCTGGTCGGTGCGCTCGGCGGCTACGAGACCTTCGACTACCGGTCCGATACCTTGAGCGGGCACCTCAAGGGCGATGGCTGGACCTTAGGTTCATACCTCGGCTGGAGGTTCGCGCCGGGACTGCGCTTCGACGCAGCCGCGGCGTATTCCGCCATCGGCTATGACGGCACCGCAGGCACCGCCACGGGCAACTTCAGCGGCCATCGCTGGCTGGTATCGAGCGGGCTGACCGGCAACTACAACACCCATGGTTTCGATATCGAACCTTCGGCGAAACTCTATGCGCTGTGGGAGCGGGAGAACGCCTATACGGACTCGCTCGGCACTCTGCAGGCGGATCGCACTTTCTTCACCGGGCGCGCCTCGGGCGGCATCAAGCTCAGTTATCCCTGGCTCACCGGAGCCGCCGTGACGCTCGCGCCTTATGCCGGGGTCTACGCGGATTACTACTTTACCGGCGATGATGCCGCCGCCTTGGCGCTGGCGGGGGCCGTGCCGCTCGCGTCCGTCCCGCTGCTCGATGGCTGGTCCGCGCGTGTAACGGGAGGGTTGGCGGCGCGCCTCGGCAACGAGGCCACCGTCGCTCTTGGCGCCGAACTCGGTGGCATCGGCAGCAACGTGCAAATCTGGACTTTCCGTGGACGAGCCTCGGTCCCGTTTTGAGGCGACTAAGATTTATATATTGATTTCAATTGCATAAGAGTTCGCAGTTTTGTTCTGGGTGGCGCGCCAAATTTGCCGCAAATCAAAGCGCTACAGGCAGGTTAGCCAGGGCGGTTAGCGAACGGGTTAGCCGGCCTTCGAGCGGCGCTATTCATCTGCTTCTCCATCGCGGCCGCGGCTATCTGCTTCTGTCCCGCCTCGCGGCTGTACAGCTCGGCATGCTCGATGTCGTCGTGCCCGAGCACATCAATCAATTGCCGCGCGGCTGCTCGGCAGCAGGACGCCGACGCAGAAATACCTCGAGAAGTCGGTTGGGACGAAAGACCGTCGCGAGGCCAATCGCGGGCCGCCACACGCGCTCGCTGATCTGGACCGCACAATCCGAGCGGTCTCCGCGATTCTGCACGGCATGAGCTCTAGCGGGGTGAGCTATCGGCTGAGATGGCGAACGGGCTCGTTACAGACTTGGCTCAGCGCGGCAGGGCTGATTCAATCCGAGCAATGATTCGAGCATAGGATATGCGATGGCGGCGAGCCAACCACGGCAGGATTTTCTGGTCAGCATCCGTCCACAGTACGTGGACAAGATTTTTGCTGGCCAAAAGACGGTCGAGCTTCGGAGGCGATTTCCCGAATCCGTCAGTGTCGGGACGGTGGCCTACATTTATTCGACCAGCCCGGTTCGGGCCGTAGTCGGATGCGCCAAGATTAAGGAGGTCCAGCGGCTCGCCGTTGCCGAAATCTGGAAGGAGCATGCCGACGCGGCCTGCATCTCACGGCGCGACTTCTATGACTACTTTAGTGGTACGAAATTCGGATTTGCAATCCTTTTGGGGGCGGTCAAAGCGATGCGCAACCAATTGACAGCTCATGAGCTTGAGTCACAATTTGGGATTGTTCCCCCGCAATCCTACAGGTACGTTACGGAACGTTTCATTTCACTGCTTAACGATGAGCCATTTCAAGCTACTCATCGACACCCACATCGTAATCGGGCTGGAAGACCCAAAGCCGGTCGAAGCGCGGCTTGCTGAGGTATCACGGCTCAGCAATGAACATGGAGTGGGCCTTTTTGTTGAAGGTGCGAATTACGACGACATAGCTCGTGATCGCGATGACGAACGCCGCAAAGTCACGCTAAGCAAGCTGGGCAAATTTCAAAAACTGGCTCGCCTGCCCAACCAAAGTGATGCCGACCTAGTCGCGCGCTTCGATGTGATCAACAACGATAATGACCGCTCGGACGCTCGTCTTCTCGCGACCCTGGATGCGCGGGCTGTCGATTATCTCGTTTCCGAAGACGCTAACCTGCACAAGCGGGCTTCGCGGGTCGGATTGGGTGAGCGTGTTCTCACCATTGACGAGGCGCTGCAATGGCTAAAGCTGACGTTTGTTGCGAAGTCGGTCGAGCTTCCAAATGTCATTGAGCGCAAGGCGTATGAACTCAATGAGCGCGATCCCATCTTCGCAAGTCTACGCGAGGACTACCCGCCATTTGATCAGTGGTTTGAGCGGTGCAAGCAGGCGCACCGAGAATGTTGGGTTCTTGAAATTGACTCCGAAATAGCCGGCTTGGTTATCAGGAAGACGGAAAAGCATTCCGAGGCTCAAACCCGCCATGAGGGTTCGAAGGTTCTCAAAATCTGCACCTTCAAAGTGCGGGACGAGTATCTCGGCGAAAAGTTCGGTGAACTTCTGTTGAACAAGCCTTATGGTTTGCGCAACACAACAACTATGACCTTGTCTATCTCACGGTCTATCCGAAGCATACGCTTCTGATTAGGCTACTCAGCTACTACGGCTTTGTCGAAACCATGAGGTCGCCAATCGGAGAGTTGGTGGAAAAGCCAATTCTATGTGGGCCGCTACCGGCCCTCGCTGGGAGCGCGCTCGACTTCGCGCGAACTTACTATCCCCGCTTCCATGATGGCTCGACCGTGGGTAAATTCTTCGTTCCGATCCAATCCGCATATCACCGTAGGCTATTTCCAGAAATCGCATTCGGGAGGGAGTTGCCGCTTTTCCCAAGTGCCGATTTCGGCCCCATCCTGACCCGTCATGCAGACCGGACCCCCGGTAACACAATTCGAAAGGTCTATCTCTGCCGAGCGCGAACAACGACGATTGAACCCGGCGACATTCTGCTTTTCTACATGTCGAAAGACGAGAGCCTCGCAGCCAGCCAGTCAATCACGACATTGGCGATTGCGGAGGAGGTGAGGGACATTGCCGATGTTGATGAACTCGTAAAGCACGCCGCAAAACGCTCGGTGTATTCAACCGACGAAATGAAACGCATGAGTCCCAGCGCCGACTCACCCGTCAAGGTTATCGATTTCCTCTTGGTAGGCCATACCCAACCGGTCGTTGGACTAGTAAAACTTCAGAGTCTTGGCGTCTTTGGCCGCCATCCATACCAGTCGATAACGATGCTAACCGAACAACAGTACCAAGCTCTTAGAGGTGAGCTTGAAATTGGGTTCGCATTCTAACCGGTCTGCAAAGGAAAGAGCCCGCGATGACGTCACAAGAACAGCAATGACACTGGGCGGAAGGAAATAAATACGCGCTGGAGTGTATGAAAGCACTGCTCTGGCTTAACGGCGGAGCTGCAATCGCCCTGCTGACCTTCCTCGGCAATCGGGGAAAACACAGGCCGTGCTTGCGCGCGTTCTGGTTTGCCCTTGGCGCGCCGGAACCCGGTGCGCCGCCGTGCAGGCGGCGGCGTTTCTTGCCGTGCACCGACGGCGAGCGGCACGCGCCGGCGGAACGGGTTTTGGCGCCGCAACGTGGGCTCGCCAGCATCGGGCCGGCATTTCTGATGTGATCACTCATGCCTGTGCGTTGCGCGTCCCGCTTGGCATCGGCGGAATCGCGCCCTCGCTTGGAGCCAGCGGCCTTCGGCGGCTTCCGCGCCGCGGATGCCGGCCGATGCATCACCTGCTCTCGTCGCTTTGCGTCATAACACCCCCGCGATTAGCCCGAGCTTCAGCGCCTCGTTCGCCTCGACGTACCAGTTCGATGGGGCGCGCCGGATGACTTCCTCAAGCGTCACGCTCGAACCGCTGATGAGGTTCTGAAACCCCTCGTTCTGGATATCGATCGAGCACTGAATTTCGTTGATGATCGCCTGCACGTTGGCAAGGCACACGGTGAGCGGCCCGTCGATATTCAGGGTCCGCGTCAGCTTGCGCTCGTGGATCATGAGGCGGGAGCCGCGGGTCAGATAGCGATTCTCGCGGGCGAAGAAACTCATAAAGGTCGTCCCGGCTGAATAGATCGCAGCCTTGCCGAGGAATACCAAACGCCGCGCCGGCTCCATCTCGCTCGCATAGCGGATGTCCTCGCCCATCATGCGCGCTACCTCCGGATCGCCGCCAAGGGTCGAAAGTTCGATCACGACGAGATGCTGGCCTGCCGCATTGTCGAATTGCTGGCGGAAGCTGACATACATGCTGTAGTCGATCACCCCTGAGAGAGCGACGGCGGGATTCTGGAAGGCGGATACGGGGAGGATATCGGCGGACATCCTGATCACCTCAATATCGAGCGATGAAGAAAACCAGCAGAAGATCGCGGGGCAGCACCCTGCAACGCGATCTGAGCCTCAAGGTTCCGTTGAAAGCCGGGAATCGATAACCCAGCCTTCTCATTCCAGTTCGAACAGGCGCAGCCGCTGTGGCTGCACGAAAAAATCAAGGCGCAATAAAAAGCTCCGCTATCCGAACGCTATAACGGGGCCGGTCTTGGGGGCGAGGCCTTGGCGCCCTCGCCTCATTTGCCGCAAAACAAAAGGCCGGCAGATGCCGACCTTTTGCCTTCGAGCTGTCGCTCGGGTTAGTACGTCACGAGGCCGGGGCCGCCCAAATTGAAGCGGTAGTTCAGGCCCGCCTTGACGGTGTGTTCGTCGTTGCGGAAGCTGCCGACCGGCAACCCCGCCAAGAACACATCGACGTTGCCGAAGTCATAGTACTGGTATTCGAGCTTGGCCGACCAGTTCTGGGCGAACATGTATTCGAGGCCGGCACCGACGGTGTAGCCGTTGCGATCATTGTCGCCGTTGAAGCCATTGGTGAAGCGCGTGTCAGCCCAAGCGTAACCGCCTTTGACGTACAGCAAAGCCGGTCCCCAGGTATAGCCTAGACGGCCGGTCACCGAGCCGAGGCCACGATTGGCGAAGCTGCTGTTGGTATCGAGAAAACTATAGTTGGCTTCGAGGCCGAATACCCAGTTCGGCGAGAACTGATAGTCAAAGCCAACCTGTCCACCACCCATGAACGTGCCGTCGTCGTTGTTCCCGAAGCTCGGATCGAGGACGTTGCTGTCACCACCGAAGGCTCCACCAATGTGACCACCGATATAGAATCCGGTCCAGTTGTAGACCGGAGCGACCGCGGGGGGCGGGGCCTTCGTGTAGGGACGGGCGGCAAGATCAGCGGCCGAAGCAGTACCCGCCAACATAAGCAGTGCGGCGGAAGTCAAAAGAGCGCGTTTCATACGTTTCTCCACTAGCAAGCTCTAACTTGCACGGGCTAACGCGCCCAACGCATTTTCGACAATCGGAACCACCCGACTTTTGACAAAACACCTGAAGTGTGGCGCTGTTGCATCATACCTGACAGAGGAAGCCGAGAAGCTCGTTGTACGCTTAAACGCGCTCGGACGATCGAACTATCCGCTGAATGGCGCCTGAAGCGGGCTCACACTGAGGTTAAGATCTGACGCACCCGAGCTTCAGGCGCGTGAAGGAACTGTTCTCGTGATTCAGTTCCGCCAGGTGCGATTAGCTGCAGCCGGGTATGCGAGGACCATCCGGACAGGCCGTGGCTGGGAGATCGCGCGTGCGATTGCGGCGGAGCCGGTGCGCCCTGCCGCTTCCAATCCCAATGACGAAGAGACCCTACCGATATGTCGGCAGGGTTCAAAGCGGATCCAGTGGAAGGCGCGATGATGAATCGTCGCCTGCAAGTCACTTCATCTCCTCCAGCAGCTTCCGCGCCTCCCCCAACAACGCCTGAATCCGCCTTCGCTCGGCGATCGCATCCCTGGTGAACAGGCCGTGCTTGCGCGCGTTCTGGTTTGCCCTTGGCGCGCCGGATCCCTGGGCGCCGCCGTGCATGCGGCAGCGCTTTTTGCCGTGCACCGCCGGCGAGCGGCACGCGCCACTGCTGCGGGTCTTGGCGCCACAACGCGGGCTCGCCAGCATCGGGCCGGTATTTCTGATGTGATCGCAGAAACGAACATTGCTTGAAGCCCGAGAGGGGCCAACAGAAGACTCATCCACAGCAGTAAGCGTTATTGTTGCCGCCCTGACACGTCGGGGCCGGAATTGGCCGCGGCACGGCAACAAGCAAACATCACGAAAAAACGAGGAGTGAGACAGCTCATAGACGTGCCTCGCTTTACACAGTAATCGAGGGCAGTCAGATGACCAGTGCGCCAGGGATCGATTTCGTCACGACGTCCTGTCGCGCGGCAATCCGCTTTCTACGGACTACAGGCGATTGACTCGGTAACGCGCGTTTCAAGCTGAGTTGAGCTTCGGAAGCGGAATTTAAACGGAACAGGCCGATCTCTCCCTAGGTCAAGGCCGAAGGCATCCGCATCGGATGCTGCAAGCCGGTCGCTCGCGTTTGGACCTCACGCTCGCCTCACGAAGCGTGACCGCATTGTCTTGTCCGCGCGCGGATCTGCGACCGGTCGATACAGGAGAAAACGACAATGATTTCATTCAAAGCTATTGCAACGGCCGTGCTGCTGTCCGCGACCGCAGCGACGCCGGCATTCGCGCAAGACCGCGCCCTGTATATCAAAAATCTACGCGACTCCGGGTATAATCCGAGGAGCGACTACAATCCCAACGGGACCATAAGGGCCGCCATCCAGGAGCCGGGCGCGTTCGCGTTCAATTATCCCAATCTGGACGTTCTAAATGGAGGTAGGCCAACGCCTGCTGCCAGCTTGTCTCCCGACTGGCCCGTGTTGAAGGGCGCGTGTGCGTCGGCCGGCGGCGGCGTCTCTTACTGCGGCGGCCGCTACGGCTCTTATGATTTTGCGCCCGGCGCATTCCTGCATCATCATGGCCGCCGCCATCACCGGCCGTGACTCGGCGCGGTACAGCGCCATGCGCGGCCCCAAGGCCGACCGATAAAGCCTTTTTTCGACGGGCATCCGCTCCTCGAAAACAAACCCATGAGCCGACGCCTACTCGGCGCGCTGCCCGCTACGCGTCGAGCAACGCTTCGTTTCCCGTTAGGGCGACCGTCCCTACGCGGCGGTATGGATCGTTCCGCGACGAGCGTCCCTTACCGTCAGCCAGATCGCCGAAATTAGGAAGTAGAAGGCGCCAAAGGCAGCGTAGGGTGCGATGTCGGCGATGCTCGGCACCTTCGCGCCGCCCGCTACGTGAATGAAGAACACTCCAGCCAGGACGGATTGCGCGCCGCTCAGAATCATCGCCCATTGTGCTCCATAGGATTTCCAGCGGCGAACGCCCGTCGCGAGTTGGAATGCGCCGGACAGGACGGCCCACACACCGAAGACGGCCAGAACGGCGTTCATGCTTTGCGTAAGCGCGGCGGCGACACCGAACATCGTGAGTGCACTGACCACGAGATTGAGCGTCTGGCTCGGGTTGCCGACGAGGCCGCCGTTGCTCGCCGCATCCACATAGTTCGCGGCCGCGTCCCAAGCCGGGTAGACAATCAACATGACCGCAGCGACTTGCGGAACGTGGCGTCCAAGGGTGAAGGCGAGAGCTACCCAGATCAGCGAAAAAGCCGCGCGAACATAGTAATATCCCTTCAACCAACCGGACGCCGAGACGGTCGGAACTTGCGAGCGTTGACCTTGCATGTTTGATAACTCCGCTATTTGTCTTCCTACTAGTAGGTAGGATGATGGCGAGTGTCAATAGCCACAAACCACGCCGCTTTTCAGCGATTGACACTCTACCAACTAGAAGGTAGTGATGACAAGCATGAATAACCTATCCACCACCGCAGACGACATCCTTGCTTGCGCGCGGACCCTGATCATAGCCGGGGGCTACAACGGCTTCAGCTACGCCGACATTGCGGAGGTTGTCGGCATTCGCAAGCCAAGCATTCATCATCATTTCCCGACCAAAGCGGATTTGGTGCGTACGCTGATCGCTCAATATCGGGAGGAGGCCGTCGCCGGTATCGCACACCTGGAACGACAGACTTCCGATCCGCTCGAACTGCTTCGGAGCTATACGGGTTATTGGGCGGCCTGCATCAGAGACGCCAGCGCGCCATTCTGTGTGTGCGCACTCTTGGCGAGCGAGCTTCCCGTTCTCCCGGCGGAAGTGGCCCTCGAAGTAAGAGCCCATTTCCGGGCACTCTCAGCTTGGCTGACCTCGGTCCTCGCGCGTGGCCAGCGAGAGGGAAGATTTGCGCTGACTGATGCTCCCCGAATTGAAGCGGAGGCCTTCATGGCGACCGTTCACGGAGCAATGCTGTCGGCGCGTGCCTATGACGATTCCAAGATATTCGGCGCTGTCACCGATCGGCTGATCGATCGACTTTGTAACAGACAGTGAGAGCCGGCTTGAGCTCTCGCGACGAAGCGGCTGGTTAGCATTCACTAGGGCGCACTGCGTGGACCGGGGGGTAAAGCCGCCCGATCGCGCACGCTCTATCCGCCGAATTTCTGACGCTGCGAAGCTGCCCACTCGGCCCCGAGCTTCGCGAACAGTGGTCCGGGATGGCTAATCCGGCGACCGGCCGGAATTCGGGTCAGGTGATCCGTCGAAGGGAACGCTGGCACCGCTTCCAAGTCGCCGATCGCTTTGAGCACCTTTTCCGCAGCATCCGGAACGATCGGCCAGGCGGCACGCGCGCAAATGCCGATGAGATTCACGGCGGTTCTAATCACCGAAGCGGCCTCGTCCGGATCTGAAGCGATAAGCGACCAGGGTGCTTTTGCGACGAGGTAGGCGTTCGCCGTCTTCCATATCGTGCGTATGGCATCCGCGGTGCCCCGCAGGGCCAGAGCTTCCTGGCGCTCGCGCAACTGACCGACCAAGGCCTCGATCCGGGCGGAGAGTTCGCCATCGACCGGATCGGAAACGCCGCCTGGGACGACGCCGTCGTATCGCGAGACCACGAAGCTCAAGACGCGCTGCACGAAGTTGCCGAACGTGTCGGCAAGATCGTGATCGACATCAGTCGCGAACCGGGAGAATGAAAAATCGACGTCGGATGTTTCCGGCGCGTTGGCCGTCAGCCACCATCGCCATCGGTCCGCCGGCAGCAATTCAAGTGCCTGATCGAGAAAGATGCCGCGACCCGAACTGGTCGAGAACTTGCCGCCCTCATAGTTCAGCCAGTTCACACCCTTGATAACGTCGACGGTGGTCCAAGGCTCGCGGGACCCCAGCAGGGTGCAAGGGAAGCTGACGGCATGAAACGGTATGTTGTCCTTTCCCAGGAATTGCACATATCGAACGTCCGACGCGTCCAGCCACCACGATCTCCAATCCCTCCGCTCGGGGTTGGCATCCGACCACTCCTGAGTCGCTGCGATGTACGCGATCGGCGCATCGAACCAAACGTAGAAGACCTTCCCGTCGTAGCCCGGTTTCGGAACCGGTATTCCCCATGAAAGATCCCGGGTGATGCAGCGATCGCGGATCCCTTCGTCCAACCACTTGTTGGCGATCGAAGTCACCAACGGCGGCCAGCCCGAGCGCGAGGATAGCCATTCGCGTAGATCGGCTTCAATGGTGGTTTGTCGGAGAAAAAGATGGCGTGTCTGGCGCACCTCCAGATCGGTGGCGCCGGATATCGCCGAGCGCGGCGCGATCAGATCCGTCGGATCGAGCTGTCGCGCGCAGACTTCGCATTGATCGCCGCGAGCGCGGCTCGATCCGCAATGCGGGCAGGTGCCGACGACGTAACGATCGGGCAGGAAGCGATCGTCCGTCGCACTGAACACCTGATTGAGTGTGCGCTCCTCGATGAAGCCGTTCCTATCGAGTTGCGAGAAAAAGTGCTGCGTCAAGGAATGATTGCGGCGCGACGACGACCTTCCGAAGTGGTCGAAGGACAGATGAAGTCGACGATAGAGGTCGCGCTGAACGAAATGCTGACGCTCGCAGTAGGAGGCGACATCGCAGCGTGCTTCCGCCGCGGCGAGTTCCGCCGGCGTGCCGTGTTCGTCGGTGCCGCAGATGAATAGAACATCCGCGCCGGTCTGTCGTCTGAATCTGGCGTGGACGTCCGCGGGGAGCAGCGAACCCGCAAGATTTCCGAGGTGCTTGACGCCGTTTATGTAGGGTAACGCGCTTGTTATCAGATACTTCGTCATGACGCACTCCGTGTGGCCGAGAGGACGCGGATACTAAAAAGCCCTCCGCAGGATGGGAGGGCTCGGGTCCGCTTCGTCCGAACGGCGCGTGTGCGCGCTTAATCCCTCCAGCAAATCTCCTGCGGGACGGGCATTCGCATCTCGAATTTCGCGAAGAGGAAGGTCATGTGCTACCTTGTATCTTAGCGACCATATAATTTCGAATCTTTTCCTGCGCAAGCGGCGACGCTTGACCGATCGGCCCGGCATGCCTGCACTGCGTTGGCCTCGATGATCTCGAGTTTCTGCCGGCGGGCGATGCCCTGCTCACGCGAACAGTGCCCGATATGCCGTCGTCGTGCGCTTCAGCAGGACGCGCCGCAGCTCGAACGACAGGGCCTGCTGGTCGAGCCTCGGGCCTTAAGCGATTTTCCACGTCCTAAGAACTGCTAGCGGCGAGCCGATTGAACCGGTTCACTCCCGCGTTGTCTCAAAGCTTCAGGGCTCCGGCGCCCGGTTGGGAGATCTGCATGTCGGCGAAGCGGCACGAGCCGCTGCGGCGCTGGAAGAGAGAGACGCCCAGCAGCCAGATGTTGACCACGGTTCTGGCAGGGCCGCCGATGTGCTCCTTGTAGTCCGCGTAGATGTCGCGCTCGTCGCTGACCCACTTGCCGAGATCGGCGAAACCGCTGCGGACCGCTATGTGCGACTCGAGCGGTGTCCAGCGCGGGATCGGGCAGCGGAATGCGGTGCCGATCGGCAGGCTCGAACTCCAGAAGTAGGTGATGTCCTGGCCGTCGTCGAACTCCGCGGCGATGGAGAGGTAGTCGTGCGAGGTGAGCTGGTTTTCCGGCAGCCGCGACGGCAGCTCCTCGACGATCCAGCGCCAGCTCAGTTTGGTCTGCGGCTTCAGTTCGATGCCGACAGGGCGCTGCAGAATGCCGGCGTTCTTCAGCGGCTCGACGGCAATCGCGCCATTGCCGATATCATTGAAGATGACCGGGCCGCCGCCCAGCATGAAGAAGTTGTGCCAGCCCGCGGGCAGCTTGCGGGGCGACTGGAGCCGCGCCAGTTCCGCGGCAACGATGCCGTCGACGTCGCCGTGGCTGAGCAGGCTCGTCAGGCCGGCGAGCGCGGTGCCGCGCCAGACCAGCGCCACGCCGTAGATGTGCGCGTCCGCCTTGGCGTACTCGTCCTTCGGCACCGCCAATTCGCCATCCGAATCCTTGAACTCGACGAGCGATCGCGCCATTTCGAGGGGACCGTCGGCGGCGGCCGTCATCGTCCCGGTGTTGCTCATCGGATTGAACATGGGGCGGGCGCCCCGGGTGCGTACGTGAAACGCAACGCCAGGCTCGACCCACAGATCCTGTTCGCGGGCGAGCCACACGCGGCCGCCGAGCAGGAACGTCACTTCCTGCCCCTTGGCGAGGGTAATCCCGAGGTCCTTCCACGGTAACTCGCTGCCGGAGAGATCGAGGACGCGGGCCTCGCGGAGCTCGGGGGATTTGGCCCTGGCGATGAGCGCCGTCATGCCGTCGATGAGCTCCGCGCGGTCGAGAAAGCTAGTGGCCCCTATGGCCCTGCGATCGAGGACGAGCGTGGCGAGCGGAGCCGTCAGGCCCAGGGCCATGAGCCTTTTCAGCATGTAACGCCGATTGAGTCCGCCTGCACCGTGAGAGCAGCCGGCATGGTGAGGCAATGTGCACATATGTTCCTCCCTGGCTCTTCTTTCGCGTGGTTGTGGCGCGGAGATCCTGCACGCGCGGCAATAGCTCAGAGAGGAAGGGTGGGCTCGGGATGGTTGCCCGACGATCGCCGGGAATATTACCCGAGGCGACGGAGCGGGTCGGCGTGGACGGACTAACGAAGTTTCGTCTCTTGTGTCCGCAACGCGGTGAACGTGGTCATTGCCCAGCCGTGCTATTTGCGGATAGGGCATTGTGTTCTGGAGATGTAGGAGGCGGATGTGTCGCGTGACAAGAAGGCCCTTCAAATACTTCTTGACACCTATTGGTCGCCAAAGGGTTGGAAGCGAGACAAATCGATCGACTCCGCGGATTTCGAATACGCTCGGCAGGCCGGTTACATGTTCGATCCCGTCACGGTGACGCATGACGACATCATCGCAGGGCTGCTCACTGTTCGTAACCGCGTGAGTATAGAACAGGTAACAGACGCCTTTCTGGCAAGCCTCAGCACACGTCGGCTTGAGTTGCGCTCAGCGCTGGGCAGCTTCTCCTTCGCCGCACACTTCCCAGATCATCGGCTCGTCGAACAGGCCCGTGGCCAAGTGCCGAGCGGCCGGGTGTATTGTCGTCTCTGTGGCCTTTACGGCCATTCCGTCGAAGACCTCAACGTCCTGAGTTTCGAGAGATGGAAGTGGGGCGGCGTTCGTCATGTCCATCCACTGTATTGCTGGTTCGACCTAACGCAATTCGAAAAAGCCAGTTTGGCCGCGCCGACACAGGAGGACTATTCGATCCTCGCCCGAATCGTCGAAATAGCGTCTGGCTTGACACCGAAAGCGAAGCCGAATGAGCTGGAGAAGCGCATCAGCAAGGTGATCAAGTCGAACGGCTCGGAGCGGCGCGTGCTCATCCAAATTCTCGGGTATTGCGGCGTCCTCAAACCGGCTGGCCGGTGCGGTTTTTTGCAGGCATTTACGCCAGGTGAGCTTAGAGACCGGCCTCCCGGTCACAAGAATGACTGGAGCTATCCAGTCATCTGGTGGCAAGGCGCAGATGGCGTTGACAGAGATGCGCTCAATCGCCTTTTCCCGAAAATTGCAGCCGTAGTCTAAAAACCTCATGCCACAAACTTCATGTGCTCGAGTTGAAAGCGCGTCTTGCCTATGATGAGGTTGAAATGAACGATTCGGGACGGCTTGCGCCGCTCACTGTGTCGACTGATGAGTTTCCGGAAACCAAGCGCCTTGCGATGTGGCGCGAGATCTATGGCCGCAACATTGCGAATGTCGATATCGAACCAATCGACGACGCTCCGTTCCAGGCGAGCGTGACGTTTCAGGCTTTGCCTGGGGTCGGGATCGTTTCCGGATCCCGCTCCGCAGCTCACTATCACATCACCCGAGAACATCTCGCAAAATCGAAGGATCTCGTCGGCCTCTCCGTTCTGATCAGCGGCAAATCGACCACGTCGCAGTTCGGCCGGGAGATCGTGGGCCGTGCCGGAAGTGGTGTCGTTCTCTCGGCCACCGATCCATCGGTGAGCACCATGCATTGTCATGGCAGTTTTCTCACGATCGCGCTCCCGCGACCAGATCTCGCCGCCCTGGTCCCGGATCTCGGTGCTGTATATGCACGCCAGATTCCGCCGGACAACGATGCGCTGCGGCTGCTGATCCGGTATGTCGAGGCGCTGCGGCAGGGAGGGCCGGCCGAAGCACCGGGTCTCACGCGAACCGCCGCAACCCACGTTATCGACCTCGCCGCGCTCGCAATCGGTGCGACCCAAGACTTCGTCGAGGCAGCCAGGGGCCGTGGACTGCGCGCCGCGCGGCTCGAGGCCATCAAGGCAGATATTGAGGACAATCTTGGCCGGCCTGACCCGGATATTGTCGCTATCGCGCAGCGTCAGGGAATCTCGCCGAGCTATATCCGCAAGCTTTTCGAGGCCGAGGGAACATCGTTTTCAGCTTTCGTGCTCGAACAGCGCCTTGCTCGCGCGTATCGCATGCTCAAAGACCTGCGGTTTGCCGACAGAGCCATCAGCGCAATCGCCTTTCAGGTCGGATTTGGTGATCTGTCCTATTTCAACCGAACCTTCCGCCGGGCCTATGGTCTCACTCCTTTCGATGTACGTGCCATGGCCGTGCGAGCGGGACTGCGGTAGTTACCGGATCCCCGCGCAACCGCGCCGGATCCGCGCGACGAACCACCGCACGATGCGCGCCCTGACCGCTAGCGACTTATTAATCTCCCGTTGCTTAGGTCCAGACCTTCGCATGTCGAATCCGCAGTTACGAGTGATGCGGTCCCCCAAGCCGCCTGCCAGCCTGCGACTTGGAGAGCTTGATGTTAAATACCGCCGCGTTTTCCCTGGTCCTCTTCAGCTGGGTGAAGGAGATCGGGGAGATCCTGCTTCTGATAGGGTTGAGCGGTGAGGTTGCTCTTCTGGTTCTCGGGATTTCGAAAGGCGCCTGGGAGCGAGGACTGGCGATCACATTTGCCGCTCTCGTCCTGGTCGGCGTCGCTCTGGCATATTGGGCCGACAGCCCGCGGACGTTCGGCCCCGCATCCCAACAGCGGATTGCCAATGCCCTCAAGGAATTTCGTGGCACTCCGTTCGATTTCTCGGTCGAGCTTGACCCCGAAGCTGTTGCCTTGATGGAAGATGTCGGAAAGGCGCTTGATGTCGCTGGTTGGAAGAGGCAGGCGGTTGCACAAGGCTCTGGATACATCCCGCCAGGAAAGCCTGCGGCCGGCATCGTCGTGTTCAAGGGCGTCGAAGTGCAGATCGCCGAATCGCGACACTCGGATTGGGGAGCGGCGGGCAAGCCAGCCGCTGTCCTTCTGCACGCCATGCGCAACGAGGGATTGACCGCAATCGTGAAACAGGTCCCGGATAATCAAGAAAGCGCCGACGCGATCCATATCAAGATCGGCGCCAAGCCATAATAAACACCGGCGGTGGTCGGCCCGCCGATCGTTCATCAGGAAGTTCATCCAGAACCTGAGGACCGAGATAGTAAATTGCCATACCTGTAATTGGAACGCGAGGACAGACTCGGGTGGAGGTGGGGCGCGTGATGGATGGTGGAATGATTCGGGTGGCGTCGCTATGATGCCCGGTAAATCCCGGACACTACGCATGCGAGAGAGAGCGTGGAGACCGTTACCGTTGCTTTGATTCTGCTGCTGGCGGTGGTCGTCAGCGGCGGAGTTGCCCGCATGTTGCCGATATCGCTTCCCCTGCCGCTCGTTCAGATCGTCATCGGCGTGCTGATTGCTGCCGTGGCCGACCTCGGCGTCCAATTGAAACCGGACATTTTCTTCCTGCTGTTCCTGCCTCCACTGCTGTTTCTGGACGGCTGGCGCATCCCCAAGGAAGGACTATTTCGCGACAAGGGGACGATCCTGGAGTTGGCGTTCGGCCTCGTCGTATTCACAGTCGTCGGTGTCGGATATTTCGTCAATTGGATCATTCCGGCGATGCCTCTCGCGGTCGCCTTCGCGCTCGCCGCAGTCATTTCTCCCACCGATCCGATTGCCGTTTCCGCGATTGCAGCACGCATACCAATTCCCCGCCGGCTGATGCACATCCTCGAAGGGGAATCGTTGCTCAACGACGCATCGGGCCTGGTCTGTATGCGGTTTGCCGTTGCTGCAGCTCTGACCGGTTCGTTTTCGGCTTTCGCCGCGTTCGGAACGTTCCTTTGGCTTGCGACCGGTGGCATCGCCATCGGCGTCGTTGTGACATGGGCGGTGACCGTCGCGAAGAATTGGGTCTCGCGCCATTTTGGCGAAGAGACGGGCTCGCAGATCCTGATCAGTTTACTGATTCCGTTCGGCGCCTATCTCCTGGCCGAATACGTGCATTGTTCGGGCATTCTTGCAGCCGTCGCCGCCGGGATCACCATGAGCTACGTCGAGCAGAGCGGGCAGGCATTACCTGCGACCCGCATTCGCCGCAGTGCCGTCTGGGACCTGGTGCAATTCACCGCGAACGGCGTGATCTTCGTCCTGCTTGGCGAACAGCTCCCGCAGCTCTTCGATGGCGCGGCGAGAGTGGTCCAGGAGACCGGGCATCGTGCGCCGCTCTGGCTCCTCGTCTATGTGGTCGCGATCAATCTCGCTCTGGCTGCATTGCGGTTCGTCTGGGTCTGGACGTCCCTACGATTTACGTTGTTTCGCGCGCATCTGAAGGGCGAGAAGCCCTATATTCCGAGCTGGCGCCTGATCGCGGCGACCTCGATTGCCGGGGTGCGCGGCGCCATTACTCTTGCGGGCGTGCTGACACTGCCGTTGACGATGAACGATGGTTCGCCGTTTCCGGCACGCGATCTCGCGATCTTTCTCGCCGCAGGCGTCATCATCGTATCTTTGATCGCTGCCAGCATGACGCTGCCGTTCTTGCTGAGGGATCTGGAGCTTCCACCCGAGCCATCGCATCAGGCCGAAGAAGATCGCGCGCGCATCGCTGCGGCGGAAGCCGCGATCCGGGCGATCGAGCAGGCCCAGCACGACATGGGTGAAGGGCAAGTTGACGCCGATCTCTATACCGATGCCGGCGTTCGCATCATGGCGCTATATCGCCAGCGTATCGACGGGCGTTCCAAGGTCGGCCAGGAAGCCGAACTAGCGCAGAAAATCGACGATGTCGAACGCCGCCTCCGTCTTATCGGACTCCGCGCCGAACGGGCCGAACTGTACCGCATCGCGCGTAGCCGGCAGCTCTCCGACGAGATTGCCCGCAAGTTGGTCAGGGAAGTCGACCTCCTGGAATCCCGCTTCCCGACAGCTTGAGCCCGCTCAGCTCTTGACCATATCCCCCAGCATGTTTGCCGCGACCGTCAGCTTGGCGAGCGTCAGGCCGCTGGCTGCGATTTCCTCGACCGAGCGGCGGATGCGCGTGGCTTCAGGATGAGCGGCGAGCCAGTCGCCCGCGGCTTGCTGGCCGCATTGGCCGGTTGCCAGCATGTCCGCAGCTAGTCTTCTTTCGGCGGCGGCGATCTGGTCGACGGCGCGATCAATGGCGAGACGTTCGTAATTGTCGTTTGCCGACACGCTGCGCGCGGCGGCGATAAGGCGATCGAGGCGGAAATTGGCCTCGGCGGCGAAGAAGGTCGTAGCGGCGTCGCCGATGGTCCGGCCGGTGCGCTCCGCGACGGTTACGATATCCGGTGCCGAGACCAGGGCGTCGAGATCAGCGAGCTCGATCGCGAGCTCGCCCGGGACGCCGGCATCGATCAGGTCCTGCCGCCGCTTGCTGCGCCCGGCCTGCACGTCGTCCGGCAGGGTCTTATCCAATCCGGCGGCGATTTCGCGGATGCTCGGGCCGAAGCGGGCGATGACCGCGTCCAGACCCGATTTGAAATCGACGTTGCGCACGTACCAGAGCATACGTGAGACCAGCAGATCTTGAATCGCCGCGTAGAGGCCAAGTTGCACTTGCCCGGCGATGCGAGTGTCCAGCCGATCGATCGCGTCATTGAGCCGCTTCAGGCCGTAGCACTCGTCAACCGCCACGAAGGCCATGACAATCGTCGACACATCGGCATCCGTCTCGTCGATCAGGCGCACGACGCAGGCGGGGCCGCCGCGATTGACAAAAGCATTGGCGAGATTGGTTGCGATAATCTCCCGGCGAAGGCGATGCTGTTCCACTGCAGCGGGGAATTTGCCCTGAACCTCGCGCGGGAAGTATTCGGATAGTTCGCGGGCGAGATATGGATCATCAGGCACGTTGGTGACGAGCAGATCGTCGTAAAGTGTCAGCTTGGCGTAAGCGAGCAGAACGGCCAGCTCTGGCCGAGTCAAGGATTGGCCGCGCCGGGCGCGTTCGGCAATCGCCGCATCGTCCGGCAGGAATTCCACGGCGCGGCTGAGGAGGCCGCGCTGCTCGAGCGATTGCATCAGCCGCGTGAGGAAGCCGGTCTCGGCGAGGCCCTTGCGTTCGGCCAGCGAAAGCGCCAGCGTCTGCAGATAATTGTTGCGCAACACCAGGGCGCCGACCTCATCGGTCATCGCGGCAAGCAGCATGTTGCGGTCGTTCGGACTGAGGCGTCCCTCGCGTTCGGGGCGCGCCAGTGCAATCTTGATATTGACCTCGACATCGGAGGTGTTGACCCCGGCCGAATTGTCGATGGCGTCGGTGTTGAGCTTGACGCCTTTCTGCGCGGCTTCGATGCGGCCACGCTGCGTAACGCCGAGATTGGCCCCTTCGCCGATCACCCGCGCGCGGATATCAGCGCCGGTGACACGGATCGGATCGTTGGCGCGATCGCCGACCTGGTCGTCGCTTTCCCCTGATGCGCGGATATAGGTGCCGATGCCGCCAAACCAGAGAAGGTCGACGCGTGCCTTGAGGATCGCCGTGATCACCTCGAAAGGCGTGGCCTGCGGCTTGTCGAGATCAAGCAAGGTCCGCACTTCCGGCGCCAGCGGGATTGCCTTGAGCGAACGCGAGAATACCCCGCCGCCCGGGGAGATCTTTGACTTGTCGTAGTCCTGCCAACTCGACCGCGGCAGGTCGAACAGGCGTTGGCGCTCGGCGTTGCTGGCGGCGAGATCGGGTGAAGGGTCGATGAAAATATCGCGGTGATCGAAAGCCGCAATGAGCCTGGTCGCCGGCGAGAGCAGCATGCCATTGCCGAAGACGTCTCCGGACATGTCGCCGACGCCGACAGCGGTGAAGGGCTTGGTCTGGATATCCGTGCCGAGTTCGCGGAAATGGCGCTTGACCGCTTCCCACGCGCCGCGCGCAGTGATGCCCATTTTCTTGTGATCATAGCCCTGGCTGCCGCCGGAGGCGAAAGCGTCGCCAAGCCAGTGTCCCTTCTCCGTCGAGATCGCGTTGGCGATGTCGGAAAAGGTCGCGGTTCCCTTGTCGGCTGCGACAACGAGATAAGGGTCGTCGCCATCGTGCCGCACGGTGTCTTCGGGCGGCACGATCGTGTCGCCGTCAAGATTGTCGGTGAGTTCAAGCAGCGAGCGAACGAAGATGCGGTAGGCTTCGGTGCCTTCCGCCATCCAGGCCTCCCGATTGGAAGGAGGTGGCAGACGTTTGGGCACGAAGCCGCCCTTGGCGCCGACCGGCACGATAACAGCGTTCTTGACCTGCTGCGCCTTGACCAGACCGAGGATCTCGGTGCGGAAATCCTGCGGCCGGTCGGACCAGCGTAGTCCGCCGCGCGCGACCTTGCCAAAACGCAGATGAATGCCCTCGACACGCGGCGAATAGACGAAGATCTCGTAGAGCGGCTGGGGTGCAGGCAGCTCCTCAATCTTGCGCGCGTCGAATTTAACGGAGATCACCGGCCGCGGATGCCCGTCCGGACCGAGCTGCCATAGATTGGTGCGGATGGCGGCCTGCACCAGGTTGGTGAAACGGCGCAGAATACGGTCTTCATCCAGTGAGGCGACGGATTTGAGCTGCTCTTCAATCTCGGCAAGCAGGGCCGTCTCGCGCGCCGAGCGCTCGGCATCGGTCACCGTGAGGCGTGGGTCGAAGCGAGCCTGGAACAGAGCGACAATGCTGGTGGTGATCGCGGTGTTCTTGCGCAGAGTCTCCCACATGTAGTCCTGAGTGAACGGGACGCGGATCTGATGCAGGTAGCGGGAGAGGGCGCGGATGGCCGAGACTTCGCGCCAGCTCAGGACCGTGCGCAGGATCAGCGCGTTGTATCCGTCGGATTCGGCGCGATCGCCCACGACCGCCATGATCGAGGCTTCCAGGCGTCGGGCGAATTCCGCGGTGATGACGATCGGCTTGCCATCATTGGTCTCGATCGTCATGTCGTGCAGCCAAACCGGTGCAGGTGAGGGTGTGGCGCTCGGCCTGATCTCATAGGTGCGCTCGTTCACGACGCGCAGGCCGTGATTTTCGATCACCGGCACCCGATACGACAGCGACAAGGGCGCGCCGCGCGAAAAGACCTTGAGGCCGAAGCGCGTCGGATCGTCGCCGTCGATGCGGTGAACCGAAAGTGCCACGGAGCGAGCGGCAGTGAGCTTTTCGATGATGGCGATATCGGCAATCGCCTGAGAGGTGTCGAAGACCTCGGTATAGCCGCCGGTAAAGGCTCGTGCATAACGGTTGGCGATCAGGCGGGCTCGCATGCCGTCAGCGGTGGTCGCAAGCGCGGCTTTCAGCTTGTCAGCCCATGTTGCGGCGATGGCGCTGATTCCGGATTCGAGCGTGGCGCGCTCGATGACAGGCGTATCGCCCTCAAAGCGCGCAATGATGTAGTGGATGCGGGCAAGCGACCCTTCAGGGAAAGCTGCGTAGGAGGCTGCCACTTGCCCGTTATAGACCCGCGCCAGGAAGCCTGCGACGCGTGTACGGACGTCGGTGTCGTATTTGTCACGCGGAATGAAGACGAGGATGGAGACGAAACGGTTGAATTTATCCGCCCGCACTAGCGCGCGCACGCGGGGACGCTCATAGAGCGTCAGGATTTCCATGACGAAATTGTAGAGAGTCTCGACGTCGACCTGGACCAGCTCGTCGCGCGGATATTCTTCAAGGATATGCAGGAGCGCCTTGCCCGAATGGCTGTCCGGCTCGAAGCCGGCGCGCTCAAGCACCTGAGCCACCTTGTGGCGGACATAGGGGATCTGCCGCACCGAACGGGTATAGGCGGCCGAGGTAAACAGGCCGACGAGGCGCAATTCGCCGTCGAGCCGGCCGTCGGGCGTAAAGAGCTTGATGCCCACATAGTCCATCCGGGCGCGGCGATGGACGCGGCTGCTCACATTGGCCTTGATGACGATGAGCAGGGTAGGCTCTCGCATGAATGCGCGGATCTCCGACGTCATCACCACCATTTCGGCGCCGCGGCGCAGGACCTTCACATCGGGATCGCGCAGGATGCCGAGGCCTTCGCCGGTGGTGATGCCGTCCGGCGCATCGCTATCCGGCGCGAAGCGGTATTCGCGCAGGCCGAGAAAAGTGAAATTGTCGGCGCACAGCCATTGCAGGAACTGGGTGGCTTCGGCGACCTCGTCGATCGGCATCGGCGGCGGATTGGAACTGAAGGTCTTGATCGCCTGCTCGACGCGGGCGCGCATGGCGCGCCAGTCGGTGACGCAGGCGCGCACGTCACTCAGCGTCTTGGTGAGGCCGTCGATCAGCTTCTGGCGGTCAGCCTCGGCGTCCAGGCGTGCGATGTGGAAGTGAATGAGGCTTTCGCGCTCGCCGTTTACCCCCTCGGGGAGCGTCTCGCCGTAGAAATGCAGCAGCTTGCCCTGCTCGTTGCGCTCGACGGCAATGATCGGGTGGGCGACCAGCGTGACCTCGATGCCCTGCTCGGCGAGCTCCGCCATCGTGGAATCGAACAGGAAGGGCATGTTGTCGTTGAGTATTTCCAGCACGGAGATCTCGCGTCCGTCTGGCATCATCGGATTGATAACGCGGATGTCGGCACGATCAGCGGTACGCCGCTGCACATGTTCCCAGGCTTGTTCTGCCAAAAAGGCCAGCGACACGGCATCGTAGTTGGCGAGGTCTTCGATGTTGCTGTGGCCAAACAGAAGCTCGGCAAAGGCTCGTGGCGTCTTGCCCGGCTGCACGCTCCCGCCGGCCTCGTGGATCAGGGTTGCTCGGGCCTTGTCGTCACGCCACGCCATAACGTCCTCCACTTCCCGCGCCGGCCGACCGCAGTCACGATCGCCTGCCTGATTTCGGAGTGCATCTCTTCGAGCGCCGTCGTCTTGATCGCAGTTGATTGCGTAAGCCAAATCCTTGGTCGCGGAGCCTCGATAGCTCCTGATGTCCGATGTTATATCATCTTCGCGGGAGCAAGGGGTGAGCTGTCGTTAGCGCACCGATAGGCATTGCGGTGCAGCGTGAAGCCGAAATCGGTGCCGTCGACTTTCGCGGGAAGTCTGGAAAGCACAGGAATTTCAATCGCGTATGAATTCGCTGTTGATGGCGACCTGCGGGTCGCAGGCAAGGCGTCGGCTGGCTTCACTGCGCCCGCAGGCCTGGCGCACCGACGCGTCCGTTTTCCGATCGTTGTCACGCGCTACCGCTCGAGGAGGGGCGAACGGATGCTGAAGAACGCGCTGTGTTGTTGTCAGCGGTCGCGATCTGAAGGATTGCGCAATGAGGCCGTAAGTAATGTCATCATCCACTTCGCGAAAGGGACTTGTTCATGGAGATGAACCGCAGCTAAACGGCTGGGTATTATGTCGCAGCCCGGAACGTGGCGCTCCTTGCGGGATTGAACTTCACACACGAAATGGAGTGCGACCATGAAGAGGTTAGCGATCACGTTGGCGGTCGGTGCTGCAGCGCTGATTGGTAGTTCGGCCGCAAATGCGGCAGATCGGCAGGCGGCGGCGAAGGCGGGCAGCTATGAGAGCCGGTCCACCGATCTGAGCGCTCGTGGAAGGGGCCATCACCACCATCACTACGGAATGCACCGTCATCACCACCACTACGGCTACCACCGCTACGGCTATCATCGCTATGGCTACCACCGCCATGGCTACTATCGCCCATACTACAACAGCTATGGATATCAGCGGCCGTACTACGGCGGCGGACCAGGTGTCACCTTCAGCTTCGGTACCGGCGGTTATCGCGGCTGGTAGCGGAGAAAGAAAGCCCGCGACGCGCGGGCTTTCTTCTCACATCTGGCTGACTTGATAAGCGCGAACCGTATCGGTGATCATCGCCGACCAGCGCAAAGACTAATCGGCGGCCAGAACGCTGTTAGGGGCGCTCCGCGATCGGGCTGGCTCCCGCCGAGCTGCATCACTCCCAGAGGATGCCGAAACGGCCGGTGCAGGTCCGTCCACGAAAGCCATGATCTTCGGCTGCACCCGCGATCCGTCTATCACCTCGAGTTGGCCGCAGCGGTTCAGCGTGTGCAGCTTCCGGCCCGGCCATGCAGGCCCTGGCTTAAGGGAGTGCCGAACGACCTGTCTGAACGTGGTCGGCGACAGTTCAAGAACTTCGGCAAGACCGAGCGCTGCGCCATATCCGTCGGAGCAATCCTGGACCGGTCGCCACAGGTTTCCATTGATGGTCACGAAGTTGCCCGCGGGTCGCGCGCTTGCGCGGTCCATCAGAACCGGATTGCTCGCATGTGGCAGCCAGGGTCCGAAGAGTTGCTCGGCATAAAAGATCGCCAACGTATCGGAATAGCCTCCGGTGCCGTCGCGCCAGGCGCCGAACAGATAGTACATGCCGTTGTGCCGCGTGATGGTCACGTCGGCCAGTTCAAGCCCTGACAGCAGCGTGCAGTGACGCTCCCATTTGTCCGGAAACCGAACGCATTTGTAAACCGCGACGTCCCGATGCTCTGTGCTCTCCGGGATCATCCAGAGATCGTCATTGTCCTCGATCAGAAAGGGATAGGACAGATGCCATGGCTCTTCCAGTACGGGGACGACGTTTGCGACCGGACCGGTGCGGTCGAACTCGACCGCGGAAATGATGCCCTTGCCCACCCGGTGATCGAGATCTTCGAAGAAAACGAATGTCCTTCCCTTCCATTTGACGGGGAAGGGATCGGCGTAGAAATGATCTCCGGGATCCCCGAGCACTTTCCAGTCGGGCCCGGATAGATCTCCGGTTCGCCACACGTCGGCATTTTCACTGTGGCGCCATCCGATGTGCCAATGAGGCGCATAGCAGCAAAGGCGATATATTTCTTTCGCGATCGATACGGCCAGGCCGCGCAGAACATAGGTGGCCGCCGGTCGTGGGGTGTTTTTGCCGGTCGACGACGCCAGCTCCGGAACTAGTCTCGGCGCTCCTGACAGGATCGCTGTCAGCATGGTCAGGGTTCGCGCCATGACTGTTTCGAGCGCACCGCTCAAGCCGACTGCGATTTCTCCGGACGGATGACCGCGATCGAGCACCGTGCCGTCGAGTTCATTGACGATTTCGATAATCGGCAAGTCACCCGCGAGTATGGCTGCCAGCGCTGCAGTTTCCCCTGGTATCCCATTGAACTGCGGGCGCAGATATAGCCGGGCGGAGCAGTCCGGATCGCGGCCGGCGCGTGTAAAGTCGACAATCACGTCGGCCTTGCCGGCCTGGGCCTGCGACCGTTCCGGGATGACTTTCAGTTTGTCGGCGCCGCTGCGCTGGCCCCTCCGCAATACCATCCGTTCAAGTTCGAACAGCGCCTCCAAGCCAGCAGGCCGAGATTCCGAAGTTGTTGTCCACGCGATTTGAACCGGGACGTCCCGGCCGCCGACGGACAGCGCCTCGCGGGACATCCACCGCCGTGCATGCTCGCGTTCGCAGCGAAATTCGATAATCATGTCCGGCCCATCTGCGCTCTTGTGCCTAATGCGTGCCGATCAAACAGCCTGGCTGAGAATTTGGACGTATTCCTCCACCATGCTGTCTACCGAATAGCGCGACCTCAGGCCCTTGGCGTTTTGCCGCAGTTCGTCGCGCAACGTTCTGTTTGTTAAAATTGCGGAAACGGCGGCCGATAATTCCGCATTGTCCGAGGCATCGACAAAGAGCGCCGTGGGTTTTCCTTCAAACGACAGCACCTCTCGCAAAACGGGGAGATCGTTCACGACGGAGGGAACACCTGCGTTCGCGGCTTCAACCGCGGCCAGGCCAAAGGTTTCAGCTTGCGTTGGGAACACGAACACGTCGAGGCAGGCAAGAAAGTCGGCCATCCGCCGCGGCGGAATCTCGCCGACAAGATGCAATCTGTCGGATACTTTCAACTCGTCTGCCAACAGCCTCAGCCGTTCCTCGTCCGCGCCTTGGCCGGCCAGCGCAAGATGCCAGGACGGTTCACTGCCTAAGAGACGTATTGCCGCATCGAGCCGTTTGTGGGGGTGCAATCTTGCAGCGCAACCGAGCAGCACACGATCCGGCGGCAGTTTGAACTGTTGCCGCGCGACATCCTTCGGCAGATCAAGCGATTTGTCGTCGAAGCCGTGTGGGACATGCTTCATGCGCAATCGATAAGGGGCGGGGTAACGCGCGTACTCACGCTCCATCTCGCGCGAGTTGAGCGTTATGCAATCGTAGAAGCCAACGCTGCCCATGACGATGTCGGCGGCGCGGACAGGCCAGCTCATCGACATCGCGGATGAAACCTGGTTGGCAATAACCGGAGCGCGACTGACGAGGCGCGATACGCCTCCGCCGATCACATTGCCAAAATGCTGGAAGGTGAGGACGACATCGGGTCTGATGGCCCTGATATGGCCGCCGAGCTTCCACAGCATCCGCAACAGCGCCAGCGGATTTCCTGGCCGGTTCTGCGCGCAATAGAACGTGTTCGGCGGCTCGTCGAAGGAGTCTGATTTGCGGAAGAAGAAGAGATTGAAGACCTCATAGCCGCGCGCGGTCAAGCCGGCACCAAGCAGCCGTGTGATCTCCTGAGCACCGGCGTTCTCCGCCTGGGTCTGCACCAGAACGACACGTCGCTTTGGCTTGATGCTGTTTGACCGATCGCGTGACGCTGCCGACGATCGTATCGGTGCCTCGCGCAATTCTGTGCTTGGCTGGTAACGGAACACGGATTCCTCAACGGTTGAGGGAGTGGGGATTCTTCCCCCCATTTTCGCAATGCCTATCACGCGATGCTCGGTCCTACACCGGCCAGCGCACAATGGGGTTAATGCAGCGCATCTCGCTCACAGGGGAGATGTCGTTGCATCCGCGCGGAACATAGAGCCAGTTCGTTAACTAATTGGTTAGGGCGTTGGCGAGAGAGGGTAACCGCCGATTAACCATAGATATTTACGTTGGGGGCAGGGCCACTGAACAGTGTCTGCCAGTTGAATTCGAGTCAAAACCCATGATGTTCGGTAGCCGCGCAGGCCCGAGACGTTCCGGTCAGACGGAGCCCACGGCGGCGTCGTGGGAGGCTCCGCGTCCGCCGCCTGGCACCGGACCCGCCGAACGCGTTAAGGGATTGCTAACCTTCTCCGGCATGCTTTCCTTTCTGCGGGAAAACGGCCGACGCATCTTGATGCTCGCGCTGGCCATCTTCGCCATTGGTGTCATCGCTCTGTTGCTGATTCCGGTTCGGTATGCGGCCACAGCGCTGGTCGTTGTCGATCCCCGAGAGCAGCGCGTGACCACGGATCAGGACGTGTTGCCGGGTATCGGCCAGGATGCCGCCGCGCTTCAGAGCCTGGTTGAAATCGCCAAGTCCGATGGCTTCCTCCGCCCGCTTATCGAGCAGCTCAAGGTTCGAGAGGATGAAGACATCGCCGGCGGTCAATCCGACACCACGCGTCTGCTCGAAAGATTCCGCAACCGGCTCGATATTTCCCGCCGTGGGCTCACCTACGTTATCGGCTTCAAATTCACTTCGAACCGTCCGGAGCGAGCGGCTTACTACGCCAACGCCATAGCTGAGGCGTTCGTCGCTAACCAGGGCCGTGTCCGCACTGAGGCGACCGACGAAGCCGCCGATTGGCTCAGTGGCCGGCTCAAGACGTTGAATGACCGGCTGAGGACATCAGAGGATGCCGTTGCCGCCTTCAAGCTCGAGCACAGGATCGTCAATGCCGGTAAGGACGCCACGACCCAGCAATTGCGCGTTACCGATCTGACGCAGCAGGTTTCGGCCGCTCGCGCTCGTACCGAAGAAGCAAGGGCTCGCTACGAGCAGGCGCAACGCGACCTCAAGGCGAATGTCGATGGGCCGGTTCGACAAGACCTGCTGAGTGCCCTGCGAGCTCAGAGGTCGGCGCTCAACGACCAGATCGCGCAGAAACGCGCGGTGTTCGGCGATCGCCATCCTGACCTCGTCATATCATACAGCCAGTTGAACGATCTCAACAGGCAGATTGAGATCGAGCGGAAGAAGAACATCGAAACTGCAAAGTCTGAATATGAGGCCCAACGCGAGCAACAGAGATCGCTGGAAGATCAGTTGAAGGCGGTCGAATCGCAGATACTGGTCGACGGCCAGGCGCTCGTCAGACTGCAGGAGCTGCAGCGCGACGCGGAAGCCAACAGGAATATCTACGAGCAATTTCTGTCGCGGTCGAAGACCACCAACGAGCAGCGCCTGCTGCAGAGCTCGCAGACCAAGATCGCTTCGCTTGCCATTCCACCGCTTCGTCCGACCCGGCCGCCGCTCGCATTGCTCCTCGCCGTGCTTGCGATTGCCTCGATATTGCTATCGACGGCGGCAGTTGCCGTACCGGACATCAAGAACATTCTGGAGAAGCCCACTCCGAAGGTTCGCCGGGCAAATTCACCTTCGCTCCAGCCCGAATTGCCCCAGGCGGCATCATCACCCCAGCCCGAATTGCCGCCGAAGCTGCCGGTCTGGGCCCGCATTCCCGACCTGCCGGCACGGGAATTCACCAGAAGCGTCTGGCAGAAGCCGATTGCGGCAGCCGCCGAGCTCGATCTGAGTGCCTACCTGCGCTCGCTGATCGGGAAAATCGACAAGTTGCCGGGATCCGGTGGCAAGGTAGCCCTCGTGATGTCGATCGAGAACGGCGCGGGAGGCAGCACTGTCGCACGATCGCTCAATCGGTCGGCCGTGAACAAGGGGATGCTCAGTGTTCTGATCGAGCTGCAATCGGATCTGTCCGCTGCAAAGCCGGTCGCGGCCGACCGGCAGGAGCAGGGCATCACCAAGACAGATCTTCGCTCTGTCAGTGTGCTCTTGAGTGCCGGCACGCAAACAGGCGCGCTCCCTGCCGACGACATTCGCAAGGAGTTCGATCTGATCGTCGTCGACGCATCGTCTCTTGCGGCACAACCCGACGTGAGGACGCTGGCGGCCCATGCCGATCTGATCGTCGTGGTCGTTCGCGACGGAGCTGCCGCTCCGGCGGCAATTCAGCGGGCTGCGGCTGGCTTGTCGAAGTCCGGCGCGGTGCCGATGGGGCTTGTCGTCAATCGCGTATCCATCAGTTCCGTCATTGCTCAATCTCAGCGCGAGACCTTGGGGCTGGCGGGCTGAGTTACCTCTAATCCTTCTAATCCTTCGCGTCTGCGACACGAACCGGATACGGTTCGGCTTTCGAGGACAAGCGGCGAGAAAGCACCAGGATCGAAGGATCAACGCCGGTGCGGCGGCGGCACAGGACGTTGAGGGCGATGGTGGCGACCGCCAGCGAAACAGTGGCCGAAATCGCGGCGCCGAGCACGCCGAGCCAGGGAATTAGAACGAGGAATCCGATCAGCCGCAGCACGACGTTCCCGGCGATGACGGGAACATAGTCACCCTCATGGCCGGTCACCTGCAGGATGGCTGCGGACGGACCACCAGCTGCCTGAAAAGCCGTTCCGAGCGCGAGCACGATCAGGACCCATTGCTGGGCTGCGAAATGAGGTCCGAACAGGCCGAGAAGATGGGGTGCGCCGATCCAGACAAGGACGAGCCCGGCGATGACGCAAAGCGCGGTCACCTCCGCCATGAGCTGCAGCGTGTGGCTGAACTCTTGATGATTTTTACTGAAGTAGAGCGAGGGCAGGCGGCGCGCTCCGAAACTATAAAGTGCGGCAGAGAGCATGGCGAAGATGTTCGCCAGACGGGAGGCGGCAAAATAGATGCCGGCCGTGGCCGGATCCAGCATCCAGTAAATCAGGATCACGTCGAAGTACTGATTGGCCGCTTCAAGAATGGAAGAAACCCAGTAGCGAAGCGCGCTCGATCTCCAGCGTGAGTTCTCCGAGCGCGGCGGCACATTGCGCAAATTCGGCAGAGCGCGTGCGATCGAAAGGACCTGAACGACGAGCCCCATGGCCATGGCGACCGCCATCACGGTAAGCAACTGTGCGGGATCGAGTCGCGCATGGCCGAACAATATCGCTACTAAAAACAGCACGACGACGACCCGCCAGAAAAACTCCCGATTGCCTTCCCCCATCAGAATGCTGATGAGCGATCGTGCAATCTGGCTGCCGAGCATCAGCCCTGCATTCACGGCCGTAAAGGCGGATACGGCCAGGATCAGCAGCCACGTATCGCCCCGCACGTTCGCGGCCGCCGCGATCGCGGCAATGACGACCATCATCCCAATGGAGGAGATCTTCAGGCTCGATAGCAGCACACCTTTGGCGAGATCGGCCTGTTCGCGCACCTGGTACTCGTTCAAGAAACGAACCAGGAGCAGTTCCTGGCCGACCAGCCCCACGACGGATGCGATCTGAGCGACAGAAAGCCACATCGCGAAAGCGCCGAACGCATCCGGCGACATGGTTCGTGCTGCCAGCGAGAACAGCGCAAACGCAAGGCCGCCGCTGCCAACCTTCAGAAGGATGGTCCCGGCAACACCGCGGGTCACGTCGCGTCGCATCAATTGGAGAATGGATTCGATCATGCGAAGTACAAGGCATCTTTCCTTTCAAGATGCTCGTAGCAGACAATGGCCCAGTGCCTAACACGCACGCGAGCCGAGAGTGTTAATGTTCGGCACCTAAGATTTCGTTCTCCCCACCCGGTAAATGCACCGGCGCAAACCTGCCCTGTCCGGCGGACCTGCGGCCTTGCTCCATTGTGGAACGCCGCTGTCCCGGCTGTCTTCAGACAGGGCAAACGATGGTTTCCCAGGATCGCCGCTGCGGCGGCACGAAGATGATTGCTGAAGCCAAATCTGCACAGCCACCGGCCGTTTGCACGTAAATGACCTGCTGACCTGACGATAAACAATGGTTCACCTAGTGCTGAGTAAGCGGGAATAGATTCCACGATACTCTTTGAGCAAGGCGCGTGCCGGGACGTCGCCAGATCTGGACCAGGCCGCGGGCGTTAACTGCGATGCTCAAAAATGACCGTGCCGGTTCGGCGAAGTGGATATCAGGCGGGAAAATTGCAGTTCGGCCGGCATCAATCGTCAGAGCCGGCAAACATGATGGTGAATAAGGTGATACAACCGATCGCGGAAGAGGGACGTGAAACCATCACCACGGACGTAGCGATTGTCGGCGGCGGGCTGGCGGGATCGCTCGCGGCGGCAGTCCTCGCCAGGGCTGGCTACCGGGTCGTCCTGATCGACAAGCGAGCGGTTTATCCGGAAGAATTCCGCGTCGAGAAGATCGCCGGACGACAAGTCGATGTCTTTCGCAGGCTGGGTTTCATCCGCGAACTCGAGGCGGTCGCGTGCGCATACGACCGCGTGATCAATATCAGAGAAGGCCGGGTGGTCGACGTCAGTGCCGGCCAAACCTACGGCCTTCCCTATGCCGACCTCGTTGGCCTGGCACGACGTCTGATGCCGGGTCATTCCGGCTTCATTGTCGACCAAGTGACCGCTGTGAGCTGCAGCGATGACGTTCAGCATCTCGTTTTGGCCTCCGGAACACGCGTCACTGCGCGTCTCGTTGTCCTGGCGACGGGCATGGCCGGAGCTCTTGGATACGGTCTCGGAATCACGCGGCGCATTCTCGCCGAGCGTCATTCGGTTTCGTTCGGCTTCACGATTGCGCGTCCGGACAATTTGCCGTTCGAATTCGAGGCGCTCACCTGCTATGGCGAACGGGCCATCGACGGCGTCGACTATCTCAGCCTGTTTCCGGTGCGGGGCGGCATGCGGGCAAACCTGTTCATGTTTCGCGATCCGACCGATCCGATCATGCGCGAGCTGAGACGGGAGACGAGATCAACGCTGCTTCGCCTCATGCCGGGATTGCAGTCCTATCTCGGAGATTTCAGCGTCGTCGGTCAGGTGCAGAATTGGGTGATGGACCTGTCTGTCGCCGAAGGCCATCTGCAGCCGGGCGTCGTGCTGATTGGCGACGCGTTTCAAACCAACTGTCCTGCAGCCGGCACCGGAGTGAGCCGTCTTCTGGTGGATGTCGAGCGTCTTTGCATGGAATATGTGCCGCGCTGGCTCGAAACCGGCGGCATGGGCAAGGACAAGATATCGGAGTTCTACTCCGATCCGGACAAAGTGGCTGCCGACCAACACTCCCTGCAAATGGCGCGTTTTCGGCAGGCACTGACGTCGAGCAGCGACATAAGATGGAACGTGCGGCGCAGGGTGCATTTTCTTCGTCGCAATATCACCTATCGGGTCGACGGTATCAGGCCGGGATGGATCGCACGTGTCCGTGGCGCGCTTCGTGCCTAGTGAGCAGGTTTAAGCTCAGGTACGGACCGGCCGCAGCTTGAATTCGGCCATCCGCTTGGCGGCCAGTTTGATCCAGGGCGCCTGTCGTAACGCGAACAGAGCAAGGGAGCCGGCGACGCTACCCGCCAGAGTCACGCTCCACAACGGCGAGGGCTGGCCGCCAAACATCTTCTTGTACGGTTCGTCGCCAATGGTGAAGTCCAGGATCTGATCCCCGCGCTCGATGCAATCCCTTGCGACTTGTTCGAACATCAGAGCGCCAATGGATTGGCTCTTGTATCCCGCGATGTCGAATGCGCTCATAATGACGAGGAAACCGCCGCGGTGGCACAATCCCAGCACTGCCGCAATCAGTTTGCCGTCCATTTTCATAGTGTAGAGACGAACAAAGGCCCTGAGGCCGCGGAGCGCCACGGTGGAATAGAAGTCGAAATATTCGGGACGCTGCAACAGGTCGCCATCACCCTGCGCCCGAAAACGCGGGCCTCGAAAGTTCTTCATCATCTCTATCGCGGCCATGACGGATGCATCGTCGTCGCAGCATGAAAAGCTCAAAGTGCCCTTCTTCTGGAGCTGGCGGAGCTTCTTTGCGAGTTCCTTCTGATAGGAGCGGCTCAGCGCGCTCGTCCGCCATTGCTCGAACGGAGCGACTAGCGCTGTCGCGTACGCGTTCATCTCCATGACGGTGCGGCGAGGCGCTGCAAGAAGATTCTCGATCGACATTCTTCCATCAAGAATCTTGCACATACGCAAGAAGTCGAACGGCCTGACGAGCCTGCGGAGCGTCAGGCAGGCATCCTCGTTCTGGAGCAGCTCGGAAAATATCTCGGCCGTGCACACTGGGGTCAGATAATCGGACACGCGGAGGTCAGCGAATTCAACCGTCCGCATCGGCCCACGCGGCACCCGCATCAAAGGCAGCACCATCGCCAGTTTTCCGGTCGCGCGACGGCGGACCGTGACGATCAGGGGTTTTGCTGCCGCGACGAGCGCGAGCTTGCGATATAGCGTGTCCAGCCACACCGGATGCTGGAACGCCGTGGCGTCCGAGCCAGCAAACAGTTCGGCGTATTCTTGAGACAAAAAATCAAATGCGTTTTCGATGCAGACATCGAACGCGTCGTTATTATTCTTGTTCATACGTGCGACAGACAAACCGGACTTTTCGAAAATGCCGGGCGAGCCGGAGCTGCGACCTTCTAGCACACGCAGATTGGCGGAGACACGGGCCGAGTGCGATCTGTATTAATGTATCGTGGTTGCCGCCCGCTGCGCGGACTCCTACCAAATGTCTTGATAGCGGGCCGACCTTGCCACCGCCGCGCAACGTGTAACGTTTTGTTATGGTTAGCGAGCGCTCCACACCTTTGCGAATAGTTAACCAGTTCGCGCAGCGTCGAACCGTCGCGCGGACTCGGGATCGCCAATGGACTGCATATTGCAGTTGGAGTGGACAACAATAGAGATCTCCAACTGAAGTGCTTGAATCATGATGAAAGAGCTGATTTCCGGCCCGATTTCGATGTCAGGGGACGCGGACGAACGCAATTGGCGTGTCGGTTTCGGTCGGACTGTCTCAACCGTCTGGATTTGCGACACTTCGCGGGGAGCGCCGATGCAGTCGTCGACGGGCGCAGCTTCACGCCGTGAAGCGTCAGAGAAAGACAATGTGCGCGAGCGTCGCGCGAACCTCATCGGCAGGGCGGCCACCGCCGAGATCCCCCGCGTCACGGTCGGAGGGCTTCGGCTCGCCGTACTCGATCTCGAGCAGACCGCCGATTTCATGATCGAACAGGTTTCGCCAAAACGCCGCGCGGTCCGTCCGCTCTATCTGACGTCGGCGAATGGCGAGGTGGTGGCACGCTGCTCGACCGAGCCGATGACCGACCGCCTGTTCCGCGCGGCCGACCTCATCAATGCCGACGGACAGCCGCTGGTCACGGTGTCACGGTTCAAGTCATCGCAGCCGCTGCCGGAGCGGGTTGCCACAACCGACCTGTTCCACGTCGTCGCGCGCAAGGCCGAGGCGGCCGGGCTCTCCTTCTACATGTTCGGCGCCGACGAGGCGGAGAATGCCGCCGCTGTCGCCAATGTCCGCAGGATGTATCCGAAGCTGAAGATCGTCGGCCATTCGCATGGCTATCTGCGCGGCGACGCGCTGCGTGCCAAGGTCGACGAGATCAATGCGTTGGCGCCCGACTATCTCTGGGTCGCGCTCGGCGTGCCCTACGAGCAGGCCTTTGTCGAGGAGTTCACGCCACGGCTCTCCAATGTCGGTGTCATCAAGACCTCGGGCGGGCTGTTCAACTTCCTCTCCGGCAGCCGCCGCCGCGCGCCGCAATGGATGCAGAATGTCGGGCTGGAATGGGCCTGGCGGATCTGGCTCGAGCCGCGCCGGCTGTTCTGGCGCTATCTGACTACCAATCCGCGCGCGCTCTATCTGCTATTTAACCGGAGCCATTCCCCGCCAACCAAGCGCGACTGACGCTGCGTGCCGTGCCGAGCGGTTGCAATAGCAAATAATTAACCGCGCTTCACGAAGCTCATTCCATGACCGGAGCACAAATTCAGGTGGGTGCGGGCGCGCTTGACGGCGCGATCCCGCACATGCGCGGTGTCGACATCGAGCGGGCCGCAAAGGCCATCATGAATTGGTCCATCACCATCAATGTGGTGGCATCGATGGGGACCCTCAACACTGCCCTATTGGCGGTGGAACAGACCTATCTGCAGCAGTTCGCTGCGCTGTCGATGTGGATTGTGCTGATTTATGCAAGCGCGTTTGTGCGACCTAATCTGCGGCTCGGGTTCAACCCCGACTTGATCGGGATCGTTTCATTCTATGTTCTTGCCGCCATTTCCGTGTTTTGGACGAACCTGAGCCTCGCGGCCATCATGAAAAGCGCGGCTCTTGCAATAACGACCCTCGGCGCATTCTGTCTTATCACGCGACTGGATATTGACGACATTGTCAAATCGGTCACTCGGGGCCTCCTGGTACTGGTTGCGGCATCCGCTTTTTTCGCGGTGTTCGTGCCGGACATAGGAGTTGACAGCAGCTGGATGCACAACGGCCAATGGCAAGGTGTTTATGAGTCAAAGCAAACACTAGGCTTCGTTGGAGCCTATCTCATGTTCTTTGCCTATTATCGAAAGACGACAGGGCAAAGATGGCTACCCTTCCTTGTCACGTTCCTGCTCGCTTCAACGTGCGTCCTGGCTTCGGGCTCGCGAGGCGCCGGTGCGGTGGCGTTGGCGGCCTGCGGATTGCTGTTCACCTCCTTGCGGTCGGTGAATTGCATGAAAGTCTATGCGGTGTTGCCCTTTGTCATGTGCATCATGGCGGGCTTGCTGATCCTGTATTTCTACGTGACCGGATACGACTCCATCCATTTGTTTGACACGACGATCGACTTCACGGAGAGAACCTTCATTTGGCAGTACGCGATAAGCCACTTCGACGATGCGCCCTTGCTTGGCTTTGGAATAAACGGATTTTGGACGACCCAATCGATCTATGATTATTTCGAGCAGAATCACGGTTGGGTGCTCGACAACTACCACAGCGGCTACATCACCATTCTCATGGAAACGGGGCTTTTGGGTTATTCGCTTTTTGCGGCAAGCGTCTTCCTGTTTTCGAACAAGGTGCTCCATCTTATTTCATCCCGATCGATCGATCGGTTTCATTGTGCCCTGATCATAGGATTCTCCGTCCTCAGTTTTCAGACCAATTTTACGGAGACGATATTCCTCCGTTCCACGATGTTTACATCGGTGCTGTTGCTGGTCTTCTTCCTCGCAACCTGTCGGCCGGTGCCGCCGGAAGATCACGGCTATCGTGAGTTGGCGCAGGAATGATTGTTATCCTTGCCCGTTGGCCAAAAGCGTTCAGATTTCCGCTGCTGGCATCGGTCTTTGCAGCGTGGATATCACAGGCCTACGGAGCCGAGCAGGTCGCATTCCGCGATGCCGCGGGCTTGGGACGTGGCATCAATATTCTGGGGTATGATGGCATCTGGGAAGGGGCCGAGAATGCGCCATTCCGCTTAGAGAACCTGACCGCAATTCAAAGGGCTGGCTTCTCGCATGTCAGAATCAATTTGTTCGGCTTCAAGCATATGGATTCGGATAACATCCTTGATGAAGCCGTCTTGAAGCGCCTCGATAGAGTTATCGAAGAGGTTCTTGCAAGGAAGCTCATTCCCATTCTGGATGAACACGACACTGATTTCTGCCAGCGCTATATCTCACGATGCGCCGAGAAGCTCAAATCGTTCTGGAAGCAGATCGCGTCGCGCTATGCAGGGAAGTATCCTGCGCTTGTATTCGAAATTCTGAACGAGCCCGGGGGACATATGACCTCGGCCGAATGGAACTCACTGCTCAATGAATGTCTCGGCATTATCAGGGTCACGAACCCTGAGCGAACTGTCATTGTCGCTGTTCTTAACACTGACGATGCGCCTATTGACGAGTTGGCTCTGCCGGCCGGTGACAGAAAACTGATCGTGACTTTTCACTATTACGCGCCGATAAGGTTTACTCATCAAGGTGCGCCATGGTCGCGAACATTTTCGACGATCGGCCCCCTGGATTGGGGAACCTCTGAGGACGAAGCGAGAGTTGTCGCTGATTTCACCAGAATCAATCTCTGGTCACACCGAGAGAAACGTCCGATCTATCTCGGCGAGTTCGGGGTTTATGAGCGCGCGCCATCTGAAAGCCGCCAGAGATACTTGTCGTTCGTGGCGCGAAGCGCTGACCGATTTGGCTGGGCATGGGCCTACTGGCAATTCGACCACGATTTCGCTGCGTTCGATAGCGTCCGTCAAATGTGGAATCGGGACATTTTGCGCGCTCTCATTCCGTCGGGGCATTGAAGCATAGTCGCAGGTTTGGAGAAGAAAAATTGAGCCGAAGCGGGGAGAGCCGAGCCAAGGATGACGTCGCCGCCTATCGGGCCGTCGAACTGATCTACCATTCCTATCTGACGGGCCTCATCCTGATGCTGTCGTCGCGCGCCGGCGCCGCGCGAGCGGCGGAGGTGGTGTTTCGGACCTTCCGACGCCAGCAACTGGCCCGCTTTGTTCCGGGATTGAAAAAGCTCGGGCTCGACAAGCTTCCGCACGCGGTTGCGTGTGCGCAATACCATTATCTTTCAAACCAAGTCGGCGGCGTTAAGGTCGAATATGTTTACGAGAGCGACCAAAAGGCCTGGGTACGATATCCGCCGCCGCGGTGGATCTGGTCGGGCACCGCGATCTGCGGCATTCCATCGGAAGTGTCGCGCGCGATGCTGCGCGGATGGCACGCCAATAATGGCGTCGTCCTCGGTAATCCGCGGCTGGGCTTCGTCTGTACGGGCCAAACGGTCGACGGACAGCCCGGCCTGGAAGGCTACTACAAGGAGTGGGATCACGACCTCACGCCCGATGAACGGCTGCAGTTCTCGCCCGGCGAGCAATGTCCCCCGTTTCGGGTCGATCTTGCACCACGGCTTGCCGAAAACACCTGGCCCGAAGAGCGCCTTCAAAAGGTCCTGCGCAACTACGCGATGGAATACATCACGTCGATCGTGCCGGAAACCATCGCGGTGCTCGGTCCCGAGGAGGGCGGCCATCTTGCCGGCGCTGCGGCGCGGCTGGTCGGGATGCACACCTTTGACGACGTTGCATCGTTGCTCGGTGGTGTCGGTCCCGGCGCCGAGGGCTTCGCCAGCGCCTTCGCGCGCATTGCCCGTGGGCAGGGCGACGACGCCGAGTTGCGCGTGCAGGGCGCGACCGCGATGGTACGGCAGACCTCATGGCGCCTGATGGCAGAACGCGGGCCGATGTCTCCCGCGGTGTTCGATGCCTGGAACGAGCTCTGGGTCGGTGCCGCGCTCGCGCATGATCGTTTCATGCGCGTCGACATGACGCAGCGCCGCGATCGCGGCGATCCGTCCTGGTGCTGGCAATTCCGGTGACGAGGTGGCGGGCGCCCAGCCTGATGATCGGCGGCTTAACCTCGCTTCCTTGATACTCTATCGAACGCGAGGCTCGTTGCGACGCCGAGCAGACTCCAGAACAGGAGTCCGGTGAGCACGACGGTCACCACGAACTGGTGCGAAAGCGACGCTGGCACTTCGGCATGAGTCTCGGGCGCAACAGGGGCGCCGACGAGATGCGGGATGACAATGAGTATGACCCCGAGGACCGCAGCCCACGGCTCCGAGCGCAGGATCAGGAGGTAGAGCGCTGATGCTGTCAGAGCGGCGGTTGCGATCCACCAGATTTGCCGCGCGGTGAGATCGGCGACCGGCAGGCCCGGCAACTCCGGAGGGAGGCCAAGACCGGGCGCCGCGACAAAAACGGCGAACCCGGCAAGGCCCCAAAACAGACCTTCGCGCCAATGGACCGGTCGTTGCCGAAGCGCATAGATGCCGGTGAGCAGGAGGCCGAAGCCGATCGCGGTAAGGACGTTGGCGGCGACGGTGAGGGCGCTGCGCTGGAAGCCCTCCTCGGGCTCCCATTCCGCATCGTGATGATGGTCTGCTTCAGCGCTGCCGGCGTGGGAAGCCTTATGGTGTGCATCGGCCGCAGCCTTCTCGAAGACCTCGCTCTTCTGGATCAGCGGCACCGTTCCGAAGAACTGAACCACCGATATCAGCGCGCCGACGATCAATCCGGCAAGCGATGCCGCAAACACGATCGATCTGAAGACGTGCATCTGTCGTCAGTGACAGGGGAAAGCGTTGGCATGGCGCACGTCGTGGGCGGCGTTATGGACGGCGCTGATGTGCGAAAAGCCGACCATGCCGACGACGAACAAACCAAGAGCCATCGCCAGAACGGCCTGAACGATGACATTCGTTCCGGTGGCAACGGTGGTAAAATTGGCTGATTGCGTCTGCTGCATGATGATCCTCGTTCGGCAAGTCATTCTAGCCCACGGCATCATCAGATGCGACCGAATTTTTCAGCTGGCGACGGACGTCGCGGCTGGTGAGATGAAAGTTGTCCGTTTCCCGGATGCTTCTCGCGGCCAGTTTGGCGTGGGCCGCCGCTTCGAACGAATCCCGGTGTATCAGGTAGAAATCGATGCACTGCTGTGACGAAGGCATGCAGCCCAGCAGCGTCCGGAATGCGCGCCGGTGCATGACGCATATGCCCATGTGTCCGGAGGGACGGAATGCCAATGAATCGATGTCGCTGCGCCAGATCGGTTCGCCTTCGTCAGACATCGACGATTCACTCGAACATAGGCGCAGATCACATGGCCGACCGGATGACGGCAGCAACGCCGAGCAGGAAGCCGACCTCGAACACCTGCTCGATGGCCCCGAGTACGTCGCCGGTATAGCCGCCGATCGATCGTCGCGACCACAGCGTGACCGCAACTGCCAATGCGACGCCGCAAGCGATGCCGCCAATAAGCGCGATCGGGGCATGCGTGCCGGAGGTCGCGGCGAGCGGTGCCAGCGCGAGCAGCACGACGATCGTCGCGAAACCGATTTCGCCTGCCCGGAGCGGAGAGGGCGTATAGGCCACCTTCATCGCGGAGGTGTTGCCCGCATATTTCATCCAGCCAATGATCGGCAAGCCCACGGCGCGGCCGCCGGCTGCGCTCGCAATCAGCGCCGCCGCACCAATCCACGGCGGCATCTCGGCGACCGCCGCGACACGCAATGCGACCGCGAAGATCAGCGCGAGCGTGCCATAGGTTCCGATCCGGCTGTCCTTCATGATGGTGAGACGTTGTTCGACCGTCCAGCCGCCGCCAAAGCCATCAGCGGTGTCAGCCAGGCCATCCTCGTGGAACCCACTGGTGAGAAGGACGCTTGCCAACACCGCCATGAGCGCTGCGATCACTGGTCCTAATACGAGCGAGGTCAGCAGAAGAGCCGCCGCCGAAACGAAGCCGACGATTGCACCGACCAACGGGAAAAACTGCGCCGAGCGGACCAGCCACTCGGAATCAGGCGCATCGTTCGAAGCGCCGACAGGAATGATGGTGAGGAATCGGACCGCGTCGCGAAGACGATCCAGGCTCATCTAGATCCTTCCTTCCAGCACTTCGCTGAGGTCGGCGACGTCGGTCAGCAGGCGGGACGCGGCGCGCACCAGCGGGACCGCCAGTAGCGCGCCGGTGCCCTCGCCAAGTCTCATGTCGAGAGCGAGCAACGGCTGTGCCTGAAGTGCCGCCAATACGATGTCGTGACCTTTCTCGGCCGACCTATGCGCGAAGACGCAATAGTCACGCGTCGCCGGCGCCAGCCTGACGGCGACGAGGGCGGCAGCGGACGAAATGAAGCCGTCGATGAGGACCGGCCGGTGATGCGCCGCTGCGCCAAGCGCTGCGCCTACCATCATCGCGATCTCGAGGCCGCCGAATTCCCTGAGCACCTCGAACGGCGCGGTCGCATCGCTGCGATTGGCTGCCTTGTGGATGGCAGCGCGCTTCCGGGCCATGCCCGGCTCGTCCTGGCCTGCGCCGACGCCGATGCAGTCATCCAGGGGAGCGGGCGCCAGCCGATGCACCAGGAGCGCGGAAGATGCGGTGTTGCCTATTCCCATCTCGCCGAGCGCGATGATGTCGGCGCCATCATCGATTTCACTGGAAGCTATGGCAAAGCCGGCCGCGAGCGCCCTGTGCGCGTCCTGGGCCGACATCGCTGCCTCACGCGCAGAATTCGCGGTGCCGGTCCGAATCTTGATGCTGAGGAGATCGGGATGGGAAGGCAGCTCGCTGGCGACGCCGGCATCCACGACGCGGATCCCGACATCTGACGCGGCCGCAAAGGCGTTGGCGCTGGCTCGGCCTGCGAGATAAGTCCTCACCATCGCGGCCGTGACGGCGGACGGATATTGCGAAACGCCTTCTTCCGTCAATCCGTGATCACCAGCGAAAACGAGCAGAACGGCCTTTTGCAGCGTTGCAGCAGATGGATAGGCGATCATGCCAAGCTGCAGCGCCAGGTCTTCGATTCGTCCCAGTGAGCCCGGCGGCTTGGCTTTGCCGTCGATTCGCGCGCGCATCGTTGTGGCAAGCGTCTGATCGAGCGGAGCGATTGCGGGAATTTGCCAGTCGGATGGGATTTGGAAGGTCATGGGCTCCTCGTGCGCGCCTTAAGTGACCGAAGCAGACGGGCGGGTCAACTGCGGTTGACCGCCGTCGCGGGGACAGCTAGCGTGGCGGCGATGGTCCTTCCTTCGGGAAGGTGAAAAAGGGAAGTCGGTGCAATGCCGACGCTGCCCCCGCAACTGTAAGCGGCGAGCCAAAGCCGAGGCCACTGGGATGACCGGGAAGGCGGCGAAAGGCGACGACCCGCGAGCCAGGAGACCTGCCATCGCGCATTGTGCTTTGGAGGTTCGTCGGGCGGGGTGCACCGGACGGAATGAGTTCGATGGTCTTCCACCGTCGAACGCGATCCAACAAAGCTCGCGGCCGTCATGGCCCTGACTTGAGCATCGTGATGGATCGCAACGACGTCGATCAGCAAGATACTGATTCTCGCCCGGGCGAATATTTGCCGCCGACTGCGCCCGGCGGTCCCGTCGTCGTGAGCGTATGCGTCACCTGCAAGACCTCCGAGGGCGTGTTGGCCGGGCCCGCCATGTTCGACGCGATCCGGGTCGCTACAGGCAAACGCGACGCGGCCGTTCAGGTCCGGCGCGTGCAGTGCTTGAGCGTGTGCAAGCGGCCGACCACGGTCGCGGTTTCGAGCTCGGATGGTTACACCTTCCTCTTCGGCGATCTCGAGCCCGAGGGCGCTGGTGCCGTCGCGTCTTTCGTCGATTCCTATCGCAAATCGACGTACGGCCTGGTGCCGTGGCGCGAGCGCGCCGAGATCCTGCGCAAGGGGATGGTGGCGCGGCTGCCGCCCGTTCGCTGGTCGCCCGAAGATGGCAGCGCTCCGAAATGACTGATCTCTCGACCACGCTGGTACTGGGCGGCGCACGCTCGGGCAAATCGGCTTTTGCCGAGCGAATGATTGCCGAAAGCGGCCTTGCTCGCGTGTATCTGGCAACAGCTACCGCAGGCGATGGGGAGATGCAGGACAGGATCGCGCATCATCGCAGCAGGCGCGGTTCGGATTGGACGACCGTGGAGGAGCCGTTGGCGCTCATCGATGTCCTGACGCAGGTATCGCGACCCGGCTGCGCGGTCCTGGTCGATTGCCTAACACTCTGGCTCTCCAACCTGATGCTCGCCGGGCGTGACCTTGATGTCGAGGCGAACCGGCTCGCGGAATTTCTAGGCGTCGCCGCAAACCCTGTTGTCCTGGTGTCGAACGAGGTCGGTCTCGGCATCGTGCCCGAAACCAGGCTCGGCCGCGATTTCCGCGATGCGCAGGGCCGTCTCAATCAGATGGTCGCCTCAAGCGTTGCCAACGTCGTGTTCGTCGCGGCCGGCCTTCCGCTGTGGCTCAAACGTTCCTCTTAAGGAGTCCTGAAATATGTCCCGTGTTCCAGTCACCGTGCTCACCGGTTTTCTCGGTGCCGGCAAGACGACACTGTTGCGCTCGCTTCTGACGCAAGCCGACGGCCGCCGCATCGCCGTCATCGTCAACGAGTTCGGAGATGCCGGTTTCGACGGCGGTCTTGTCGAGGAATGCGCGGCCAAGGCCTGTGCGCCCGGCGACATCGTCGAGCTGACCAATGGCTGCATCTGCTGCACGGTCGCCGACGATTTCATTCCGACGATGGACAAGCTCCTGACACGCGACGAGCCGCTGGACGCGATCGTGATCGAGACCTCAGGCCTCGCGCTGCCGCAGCCACTCTTGAAAGCGTTCGCGTGGCCTGCGATCCGCACGCGCGCAACCGTCGATGGCGTGGTGACGGTCGTCGACGCGTTGGCGCTATCAGAGGGACGCGTCGTGCTCGACGAACATGCGGTCGCGGCCCAGCGCGCCGCGGACGAGGAAATCGATCACGACGACCCGATCGAGGAAGTGTTTGAGGATCAGCTCGCCTGTGCCGACCTCGTGGTCCTTTCCAAGAGCGATCTGGTGTCGCCGGATGTGCTCAGCGGCATCGAAGACCGGCTTAGTGCACAATTGAGGCAAGGTGTCCGTGTCGTACGCTCCCATGGAGCGCTTGCGCCCGATGTCCTCATCGGGATGAAAGCCGATGCCGAGAACGACCTCGCTGCGCGGGCCGGGCATCACGGAGAGGAAGAGGAGCACGATCACGACGATTTCGACAGTATCGTCGTAAGGCCTGCGGCGGCCGAGAGCGTCGAGGCGATGCGCGCGCGGGTCAGCGATGTCCTGACTCTTGCGGGGGTGCTGCGCGTCAAGGGCCATGCACGCATCTCCGAGAAGCCTGCGCCGATCGTGGTGCAGGCGGTCGGCAGCCGCGTTGAGCTGGCGTTCGCCCGGCCCGACGCCAGGCACGCCGAGCATCTTGTCGTGATCGGCCTGAAAGGATATGACGCCGATGCCGCACGTCGGGCGCTTGCGGGATAGCCTTTCGAAGGGCGATCAATGCATCTGAAACTCGACAGTGGTGGCAGCATCGACGACGGAGATGTCGCTCGCGACCTCGGCCAGGAAACCGCCAACATCGTGATATTGTCTGCCGCGGACAGTGATCTCGCGGCCTTCGGCGCTGCGCATGCGGCATTGCCTGCGGACTTCCCGAGTGTCCGTCTGACCAATCTGCTGGCTCTTGGTCATCCCGCCTCTGTCGATCTCTATGTCGAACGTACGCTCAGCGAAGCCAAGATCGTCGTTCTTCGGATGCTCGGCGGCGAAAGCTATTGGCCGCACGGTGTCGAAAGCCTTCGGCGCGATGCGATCCAGCGCGGGACGTTGTTCGCCTGCATTCCCGGAGAAACCGACTGGAACGCCGCATTGGCTGCGCGCGGCACGCTGGGCGCCGACGAGACCTATGAACTGTGGCGTTATTGTACCGAAGGCGGCATCGACAACGCGCAGTTGGCGCTTTGCTTCGCTGCGAATCTGATCGGCTACGGCAGCAGGCCGCCCTCGGCGCGGCCAATGCCGGCCGCCGGCTTCTGGAACGGCGAACCTGCCACGGACCAACGTCCCAACGCTGTCGTGATCTTCTACCGCGCCCTCGTCGCGGGCGGCGATACCGCTGCGATCAATGCGCTGTGCTCGGCGCTGGGGGCGCGCGATCTCAATGCAGTCGGGCTCTATGTCACGAGCCTCAAGGACGAGCGTTCGATCGCGTTCCTGCGCACGGCGCTCGCCGCGCACCCACCTGACATCATCGTGAACGCAACAGCCTTTGCGACGGCGACCGCGCGCGAGAATGTGGGGATATTGTTCGAGACCGATTGTCCCGTGCTGCAGGTCGCTCAGGCTGGCATGTCCCACAAGAGCTGGGAAAGCTCGACCCGCGGCCTCAATCCGCGCGACCTTGCTATGCATGTGGTCCTGCCGGAGGTCGATGGGCGCATCTTCGCCAATGCCATCGCATTCAAGGAAGCCGGCCAGAGCATTGGCTCCTTCACGCCGACGGCCTTTCGGCCGGTCGAAGATCGCGTGGCGGCGACGGCCGATCTTGCCGCTGCGTGGGTGCGGCTACGCCGTACGCCAGCGAGCCAGCGACGGGTCGCCATTGTCCTCGCCAATTATCCCAACCGCGACGGCCGTCTTGCCAACGGCGTCGGTCTGGATACGCCGCAAAGCCTGATCGGAGTCCTCGCTGCGATGAGGAACGAGGGGTACGAGATTTCCGGCGCACCCGATGATGCGGCCGACATGATGCGGTTGTTGCAGGAAGGTCCGACCAATGCGCTCGGAGACCGCGCCTTGCGGCGTGGTGGCGCATCATGGGCGTTTGCGGAATACGGCGCGGCATTTAGTGCACTCTCTCCCAATGTTCAGCGTGCGGTCACGGAGCGTTGGAATGATCCCGTCCATGATCCGCATGTCGCCAATGGCGTGTTTCGTCTCGGCCTGCATCGCTTCGGCAACGTCGTCGTCGGCGTACAGCCGGCGCGAGGTTACAACATCGATCCCAAGAGCTCCTATCACGATCCGGACCTCGTTCCGCCTCATCACTATCTGGCATTCTATCTTTGGCTGCGCCGCGTGTTCGATGCCCACGCGATCGTGCATCTCGGCAAGCACGGCAATCTGGAATGGCTGCCGGGCAAGAGCACCGGGCTTTCCGCCGATTGCCTGCCGGACGCGGTGCTCGGCCCGTTGCCGCATCTCTATCCATTCATCGTGAACGATCCCGGCGAGGGCATCCAGGCCAAGCGCCGGACATCCGCAGTTATAATCGATCATCTGACGCCGCCGGTGACCCGCGCCGGATTGCATGACGATCTGGCGCGGCTGGAATCGATGGTGGACGAATATTCGGTTGCGACCGACCTCGATCCGAAGCGCGCGGCTGTGATCGCCGAGGACATTCTTTCGACGGCGCGGGCCAAGCAGCTCGATACAGACGCCAACCTGACGCGCGACATGCCGGTCGGCGAGGCGCTGCGCGCGCTGGACGCGCATTTGTGCGACATCAAGGAAATGCAGATCCGCGACGGACTCCACGTGTTCGGGCGCGCGCCCGATTCGAGACAGTGCGCCGGTCTGCTCGTGTCGATCGCGCGCGTGCCACGCTCGGACCGCAAGGCTGAAGACGCCTCGCTGCATCGCTCGCTGGCTCTCGATCTCGGCCTCGTCGATTTCGACCCGTTGAACCGCGACCTCGCTGGCACATTCAGAGGGCCACGGCCGGCGGTCCTGGCCGGGCTCGGCTCGGGCTTGTGGCGGACGACGGGCGACACAGTCGAGCGGATCGAAGAACTGGCGTCGCGGCTGGTCTTGGGTGAGATGAAGCCAGACCCATCATGGGTACGCACAGAAGCAGTGCTGAATTGGGTCGAGACGAGATTGCGGCCGGCCATCGACGCGAGCCCGCCGCAGGAGATGATGGCGTTGCTGCGCGGCCTTGACGGTCGCTTCGTGCTTCCCGGTCCCTCGGGCGCGCCGACGCGCGGCAGGCCTGATGTGCTGCCGACGGGCCGCAACTTCTTCGCTGTCGACGTGCGCGCGGTGCCAACGCCCTCGGCATGGCGGATCGGGCAATCGGCGGCCGAACGGCTCGTCGAATCCTTCTGGCAGGAAACCGGCGAATGGCCGCGGACGATTGCGCTGTCAGCCTGGGGGACCGCCAACATGCGCACCGGCGGCGATGACGTTGCGCAGGCGCTCGCCTTGATCGGCGTTCGGCCAACGTGGGAGGAGACCTCCGGACGAGTGACCGGCTTTGCGATCACGTCCCTGTCTGAACTGAAGCGTCCGCGCATCGATGTCACGTTCCGTGTGTCAGGCCTGTTTCGGGATGCGTTTCCGACCCAGATGGACATCATCGCGAGCGCAGTGGCCGCAGTCGCGGAACTCGACGAACCTGATGACGCCAATCCCATCGCGGCGAATATTCGCCGACGGCGGCAGGCGCTGGAGGCAAGCGGCATCAGCCGCGACATCGCTGAGCGACGCGCCGCTCATCGCGTGTTCGGCTCAAAGCCCGGCGCTTATGGCGCGGGGCTGCAAGCCTTGATCGACGAAGGCGGCTGGAACGATCGCGTCGATCTGGCCGACGTCTATCTGGATTGGGGCGGCTATTCCTATGGCGCGGGGGCTGAGGGGAGCGCGGCCCGCGACGATCTCGTCGCGCGGCTGGCCGACGTCGACCTGATCGCGCAGGCCCAGGACAACCGCGAGCACGATATCCTGGACTCCGACGACTACTATCAGTTCATGGGCGGACTGGCTGCAACAGTATCGACATTGCGCGGGCAGGCACCGCGCATCGCGCATATCGATACGTCGCGGCCGGAGATGCCGGCGGTGCGACCGCTGGCGCATGAGATATCGCGCGTGGTGCGGGGCCGCGCCGCTAACCCGAAATGGATCGCCGGCGTCATGCGACACGGCTACAAAGGCGCGTTCGAGATGGCCGCGACCGTTGATTATCTGTTCGGTTTTGCCGCCTCGACCGACGCGGTCTCAAGTCATCACTTCGATCAATTGTTCGCAGCCTATCTCGAGGACGACCCGGTGCGAGATTTCATCGAGCACTCCAATCCGGCCGCGCTCCGCGAGATGGCCGCCCGGTTCGCGGAAGCCATCAGGCGCGGATTATGGACGCCACGCTCCAATCGCGCCGCGGATTTGATTGCCGAAAGCCTGCACGAAGCAAAGAGAGAAATCGCATGATGAATCCATCCGACGTAGCCGACGACGAGAACGCACGCCATCGCGAGAAGGCCCGGAAGCACAAGGCCGCGCGCGACAAGATCATGGCGACCAAGACCGGCGAAAAGGGGCTCTTGATCGTGCATACCGGAACCGGCAAGGGCAAGACGTCAGCCGCGCTCGGCATGGTGTTTCGGCATATCGGTCACGGCTATCCTGTTGCTGTCGTGCAATTCACCAAGTCGCCGAAGTGGGATACCGGAGAAGCGCGGGTATTGGCCAGGTTTCCGGAGCTCGTGACATTGCATGTGATGGGCGAAGGGTTCACTTGGGAAACGCAGGATCGCGAGCGCGACATTGCAGCTGCCCGGAAGGGTTGGGAGCGCGCCAAGGAACTGATCCGCGACGATCGCCATCGCATGGTCCTTTTGGACGAACTCAACATCGTCCTCCGTTACGATTACCTTCCGATCGACGAAGTTCTTGCATTTCTCCGTGACGAGAAGCCGGCTGACAAGCACGTCGTCATCACCGGCCGCAACGCGCACGCGTCGCTGATCGAGATGGCCGATCTGGTCACCGAGATGACGCTGGTCAAGCATCCGTTCCGATCTGGGGTGAAGGGTCAGAAAGGGATAGAATTCTGATGGCGCGGCCGACGCCGGCGCTGATGATCCAGGCCACCGGCTCGAACGCCGGGAAGTCGACTGTTGTCGCGGGCCTGGCGCGCGCGCTGGTGAGGCGCGGCCTCACGGTCGCGCCGTTCAAGCCGCAGAACATGTCGAACAATGCGGCGGTGGCGGTCGATGGCGGCGAGATCGGCCGCGCGCAGGCGGTGCAGGCCCGCGCCGCGCGGATGGCACCAAGTGTCCATATGAACCCGGTGCTGCTGAAGCCCGAGACCGACACCGGTGCGCAGGTGATCGTGCAGGGCCAGCGACGCAGCACGCTTCGGGCGGCCGATTATCTCGGAAAGAAGGCGGCGCTGCTGCCCGCTGTGCTCGACAGTTTCGCGCATCTTGCCCGAGCCGCCGATATCGTGCTCGTCGAAGGCGCGGGCAGTCCGGCCGAGATCAATTTGCGCGCCGGCGATATCGCCAACATGGGTTTCGCCACGGCAGCCGGCGTACCCGTGGTGCTGCTCGGCGACATCGATCGCGGCGGTGTCATCGCCAGCCTCGTGGGGACCCATCTCGTGCTGGAAGCCGAGGAGCGCGCGCGCATTCATGGCTTCCTGATCAACAAATTCCGCGGCGATCCCAGGCTGTTCGACCAGGGACTCGAAGCGGTGACGCGCATGACCGGTTGGCCCTCGCTGGGCGTGGTACCGTGGCTGCCTCAGGCCGCCTGGCTGCCTGCCGAGGATGCCGTCGATCTCGATCGTGTGCAGACGTCGTCCGCGCGGAAGGTCATCGCCGTTCCCGTGCTCGCGCGCATCGCCAATTTCGACGATCTGGACCCGCTGGGCATGGAGCCAGGTGTCAGGCTGGTATTCGTGCGGCCGGGCGAACCGATTCCGGCCGACGCCGATGTCGTGATCCTGCCCGGCAGCAAATCGACGATCGGCGATCTCGCCTTCCTGCGCGCGCAAGGCTGGGATATCGACATCAAGGCGCATGTTCGGCGCGGCGGTCAGGTGCTCGGGCTGTGCGGCGGCTACCAGATGCTTGGCCGGACGATTGCTGATCCCGTTGGCATCGATGGCCCGGCGGGCACGGTCGAGGGACTCGGGCTGCTCGATATCGCCACGACGATGGACGCCCATAAATCGACGACGCTTGTGCAAGCCGTTCATTGTGCCACAGGTAGCCCGATCGAGGGCTATGAGATTCATCTCGGCCGCACCAGCGGTGCAGATTGCGCGCGTCCGGTGGGCATGATCGCCGGCCGCCCCGATGGTGCCGGCTCGGCCGATGGCCGCGTGCAGGGGACGTATCTGCATGGGTTGTTCGTCAATGACAGCTTCCGAAAGGCGTGGCTCGCCAATCTCGGCATCGCTTCGTCTGTCGCTTATGAAGCGCAGATCGAGTCGGCGCTCGACGCGCTGGCCGACCATCTGGAAGCGCATCTCGATATTAATCGCATGCTGGAGATCGCACGGAGCCGTCAAACCACTGGCGCCAGCGCCGCATAGATCGCTGCTTCCAGCGCGCAGGCGGTAATCAGCAGCTTTAGCGCGTGGCGGATGTCGGAAGGACCGGCGTCCATCCGTGCGCCGGCATTGAGGAAGGGGTCATCGACGAGGCGGTCGCCATAGCGGCGAGGCCCGGCCAGGGCGAGACCGAGTGCGCCTGCCATGGCGCTTTCCGGCCAGCCCGCATTCGGCGATCTGTGCTTTGAAGCGTCGCGCCACATGACTTTGAATGCCTGCGCGACGGAGCCACCTGCAATCGGTGCAGCGAGTGCGATCAGCACCGCAGCCAGTCTCGCCGGGACAAGGTTGAGCAGATCGTCAAGCCGCGCCGCGGCCCAGCCAAAGGATTCGTAGCGTGAACTGCGATGGCCGATCATCGAATCCGCGGTGTTGACGACCTTGTAGACGAACAATCCCGGCAACCCGAGCAGCGCCAGCCAGAACAGCGGCGCGACGACGCCGTCGGAAAAATTCTCTGCGCAGGATTCGATCGCCGCGCGCGAGACGCCGCTGGTGTCGAGCTGTTCGGGATCGCGGCCGACGATCATGGACACCGCGCGCCTTGCCTCGGCAAGTCCGCCGCCGGTGAAGCCGGAGGCGACCCTGTTGACATGTTGATAGAGGCTCCGCTGCGCGATCAGGATGGAGGCCACAAGCCCTTGGGCTGCTTGCCCGAGCAGCGTCCACCCCAGCGTTGCTTCCAGCAGCAGACCAAGGCCGCCGCAGATCGCGACCAGCAGGCCCGTGGTCAGGCATCCCGCGGCCTTGCGCTGTGCGGCCGACCATTGCTCGCGGTTCAGCGCGCGATCGAGTTGGTCGATCACGGAGCCCATCAGCGCCACCGGATGAGGGAAGCGCCGCCACAGCCAATCCGGATCGCCGATAAGCGCGTCGAATGCGATCGCCAGCACAACGATCAGGATCGTCTCGCTTCCCGCCGGCATGTCATCGCGCCACGCGGCTTAGTTCGGAGACGAGGCGTTCCAGCGCCTCCGAAAGCATCGGCCCGCCACAGACAGTCAGTTTCTCGGGGATCACCAGGCGTTTCGACGATGGATAGAAGCGCTCCAATGCAGGATGCAGCAGGAATGCTTCGCCTTCGTCCTCCGCGAAGTCGCCGCCGTCAGATACAAGGAGCAGATCGGGCCGCAGTTTCACGATCGCCTCCAGCGACGCAAAACCTCCAAGCTTGTAGCCGAGATCATTCGCCGCGTTCTTGAGGCCGATCGTGGCCAGCATGGAATTGATCAAGCCGCCGCCACCCGAGACCCAGCCGCGCCGCGACACAGCCAGCACGCGATAGGGTCGCTGCGATACCGCCTCCTTCGCGTGCTGGATTGCCGTGTCGAGCCGCCGTATCTCGGATGCGGCGCGATCCTTCTGGTGCAGCAGTTCGCCCATTTGCCGGATCTGGCTCTTGACGTCCTCCAGCGAACGCGCAGCGTCGAATTCGATCACGCGGACGCCCTTGTCCTTCAGCAACTCCCGTGTTGCACGCTTGGTGAACTTGCCGGCGACCACGGCGTCCGGTTGCAGGATCAGCACATCTTCTGCTTCGCCCGATAATCGAGGGTAGGCTGCGGCCTTTTCCGCGTTCCAGGAGCGGGCGGGGTCACGCGAATAGGGACTGAGGCCGAGAATTTGGCCCGGATCGGCCAGCGCCAGCAGCAGTTGGTCCGTGCACACATTGATGGAAGCGACGCGTGGCAGATCGGCTGCATGTGCTCCGAACAGTGCTGCGAGTAACAAGAACGTTGCGCCGATCGCCGGCCGCGTTAGGCCAACAAGGGTCTCGCGCAGGAGCGCGATTGATGGCATGAAGCGATCATGAAGCACGGCGGTGATCTGACGGAAGCTATTGCGCACCACGGCGGCGAGCCTGCGGACTGGCTCGACCTGTCGACCGGAATCAATCCCTGGCCGTGGACGATTCCGCACTCCATTCCGGACAGTGTGTGGACGCGCTTGCCATCGCGTGCCGACGAACGGGACCTCCTCGCCGCCGCACGCGAAGCTTACGGCGTACCCGACGATGCAGGCATCGCAGCCGCCGCCGGCACGCAGACCCTCATTCAATGGATTCCGCATCTCGCCGGACCCGGAGCGGTCGCGATCGTCACTCCGACCTATGGCGAGCATTCGGCTGCGTGGAGCAGCGGAGGCCGAGAGATTATTGCATTGAATGATCTCTCCGCGCTGCCTGACCGCGCCATTCACGCTGTCGTCGTCAATCCCAACAATCCGGATGGACGTATCGCGGACCGCAGGGCGCTTCGGCATGTTGCCGAACGGCTCGATCGTCGCGGAGGCTGGCTGGTTATCGACGAGGCCTTTGCCGATGTCGATCCTGGCATCAGCGCTGCCGCGATGAGCGCCGATCTCCCCATTCTCGTACTGCGTTCCTTCGGCAAGTTCTATGGGCTCGCCGGACTTCGCCTTGGCTTCGTGATCGGCCGACGCGACATCGTCGAACGTATCTCCGCGGCGCTGGGTCCATGGTCGGTCTCCGGGCCGGCGCTTTGCGTGGGCACAGCCGCTCTGCGGGATCGATCCTGGGCTGATGCGATGCGTGCGAAGCTCGCTCGGCAGTCGAGCAAGCTGGATCAGGTCCTGACAGCGGCGGGCCTTCAGCTCGTCCGAGGGACGACGCTCTTTCGCCTTGCCTCCCATCCCGATGCCCCGACGTTGCACACCGAATTGGCCCGACGCCACATCTGGTGCCGGAGCTTTAACGGCGCACGCGAATGGCTGCGATTTGGCCTTGCGTCGGACGATGGTCTCGATCGCCTGGCCAGCGCGCTTGGTTCGGTCAAGTAGCGCACCTCGCGCGCGCATCATCACATCCGCTTCACCAGTGGGCACTGAACCCGGCGTAAGCCGCAGGTCCGGTCGTGCCATAGTTGTACACTTCCTGATAACGCTCGTTGAAAATGTTCTCGCCGCGCAAGTACACCTTCCAGGTCTCATCGATCTTGTATTCAGTGTAGAGATCGACGCGGACGTAAGGGGCGAGTGGTAGCGTCTCGTTTGAACCGCTGTAGCGCGTCGATACCGCGAGCACGCGTGGCTCGATCAGCCAGCCCTCGATCGGTGTGATCGGGAACGAGAATCTCGCCAGGTTTTCCGGCCGGCGCGCCAGCGTCAGGCCGGTCGAGAGATCCTTAGCCTGCAGATAGGTATAGGCGGCGTTGAATTTCAGGTAGCCCGGCAGGATATCGACGTTGACCCCGAGCTCCAGTCCGTCGGTTTCGGCACGCGAGACGTTGACGTAGTGCCCGAGCGGGTGCGCCGGATCGGTCACAAAGTCGATCAGGTTGCTGAACCTGTTGCCGAAGCCTGTCAGCGAAACCACAACGCGGCCTCCGAACAGGCTTTGGTCGATGCCGGCATCGTAGCCGAAGCTCTCCTCGGGACTGAGCGCGGAATTGCCATAGGTCGGCGCATAGAGCTGATAGAGCGTCGGGGCCTTGGCGCCTGTCCCGGCGCTCGCATGCAGCTTGGTGCCGGTCTCCGCGATCGTGTAAGCCGCGGTGGTTCGCCATGTCTCGAACCGTGCCACATCGACGACGTCGTCAACCCGGCCGCCCATCGTGATGTTGAGCCGCTCGCCGATCGGCAGTTGCCAGAGCGCAAACACTGAATTGGTGTCTTGCGTGCCTGCGAGCTGCGGCGTCGACGCTCCAGGAATCGGCAATAGGTTGGTGGTGGAGGTGCTCGCCGTTTCATGCTGCACACGCGATCCGACGATGAGCGATCCCAGCGGGCCGACCTTCAGGTTGCCCTGATATTCCAGGCCCGTGCTGTCGCCGACGAAATTGGAGAGGATGGATGTTGTGTTCTGCGGCAGTTTGTTGATCTTGTAGGTGACGTCGTCGAACGAGCGGTCGATATGCGTCTCAAATGCGCTCACGCTATGGGTGAGAATGCCGCCGAACGTGTCGAACGACGCGCGTCCCCAGACCTGTTCGAGCAGGCGCGTCGCGCTCGACGGCGTGTCCGGGAACGTTCCGGAGGCCTGATCATAGGCGGACCGCGTGAATGAGGCCAGCATGCCCGTCTCCAGGCGTACGCCTTCGCCGGAATCGTAGCCGACGCGTGCCGAACCGCCGACGCGGTCGAAGCCATCGCGCTCGAGCGGGCCATACTTGGCTTCGAGCGCGGGGATGCGATAGCCGTAGCGTGAAAAGCCGTTGCTGTGCTGCCCGCTTCCCGTGAACGCGTAGGACCACGGCCCAGAGGTTCCGGTCAGCGCTGCGCTGGTGCTCGCCGTGCCGTAGCTTCCGCCCTCGGTGCTGACGTCGAGTTGTGCCGGACCGGTGCCTTTCTTGGTGATGATGTTGACGACGCCGCCGATCGCGTCAGATCCGTAGAGCGCGCTCTGCGGTCCTTTCAGCACCTCGATCCGCTGGATCGCGCCCGGGGCGAACATCGCGAAATCGAAGTCGCCGCTGGCGGCGGTCGGATCGTTGACCCTGATGCCATCGATCATGACCAGCGTCTGGCCGGTATTGGCGCCGCGCAAGCGCACATTGGTCGTCGCGCCTGGTCCGCCGCTTTCGGTGATATCGAGTCCCGGCACGGTCCGCAGCGCATCGACGAGCGAGGTCGGATTGCTGGTCGCGAGCATTTCGTGCGTGACCACGCTGACCGAGCTTCCGGTCCGGCTCGCCGGCTCCGGTGTACGGTCGGGAGTCACGACCACTTCGGGAGTCGCGGCCGGCGCCTCGTTACCGGGCGCCGGGCGCGCAGGATGGGTCGTTGAAGACCGTTGCCTATTCCTCGGGGCCGGCTTGGACCGGACCTCCGGATTGATGACGACAGCAGGAAGCTGTTCGGGACCCGATTGGGCCATGGCGCCAGTGTGACCGCACGCAGCAACGGCCGCACACCCGGCAAGAAAACGCCGCAAGTTCATTAATGCCCTTCCGCCGACCCACCGTCGAACGAGTTGATACCCGTCAACGGCCGGTCTCCTGGCTTGCGGTCGTCTCGCGATCCGCCTTCCCAAACCTGCTTGGCAGGCCCAGTGGCATCCGGATCGCAAATAGTCCGCTTACAGTTGCGGGGGCAGCCGCGGCATTGGGGAAGATTCCCGCACCGCGTTCCCGTTTCACCCTACAAAGGGCACCGATGACGCGCGCAAAGAAGCACAAGGCGGAGCAAAACTCAAATCGATAACGATCAGAACCCAACAGCATTTTTGCGGATCGCTGATAGCGGCGACCTGAATGACGAACACAGAAAGTTGCTGACAGGCGAAGGGACGGCAGATGGCAAATCCTACAGCCTTATGCGAGCATCACATGTCACCCACACGCGTCGCTAAACTTGGATGATACCGTTCATGTGAGCATCGACAGATTCAACGGAGGAACAGGAAATGTCGGTCCCATGCAAACTCGAACGCAGCCTCCTCAGTCACGACGAATACGAGACGATCCGCCTCACGCATCATCCCGCCATCTATGACGTCGAGCCGGCTGATCTTGCGGACATGCGATCCCGCTTGCGCAAGATGCGCGACAAGGAGCGAACGCTCGGCCGACAAAAGCGGCGAGAGACGCGCGGAAAAGGCCAGCCTCGCGGCGCGAACTTCCCCGGAACTGCCGATCGTCCATCACAACGCAAGCAGGTCTTTGCCGCGGCACTGAAGCGGGTGAACAGCGAGCTCAGGCGTCTTCACAACCTGGCAGCTCGCACCGCCAATGTCGAAGCGGCTCGAAAGGCTCTCGCGCTGCATCGGGCCGCGGACTTCATTCCCTATCCCTCCGCCGGATCGACCGCCAACGAAGGGATGGTGCCGCGCTTGAGCACGCGCCGAAAAAAGATCGTCACGGGCGCGCGAATCGGACGGGTGTCGCAGGCGACGAAAGTCGCGCAGGCGATCCGCGATGCACGAGGGGCGTGAGCCGGCGCTGATCGAGTTGGTGACAGCTTCGCTGCCATCGAGATCTTTGAAAAGCATGGGGCTCCACCCATCCTACGGAAGGTCTGGACCCGTAATGCCTGTTCTCGACACCCGCGTCGTGGCTTCAGAATTCGGTGGCGCGATCCTGATCGGCGCGCTCTAGGGAATCTTGTCAAGCTCGCCCCGGGGAATCATGTATTTTCAGGCGCGTCCTCCTTCGGCACTATGGAGATATCCTCAATGAGCGAGGTGATCTCATGCGCTACCTGATGGCACTCTTATCTGCGGCCGGCTTGATCTGGATTGCCGAAGCTGGTCCCGCTACGGCACGGGACTATCCCTATTGCCTGCAATCTCGAACCACTGGGATTCCGGGAGATTGCTCCTTCCGCACGCGGGCGGCATGTATGGCCGCGGCGTCGGGGCGAGGGGCCACATGCGCCGTCAATCCGCGCGTGGCATTCGGGCGATATCACCGGCGGGGCCGTGTGAACTCCAGCCAATGATCCAATACTCGCTGCGTAGCCCGGCGCGACGACTGCCGCTCGAATTGTCTGCGCCTCAGGGCGCAACCAGCTTCTTGCGAATCGCATAGCGAACCAGCTCGGCTGTGGATGACATGCCAAGCTTGCGCATGGCGGACGCCCGATGGGTTTCGACAGTCTTCACGCTAAGCTTCAAGATGGAGCTGATGGCCTTGTTGGTATGCCCCTCTGCAATCAACTGCACGACGTTCTGCTCCCGCGATGTGAGGAGCGCACTGGACTTGTTCTGTTTGTTGAGCTGGTAGTCGGTCAGCAATTTCTCCAACACGACGCTGGTAAAGTAAGGTCGGCCGTCGAGCAGAGCTTCGATTGCTGAAATGAGATGCTTCCTGGCGTCCGATTTGAGCAGGAAGCCACGTACCCCGGTCAGAAGAGCCTCGGTCAAAATCTCCTCACTTTCATGCATGGTGAGGATCAACACTTCCGAACGCAGGCGAAGCGTCTTGATGCGGCGGCTGACTTCCAGTCCGTTTACGAGGGGCATGGAATAGTCGGCGATAATGACGTCCGGTCTCGTTTCCAGCGCCAATGCGATCGCCTGCTCGCCGTCGGGCGCTTCTGCAGTTACAATCCAATTGGAGCGCGTTTCAACGATCGCGCGAAGCCCGGAACGTACGACTTCATGATCATCCGCAATCAGGATGCGTTTCATGGCGTCGTTCCCTTGCGCTGGAACGGTCGATAGCGATAGCCGACAGCGAGGTCGGAATCATACTGATTGGCTTTCCGGCAGTTATCCCGCAAAACCCTCGGATTTCGCGGGAAATATACTGAGGTCAGCTTAGCCTCCCGGGCTCATGGCGGAACAAGCCGGAACATCAAGCGCCGGATCATGCTTTGGCGTGTCATGCTTCCAGCAGGCGGGCGCGAACCGCGTAGCGGACCAGATCCGCCGTCGAGTGGATATCCAGCTTGCGCATCGCGGCCGCCCGATGCGCTTCGGCGGTTTTGACGCTGAGGTTCAGGATGGCGCCAATGCCTTTGTTGCTGTAGCCCTCCGCAATCAGCTTGACAACCAATCGCTCCCGCGGCGAGAGCCTGTCCCGATCTCCGGTCGAGACCTCGTTCGATTCAGGCGAACAGCTATCGGTGCAAAATGGTTTATGCGCCAGAAGCGACTCAACCGCCGCCAACAACAGCCTGTTGGCATCCGATTTCAATACGAATGCCCGGGCGCCTGCCTCGAATGCCTCCTGCGCCAGCAGGCTGGAATTGTGGACCGTGAAGATCAATACTTCGGTCGGCAGGCGATACTCCCTGATCCGCCGCGCGACCTCCACTCCCGTCATGCGCGGCATGGAGAAATCGACGATCGCGACATGGGGTTGGTTTGCGATCGCCTCGGCAAGGGCCTTGCTGCCGTCGTTCGCCTCAGCAACGACTTCCCAGTCGGCACGTTGCTCCAGAACCGCGCGTAGTCCCGACCGCACCGCTTCATGATCGTCGGCGATAAGAAAGCGCTTCATGGCGGGTTAGCTCCCACTCGTGTTGCGTCGCAGGCCCGACCGGCGCCAGCGAGGCGAGTTCGGCTGTACGATCAGTGAACCCGTTTGCGCGGACCATGATGGCGGGGGCGGCCCTTGGCCGGCGGCGATTTTTCGGTCGCCGGACCGCGCGGGAACACCGCGGATAATGTCGTGCCGGGCTGTCCCGTTCCCGGCTCGGAGCGGATTTCGAGGCTACCTCCGATCTGCTGCAGTCTGACCTTCATTGCGGGAATTCCGACGCCGGGTGGCCCTGCCATCGCGCCGCCGAGCGCCTGGTCGAGTGGCATGCCGCGCCCATTATCGGCGACCCTCAGCCGGAAATGGTCATCGGTCGTCTCGATCGCGATCTCGACTTTCGTTGCTCTTGCATGACGAAAGACATTCGTCAGCGCCTCCTGGACCACCCGCAGCAGGGAGCGCTGCGTGTCGTAAGGTACGCGATCGATCTCGGGCGAGATGCTGGCATCGACTCGCAACGATGTGCGCGCCGCGAACCCTTCCGCATATCTCTCGATTGCTGCCTTCAGCCCGGCAACCGTCAGATTTTGCGGGTGCAGCAGGTAGGCAAAGGCCCGAATTTCCTTGAGTGCCTGATCGATCGACGCATCGATATCGTCGCAAAGCCGCTCGGCATTGGTCGGCTCACTCAAGCTGTTCCGCATCCGCATGAGCCCGAGGCTTGCGGCGATCAAATGCTGGCAGGTCGAATCGTGGAGGTCGGAGGCAATGCGCTGCTGCATGTCTTCCTGAATGGAAACCAGCGTGGCGCCCATGCTCGCACGACCGTCCGAGATGGCTGCAAGGTCGTGGGAGGACGCTCCGTCCATGATCCGATGGCTACCGATAAAGGTGGCAATGCAGCCCGTTATGGGATCGCAGATTGGCGCAACGATTGTCTCGACAGTTCGTGGGGATCCCCCGAGCGCGAGCCGATGCCGGATCCGAACCTCGGCACCTCCGGCGCGACAAGCATCAAGCGCCTCGTGAACGGACCTGGCATCCTGCTTCCCCATGCAGTCGCAAACGGCCATCCCCCGGATGTCTTCCGACGCGATCCCAACAAGAGATTCGAACGCCGGGTTTATATCTTCATAAACAAAGCGCCCTTCACATGAAGGACGCACCACAAAGAGAAGGTCGGAGGCTAGTTTCCAGTACAGCCGATCGCTCGCGCTTGCTGCGCCAATGCCTGGCCATCCCTGTGCATTGGTTCGATCCGATCCGCACGTGGGAGCATTATGTTGCTTCACGGTACGCATTCGCCTTCCGCACGGCTCTCGATGCTGAGAGCCGCCCCTTGCCTCGACCAATCTCCCTGACCCGATCGGATACCCAGTCCGCACCATACACCGTCAGGTAGCAAAGCGCCATTGACGTGGAGCAATCTTTGGATTGGAACTCGCGAATTCTTGCGCTGCACCAGTCGCGAGTGGGACGGCGGCGAATGAGGCGCTGCCATTCGTGATTGGCACTAACCGCATATCGCCTTCGCGTCTCGTGCATCTTTCGGTTCTGATTGAATCAGAGCCGAAGCTCCGGAGAAACGCTTTAACGACGAGTGCCCGCAAGGCGCAGCATCATCATGAACAGGTTGATGAAATTGAGGTAGAGCGACAACGCGGCGAGTACCGACTTGCGGCCTGCGGAAGTTTCATCGTCCCCAGAGTCGTACATCGCCTTGATGCGCTGCGTATCATAGGCAGTCAGGCCGGCAAAGATGCCGACGCCCACGATCGAGATCAGCCAGTCAAGTCCGGTCGAGCGCAGGAACAGGTTGACCACGCTCGCGATGATGACGCCAATCAAGCCCATGAACAGGAAGGTGCCCAGTCCGGACAGGTCGCGCCTGGTGGTGTACCCAAGGATGCTGAGCGCTCCGAACGTTGCGGCGGCGATGAAGAACACGCGTGTGATCGAGGAACTTGTGTAGATGTGGAGCAAGGTCGAGAGTGACACGCCGACCAGGGCTGCATAGACAAAGAACAACCAACGTGCCGTTGTCGCCGATAGCGTATGGATGCGTGAACTGATGAAGAACACCAGGGCCAGCGGCGCCAGGATGAAGATCCACATCAGCGGATTCTGCAGTAATGCCGGACCGGTGAGCTGATAAGTCAGCCAGGCGACAAGAGCAGTGAGGCCGACACCTGCGGCCATGTAGTTGTAGATGCGCAGCATGTAGTTGCGGAGGCCGACATCGACCGCGATGGCATCGCTGCTAATCGCACCGGAGGTGACTGTATCCTGGTCATAGTTTGACATGGCTTGCCTCCTCTCGACCGCGCCCAGCACGGGATAGTCAAGCCTATGGTGATGGCCCGATGCAGGATATCAGATAATCACCCGATATTCGGGGGGCGGGAACTACGCTGCTTCGGCGCAGGGCGTTGTCGCTGGAGGAGATGCCTTATTCACTGGGGCCGCCGCTCGTCGCCACTTGTCGAAGCGGACGCGATATTGCTTTCAGGCGGCTCGCCTCTTGATATCGGACGTCGCGCAGCATGGCCGTGATCCGCAGTTTCTGCCGCCCGCTCCTACATAGAATCCCGGATGTGCGCGCGGCAAAGTCGACGATAGGATCGTAGTCATCGGCTGCCGGCATCCCGCATTCCTTGCCGCCCTTAGCGCTTGCACTATCGCCGATGGGAATATGGAGGCGTGCATGAACATCCGACTCGTGGTCGGCGCTCTGATCGTCGGCGTAGTTGCAGCCATCGCAGCGCCGCCAAGCCTGTCCGTGGCCCAATCGACTGACCAGGGCGCGGCTGCGCAAAAGAGCGCAACACCGAATACAAATATGAACCCACACAAGCATCGCCACTGGCGCCACCGCGGCGGACGGCATCCGCATTTCGGCAGCAGGCGGGTTCGCACCCATGCACCTGCAGGGCGGTCGTCGGGCAACTGAACCGCTGGCCGGCCGATTGTGTGGCACGACGGGCGCAATCCGTTCATGTAATTTGAGCGATCGATGACTGATCCAAACGCAGTACAGGAACGAATCCGACAGCGGTGGATGTTCGATGAGCGAGACTAACGGGCAGCGGAGCGAGGGCGCGCCTGCCTCGACCGGTTCGGGAAGAGCCGATCTTCTATGGCGGCGGTTACCCTATGTCGTCGCACTCGTGCTCGCCATCGCAGGCGTCGCCTATACCAATATCTCGCATCAGCCGCTTGTAGGTTATTGGGAGTTCCTGGCGCTTGCCGTCGCTGTGGTCTGCGTCGTGACCAAATGGCCCGAGCTCGGCAGCAAGCAGGCTCAGTTTCGGTTGATCTGGACCCAGGCGCTTCATTGGGTGGCCGTTCTGGTGACGATGAACATCATGCTTGTCTCCGGCGTTCAACAGCTGCTCCCCACGCCGGCTACCAGCCTGGTGCTTCTGACCTTATTGGCGCTCGGCACCTTCCTCGCCGGCCTTAGCCTTTTGTCCCCCCAGATCTGCTTCCTTGGCATCGCCATGGGTGCCGCAGTTCCGGCGCTCTCCTGGCTGAAGCAGTCGGTGATCTTTTTCCTTCTTGCCGCCGTATTCCTGGTCGGCATCGGCATGACGTTCTGGCTTAGCTATGGCCGCGCGGCCGCACCTCACAACACCGAAGATCAAGTCGAGGCCTGAGATGCAGACGATACGGTTGCTTGGCGCCTTGTGCGTTTTCGCTTCAATTTCCGCCGTCGCAACGCCCGCGCAAGGCGAGATATTCAGGGTCGGTCGGCTGTTGTGTTCCAGCAGCCCGCGGATCGGCTTCCTTGTTGGATCGACGCAGTCGCTGCGTTGCGTATTCTACCGGAGAGGTTCGTCGCAGCGCTATATTTACGCTGGGCGAATAAGGCGTGTCGGTCTTGACCTCGGCGTCACCGGAAGTGGCGTTCTATCCTGGGCCGTGTTTGCCAAGAACTCGCGGATTGGGCCCGGCACCATGCGCGGCAGCTATGTGGGGGCCAGCGCCAATGTTGCGCTGGGACCCGGCTTTGGCGCCAACGCCCTGATCGGCGGATCGCGCCGAAGCGTCGTCCTGCAGCCGCTTTCCGTCGAGCGCGCGATCGGCGTCAATCTCGCGGCGACGGTGACCCATTTGACCCTTGGCGAAAGAGGGCGTCGATGACGGATCCCCGATAATTTGTTCCGAGCGGCGCGCCAAATTGCCATCATTCTAGTAAGAATTGCGCAGTCGGGTTTGCGCGGATCTTCTTGGGTTCCGACATTCGGGGGCGGGAGAAGCAAGGCGAATCCAGCGGAGTTCGAAAATGAATTCGCGCCACTTCACTCGATCACCTCGTCGGTTTGAGAAGGCAGCCTCGCTGCTGCGGTGAGCGGCGAGGTCGGCATCGTCAAGGCGCACCAGTGATCTTGTCGCTTCGATCGGTCCTGATATCTTTTTTATTGCTGGCGATCCTTGCGCTCGTCTGCAGCGCGGTCCGCGCGCAGGGCATAGCCCCCGACAAGGAATTGGTGGTGGCGACCAAGGAAGCCCCGCCTTTTGCGATGAAGCAGCCGGATGGGAGCTGGGGCGGTATCAGCATTGAGCTCTGGAGACGGATCGCTGATCGGGCGCATCTTAAGTTTCGCCTGGTTGAGACGCAGAGTGTGCAGGATCTGTTGGATGGCGTCGCGAAAGGCACCTTCGACGCCGGCGTCGCAGCCGTAACCGTGACTGCTGCACGTGCACGCGATGTCGATTTCACTCAACCTTTCTACAACACCGGACTCGGGATTGCGGTGTCTCTCAATGAGAGCCCCTGGGTCTCGATCGGACGGGCGCTTCTCTCTTTCGGCTTCTTCCAGGCTGTCGGTCTGCTGCTTTGTTTTGCGATGGCGGTGGGGTTCATCATTTGGCTGCTGGAGCGGCGCAAGACGGAACATTTCGGCGGGGGCGCCAAGGGGCTCGGCTCCAGCTTCTGGTGGTCGACCATTGCCATGACGCAGGCCGGAGCCGCAGCGAATGCACCGGCAACGCTTCCCGGGCGGATCGTCGCGACCGGGTGGATGATCGCTTCCGTGATCGCGATAGCCGTGTTCACCGCCGGCATCACCTCCACCCTCACGCGCAGGGAACTGCAAGGCGCAGTCCACAGCTTCAACGACCTGCGATCCGTGCGCGTCGGCGCCGTCGCGAACTCTCCGACAAGCGACTACCTCATGCGCCAGCAGCTTTCGTTCCGAGCATTTCCAGATGCTCAAAGCGGCCTGTCCGCACTGAGCCGCGGTCAGATCGATGCCTTCGTCCATGACAAGCCGCTGCTGGCCTGGATCGTTCGTAACGACTTCTCAGGCTCGATCCGAGTCGTCGATACCAGCTTCAGCAGCGAGCGATATGCGATCGTGCTGCCGAAAGGCAGTGCCTTGCGGCCGATGCTCGATCTTGCCGTGCTCGATCAAATCGAAAGCGATCGGTGGCAACAGACGCTGTTCCTGGCTCTTGGAAACGCCCGATCGCCCTGACTCTCGCGTCGGCTCAGCCGGCGCTCGTCAGCGCTTGGCGCGATGAATGCTGCGCTGCTTTGAGGAAGATCGAGAAGCGATCCAGATGACGTCCGCTATGCGCGGGACGGTCGGCTTGGCGTGCAGAGGGTGACCTGCTCCCAGTTGCGCTACGTCGGAAGTCGTCAGAGCATGATCCGGAAAAGTGGGCAGCGTGAGACGATTCGAAGAAACGTCATCACGCTCTAAGTAGGTCGCGGTTTCCGCTCAGACGGCAGTCCCTGTTCGATGCTTTGAAACCGCAGCGGTGCGAGGGCGACGGCGCGTTGCCACCAGTCCGTCACGCGCTCGTCGAGCGCGGTTCCGCCTCGGCCTTTGCCTGGGATGATCCTGATGCCCCTGACGACTTCGGCTTGATAGCAGCGGGCGAGGCGGGTGATCTTGATGACGATGCCGGCCCGGCCCCGCTTGGTCAGCGGGACCAGCAGGCGGCCGCCGCGGCGGAGCGATTCAATCCACAGCGGATGCGGATGATTGAAGCCGGCATGGACGATGATCACATCGGCCGGGCCGCTCACGTCGTTGCAGCCGTCACCGTGGACTACTTCGACGTTGTTGTATCGGCGGAGATTGGCGGCGGCACGGTCGGCCAATGTCTTGTTACAGTCGATGGCAAGGACCATGCCTTGCGCGCCGACGATCCTGGACAGGATCGCCGAATAATAGCCGAGCCCGCAGCCGATCTGCACCACGCGCTCTTTTTCCCTGATGTCGAGGATATCGAAGAAGTGCGCCCACAGGCTCGGCAGTCCGGTGTCGAGCTTGCGCCGTTCATCGATCGCCACCAGCACGTCGTCATAGAGATGAACGGGATCCGCATCGGCCGTGGAGCTGTAGCCACGTCCGACCTCGCGGCGGATCCGCCAGGGGCCGTCGCCCGCAAAGTGCTCGCGTGGCACCGTGGCGAAAGCCCGCAGCAGGCGCGCCGACGAAATCTGCTCGCGTTGCCGGATCGCTTGCGCGTAGCGTCGTCTTGCCGCTGCCAGATCGCTCATCCCGCCTGGTGTAGCCCTGTCTGGTTGGCCCATGGATGCTGCCTTGACGGATTCGCGCCGAGTTCCTCCATCAGATTCCACGCGTCCTTCAGGTCCGGCGTAAGGAAGCCTTCCGCGAACTGCGCCGCAACAGGCACGAGCAGTTCGACGGCCTGCTCGCGCCTGCCGGCATCGCGCCAAAGGCGTGCCAGGCTGACGACCGATCGCAATTCCCATGCAAGCGCGCTCTGCTGGCGGGCCAGCTCGATCGAGCGGCGGAACAGCTCCTCGACGTCGTCGGCCACAGCGAGCCCGCCTTGGGCAAAGGTCGTTTCACCCTGCAGGCGATAGACCTCGGCGAGGAAGAAATGGTCACCGGTGCGCCTCGCAACCGCGAGGGCGCCGTCCAGCGTTCGCAGTGCCGCTTCCAGCCGGCCGACTTTCGCATAGGCAGTCGCGAGCAGGCTCCTGAACCAGCAGGTCGCCAGCCAGGCCTCCATGGCTTCATAGCCCTCCAGTCCCACCCGCATCTGCTTCAGCCCTTCGTCGATATCGCCGAGTTCGACCATCGCCCATGCGCGCAGAATGCCTGCCTGCTGCTTCCAGTGCTGGAAGCCATGATCCGACGAGACCACCATGGCGCGGTCGGAATAGTTCATGGTGCCCTCGACATCGCGCAGGTGCTGGCAAAGATAGGCGCCGAACTCGAGGGCAAAGGCGAGCGTGAACGGATGACGCAGCTGTTCGGCGTTGACGATCGCATCCTCGGTGTGCTGGCGCGCCGCATCGGGACGGCCGAGAAACCACTGGAGATATCCGAGATAGGACAGCGACACGACGCCAGGATCGATACCGTGCCGTTCGGTCAGTTCGCCGTGCAATTCGGGCGTGTAGAGCTCCATGCAGCGCTGCAGATGATAGTGTGAAGCCGCAAATCGCCCGCGATAGAGCATGGTCATGGCGATCGACCTGTGGGCCTCGATCAGATATCCGGCATGCTGCTGCATCGATTGCGCGGTTGCGTTCGGGCGTACGCGCTTCGCGAACTGCACGAGTTCGACGCTGAGATCATGCGCGCGCTTCAGATCGGCGCGGATGAAATGGTACACCCAAAGCCCGCGGGTCGCCGCGAACACATTTGCCTCATCGTCAAGCTGGCGGCCGAGCTCGAGCGCCTCGGCGTAGTTTTCCTCGACCTCCTGCGCGGCGTAGCCCTTGGCGGCGATCAAGGCGTTGCCCAGCGCGGTGCGAAGCTCCAGCTCCATTTCGTCGCGTCGCATCATCTTGGGATGGCTTTGGGTGACGCCGAGGCCGCGCCGGAGATGGCTGATCGCTTCCAGATTGGCGCCTGCCTTTGCGGACTGCCTGCCCGCCTTCAGCCAGAAACCAACGGCAGGTTCGGCCTGGCCGGATTCGGTCAGGTGATAGGCGAAAAGCTCGGGCTCGCGCTCGGTACGTTCGGGATAGAGATCCGCAATCACCTCAGCGATCCGCGAATGCAGCCTTCGTCTTTCGCTGTGCAGGAGGCTCGAATGCGCCGCGTCCTGGATCATCACATGCTTGAAGGCATAGATCGCATCCGGCGGATGACCGCGGCAAACGATCAATCCCGCTTGCTCGAGATGATCAAGCGCTGCCTCGATCTGCTCCGCCGGCGCTTCGGCGACCGCGCGAAGGATCTCGTAGGAGAACTCGCGGCCGATCGTGGCTCCGATCTGGGCGATCTTCTTGAACGGCCCCATGCGATCGAGGCGCGCCATCAGCGAGTCGGTCAGGGTGGCCGGGATCGAGAGCTGGCGCCATGGTCCGGTGAAGACGTAGCGCCCATGCCGCTCGGTGAGCAGGTTGGATTCGATGACCGCCTTGGTCAGCTCTTCCAGGAATAGCGGCACGCCATCGGTCCTGACGATGATCTCCTCGACCACTTCCCTCGGCAGTTCCCGCCGGCCTGCGACCCGCTCGACCAACGTCGTCCGCAGTTGCCGGCTGAGCCGGTTGAGCGTCAATGCCGTGATGTGGCGATGCGCATTCCAGCTCGGCTTGAATTCCGGGCGGCAGGTGACGATCACGAGAATGGCCGCGTTCTGAGCCCTCTCCACCAAGAGGTCGAGCACCTCCCGCGAGGTCGGATCGATCCAGTGGGCATCCTCCAAGGCGATCATCAATGGCTGGTCGCGCGCGAGCCCGACCAGATGGTTCACCAGCGCGGCGACCGTCACATCCTTGTGCTGCTGTGGCGAAAGCTCCGGCAGCGCGTGCCGGTCGCCGGTCGAGATCGACAGCAGCGCAGCAAAGATCGGCACCACCTGCTGCACATTGCCCTTTGCGGCGATCACGGCCGCTTCGAGGCTTGAAAGCGCCAGCACCGAAGAGCCTTCGCGATCGAGTCCGATCGCGAATTTGAACTGCTCGATAAACGGATAGAACGCGGTGCCGGTGTAATAGGGAGAACACTGGAACGACAACTGTCCATGGTGCTCGCCCGCGATCCGCTCGTGAATCTCCTGGAAAACCCGCGACTTGCCGATTCCGGGCTCGCCCGACAGCAGCACGACCTGGCCATGACCCCGCTTGGCCTGTTGCCAGCGTCGCATCAGCAGGGCGATTTCTTCCTCCCGGTTGACCAGCGGCGTCAATCTCGGACCCATTGCCGCGGCGAAGCGTGTTTCCGTGCGCGCGCGGCGGACCACGCGCCAGGCCTGGACTTTTTCGGATATCCCCTTGAGCGCGTGAATGCCGAGGTTCTGGTAGTCGAACTTTCCCCTCAACAGCGATTGCGTCGAGGACGCGATGACCACCCCATTGACGGGGGCAAGCGGCTGCAGCCGGGCGGCAAGGTTCAGCGTTTCGCCGACGGCGGAATCGCGCTCCTCGGTGCTCTGCCCGATCAGATCTCCGACGACGGCAAGGCCGGTCGCAATTCCGATCCGAACCGCAGGCGTATAGCTGGACGCCGCTCGCTGCTCGCCGCCCTGCGCCGATGACAGCGCCTCGACGATCTCAAGCCCGGCGCGCACCGCACGCTCGGCGTCGTCTTCATGCGCGTGCGGGTAGCCAAAATAGATCAGGATGGCGTCGCCGATATAGCGTGCGGCGAAGCCGTCATAATGCTTCACGATCCGGACGCAGGTCTCCCTGAAACGGCCGATGATGTCGCGCACATCCTCGGGATCGAACTGCTCGGAGAGCGAGGTGGAGCCGACCATGTCGCAGAACATGGCGGTGAGCTGGCGCCGCTCGGCGGCGTTGCCCGTTCTCGGCGGGACGCTGCGATCCGCTACCGGATTGCTCGGTGCGATCGGGACGAGCGAGCCTATCGCGCGCTGCAGGCGCCTGCGATCGCCCATCGGCAGACCAAGCTTCGCCAGATCTTCTTCGGTTAGATCGGGGATGACATCGAGGCCGATGCGGTGCTGGATGAAAAGATCGGCGTATTGGCCGAGGCCGGCCTCCTCGAGCCAGTGCTTCAAGCCATCTGTCGTTTCAGAACCTGGCTTATTCTCCGGCATGATTATCCGTCGGGCTGCATCTCAGGAGAAAGGACGTGTCTCCGTTCGGTTGCGCACATTTTGGGGACTTTTGCCCGACCTCGGTCTGGACGGATCTGCGAAGTTCGAGAACAATAGCTCAACTCGAGCAAAAAGGCACGAGCTTGTCGGACATCGCAGCCACACCGTCGCAAGGATCGGCCGGCAGCAGCACCGGAGGCCAAGCCCTTTCGTGCATCCAGGCCTTTTCGAGCATCGGCGATATGCTTGATTTCTATTCCCGCAACGCGCCCGATCGGCCTGCGGTGCTTGCTCCCGGGCGGGGCGCGGTGACCTATGCCGGGCTTGCCGCGCGCACCAGTGAGACCGTCCATCAATTGCGCAGGCTCGGCATCGCTCAGGCCGATCGCGTCGCCGTGGTATTGCCGCGGGGCGTCGATAACGCGCTGGCCCTCATTGCGGTCGCAACAGCAGCCGTCTGCATCCCGGTCAATCCGGACCTGACCGGGGATGAATTTCAGCGCTATTTCAGCGAGCTGGAGCTTGCCGCTCTCGTCACGTCTACGGAAGCGGGGTCTGCAAGCCGGGCCGCCGCGCACGCGCTGGGGGTTGCTGTGATCGATCTGTCGCCCCGGGGCGGCCAGGGTCTTGGCGCCTTCGAATTGGCAGGCCCGTCGGTTGAGCCTGCCGTTGTGGGCGGGGCTGCGCGCGGAGAGGATGATGCCTTTATCCTGCTGACCTCGGGCACGGCGTCTCGCCCTAAGATGGTGCCGCTGACACATGCGAGCGTGTGTCTTTCGGCCTACAATGCTGCGGTGGTCTTCGCGCTCAGGCCGCAGGATCGCCTGCTCAACATGCTGCCGCTGTTTCATGCGCATGCCCTGATATCCGGCCTGCTCACGGCGCTCGCGGCCGGATCGAGCGTGATCTGCACCGCGGGCTTCGACCCCGTTTCCTTCTTCGCCTGCCTGAAGGAGTTGAAGCCGACCTGGTATACTGCGGTGCCGACCATCCACCGCGCGCTGCTATCCGCTTCAGAGCATGACACAGAGATGACGCGGGGGTCTTCGCTGCGCGTGATCCGCTCGGCATCGGCGTCGCTGACCCCCGACATTCTCCAAGGGCTGGAAGCGCGGTTCGGCGTGCCCGTGATCGAGATCTACGGCATGACGGAAGGCGCATCCCAGATCGCCGCCAACCCTCGCCACCGGCGCAAGCCGGGCTCGGTCGGCCTGCCCGCCGGCCCCGAGATCGCGATCATGGATAATGAAGGCCGGCGGCTGCCGGCCGGCGAGCACGGCGAGATCGTGCTGCGCGGCCCGACCATCAGCCGGGGCTATTACAACGATCCCGAGGCGACCAGAGCCGCCTTCCGGGATGGCTGGTTCAGGACCGGCGACCTCGGCTATTTTGACCCCGACGGTTATCTGTTCATCGTCGGCCGCATCAAGGACGTCATCAACCGCGGCGGGCAGAAGATCTCGCCGTTGGAAGTGGAAGAGGCGCTGTTGGGCCACCCCGATGTGCTCGAGGCCGGCGTCTTCGGCATTCCGCACCAGAAGCTCGGCGAGACCGTCGGCGCAGCGATCGTGCTGCGGCCGCAGTCCGGCGCGACAGCGCATCAGCTTCGGCAATTCGCGCGGCAGCGGCTCGCCGCCTATAAGGTGCCTGGCCTGATCCGGATGGTTCAGGCGTTGCCGAAAGGGGCGAGCGGCAAACTCAAGCGAAGCGCGCTTGTCGAATTGGTGTCGGCCGGACCGGCAAGCGAGGACACCGAACACAAGCGTTTGCCTCGCTCCGAATTGGAGCGGCAATTGGCCGAGATCTGGGCGAGGCTCCTGGAAGTGGAGCGGGTCGGCGTCGATCAGGACGTCTTCGCGCTGGGCGCGGATTCGCTCGGCGTGACGCAAATGCTGTCGCGCCTGCGCGAACAATTCGGCGCTGATCTGTCTTTCAAGGAGATTTTCGAGGCGCCGACGGTCGCTGAGCTTGCCGGGCGACTGCAATCGGGCGCGGCGGGCCGCGACCTCGTGATGCCGGGATGGCGCAAGACCGCAACAGAGTCAGGCCGCGCGCCGCTCTCGTTCCAGCAGCAGCGGATGTACGTCCTCAGCCGGTTGGATAAGACCAAGTACAATTACAATGTCGTCGAAGTGGCGCGCCTGTCCGGCCGGCTCGACGTCGCCGCGTTTGAGGCTGGTATCGCAGCGCTTTGCGAGCGGCACGAGGTCTTGCGTTCGACCTTCTCCGAATGGCTGGGCGAACCGGTGCAACGCGTCGATGCGGCGATGCCACGGCTCGAACACGTGGACTTGAAGGGATGCGCCAAGGGTGAGCGCGAAACGGCGATCCGGCGGGAAGCCCTGAGATTGGCGCATCACCAATTCGATCTCGAACATGAGCCGCCGCTCAAAGTCAGGCTGTTGCGCTTTGGGGCGACCGATCATGCGCTGGTGATCAACATCCATCACCTCGTCACCGACGGTTGGTCACAGCGGTTGTTCTGGCAGGAGCTTCAAGCGCATTATGCGGCAAGCCGCGCGGCCGCGTTGCCTCCGCTCGCGTTCCAATACCGCGACTTTGCCGCGTGGCAGCAGGATTGGGCGGCGACGTCGGCGGCAAAGGAGCAGTTGAGCTACTGGCGCAGGCAGCTTGACGGCGTCACCACGCTGCCGCTGCGCACCGATCGCCCACGCCCACAGATCTGGAGCGGTCGCGGCGCCCGGCATTACATCGAACTGCCGCAAGGCTTGTCGGCGCGGCTGAGGGCGCTGAGCCAGGCCAAGGGCGTCACGCCGTTCATGACGCTGCTCGCGGCGTTTCAATGCCTTCTCCATCGCTACACCGGCCACGACGATGTCGCGATCGGCTCGCTGATCGCGAACCGCAATCAGATCCAGACCGAACGCCTGATCGGGCTGTTCGCCAACACCGTGATCCTGCGAACCGACTGCTCCGGCGATCCGACCTTCGGCGAGCTATTGCGGCGGGTGCGGCATGTCACGCTCGACGCCTATCGCAACCAGGATCTGCCGATCGAGGAGGTGTTGCGGGCGCTGCAGGTGTCGCGCAGCCGCGACGGCAACCCGCTATTTCCGGTGATGTTCATCCTGCAAAGCGCTTCGATCGAGGTGGCGACGTTTCCGGGCTTGTCGACGCAGCGCCTCGAGATCGATCCCCAGATTTCGCGCTTCGACGTCACGCTCGAGCTGATCGAGGCCGATGGCCGTTTTTCGGGTTTCTTCGAATACAGCACCGACCTGTTCGACGCTTCGACGATTGCGGGAATGGCTGTGCATTTCGAGCGGCTCCTGAAAGCGGTCATTGCCGATCCCGAGGAGCGAATTTCGCGCCTGCCGCTGCTGTCGCCGGCAGAGCGCCGCCGCGCCCTGGCGGCTTGCAATGGGGTCGAAGCCGATTTCAGTGCCTTCGATCTCTGCGAGCGGTTCGACCAGCAGGTCGCGCGTGCGCCGGCAGCGGTCGCGGTCTCCGCAGGCGAGGTGCGTGTGAGCTACCGCGAGCTCGCCAGCCGCAGCGCGGCAATCACCGCGCGGCTCGCGCAGGAGGATATCGGCGACGAGACGGTGGTCGCGCTATTCGCCGAGCGAAGCCCGGATTTGCTGGCTGCGATGCTCGCGGTACAGCGCGTCGGGGCGGCCTTTCTCTGCCTGGACCCGACCCAACCCGCTGCACGGCTGGCCGCGATTCTCGCATCCAGCGGGGCACACTTGATATTGGTCGGAGCAAGCAGCTCCTCGGCCTTGCAGGAAGTGCTTTCCAGCTCGCTTATTCAGCGCCGAATGCCCATTGTCCAGCTTGAGGGCCTGGCCGCTGCCAATCCGGTAAAGCCGACGCGGCGCACGCCATCGAATCTCGCCTATGTCATCTACACCTCCGGCTCGTCGGGGACGCCCAAGGGCGTGATGATCGAGCAGCGGGGATTGTCCAATCATCTCGCGTCCCTGATCTCCGAGCTTGGCCTGTCGTCCGCGGACGTCATCGCGCAGACCGCGCCGCAGAGTTTCGTGATCTCGGTCTGGCAGTTTCTCGCCGGTCCCATGGCCGGCGCACGCGTCCACATTTGTGCCGACGATATCGTGCGCGATCCCGAACGGCTGGCGCAAGAAATCGAGCGGGCAGGGGTCACGGTGCTGCAGATCGTGCCGTCGCTGCTGCGGGTTATCCTTGAACAAGCCGACGAAGCGCCGGTGCTGCGCGCCTTCTTCCGCCTGCGCCTCCTGATCTCGACTGGCGAGCCGCTTGCCGTCGATCTCTGCCGCGCCTGGTTTCGGCGGTTTCCCGAGGTGCCGTTGGTCGATGCCTACGGGGCATCGGAATGCTCCGATGATGTCGCGCTCTATCGCCTTACTAAACCGCCGGCGCTCGCGACCAGCGTTCCGATCGGCCGCCCCTTGCCAAATACGCGCCTCTACGTGCTCGATCCGCATCTGCAGCCGGTGCCGGCCGGGATGGTGGGGGAGCTCTGCGTCGGCGGCGCCGGGGTCGGGCGCGGCTACATCAATGATCCCGGGCAGACGAATGCACGTTTCCTGTGCGACCCCTTTTCGCAAGATGCCGACGCGCGTTTGTATCGGACCGGCGATCTCGCCCGGCGCCGCTCCGACGGCACGATCGAATGCATGGGGCGCATCGACGATCAGGTCAAGATCCGCGGCTATCGGATCGAGCTGAAGGAGATCGAGCACGTTCTGCTTGATCATCCGGATATCCGTGCTGCCATCGTCGAGCCGCGCGACGCCGGCGGCGAGACCCGGCTGGTCGCGCACATCGTCGCGGCTCCGGGCAGCCGGCCGGATGCCGGTGCGCTACGCGATTTCCTCAAGAGCAGGCTGCCGGGCCACATGGTGCCCGCAGCCCTCCTGTTCCTTGAACGCATTCCGCTCAACAGTCACGGCAAGGTCGACCGTGCCGCGCTGAGGGGGGTACATCAATCCGAACCGAAGGCCAGCGGCGTGACGGCGCCGGCGCGTCGCGGCACCGAGAAGACGCTGACCGACATCTGGATCGATCTGCTGAAAGTCCCCAGCATCGGCGTCGCCGACAATTTCTTCGACCTTGGCGGCCATTCATTGTTGGCGGGCCAGGCGATGGCGCGTCTCGCGCGGGCGTTCGGGGTGTCGTTGCCGATCAAGACGATCTTCGAGGCGCCGACCGTAGAAGAACTCGCGCAGCGCATCGACGATGCGTTGGCAAGGAAGCCGCAGCACGTTCTGCCGATCATTCCGGATCTCGTGGAAACGGGCCCGCGCCTGCCGTCCATCGCGCAGGCCCAGATGCTCGGCATCGAGAGCGCGCTTCCGGGGCTTCCCCTGTTCAACCTGCCCTTTGCACTGCGGCTGCAGGGGCTGCTCGATCTCGCCGCACTAAAGAAAAGTCTTGGTGAGGTGATGCGCCGTCACGAGTCGCTGCGCACCGCCTTTGGCTGGGATGGCGACGAGCCTGCGCTCGTGATCACGCCGCCCGGCAAGCGCGCCGCGCCATTGAGCGTTGAAGATCTGGCGGTTCGCGCGCCGTCGGGCGACAGGCGCGTCAGCCAACTGCAGTTAAGGAAGGCCATGCTTCGCGCCGAGCAGGAAGCACGGACGCCATTTGACCTGACACGCGCGCCGCTATGGCGGGCGCGCCTGTTGCGATTGGGGCCGGACGACCATGCGCTGCTGCTCACGATCCACCACGCCATCGCCGATGGCTGGTCAATCGGAATCCTCTTTGACGAGATCTCGCGACGCTATGCATCGCTCGTCGCTCGTCGCTCGGGACCGGCGCTGCAACCGGCGTTGCCGTTCTCCGATGCGGCGCGTCGTCAGCGCGGATGGTGTGCAACCGACGCTGCGGCGCAGCAGACCAGTTATTGGAAGGAGAATTTGCGCGGCGCCACGCCGGTCTTTGGTGACATTGCCGGCGTCGCGCCAGCCCCACCTAGCGATCATCAGCCGGTGCGCCTGTCGGGCGATCTGGTCGCAGCGGTGACCGCCTTTGCAAGCCGAGAGAATGGCACGCTGTTCATGGCGCTGTTGGCGGGTCTGAAGACACTGCTCGCGATGCAAACCGGCCGCGATGACATTTGCGTGGCCACTGCGATGGCCAATCGCTCCCGGCCTGACACCGAGCAAGTGATCGGACCGTTCGAGAATACCGTAATCGTCCGCACCCGCATCGATCCCGGCCTTTCGTTTCGACAGGCGTTCGCCCGCGTGCGTGACAGCGTTCTCGAAGCCCATGCCCGACAGGAATTGCCCTTCAACATTCTCGCCGCGCGGCTCGCCGAAACGGGCATCGATCCAGCCTCCCTGATCCAGGTCTACTTCACCTTGCAGAATCCTCTGCGCCAGCCGCTGAAGTTTTCGGATGTGAAGATACGCACGCTTGGAAGCGCCTACCGTGAAGGACAGCCCGTGCTGCCGGTCAATCAGACCTGGCTCTCGCTGATGCTGAAGGAGCGGCAGACTGGCATCACCGGCTCGTGCAGTTACAAGCGCGAGCTGTTCGGACACCATGTGATTCCACAATGGATGGAGGATCTTGTTGTGATCCTCACGCGTGCTGCAGCGCAGCCTGATGCGCCGTTGCAACGTTTGCTCCGTCGCCGCGCCGCATGAGATGCGCAGGCGTCGATTACTCCAGGCTGTAACGAGTGAGAAAACTACCTTGATTATTTGTCGCTTCGCGAGCAACATTGTTCTCGCGCCTGGCAAGGGGCGGCGGGAAACCCGGGGTATTTACTATGGGATTTGTTCCGTATCTTGATTTCGATAAGCTGACACCCGACGAAAAGAAAAGTCTGAGGGATCTGCTCAAGCGCGAGCGGGATCAGCTCAGAGATGCGTTGGCCCTCACGGAAAAGGGCTTGGCGAAGTTAGGCAAGGCCGCCAAAGCCAAGAAGGCCAAAAAGAAGAAAAAGAAGAGCAGGTAGAAGCTGCGCGACATCGATGCCATGCGCGTCAGCGCGAGAGGCCGCCTTGCCATCCTGCATCGCGCCTGGCCGCTCGTGCGTGGCATTGGCGCGGCATTTTGGCGAACAAGCGCAGATCCCGATCGTCGGAGCTATCGGCGATGAAAGCCAGGCCCCGCGTATTCCCTGCCGTTTCGCGCAACCGCGATCCTGCAAAATATGCCGACGAGCTGATGCGGGTCGCGCATTTCGCCGACCGCAACGGCTTCGAAGGGATCTTGCTGTTTGCCGGCAATGACGTGTTCATCGAGCCGTGGTCGATGGCCCAGCATATCCTCGCGCGCACGCAACATTGTGCGCCGCTGATCGCGGTCAATCCGGTCTATCTGCATCCGTTCACCGCGGCAAAACTGATCTCCTCCTTTGCGCTGCTCTACGGCCGGAAAGTCTACCTCAACATGATCACGGGGACTGCGCTGAGCGATCTGCAGGGCCTGGGCGACGAGCAGTCCCACGCCGAGCGATATGCAAGGCTAGGCGAGTTCATCGCTGTGGTACGCCAATTGTTCGCGAGCACGCGGCCCGTTAGTTTCCGGGGCAGGTTCTACACCACGAACAACCTGCAGATCTGGCCGCGCCTGCCGAAGGAATTGATCCCGGAATTTCTGATCGCCGGCCAATCGGACGATGCCCGCCGCGTGGCGACGGAGATGCAATGCCTGATGATGCAGATGCTCCCGCCCGATCTCGAGCAGGGAATAAAGGCTCCCGGATTGAATTTTGGGATCTTTGCGAGGGAAAGCCGCGCGGAGGCGAGGCGGGCCGCAAAGCGTCGATTTCAGGACAGCGACGACAATCGCGAATTATTCAAGCTGACCATGGGGAACACCGATTCCGTCTGGAAGCGGCGCCTTGGCAAGGATGAGCAGGACGGCGCGATCCGCGACAATGGCTATTGGCTGCTTCCATTCCTGACCTTCCAGGCGGATTGCCCGTATCTCGTGGGCAGCTATGCTGAGATCGGAGCGAAACTGCGCAGCTTCGCCGAGTTGGGCGTCGGCAATATCATCCTCGACGTGGTCGCGGACGAGCAGGAACTCGATCACGTCCGCAAGGCGCTTGCGTGCAGCGGGGTGTTCTGAATAACGGCGCCGACAAGGTGCAAATGAGTCGACGACTTCGCGAAGTCGAGCACCAGCGGCTTGCCGAGGCCGAGTCTGCGCTCGTCTGGAATCACCCCCGGAAACATCACTCGGTCGGGCGGCGTCCGGTGCGCGGGTTGAGCGGGGCGGTCGCCGGTCGCCGCAGCGCCTCGGGAAGAAACGGTTCGTCCGGCGCGGGTGAGGGATCGGCCCGGACGTCGGCCGCAGTTTGCGCCCGTTCGTGGGGGCTTTGATTGTCCCTGAACTTCCGCTTCACGTCGACGCCGCTGACGGGATCGTTGACGCCATGCTGGATGTCCCTGGTGTCCGTCATGATGTGTCTCCTGGAAGATCGGCGCCTCCAGTTGAAAACGCCCGCGCTGGCCTGCTGTTCCCGTGGTTTCCGAGTCGGGAACACGCATCGTCGCAGGAACCTCTCGCCGGGCACTTGCTTGATATCGAACGATCGATGACTCGGGAGCTGCAACCATGCACGACAGCACCGTCAAGAAAGTATCGGAAAAGACCTCGCCAAAGGGTGCGATGGGACAGACCTATCTGGTCTCGGGCAAGCGCGTCGCCATGCGGATGTGGAACAATGAGCGGCCGCAAACCGACCTGCCGCATCGACGCGATTATGAGACGGTTGGCTATGTGATCTCCGGCCACGCCGAACTGCTGTTGGAGGGGCAGACCATCAAGCTCGGCCCCGGCGATTCCTGGCTGGTGCCGGCCGACGCCGAGCACTGCTATCACATCATCGAGCCTTTCACTGCGGTCGAGGCGACCTCGCCGCCGGCGCAGGTACATGGCCGCGATGAGATGATGCGATAGGCCGCAAGGCGACGACGCGATCGGAGTCTCTGCACCTCTAGACCCCGATCGCGTTTTTTGCCACCACGTCGCGATAGAATTCCGCGCTCAGTTTCGGCACCCGCGCTTGCGTCTCGAAGTCCACCCGGTAGAGACCGAAGCGCTTCTCGTAGCCGAAGATCCACTCGAAATTGTCCATCAGGCTCCAAAGGAAATAGCCGCGCACCGGGACGTCCTCCGATGTCGCGCGCTGGAGCTGGGTCAGATAGTTGCGCAGATACATGATGCGGTCGAGATCGTAGACTTTGCCGTCGGCCGTAAGCTTGTCCTCGGATGAGGTGCCGTTCTCGCTGATATAGATGTTCTCGATGTTCCAGATCTTCGCCGCGAGCCTCGGCGCCCAATAGATCGTCTCGGGGCCGACCCGCAGCCATTCCGAATTCATGTGCGGGAACGAGGCCGGGAACGGCAGCACGTTGAAATGCGGCTTGCGGTCCGAGGCCGTGATGTAGAATTGCGGTGCGTAGATATTGAGCCCGACGAAATCGGTCGGCGAAGAGATGATCTTCAATTCCTCGGGCGTGAATTTGGGCGCATCGGCGCCGGCATATTCGAGGAAGCCCTCGGTATATTTGCCCTCCAGGATGACGCCGAGGAAGCCCGCGTTCAATTCGCGCGTGGCAATCTCGGCGGCGTGGATGTTCTCCGGTGTCGCGATCGCGGGCACGCAGGCGGCTATATTCTCGGCGACGCCGACCCTGGTGCCAGCGTGTCCCTTGGCGCGGATCGCCTGCACCGCAAGCCCATGGCCGAGCGCGACGTGATGGCGAACCTGGTTCAATTGCGCCGTCGGCAGTTTGAGCCCGGGCGCGTCGATGCCCCAGCCATAGCCGAAGTTGACGAAGCGGCCGGCCTCGTTGACGGTGAAGATGTTCTTCACCCGGTCGGTGATGCGCTCGGCTACATAAGCGGCGTAGTCGCCGAACGCCTTTGACGTCTCGCTCGATTGCCAACCACCGACGCGGTCCTCCAGCGCTTGCGGCAGGTCCCAATGGTAGAGCGTGGCATAGGGCTCGATGCCGTTCGCGAGCAATTCGTCGATCAGGCGGTTGTAGAAGTCGAGCCCTTTCGGGTTCGGCGCACCTGCACCTTCCGGAAACACCCGCGGCCAGGCGATCGAGAAGCGATAGGCCTTGACGCCGAGATCCCTGATCAGGGCCACGTCCTGCTTGTAGCGGTGATAGTGCTCGTTGGCGCGGTCGCCGTTGCTGTTGTCCTCGATCTTGCCGGGCGTGTGGCTGAATGTGTCCCAGATCGAGCGGCCGCGGCCGTCCTCGTTGACCGCGCCCTCGATCTGGTAGGACGAGGTCGCGGTGCCCCAGACAAAGCCGGCGGGAAACGGGCCGGGCGCGTGCGGGTTGGCGGCAGCGGCCCGAGTCACGTTGCTCTCTGCGGCAGCGGCCGGCGCCGACGCGACGCCGAGCGCGGACATGCCCGCAAGCTTGACGAAATGCCGGCGCGAAAATCTACCGAACATCGGTCACTCCGGTGGGGTTGGCGTCGATCTGATAGACCGAGATCCGGTCGATCTCGAAGGCGATGCTCTTTGGTGAACTGGCATCGACGAAGCCGACTCCGAGAAAGAATTTCGATCCCATCGCAAGATTGACGATCATGTACATGGGATCGTCGTATCCGATGGGGACCCCGATGTCGGACACCGGCTTGCGGTCGATGAAGTAGATCAGCCGATCTTCTTCCCACAGCACACCGTAATTGTGGAAGTCGGAGTCCGCGCCGGGCACGGTGAAATCAAACCCGCAGGACTGGATACGCTGGGTCGAAGGAAGCCGCCAATGCGTCGTCATCACGATGTCGCCGGGCCGCTCGCCTCGTCCTTCCACGACGTCGATTTCCGGAGGCCAGCCGCCGTCGTCGGCGAGCATCCAGAACGCCGGCCACACGCCGCGGCCCAGTGGAATCTTCGCGCGAATTTCGAAATAGCCGTATTTCTGCGAGAACTTGCCCTGCGTCGTCAGGATGCCCGAGATGTATTCATTGTCGAATAGCGCCGGCTTCAGATCGGGAGGCGTGCGGCTGGCGACGATCGACAGCACGCCATTGTGAACCCTGAACGGGTCAAGTCCCAGCGGGGTGTTCATTCGGCCGCCATAGCGGGGATCGACATAGATCTGCTGCTCGCCATTGGCGCTGGTCTTGCGTTTGAAATCGGAGCCGTCGCCGCCCCAATAGCGGGCCTCCGGCCACGCCGCCCCGCCGGCATAATGCGGCACCCATCTTCCGTCCGCCAGCGGATGTTCGTTGAAGTCGTCGCTGAACGTCCGGTGCAGCGACCGGAAGGTCAGCGACATCGGCGGCTGATCTTCGACGCGGCGGCACTCAATGGTCGTGGGGTCGGTCGTCACCTGCAAAGTGAGCGCCGCCGGCGCTGCTGCGAGATCGTCCTGGGCGAGGGCGGGCGCCGTCATGGCGATGTAACCGATCGCGAGCAGAACTCTCGGGGTCAATTCGCCGATCATCTCCGGCCTGCAAAGGGTAGGTTAATCCACGTTAACCTTTCGCGCGGCCGCCGGGCAAGTCCGCGTGTGGGTGCGGGCCATCGTACTGGACTGTAACGCAGCGGTGATCGTGGCGGCGGTTCCCGTTAACCTGATGTCAACGATCCAAGCAAGCGGCGCTTCAACCGAATCTTAGCGGTTTCTACTCATATAGTGTGTCGATCGTCCCGGGGTGTATGCGTGCGTTCATGATGCGGCGATGGCCCTATCTGGCCAGGAGTGCGCTGGTCGCGGCCAGCGTGGCTGCCTTTGCGGCGGGCGGACATTTTGTCGCGACCACTGCGATCGACACGCAGCAAGCCAAGCAGCTTGAGGAATTGGCCAATATCGCGCTGCGACGCTCCGAAGTCGCGGTGGATTTCAGCGTTGCCACGCTCAATGACGTCATGCAGCGCGGTCCGATGACCTGCGATGCCGCTTCCCTCCAGGCCGTCCGCCTCAAGGTCTATCAGCGCTCCCAGGTCAAGGACATCCGCCTCGTCAACCGGGAAGGATCGGTGATCTGCTCCGCTTATTCGGAGACGCTCGAGTTCGACAATGAATGGGTCACGCGGCCGCGCATGCTGCAGACCGCCGATCACAGCCTCCTGCTGTTTCGGGTCGACCAGATCAATGGCGTCGCGCTCGGCGTGTTGAAGGACATCGACGCGCAGACGTCACTGGTCGCCATCCTCGGTGTCAGCGCTATCCTGTTCGACATCCTGCCCACGGAATTGCGCGACCACGGCGAGGTGATGGCCCAGCTCGACAACGGCGCCGATATCGGGCGATTTGCCGCCTCGCAGGTGTTGGATGCGACCGACGCCGTGACCTTCAGCAGCGCATCGCACCGCTATCCCTTGCGCGCGCTGGTCCGGGTCGCGCCCAATGCCCTGCAGCATTGGAACAGGGACGGCTATTGGCCGTCGATGCTGCTCGCCGCCGCGCTCGGCCTCGCGTTCGGCCTGTTGATGACGCGGGCGGTGGCGCCGGAAGGGCCGATTGCCGATATCGACCGCGCACTGGCGCGGCACGAATTCAAGCCGTACTTCCAGCCGACCTTCGATCTGCGCACCGGCGCGATCAGGGGGTGCGAGGTGCTGGCGCGCTGGGTGCACCGGGACGGCAGCGTCACGCCGCCGATGAATTTCATTCCGCTTGCCGAATCCAGTGGCCGCATCGAGGCGATCACCTGGCAGATCCTCGCATTGGCCTTGAAGGAGATGCGCCCGCGGCTCGCGGCGGACAAATATTTCAAGATGTCGGTCAACATCACCCCGCGCCATTTGCTCAGCGATGCCTTTGTCAACCGGCTGCGCCGCGAGGTCAGGGAAAGCGGCGTCTCGGCGCGCCAGATCGTGATGGAGGTGACCGAGCGCGAAGCATTTCCGGACCTCGAGAAGGCCGCCGCCGTCATCGAAGCGTTGCGTGAGCATGGTTTCAAGGTCGCGCTGGACGATGTCGGAGTCGGCCACAGCGGCCTGTCCCAGATCAAGCGGCTCGGGGTCAACACCATGAAGATCGACAAGTTCTTCGTCGATACCATCGTGCAGGATGGCTCGGCCGCGACCATCGTCGAGATGCTGGTACGGCTCGCGTCGAAGCTCAGGATGAACGTGATCGCCGAGGGCATCGAGACGGTCGAACAGCGCCAGGCGCTGCTCGGCTGCGGCGTCGAGTGCGGCCAGGGCTACCTGGTGTCGCCGCCATTGCCCTATGCAAAGTTCGACGAATTCCTCGTCGCATATGAGGCCCGGATGGAGGCCGAGGCGGTCGTTCGGCAAGCCTCCGTCGCTTAGCGCCCGCCGCGCGTCGCATAACGCTTTGCCTGCAACCGGCTCGCGCCTATAGTGATGTCTCGAAGACAGCATTGGTCCTGAGAGGTCACGTGACTGCACCAAATCCTGCAGCAGGCAAGCCGGTCGATCCCGCTTCGCTTGCAAACCTCCCGCGGCTCGTCACGGCGTATTTTGCATCGAAGCCCGATCCGGCTGACGCCGCGCAACGCGTTTCCTTCGGAACCTCGGGACATCGCGGTTCCTCGCTGCGGAATTCCTTCAACGAGGATCATATCCTCGCGACCACGCAGGCAATCTGCGACTATCGCCGCGAGGCCGGGCTGACCGGGCCACTGTTCATCGGTATCGACACCCACGCGCTCGCGGAACCGGCGCTGGCGAGCGCGGTCGAGGTGTTCGCCGCCAACGGCGTCGAGATCATGATCGACGAGCACGGCGGCTATACGCCGACGCCGGTCATCTCGCACGCGATCCTCACTTACAACAAGGGCAAGAGCTCCGGCTTAGCCGATGGCGTTGTCATCACGCCGTCACACAATCCGCCGGAAGATGGCGGCTACAAATACAACCCGCCGCATGGCGGGCCCGCGGATACCGACGTCACCGGCATCGTCGAGAAGAACGCCAACCGCTATCTGGAGGCCGGGCTGAAAGGCGTCGCGCGGATGACTTACGACCGCGCACGAAAGGCGCCATCGACGCATCTTTACGATTACATCACGCCCTATGTCGCCGATCTCGGCAACACGGTCGACCTTGCGCTGGTCAAATCCGCCGGCGTCAGGATCGGTATCGATCCGCTTGGCGGCGCGGCGGTGCATTTTTGGCAACCGATCATCGAGCGCTATGGGATCAACGCCAGCGTAGTGAACAATGCGGTCGATCCGACGTTCCGCTTCATGACGGCGGATTGGGACGGCAAGATCCGCATGGATTGCTCCTCGCCTTACGCGATGGCGAGCCTGATCCAGATGCGCGAGAAGTTCGATGTCGCGTTCGCCAACGACACCGATGCTGATAGACATGGCATCGTGACGCGCTCGAACGGCTTGATGAACCCCAACCACTTCCTTGCGGTGTCGATCGCCTATCTGTTCGGTCACCGCCCGCAATGGAACGCGAACGCCGCGATCGGCAAGACCATCGTCTCCTCCTCGATCATCGATCGTGTGGCGAAGAAATTGAACCGCAAGCTGGTGGAGACGCCGGTCGGCTTCAAATGGTTCGTCGAGGGGCTTGGCACCGGCGCGTTCGGCTTCGCGGGCGAGGAGAGCGCCGGCGCCTCGTTCCTGAAGCGCGACGGCTCGGTTTGGACCACTGACAAGGACGGCATCATCTTAGGTTTGCTTGCGGCGGAAATGATCGCCAAAACCGGTCGCGACCCGAGCCAGCTCTTCGCCGATCTCACCGCCGAGCTCGGCGTGCCCTTCTATGAGCGCATCGACGTTGCGGCGACGCCGAAGCAGAAGAGCGCGCTCAAGGCCGTGGGTCCCGAGCAGCTCAACATGAAGGAGCTTGCGGGCGAGCCGGTGCGCGCGGTCAGGACCAAAGCGCCGGGCAACGATCAGTCGTTCGGCGGCATCAAGGTCGAGACCGAGTCCGGGTGGTTCGCGGCGCGGCCCTCGGGTACCGAGGACGTCTACAAGATCTACGCCGAGAGCTTCCGCGGGGAGGATCACCTGAAGCGGATCCAGGGCGACGCGCAGGCGGCAATCGCGAAAGTTTTCGGATAGGGGCCCTGCCGTCATCGCCATGCGTATTCTGCTCACCGGTTCCTCGGGCTGGCTGGGGCGCTTCCTTGCGCCGAGACTGCGGCAAGCCGGCCACCACGTCATCGGCCTCGATATCGTCGCGGGCGAAGCGACCGATGTGATCGGCTCGGTTGCCGACCGGGCGGTCGTCGAGCGGGTGTTCGCCGATCACGCCATCGGGGCCGTGATCCATGCGGGCGCGCTGCACAAGCCCGATATCGCCCGCTTTTCTCCGCAAGCCTTTGTTGACGTCAACGTGTCGGGCACGCTGAATTTGCTGCAAGCGGCGGTCGCCGCGCGTCATGACCGCTTCATCTTCACCTCGACGACATCGTTGATGATCTCGCAGGCGATCAGGGAAGGTGAGGGGCATGCCGCGGTCTGGCTCGACGAGACCGCGGGCCCGCTCGAGCCGCGCAACATCTACGGCGTGACCAAGCTCGCCGCCGAGGGGCTGTGCCGCATCTATAGCCGCGAGCACGGGCTGAACTGCGCCGTGCTGCGCACCAGCCGCTTCTTTCCGGAGGAGGACGACACCGAGCGCGGATTTTCCGGCGAGAATCTCAAGGCGAACGAATTCTTGCACCGCCGCCTCACCGTCGAGGACGCTGCGGACGCGCATCTGGCAGCGCTCGATAGGGCCAAGGGCTTCGAGATCTTCATCGTCAGCGCGCCGCCGCCTTTTGCGCCTACCGAGGTCGAAGCGCTGAAATCGGATGCAGCAAGCGTGATCGCGCGCCATTTCCCTGATGCGGCCGCGCTCTACGCCAAGCGGAATTGGCGCTTGCCGCGCAGCATCGGCCGCATTTACGATCCCGCCAAGGCCGAACGTCTGCTCGGCTTCCGAGTTCGAACCGGTTTCGCCGAGGTCCTCGATGCGCTGCGCCGCGGCGCGCCGCTTCCCTTCGCGCACGATCCCGACTATGTCTCGCCGTCCACGAGGTTGCAGCATGGCTGATTTCCACGGCGTCTTTCCCTATCTGGTCTCGCCGCTCGATCCCGCCGGCCATATCCGCAGCGAGGTGCTGGGCCGGCTGTGCGATGATCTGATCGAAGCGGGCGTGCACGGATTGACGCCGCTCGGCTCGACCGGCGAATTCGCCTATCTCAACAATGCGCAACGCGCGCAGGTGGTGCAGACGACGATCGAGGCCGCTGACGGACGCGTGCCGGTCGTGGCCGGCGTGGCCTCGACCTCGACGGCGGATGCAGTCGCGCAGGCCAAGTCCTACCAGAAGCGCGGCGCCAGCGGCATTCTCGCGATTCTCGAAGCCTATTTTCCGCTGCCGGACGCGCAGGTCGAGTCGTACTTCCGCGCCATTGCCGACGCGGTCGACATTCCCGTCGTGATCTACACCAATCCGCAATTCCAGCGCTCGGACCTCACGCTCGACGTCATCGAGCGCCTCGCCGCCCATCCGCGCATCGGCTACATAAAGGACGCCTCGACCAACACCGGCCGGCTGCTGTCGATCATGAACCGCTGCGGCGACAACATCAAAGTGTTCTCGGCCTCCGCCCATATTCCCGCGGCCGTGATGCTGATTGGTGGCCTCGGCTGGATGGCGGGCCCCGCCTGCATCATCCCGCGGCAGAGCGTCGAGCTCTACAATCTCTGCCGCCGCGGCCGCTGGGACGAGGCGATGGCGCTGCAACGAAAGCTCTGGCGCATCAACGAGGCCTTTGCCCGTTTCAACCTCGCCGCCTGCATCAAGGCCGGCCTCTCGATCCAGGGCTACGACGTCGGCGACCCGATCCCGCCCCAGGCGCCGCTGACGGATCAGCAGCGCAAAGCGGTGGAAGCTGCGCTGCAGGAGCTGGACTCGTAGGCCTGTAGGGTGGGCAAAGCGCAGCGTGCCCACCATTTACACTCCGCCCGTGATGGTGGGCACGCTGCGCTTTGCCCACCCTTCAGCTTCTCCCGTCTTTGCGAGGCAATCCACGTCTCCGCGGGCGGTGAGACGGATTGCTTCGCTGCGCTCACAATGACGAGTGGAGATGCCGTGAGTCTGGATCGCGCTGGATTGAAAGAGCGTGACGCAAACGTTCGCTTTAAGCGATCAATTAGCTCCCCATATTAGCTGTGAGATACAACTGGAAAGGAACCAGTCATGAAACTCGCAGCAATCATGCTCGCAACTGCACTGGCTCTCTCGAGCACGGCGGCGCTGGCGCAGACGGCAGCGCCGACGGCCGGAACTGCTGGCTACGGATCCGTCGTCGGGCCATCAGTGGGATCATACAATTGGCCGTCGGTAGGCTCGACAACCGCAGTTCCCACCTGGAGCAACACGACGAACGCCGCGCCCCTGCCCGGTCGGCTGCAGTCGGGTAACGTGCCCTTCGGTACCTCGACGGTTCGCAGGTAGGCACCGTAGGGTGGGCAAAGCGAAGCGTGCCCACCATTCTTGCTGGGCTCGTGATGGTGGGCACGCTTCGCTTTGCCCACCTACAAATCCTACGTCATCGCGATGCCATTTACCGCTCCCTCTCCCCTTGTGGGAGAGGGCTGCCGGCCGCGGACTCGTTCGGGTGAGGGGTTCCCTCCGCGGAGACAATCCCTCATCCGTCGCGCATTGCATGCGCGCCACCTTCTCCCACAAGGGGAGAAGGGAAGGGGATCCGCGGCTCACACCGCGCGAAGTCCCTCAGGTGCCTCGCGGATCAACGCTTCCAAATCGCGCTGCTCCAGCGTCTCCTTTTCCAAAAGCTTCTTCGCGGCGCGGTCGAGGACGGCGCGCCGCGCGCTCAGGATGCCCTGCGTACGCTGGAACACGCGCTCGACGATGTCGCGCACCTCGTGGTCGACCACAGCCGCAGTCTCTTCCGCATAGTCGCGTTCCGGCATGGGGTAGGGCCGGTCGGCGCCGGCCAGGAAATTGCCGGGCTCGCGGTCATAGGCGATGCTGCCGAGCTTTTCCGACATGCCGTAGCGTGTGACCATGCTGCGGGCGATATCGGTCACCCGGCGCAAATCGTCGGCCGCGCCGGTGGAAAGATGGTCGAACACGATCAGCTCGGCGACGCGGCCGCCGAGCAGCACCGCCATCTTGTTCTCCAGTTCCTCCTTCGTCATCAGGAAACGATCCTCGATCGGACGTTGAATGGTATAGCCGAGCGCACCGACGCCGCGCGGAATGATCGAGACCTTGTGCACGGGATCGACACCCGGCAGCGACAGCGCCACCAGCGCATGGCCCATCTCGTGATAGGCGACGATCTCGCGCTCCTTCGGATTGAGCAGCCGGTTGCGCTTTTCGAGCCCGGCCACCATGCGCTCGATCGCATTGGTGAAGTCGCTCATGGTGACAGCGTCGCCGCCGCGGCGCGTCGCCAGCAGCGCGGCCTCGTTGACGAGGTTGGCGAGATCGGCGCCGGTGAATCCCGGCGTCAGCGCCGCGACCGCCTCGGGATCGACGCCGGGCGCAAGCTTCACCTTCTTGATGTGAACCTTGAGGATGTCGATGCGTCCCTTCTTGTCGGGGCGGTCGACCAGCACCTGGCGGTCGAAGCGGCCGGCGCGGAGCAGCGCCGGGTCGAGGATTTCCGGCCGGTTGGTGGCGGCGAGGATCACGAGGCCGGAGCGTGAATCGAAGCCATCAAGCTCAACCAGGAGCTGGTTCAGCGTCTGCTCCTTTTCGTCATGGCCGCCGGCGAACGGGCCGATGCCGCGGGCGCGGCCGAGCGCATCGAGCTCGTCGATGAAGATGATCGCGGGCGCCTTCTGGTGCGCCTGCTGGAACAGGTCGCGCACGCGCGCCGCACCGACGCCGACGAACATCTCGACGAATTCGGAGCCGGAGATCGAGAAGAACGGCACCTTGGCCTCGCCGGCGACCGCCTTGGCGAGCAGCGTCTTGCCGGTGCCGGGCGGGCCGACCAGCAGCACGCCCTTGGGCATGCGCCCGCCGAGCCGGCCGTACTCGGTCGGATTCTTCAGGAAATCGACCACCTCGCGCAGTTCGTCCTTGGCTTCGTCGACGCCGGCGACATCGCCGAAATTCACGCCGGTATCGGCCTCGACATAGATTTTCGCCTTGCTCTTGCCGATCGCCATCAGGCCGCCGCCGAAGCCTCCGCCTTGCGCGGCACGCTTGGCGATGAACCACCACAGGCCGAAGAACAACAGCACCGGCATGATCCACGAGAGCAGATCGCGCAGAAACGTGCTCTCGATCTGTCCGGTGAAGCGGACGTTATGTTTCTCGAGCTCTTGCGCGACCTCCGGATCGACGCGCGTGGTGATGAACTGCTTCTGTCCGCCGGGTAGCGGCTCCTTCAAGGTGCCCTGAAGTGTGCGGTCGGAGATGCCGACGCTCTCGATTTTTCCCTCGCGCAGCAATTGCTGATATTCGCTGTAGGGGATGGCAGCGATCTTGCTGGCGCTGATATAGACGTACTGAACAAGCAGGATACCGAATATCGCCGCAATTGCGTATCCGATATTGAAACGCATCTTGTTGTTGTTCATGACCGCCCTCCGATCAACACCGATATGGGCCGCTCCAAGCGTCGGTCCCGATAGCCTTGGATGTGGGGCCTGGACGTGCCCGAGCGGGCGGCCGACACTCTAACATAATGGAACAACTAGCGCTCGGCGGCCGGGTTTCAACCCTCAGCGCGACAAATGGCGCTAGGTCGGGAAGGGTGAAGACGCGCTAATGCGACGTTGTGGTAACTTCAAGCACTAGAAACCTCCGGACAATTATCGCGTTTGTTGCCGGGGAGATCAGATGCCGATGAATCGTCGCTATGTTGTTGTTCTCGCTGTGGTCGCGGCCATCCTGGCGGCTTTGACCCTCAGCAATATTCGCAATGCGCCGTGGACGAGTTCGGCCGCCCGCTCGGTCGAGCAGCGTGGCCCGCTCTCTGATGCCGAGCGCGCCAATATCGAGATCTTCGAGCGGGTCTCGCCTTCGGTCGTGCAGGTGGCGGCGCAGTCCGCCGCCAATCCGCTGAGTGAGGAGGCTGAAGGCGGCGGATCATCCGGAACCGGATTTGTCTGGGACAATGACGGTCATGTCGTCACCAATAACCACGTCGTGCAGGAGGCGAGCGCGCTCGCGATCCGCTTTGCCTCGGGCGAGGTGGCGCGCGCCGAGCTTGTCGGCACCGCGCCGAATTATGATCTGGCGGTGCTGCGGATCAGGGGCGCGCGCACGCTGCCGCCGCCGGTTGCGCTCGGCAGTTCGGCCGAGCTTAAGGTCGGGCAATTTGCGTTTGCGATCGGCAATCCGTTCGGCCTCGATCAATCCCTGACCAGCGGCATCATCAGCGCGCTCAAGCGCCGGCTTCCGACCTCCACCGGGCGCGAGATCGCCAACGTGATCCAGACCGACACCGCGATCAATCCTGGCAATTCGGGCGGGCCGCTGCTCGATTCCGCCGGAAGGCTGATCGGCGTGACGACGGCCATCCTGTCGCCGTCGGGATCGAACGCCGGCATCGGCTTTGCCGTTCCGGTCGATATCGTCAACCGCGTGGTGCCCGAACTGATCCGCAACGGTCGCGTGCCGACGCCGGGCATCGGCATTGTCGCCGCCAGCGAGGCGGTTGCCACTCGGTTGGGCACCGAGGGCGTGATCGTTGTGCGCACCGCGCCCGGTTCTCCGGCAGAGCGTGCCGGAATCCGCGGCGTCGATCTTTCTTCCGGCAATTTGGGCGACGTCATCACGGCGGCCGACGGCAAGCCGGTCCACCGCCTCTCCGACCTGACCGATCAACTCGAGCAGATCGGTGCCGGGAAGCCGGTGCGGCTCAGCCTGAAGCGCGGCTCGGAGACGCGCGATATCAATGTCGACATCGTCGACATCGGCCGCACGCAATAAAATTCCTGTCATTGGTCTGCGAGGGGGCATCCATGCTTCTCATGCGCCGGCGGGATGGCGCGTCTGCTCTCGTCCGCCGTCGGTTGTGTCGCGACAAAAATCCGGTAAAACGCCCACCATCTTAAGAAGACTTGAAGGACGGACTGATGAACATTCTTCCCGGTAATTTGCGTTTCGGTGCGGGCCAGCCGGTCAAGCGTTTGGAGGACCAGCGGCTGCTCACCGGGAAGGGACAGTTCATCGACGACAGGCCGGAAGACGGCGCGTTGTGGCTCCATGTGCTGCGCTCGCCGCATGCCCACGCCAAGGTTGTTTCGATCGATGTCAGCGCGGCGAAGGAAATGCCTGGCGTCGAGGCGGTTTATACCGGCGCCGATCTCGTGGCCGATGACATCGGCACCATTCCGACGCTTGCGATCTTCAAGCGGCCGGACGGCTCGCCGATGACGGTGCCGCCGCGTCGCCTGCTCGCGCATGAAGTGGTGCGCTTTGCCGGTGAGCCGGTTGCGGTCGTGGTCGCAACCTCGCGCGTGCTGGCGCAGACCGCGTCCGAAGCGATCGTGGTCGATTACGACGTGCTGCCCTCGGTGGTCGATCCGGTCGAGGCGATCAAGCCTGGTGCGCCTCTGGTGTGGCCGGATGCGCCCGACAACATCGTCGCCGCCATGAGCTATGGCGATGCCGCCAAGGTCGAGGAAGCCTTCGCGAAGGCAAACCATGTCGTCTCGCTCGATCTCGTCAGCCAGCGCCTGGTGCCATCGGCGATGGAGCCGCGCTCGACCATTGCCGAGATCGAGAAGAAGACCGGCCGCCTGATCCTGCATGTGCAGTCACAGACTCCGGGCTCGACCCGCGACGTGCTGGCGGAAGCGATTCTGAAGCGGCCGAAGGAAAGCGTTCGCGTGCTGGTCGGCGATATCGGTGGCGGCTTTGGGCAGAAGACCAATCTCTATCCGGAAGACGGCATCGTCGCCTATGCCGCCACCAAGCTGAACAAGAAGATCCGCTGGCGCGGCGACCGCACCGACGATTTCGTCGGCGGCACCCATGGCCGCGACCTCACCTCGACCGGCGAGTTCGCGCTCGATGCCAAGGGCCGCGTGCTTGCCTATCGCGTGCGCTCGATCGGCGGCACCGGCGCCTATTCCACCGGCGCGGGCAACATCATTCCGCTGGTGCTCGGGCCGTTCGTGCAGACCGGCGTCTACGACCTGCCGCTGGTGCATTTCGAGGTGAAGTCGGTGATGACCCACACCGCGCCGGTCGGCGCCTATCGCGGCGCGGGCCGGCCGGAAGCGGTGTTCATCGTTGAGCGTCTGTTCGACGCCGCGGCGCGCCAGATCGGCATGGATCCGCGCACCATCCGCAAAGTCAACTACATCAAGCCGGCGCAACTGCCCTACACCAACGCGGTCGGACAGGTCTATGATTCCGGCGCGTTCGCACACATGCTGGAGCGCGCCTCCGATCTCGCCGATTGGAACGGCTTTACCGCGCGCAAAAAGGCCGCCAAGAAGAAGGGCCTGCTCTACGGCCGCGGCTTGACCAGCTACATCGAATGGACCGGCGGGCGCGCGCACACCGAAAAGGTCAGCCTGCATGCGACCGCGGAGGGGCGCATCATCCTGCATTCCGGCACCATGGCGATGGGGCAGGGCCTGCAGACCACCTATACCCAGATGATCTCGGATACGCTCGGCATTCCCCTGGACAAGATCGACGTCGTGCAGGGCGACACGGATCTCGCCACCGGTTTCGGCAGTGTCGGCTCGCGCTCGCTGTTCGTCGGCGGCACGGCCGTGGCTGTCTCGACCAACGACATGATCAACAAGGCTCGTGAGAAGGCATCCAACGCGCTCGAAGCCTCCGTCGAGGATATCGAATACCGCGACGGTTTCCTCACCGTGGTCGGCACCGACAAGCGCGTCAGCCTGTTCGAAATCGCCAAGAAGGAAGACGGCGCGCGGCTCTCGGTCGACAGCCAGGGCGAGGTTGACGGCCCGAGCTGGCCGAACGGCACGCATATCTGTGAGGTCGAGATCGATCCGGAAACCGGCGTCACGCGTGTGGTGCGCTACACCACGGTCGACGACGTCGGCATCGCCGTCAATCCGATGCTGGTCACAGGCCAGATTCATGGCGGCGTCGCGCAAGGCATCGGGCAGGCGCTCTATGAGGGCGTCGCCTATAGCGAGGAAGGCCAGCTCCTGACCGCGACCTATCAGGATTATTGCGTGCCGCGCGCAGCCGATGTGCCGCCGATCGTGGTCACGCTCGATCCGTCCGCGCCGTGCAAGACCAATCCGCTCGGCGCCAAGGGCTGCGGCGAATCCGGCGCGATCGGCGGGCCGCCCTGCATCACCAACGGCGTGATGGACGCGCTGAGCGAGCTTGGCATCACGAAGCTCAACACTCCGCTGACGCCGGCAAAGATCTGGCAAGCGATCCGGGACGCGAAGGCGACGTCTTAAGCTCCGCTCGGTCCGCTTGTCATTCCGGGGCGCGCGCAGCGCGAACCCGGAATCCATCATGCCGCACTAGCGGTGAAATGGATTCTCTGATGTGCGATTGCACATCATAGCTCGCGACTTCGTCGCGCCCCGTAATGAGGAAACCCCGAACGACGAAAAAACTGCAGTTTACGGCCCCCGATCTGCTACTCTGGCGCGAACGCAGACCGGGGAGAATTGCGATGCGGAAGTTTTGGAGCGTGCTGGCGGCGCTGGCGACATTGAGCCTGACCAATTGCGGCTACAACGCGATCCAGTCCAATGACGAGCAGGTCAAGTCGAGCTGGTCGGAAGTGGTCAACCAGTATCAGCGCCGCGCCGATCTCGTGCCCAATCTCGTCAACACGGTGAAGGGCTTTGCGCAGCAGGAAAAGGACGTGCTGCTCGGCGTCACCAATGCGCGCGCCAAGGTCGGCAGCATCCAGGCAACGCCGGAAGTGCTGAACGACCCCGCCGCGTTCCAGAAGTTCACGCAGGCGCAGGGTGAACTCACGGGCGCGCTGTCACGGCTTCTGGTCGTGACCGAGAACTATCCCCAGCTCAAGTCGGACGCGCTGTTCCGCGATCTGGTGTCGCAGCTCGAAGGCACCGAGAACCGTATCACGGTGGCGCGCAACCGCTACATCAAGGCGGTGCAGGAATATAACGTCGGCATCCGCACCTTCCCGACCAACCTCACCGCGATGCTGTTCGGCTACAAGGAGAGGCCGAACTTTACGGTCGAAAACGAGAGAGAGATTTCGGTGGCGCCGAAGGTCGACTTCAATCCATCGCCTTCGCCGGCGCCAGCGAAATAATTCAACGCGATCCGCTTCCGATGAATGCTGCACGCGCCATCCTGCTTGCGCTGCTGGTGGGCTGGATTTTTCCAGCCTTCGCAGACGTCGCGGTTCCGCCGCTCACTGGCCGCGTCGTCGATACGACGGGAACGCTATCGCCCGGCGACATCGCCTCGCTGACGCAGACGCTCGAGGATCTCGAGAAGCGCAAGGGCAGCCAGATCGCGGTGCTGATCGTGCCAACCACGGGCGAAGAGACCATCGACCAGTTCTCGATCCGCGTTGCTGAAGCCTGGAAGATCGGCCGCAGGAAAATCGACGACGGCGCGTTGCTCGTCATCGCCAAGAACGACCGCCATCTGCGCATCGAGGTCGGCTATGGCCTTGAAGGCGTGCTCACGGATGCGACCACAAGGCGCATCATCGACGAAGTCATCACGCCGAAATTCAAGACCGGCGACTTCGCTGGCGGCATCGCAGCCGGCATCAACCGGATGATCCGCCTTGTCGACGGCGAACAGTTACCCGCGCCCGAGCCCGAACATTGGCAGGCGCCTAACCTCTTCGACCAGATCGATCCGTTCAATCCCTTCGTCATCGTCGGAATCTTCGTGCTGGGCTCCTTTCTGCGTACGATGCTCGGGCGGCTACTCGGCGCCGCCGCCACCGGCGGCATCGTCGGCTTTTTCGCCTGGATGCTTGCAGGCTCAGTTGCCGCCGCGGTGCTGCTTGCCATCATCGCTGTGGTCGTCACCTTAGTCGCCGGTAGCTGGGGTTGGGGCGGTCCGGGCGGTTATCAGCGCGGCGGCTGGCCGGGCGGCGGCTATGGCGGCTCCTGGCCCGGCGGCGGCCGCGGCTCCCGCGACAATGGGGACGGCGGCTTCAGCGGCAGGGGCGGCAGCTTTGGCGGCGGCGGTGCATCGGGGAGCTGGTAGCATGGACATCCGGCGCATCAGCAGGCACCTCGTCGAACACCGCTGGCGGACGCGGCGTCTGTTTCCGCCGCGCGTGCTCGACGCAATCGAACAGGCGATCAAGGCGGGCGAAGCCACCCATTCCGGCCAGATCCGTTTCGTCGTTGAAGGCGCGCTCGACGGCGTGCCGTTGTTGCGCAATCAGTTGGCGCGCGAGCGCGCACTCGATGTGTTCGCGCATTTGCGCATCTGGGACACCGCACACAATAACGGCGTGTTGATCTACCTCCTGCTCGCCGACCGCGACGTCGAGATCGTTGCGGACCGCGGCATCCACGCCAAGGTGGGTGCAGAAGGCTGGGAGGCGATTTGTCGCATAATGGAAGAAGATTTCCGTGCCGGCCATTTCGAGCGCGGCACGATCAAGGGCATCGAAGCCGTCTCGCGCGAACTCGCCAGGCATTTCCCGCCGCAGGGCCGCGGCCCCAACGAACTGCCGGATACGCCGGTGGTGATGTAAGTGGCGGTCATTCCGGGGCGCGAAGCGAACCCGGAATCCATTTCGCCAGAGGTGTATGCGGCCTGATGGATTCCGGGCCTGCGCCCAAAGGGGGCGCATCCCGGAATGATGGCGGCGACAATCGGCGTCTCGATACCGCCGCAGTTCCAGTCATGTCCGGTTCATCCGGACTTCCTCAAAATTGACGTCATCTGCTTCACAGTCAGTGATGCACGTCGTGATGGCCCGGAAAGTTCCTTAAATTTCGGTAAGACCTCCAGCCAGTAACGATTTCGCAAGCAATAAAAGTTACCAAATTGTCAACCTAATCTGGAGACTTTGAACGTGAGTGAGCAAGAGCGCGCCCCGATCCAAGCTGAAGCCGGAGCCAGCGGCGCCGCGCCGGCCGCTCCGTCCGCCGCAAGCGAACCGGTGTCGGCGTCCGCGTCGTCGGAAATCGCAGCCAACCAGGAAGAGACGGCGCCCAAAGCGGACGCTCCCAAGTTCGAGGCGCCCAACTTTGAAGCGCCCAAATCCGACGCTCCCAAGTTCGAAGCGATCAAGGCCGACGCGCCCAAGGTCGAGCCGACCAAAGTCGAGCCGGCTGCGCCAGAAACGCCTCGCACGCCCGGCAAGCTCATGATCATGTCGCCGGGCGAGCGCATCTGGGACGACGAAGGCGTGGCCGCCAAGCCCGTCAATGACGAGCGGCCGGCATCGTCGGGCAAGCGCCGTTTCGCCGCAATGGCGGCAGTCGTCGCACTCGCGACCGCGGCAGGCGCCATCGGCGGCGCGCTCGCCACCGCAGGCCTCGGCTATTACACCAAGCCCGCGACGGCAGCAGTGGTAGTGCCGCCGAAGGACACCGCGCTCGAAGCCTCGCTCGCGCGCATCGATGCCGATGTCACCGCACTGAAAGCCGGGCTCGACCACGCCTCCAAGACCGGAACGAGCCAGTTCAGCAAGACCAATGATCGCCTCGACAAGCTCGAGAAAGCGCAAGGAGAGCCGGCCGCGAAAATCGCCAAGCTCAGCGAGACCGTCGAGAAGCTGAAGGCAGCTTCAGCCGCGCCGGCCGCGGTTGCCGCGGCGCAGCCCGCTGCGGCCAAGGACGTGACCGGCAGTGTGACGCCGCCGGCGACCACGGCGGCTGCCGCGGCTCCGAAGCCCGAAGTCGGCCGGCTGCCGACCGTGGACGGTTGGGTGCTGCGCGATGTCAGCAATGGCGGTGCACTGATCGAAGGCCGCCGCGGCCTCTACGAGGTCTATGCCGGCGATCCCGTCCCCGGCCTCGGCCGCGTCGACGCGATCCGCCGACAGGACGGCCGCTGGGTGGTCGTCACCAGCAAGGGCCTGATCGTCGCGCGCTAGTTTGCAGCTCTCGTAGCCCGGGTGGAACGCAGCGCAACCCGGGACGCCTGCATCAACGAGTGGTCCCGGGTTACGCTATCGCTCCACCCCGGCTACGTCCTCACCGCGATGTGAGCCGGGTTTTGACTTGAATACGCCCCTCAGCGCGGTGTTAGTGGGGCATGAGCCGTGCGCTGCGTTTCCTCACGATCCTGCTCGCCCTATTGTGCGGCGCCTTGGCGGCGCGCGCCGCGCAGGACGAGGCGCTGGAACGCGGCACCGCAATCACCGACCCATCAGTGCTCCGTGATCTCGATCACGGCAGGTTCGGTCTCGCCCACATGCTGTCGCCGCAGCGACCTGTCGATCTTCCACTCGATAACGCCGAACTGTTCGCGCTGCCGTCGATGGCGCCGATCCGCGCCGCGCTCGACCGCGAGTTCGATCGCTACATCGCAAAGCACAAGCAAGATCTTCCGAACGAAACCATCGGGGTCGGCGACGGCTTCGCGTTCCAGCTGTTCGATCGCGCGCAGCTTTACTCAGCCACGACGCGCTTCGTGCTGGCCGGCATCGTCAACCGCATGGACCGCGCCTATGTCTCACCCGAAAGCTGCGGCGAAATCCGCCTGATCTATCGATTGACACGCGTGGATGCGCCTCTGATCGGCGAGAACGCGGTCTCGCAGCGCCTGCCGATGACGCTCAATCTGGTCTTGAGAGCGAAGGGCGAAGGCGCGCGCGATCGAAACGGTGCTGCGATCACTTGCCGCGAGATTGCGCGCCGTTGGCTTGCAATTAGCGACGTTTCGTCGGCGGAGGAGGGCGGACTTGAAAAGCTCGCCGGCAAGGATGGTCCTCTCGACTTGATTGGGTATGAGAATATCGAGCAGATCGAGACCAATCTGCAGATCGCCCATGCGCCGAAATCGCCAACCCGCGATTTCCGCACCGACTATCTCTTGAAAGTGTTCAACTATGTCAGCGACACTGGCCGCTTCGAGGAAGCGCCGCTGGAGAACCAGATCGATCGCGATCGCATCCTCGCCGATGAAAACCTGAAGCAGGAATTCAAGAGCTGGCTGCTCGATCCCAGGCATTTCGCCGAGCTCGACCGCGGCACGATCCTGATCCCCGAGAAATTCCTCGCCAAGGCGGCGATCGCGCCGACACCTGTTGGCTTCGACCTTTCGGAACTGCTGCCCGAATATGGGATGATGCGGGCTGAAAGCAACTCGGCTGCATTTGATGACAATGATGTTGTCGGTGCGCTGAAGAAGGCGGCGCAAGACGGCACCAGGTTGCAGAACATCGGCTCGGTCGCGGGCTTCGAACGCCGGCTCAACGATATCACCTGCGCCGGATGCCACCAGACCCGCGGCATCGGCGGCTTCCATTTCCCCGGTGTCGACTGGATGGCGGCCAAGCCGTCGAACACGACGGTGGTGCCGGCCTCGCCGCATTTCTTCGGCGACCAAATCCGCCGCCGCGACATCCTTTCTGCATTTGCCCGCGGCGCGCAGCCGGACTTCTCCCGCGGCTTCTCCAACCGCCCGCAGCTACGCGGCAGCACCGAGCTTGCCGGCACCGAATATGAAGACGGCTGGGGCGCCAATTGCTATCAGCAAAGCGCGAAGCCCGCCGACAACGACCCGAGTTTTCAGAGCTGGACCTGCGCCGAGGGGCTCGCCTGCCAGGCTGCCGGCAAGACCTCGCGCATTGGCATGTGCTTCATCAAGAGCCCGTAAAGCCGCTCTCACCGCTCCCCTGGCAGAGATGAGCGGCAACCCGAATTACTTTCGTCATGCGTTGTATGTTATGCTGCCGCTCGGAGGCCGCCCATGAGCGCATCCGACGACAAGCAGCGCAACCGCGAGATCGCCGAAAACGAGGCCCAACGGCAGATGATCGGCGCCGTCCGCGTCAGCACATGGGCGATCGCCGTCACCATCATTGTCGCCGCGATCGCAGCCGGCATCGTCTGGGCCTGGCTCAGCCGCTAGAGTTCCGTAGCCGGGGTAGCTCTGCGGACGCCTGTTGATGCGCCCTCTCCCCTTGTGGGAGAGGGCAGCTCAGCCATTGGCCACAGCTTCGTTTGGGTGAGGGGTTCTCTCCACGCGCACAGGCGCCTGCGGAGACAACCTCTCATCCGGCGCCTCGCGCCACCTTCTCCCACAAGGGGAGAAGGGACCTCACGCGTAGTGCTTCAATCGCTTCCCTGGCAACAGATCGTAAGCCGACTTCCAACCCGGAAGCGCCGCGATGCGGCCTAGCCACGCATGAATGGCCGGATGGCTCTTGGCGAACTCATAGCCGGTCTCGTCGCTCGGATAATGCAAATAGGCCATCATCGAAAAATCGGTCACCGTCGGCCGCTCGCCGAGAACGAAGGCTTTGTCCTGCAGATGCCGCTCGAGGATGCCGAGATAATCGTCGATCCGCCCGCGCAGAAACTTCAGCACATCCGGATTCGGCGACGGCATGAAGGTGCGCTGGAAGCGGTAGGTCGCCATGTAGCCGGTGAGCTTGTGATTGTCCCAGAACAGCCAACGCAGCAGCTCGAACTGTTCCTGCGCATTGCCGGCGCCGAACCGGCCATATTGCTCGGCGAGCTTCAACAGGATCGGCGCGGTCTGGGTCAGGCGCACGCCGTCCTCCTCCAGCACCGGGATCTCGCCCATCGGGTTGACGTTGGTGCGCCATTCCGCAGTCCGCGTCACGCCGCCGCCGAAATCGGTCCACACGCCCTCGAACGTCTCGCCGCACAATGTCAGCATCAGCGCGAGCTTGTAGCTGTTCCCGGACTCCGGGAAGTAGTGTAGCCGGTAGGCAGGCATAGGGCGCTCCTGTTCGTTGGTCCGACTTGCCAGCACAGGCTACGATACGTATAATCCGAAAAACAGAACATTTATTCTGTACGCGGTGCAGGGCAGCAATGCAACAGGAGTCACATTGGCGAGAGAGGCCGACCAGGAGATAAGCGCGCGCGAGCGTCCGCTGATGGAAGCGACCCTGCGTATCATCGGCCGTTCCGGCATCGATCGCGTGACCCATCGCGCGGTCGCGGCCGAAGCCGGCATGTCGCTCGGCGCCGTAACGCATCATTTTGCCACGCGCGATATTTTGGTCGACGCAGCGCTGCGCTTTGCATTGACGCGAGAGGTCGGCCGGCTGCAGGCCTTGGCGCTCAGCTTGCAAAGCAAGGCGTTCGATGCCGAAGCCTGGATCGAAGAACTCGTCGGCTGGTACGGGCAGGAACTGAAGACGCAAGCGGACATTCACATTGCCTGCTATGAGGTGTTCCTGGCCGCCGCACGCAGCGAGCGCTACCGGCCCATCGTGGCTGAATGGTTCGACACCTGGCGGCAAAGCTCCGAGCTCGCGCTGCGCGCAGCCGGCTCGATGAGCCCACACGCGCATGCCGAGCTGTTCGTTGCCGCGCTGATCGGAATCCTGCTGCAGCAACTCGCCATCCCGCGCCGCAACTTTCGGCAGGAAACCAGGGCGGCGCTGCTCGAGTTGGTCGAGGGACTGATCGGGAAGAGGTGAGCCTACGAGCTCACTTCGCGACGACGGCGCCAATTGTTGCGCCCTCTCCCCTTGTGGGAGAGGGCAGCTCAGTCATTGGCCACAAGTTCGTTTGGGTGAGGGGTTCTCTCCACGCGCACAGGTGCCCGCGGAGACAACCCCTCATCCGGCGCTTCGCGCCACCTTCTCCCACAAGGGGAGAAGGAAGGGTCGCCGTTTATGCCACCGCGCCGCTCGCGCGCAGCTTGCTGATATCAGCCTCGTCATAGCCGGCCTGGCGCAGGATCTCATCCGAGTGCTCGCCGACTTCCGGGGGCTTGCGCGGCTGCACCTTTTTCTCGCCGTCGATGAAGATCGGGCTGTTGACGGTCAGCATGGTGTCGTTCTCGAACCGCACCAGCACTTCGTTCTCGATCATCTGCTTGTCGGTCGGGATGTCGTCGAGGATGCCGACCACGCCGAACACGAGACCACTGCCGTCGAGGATCTTGCGCCACTCGGCGAGATCCTTGGTCGCGAAGACTTCGTCGAGGATCTTGATCAGTTCCACCGAGCGGGCATGGCGGCCGGCCTTGGTGGCGAAGCGTTCGTCGGCGACGAGGTCCTCGCGGCCCAGGCAGCGCGCCAGCGTCGGCCATTGCCGTTCCTCGTTGAGCAGCGACAGGATGATCCAGCGGCCGTCCTTGCACTTGTAGTGGTTGGTCACCGCGTTCAGCGCCTCTTCGCGCGGCTTGCGCTTGGAGAATTTCGCGCCGCAAAGCTTTGCCTGCGCCAGCACGCTGTTGGCCCAGACGCCGTTCGCCATCAGATTGGTCGAGACGTGCGAGCCCTTGCCGGTGCGTTCGCGCTTGAACAGCGCGGTGACGATCGCGCCGTAGAACGCCATCGCGCAGGGGTGGTCGCCCATGCCGGCGACTGAGCGCGCTGGCGTGGTGTCCTCATCTGCGCGCACTAGGTCCATCAGGCCGGAGCGCGCCCAATAGGCGTTGCTGTCGAAGCCCGGCTTGTTGGCCTCCTCGCCCTTTTCGCCATAGCCGGTGAAGGAGGCGTAGATCAGGCGGTCGTTGAGATGGGCGAGGTGGTCATGGGTGATGCCGAGCTTGGCGCGCACCTGCGGCGGCATGTTGGTGATGAAGACGTCGGCTTCAGTGACGAGCTTGTACAGCACCGTCTGCGCCTCCGGCTTGGTGAGGTCGAGCGCCAGGCTCTTCTTGTTGCGCGCTTCCAGGAGCCAGGCGAAATTGTGCTCGGTGTGGGGATAGCCGGGCAGGTTCGGCAGGTTGCGGTAGGGATCGCCGGCCCCGGGCGGCTCGATCTTGATCACGTCGGCGCCGAAGTCGGACAGCACGGTCGCGGCCGCCGGCGCCGCAATGAAGCTTGCGCAGTCCAGAACCTTCAAGCCTTCAAAGATGCCTTTTTCCATCGTGCCGTCGCTCCCGTGACGTTTGTTGCTGTTGTTCGTGAGGCGGAATTACCGCTGCCGATGATCCCGAGGAAGCGACATTTGACCTATCTGGGGTGGGGGATGCAACGGCTGTTTCGGCCGTCATTGCGAGGAGCGGAGCGACGAAGCAATCCATGCCTCCGCGAACATGGAGAGATGGATTGCTGCGCTTCGCTCGTAACGACGTGGAGAGAGCCGCGCATTCCAATCTATCCCCTCACCCTGAGGAGAGCGCGGAGCGCTCGTCTCGAAGGGCGAGGCCACCGGCGGGGCTCATGGTTCGAGACGCGCTGCGCGCTCCTCACCATGAGGGGCGGACAGCGGTGCTAGCCCGTCATTGCGACGTTGGCTTACTCCCCGCCCGCCAGCAGCGCCGCATTGCCGCCGGCTGCCGCCGTATTGATCGTCACGGTCTGCTCGGTCGCAAACCGCGCCAGATAATGCGGCCCGCCGGCCTTGGGCCCGGTGCCGGAGAGACCGCAGCCGCCGAATGGCTGCACGCCGACGACAGCGCCGATCATGTTGCGATTGACGTAGATGTTACCGACCGAAAGGCGCTCGACGATATCCTCGACGGCGTCGTCGATGCGCGAGTGGACGCCGAGCGTCAGCCCGTAGCCCGTCGCTTCGATCGCACGCAGCACGTCATCAAGATTTTCCGCGCGATAGCGCACCACGTGCAGGATCGGGCCGAACACCTCTTCGGTGAGCTGGCTAGCGCTCGCCAGTTCGAAGATATGCGGCGCGACGAAGTTGCCCTCCGGTGCAGTGCCGGCGAAATGCACGCGCGCCTCCCGCTTCATCCGCGCGATGTGCGCATCGAGCCGCTGTTTTGCCTCCGCATCGATCACCGGTCCGACATGGGTTGAGGGATCGGTGGGATCGCCAAGTTTCAATTCGCGCGCCGCGCCCGCGATCATCTCGATCGTGCGGTCGGCGACGTCGTCCTGGACGAACAGCAGCCGCAGCGCCGAGCAACGCTGTCCGGCGGAGCGGAACGCCGAGGTCACGACATCGTCGGCGACTTGCTCGGGGAGCGCGGTGGCATCGACGATCATCGCATTGATGCCGCCGGTCTCGGCGATCAGCGGCACGATCGGGCCGTCCTTGGCGGCCAGCGTGCGGTTGATCGATCGTGCGACTTCGGTCGAGCCCGTGAAGACGACGCCTGCGATGTCAGGATGCGCCACCAGGGCCGCGCCGATCCGGCCGTCGCCCTGCACGAGCTGCAGGGCGGAAGCAGGCACGCCCGCCTCGTGCAATAGCGCGACTGCCTCAGTTGCGATCGACGGCGTCTGCTCGGCCGGCTTTGCCACCACCGAATTGCCTGCGATCAGCGCGGATGTCACTTGGCCGAGGAAGATCGCCAATGGAAAATTCCACGGCGAGATCGCGACGAAGACGCCGCGGCCGCGCAAGACGAGCGTGTTGCTCTCGCCGGTCGGCCCCGGCATCGTCTCGCCGTCGCCGAACAGCTTGCGGCCCTGCGCGGCGTAATAGCGGCAGAAATCGGTGGCCTCGCGCACCTCGGAGAGCGCGTCGTCCAGCGTCTTGCCGCCTTCGCGCTGCAGCAGCGCGATGAAATGCGCGGCACGTTGCTGCAACAGCTCCGCGGCGCGTTCAAGGATTTGAGCGCGCGTCTCGGCCGGCGTCCGGCTCCAGCGGGAAAATCCGCCACGCGCCGTGGCGACCGCGGCACTCGCCTGTTCTGGCGTGACCTCGCTGCTGGTAGCCGTCGGCGCTGTTTCGGCGTCGACCGCCGTCAGCAGGCCATGCAGCGCGGCGCGTTCGCCGAACTCGATCCCGCGCGAATTCTGCCGCTCCGGCCGATAGAGATCCTGCGGCAGCGGGATGTTCGGATGGCGCGCATGCTCTGCCGTGCCGATGATGTCGGCCGGCCGGCGCAGCAATGTCTTCACGGGCACCGCTTCATCGGCCGCGAGCGCGACGAACGACGAATTGGCGCCGTTCTCGAGCAGCCGTCGCACCAGATAGGCGAGCAGGTCGCGATGGCTGCCGACCGGCGCGTAGGTGCGATAGGCGATATCGGGGCGATCCTTGGCAAGCTGCGCATAGAGCGCCTCGCCCATGCCATGCAGGCGTTGGAATTCGAAGCTGCTGCCGTCGCCGGCCAGCTCCAGGATGGTCGCGACGGTGAGCGCATTGTGGGTCGCGAATTGCGGAAACAGCCGCGGCCGCAACGCCAACAGCTTCCTTGCGCAGGCGACGTAGTTCAGATCCGTCATCGCCTTGCGTGTGAACACCGGATAGTCGGCGAGCCCGCGCTCTTGCGCGCGCTTGATCTCGGTGTCCCAATAGGCTCCCTTGACCAGCCGCACCATCATCCGGCGGTTCAGGCGTAGCGCAAGCTGACTGGCATAGTCGATCACCTCGCCGGCGCGCTTCTGATAGGCCTGGATCGCGAGGCCGAAGCCGTCCCAGCCGGCAAGCGCATCGTCAGCAAAGGCAGCGGCGATCACGTCGAGCGACAATTCCAGCCGGTCGGCTTCCTCGGCGTCGACGGTGAAGTTCAGGTTGAACGCCTTGGCCTGCCGCGCGAGTTCGACCAGCCGCGGCACCAACTCACCCATCACGCGGCCGCGGCTCACCGCCTCGAAACGCGGATGCAGCGCGGAGAGCTTGACGGAAATGCCGGGCCGGTCGGGCAGGGGACGGCTATCCGCCGCGCGCCCGATCGCCTCGATTGCACGCGCATAGGAATTGAAATAGCGCTCGGCGTCCTCGGCGGTGCGCGCGCCTTCGCCGAGCATGTCGAAGGAATAGCGCGGTTTCTCAGCCGACTGCGAATGCGCCCGCGACAGCGCCGCCTCGATGGTCTCGCCGAGAACGAAGTGGCTGCCCATCAGCCGCATCGCCTGCCGCGTGGCGGCACGCACCGCCGGCGCGCCAAGCCGTTTGGTCAGTCGCCCGATCGTGCCCTGCGGCGTTTCCCCGGGCTGGATCACGCGCGCAGACATGCCGAGCGCCCAGGCCGAGGCATTGACCAGGAACGCGGTCGATTTGGTCTCGTGATTGACGAAATCGCCTTGGCCCAGCTTGTCTTCGATAAACAGGTCGGCGGTCCGTGCATCCGGCACGCGCAGCAGGGCTTCCGCCAGCACCATCAGCGCCAGGCCCTCTTTCGTCGAGAGCGCGAATTCCCGCAGCATGTCCTCGATGCCGCCCAGCGGATCGTCATTGGTGCGGATCGCCTCGATCAGCCGCGTCGCGGTGGCATCGATCCGTGCTTCCTGCGCCGTGCCGAGCCGCGCATCGGGCAGCAGCCGCGCCGCGATCGCGACATCGTCCGGCGCATAGGCCGCGCTGAAAGGTGGAAGAGAAGCGTATTCGACCGGCATGCCGTTTTCCTCAGACCCACCAAGACCCTACTTCCATCCGAACCGTATTTCGATAGACATATTCTTCCATATGCCTTAGAAAATAAGCCAATACGACTATTATGGTTGATATATGCCTGATTTAGATAAAACGGACCGCAAAATCCTCGAAATTCTGCAGGACGACGGCCGAATCGCCAATGTCGAGCTGGCGGAGCGCATCGGGCTGTCGCCGACATCGGTCGGCGAACGGCTGAAGCGGCTGCAGCGCGAGGGATTTGTCGAGGGGTTCGGCGCCCGCCTCAATCCGCACCGGCTGGGCCTCGGGCTGCTCGTGTTCGTTGAGGTGATGCTCGACAAGACGACGCCCGATGTCTTCGAAAAGTTCGCGCACGCCGTGCGGGCCGCGCCTGAGGTCCTGGAGTGCCACATGGTCGCTGGCGGCTTTGACTATCTGGTGAAGGCGCGCGTCGCCGACATGACCGCCTATCGCCGCTTCCTCGGCGAGAGCCTGCTCGCGCTCCCCGGCGTGAAGGAGACGCGCACTTACGCCGTGATGGAAGAGGTCAAGCGCGACGCGCCGCTGCCGGTTGCCTAGCACTTTCGTTGGGCGAGATGTGATCCACAGGTTCCGCTTCGGCATATTGGCAGGACCGGGACGTCACGCTAATCCTTGCTTCCTCTTTGGGCGCAGGGCGCATGAGCAACACGGATCAATCGATGCATCACGGCCCACGCGCAACGCTCGCAGGCGTCTGCGCCGGCCTGCTGGCGCTCCTTGCCAGCCCTGCGGCTTGCGCCGAGATGAGCGCGGCGGTCGAGGCGCTCTACACGTCGGTGTCGATCTATCCGCCGTCGGCGAACGCGATGACGGTCTGCTACGGCTTCGTCTGCCGGCGTCGCGAGACCCTGGATTTCAGCGCTGCCGACCGCGCCGCGCTGACGCAGATCATGAATGCGGGCCGCGCCTCCGCGGCGGCCGAGCGTGCTGCGGTGCAAAAAGCAGTGATGTGGTTCGACCGTCGCATGGGCCCGATCATCGGCACCGACAAGCGCGTGGCGAAGGCCGATTTCCGCTATTTCGACGACAAGCACAATTACGATTGCTGGGACACCACCCGCAACACCACGAGCCTGCTGCTGGTCCTGCAGCAATGGAATCTGCTGAAACATCACATCGTTGGCGATCCGCATTACCGCGGCAACACGCTGGTGCTGCAGACGCCGCACAACACCGCGGTGCTGGTCGAACGCGCCACCAAGGTGGAATGGGCCGTCGATCTCTGGCCGCGAGGCTATCTGCAGCCGCCGGACGTCATGCCCGTCGCCCAATGGGTCACGGAGGACTGAAAGTGGCCGACGCGCGGATGCGCGCGCTCAGCTCCTTGTGAACGCTTCCCTCTGGTGGAATTTGTTTGGACGTCACCCCCAGACGCATCCCCGAGAGTGCGACCTTTGCTGGGTATCCTAGACTTTCAAATTCTCCGCCGATGTCCGGCCACGATTGGCGATCTCGTCGTACTCGACCGACTGCCCCTCATTGAGCGTCGTAAGCCCGGCCTTCTGAACCGCTGAGATATGAACGAATATGTCCTTGCCACCCGATGAGGGTTGAATGAATCCGTAGCCCTTGGTCGGGTTGAACCATTTTACAGTACCTTTAGCCATTCACGTCGTCTCCGGCGGAAAATCAAATAATTAAACGAGCGTGCCGGTCCCCGCACACCCCGGCATGTTCGCAAGGCGCAGGATAACGCAGATTGCGTCGCGCTTGGTAGGGCAAAGCTCACGCGTGATTTTGGCGGAAACACGCCGTTTCGCGGCGCTTTTGCGCCCTTTTGCCTATTTACCCTTCATTCCCGTGGAAAAGATCGGCCAATCGCGGCAAGTCTCGGGCATCTGGCGCGGCCGCAGCTTCGTGAGTCAGCGCTCACCATCAGCGCATGCCGACGTTGACGATGCGGCAGCGGCCGCCGCGATTAGCAGATGATAGTCAGGCCGCGACCACCTGATCGCCGCTCGCCACCGCGGATAGCGTGCGCGTGTCGTCGACCGTGCGCACGGTCATCGGCTCGTTGCGGCCGCGGATCGCGACTTCCTGTTGGGGCAGCGCATCGGCGGCCAGGCCTGCGGTGATGCGCACCTCCTCGGAGAAGATGGCTTCGCAGCCGAGCAGCTTGGTCATATCCTGCAATCGCGCCGCGACATTAACGGCGTCGCCGAGTGCGGTGAACACCATGTGGTCGCGATAGCCGATGTCGCCGACGATCACCTCGCCGCCATGGATGCCGATGCCGAAGCGGATCGGCTCGGGCAGGTCATGGCTCAGGAATTCGTTCAGCTCCTCAATGTTCTTGCCGATCTGCGCCGCCGCGCGCAGTGCCTGCCGGCAGGCCTGCTGTCGGCTGCTCGCGAGTCCGAACAGCGCCAGCATGCCGTCGCCGACGAACTGGTTGGGCTGGCCGCCGTTTTCGATCACCGCCTGCGACACCGCGCTGAGGAAGCGGTTGACGATGAAGACAGTGTCGAACGGCAGCCGCGTCTCCGCAAGTTGCGTCGAGCCGCGCATGTCGACGAACAGGCTGACGAGATAGCGCTCCTGCCCGATCCGCGTCGGGTTCGACGCATGCGCGTTGGCCGACATCGTGTGCGGGGTGAAGAGCTGGAAGAAGGAGAGATCGGTGGTCGGCTTGAGCTGGCAGGCGAGCCGGACCGAGGGATCGGTCGATCCGACGCGGCCGAGCACGAAGGCCTCGCGCGGCGAAGGTTCGGGCAGCATGCTGCAGTCGCCGATGATGCGGATGCGGCAGGTCGAGCAGCGCGCGCGGCCACCACAGACCGAGGCATGCGGCACGTTGTGGCGCAGGCTCGCCTCCAGCACGCTCAATCCCTTGGGGACCCGGACGGTGCGGCCATTGCCGTAGGACAGGCTGATCATGCCGCCGCGCCGCTCAAGGATGGCGCGTCCGCCGCGCGCGAGCAGCACCAGGGCAAGCAGACCGACATAACCGATCGTCATGCCGCCGGTGATACGGTCGAGCATGTCAGCCTGCTCCAGCGTACCGACATGTTGCGCTGACAGGTTGTCGTGCCGCCACGCGGGATCGGTGCTGTCGGCGATCACGGTGCGTCCACCCTGGTAGACGCCGAGCAGCGCCAGCGTCGGGATCAGCACGGCGGCCGCCAGTAGAAACGGCGCCGCGCGTCTGAAGAAGCGGCGCATCCTCAGCCAGAAATATAGCCCGATGCAGCCGTGCACCCAGGCGATGACCAGCACCGCGAGCATCGGCCACAGCCTCTGTTTCGCGCCGACGAAGAATATATAGAGTTCCTGCGGATACAGCTTCTCGTGCCCGTACAGCGTATGGCTGAGCCGCACGCCCACGATATGGGCGATGATCAGGAAAGGGATGCTCAAGCCCAACAGCAGCTGCAGCGGCTCGATCGCCTTCCAGCCGAACTGGCGGCGCTGATACAGCGCCCAGATGCCGAGCCCGGAATGCACGAGGCAGGCGCTGTAGAAGATGAAGGCGATAGGTGGGAATTGCCAGAAGGCGGTGTGCCACTCGACGCCCCAGGCCAGTGCGTCCAGTGAGATATTGCCAAGCGCGTGATTAAGGAAATGGCTGACCAGATAAGCGAACAGAATGGTGCCGCAGGCGAGCCGAACCTGCCGCAAGCCGATGCCGCGGAAAAATTCTCGTAACTGCTGGCGCGCAGAGGTGGCCATGTGATCTGTAGCTACTATCGTCAAATCTAATGCCTTATTCCCTGCCAAATACCATCGCCGTCCCGACCTCGTGCCGTTCCATTATAGTCGTATAACGTATAATGCCTCCGCGCTCTCAAGTCCGCCTCTCCCCTTGTGGGAGAGGCCGGATTGCATCGACAGATGCAATCCGGGTGAGGGGTCCCGGCCTCTCGAGGAACGTCCGCCCACAGATAGACCTGAACCCCTCACCCGGATTCCACGCGTGCCGCGTGAAATCCGACCTCTCCCAAGGGAGAGGTGGGAGCTCGCTGCTCCAGTCGCGCCCAAATTACACACCTGTCATGAGCCGGTCTTCCGGAACGCCCGCCTATCATTCTTTTCCCGCGACACGTTGACACCCCGCTGGGAGTCTAGGAAAAGCGCGGCCGTGACGAATATCCCGCTCAAGTCCGGCCGCGCAACGCCGGACGACTATCCTTCCGCGCCGTCATGGCCCGTCGTGATCGCCCTGATCGCGGCGATGACGGTTCTGCGCCTGATCTATGCGGCCGTGCTCGACCTGCGCACGGACGAGGCTTATTACTGGACCTGGTCGAAGGAGAACGTGCTGTCGTTCCTCGATCATCCCCCCATGATCGCCTGGTTCATCCGCTTCGGCACCGCGAACTTCGGCGACACCAATCTCGGGGCGCGCTTTGCCGGCATTCTGGCGATGCTCGTGACCCAGCTCCTGCTCGCCGATATCGTCCGCCGCGTTACCCATGATTTCAGGGCGGTCGTGCTGGCGCTGCTGTTGCCGGAGGCCGCGCTCTATTACGGCCTCTTGATGGCGAAGGTCGCGCCCGACATCGCGATGATCCCGTTTGCGGTCGCGATGTTGTGGTCGCTGGTGCGGCTCACCCAAAGCGGCGAGCCGCGCTGGTGGCTCGCCGCCGGCCTGTTCGGTGGACTTGCGCTGCTCTCGAAATTCACCGCGATCATGCTGCTGCCGGCAGTCGTGGCGTTCATACTGGTGCCGTCCTGGCGGTGGCGCTGGCTCTCCAGCCCCTATCCTTATTTTGCCGTCGTGATCGCGATCCTCGTGTTCTCGCCGGTGCTGATCTGGAATCACCAGCATGATTGGGCCTCGTTCCGCTTCCAGGCGGTGCGCGCCACCGCCGATCATCCGTTCTCGCTCCGCACCCTGGGTGAGTTTTTCGCGCTGCAGCTCGGCCTGGTCGGATTCGTGGTGCTGCCGGTGGTGCTGTCGGGCATCACGCTCACCGCATGGCGCGGCTATCGCACCGGCGAGCCGGTGGCGATCCTGCTCTCGACCGCGGTGATCGCGCCGTTCTTCTATTTCCTGTGGAAGTCGCTGACGCTGCGGGTCGGCGACACCTGGCCGATGTTCCTGTGGCCCGCCGGCTTTGCCGCCACCGCCATCAACATCGCCATGCTCCCGCGCGAAGGTTGGCCGAAATGGATGATCCGCGCGACCATCTCCTGGGCGCGGATCGCGGTGATCTCAGGCATCGCCTTCGTCATCTGCGTGTTCGTCTATTATGTCGCGACGCCCTTCAATTTCATCGGCCGCACCGATCCGATCGGCGGCGAAGCCGGTTACGAGCAGCTCGCCGCGCGGGTCGAAGATCAATTGCAGAAGCAGGGCGCGAGCTGGATCGCGACCACTGACTACCGCACCTATGCGATGCTGCGCTGGTTCTTCAATGGCCGCGTGCCCGTGGTCCAGCTCAACGAGCGCGGCCGCTTCCAGGGCTTCCGCGATCCCGGCATGGACCGCATCAGGGATCACGCCGGCATCTATGTCGTGCGCGAGCTCGACAGCCAGATGCCATTTTTGGATGCGGCAGGCACCGTGCGCCAGCCGCTCGAACGCGTCGAGCGCGTCTGGCGCGGCATGGTGATGGACAGCTTTTTGCTTGAGAAGCTGACCGGCTACACCCCCGAACTCGCGCCGCCACCGGATTCGCCACTCTTCCGCTGGCGCGTGCTGGCGATATTGCTCGCGCCGGACGCGACCTGCACCTTCTCCCCTTGTGGGAGAAGGTGGCAGCCCAAGGCTGCCGGATGAGGGGTTCTCTCCGCGAGCGCCCATGCATGTGGAGAGAGACCCCTCACCCGACCGAGTTGGTTGCCGGAGCAGCCCTCTCCCACAAGGGGCGAAGGCACATCAACCTGCGCCACGCTCTTCGTCGTCGCGCTTGCGCAGCAAGTCTTTTGCAAGATCAGCGAGCGCCGGCCTTGGCAACGCGGTGAACGGCAACGGCCGGGTCACCTCGATCGCGGCGAGGCCGAGGCGGGCGGTGAGGAGGCCGTTGAGGACGCCTTCGCCGAGGCGCTGCGAGAGCTTGGCGGCGATGCCGTGGCCGAGCATCTGCTGGATCACGCTGTCGCTGGCGGCCACGCCGCCGGTGATCGCCAGATGCGTGATCACGTGGCGCATCAGACTGAACATGCCGAGCGCACCGGGCCGGCCACCATAGAGGTAGGCCAATTGCCGGATCATGCGCAGCGCCGCCACGAACACGAACAGCACGTCGATCGCCGCACGCGGGCTCACGGCCGTCACGACCGAGACCCGCTGCGCCGCCGATGACACCAGCCGGCGCGCTTCCTCATCGAGCGGCGTCATCAATTCGCGCTCGGCGAGCTTGATCATGTCGGCGCCGTCGATGATGTCATCGGCATGGCCTTGCAGCGTGGCGCGGGCGCGGGCGAGTTGCGGGTTCTCGTGCGCGAGCTTGAGCAGATCATTCACGATCGCGCGGCTTGCCGCGCGGTCGTCGCTGAGCAGCACGTCAGCGGCGCGCAGATGGAGTTTCTCGATCGTCGCCAGCCGCGCTAGTCCAAAGGCCTCGCGGCCGATGACGACGAGCAACGCGACCGTCGCGACCACGGCCAATGCGAGTCCGACGAAACCGAGCCCTTGGTTGCGCGCAAACAGATCCTCGATCAGGTGGATGACGCCGAGGCCGGCGCCGAGCAGCATCAATCCACCGGCCGCGGCCCAGAACAGCGTGCCCCAGCGGAAGCCGCGGCGCGCCGGCGCAAGCGGCGCATCGACCGGCACCGGCAGCAGCGCCGGATCTGGCTCCGGCGTGATCTGGATGGTGCCGCGGGCGGGCCGGCCCTTCTCGTCCGCGTCGATCACGATCACGGAGGGGTCGTCGAGCTTGAAGGTCGCCGGCCGCCGGTGGGGCGTTTTCTCGCTCATTGCAGTCGGTCTCCGATCAGGAACTGGAGCGCGCGGTCAAGACGGATATGGGGCAGGGCGGGTTCCTCGTCACCCTCCCGCACCAGCTTCGGAGGCCGAAATCGCAGGAAGCGGTAATCGGCCTTGTCGGCGGTCGCGCTGGACAGGCCGCGGAAGGTGCCCCTGAACAGTTCCTCGGGATCGGCGGGCAGGTCGCCCGGAAAGGTCGCAACCTCAGTCTCGCCGTCGAAGGTCTCCCCATTGGCGGATTCGCCCGGCGCCGGCGTGCCCAGGATCGACGGCAGTTTTTCGCGGCCGCGCGCCACCTGCGCTTCGCGGGTCGCGCGCACCGCGGCGAGCGCCACCACGTCGATTGCGGCGCCGGCAAATTCGGCGCGGTCGGCGGCCTTCGCCACCGTGCGCCGCAGGATCGCTTCCAGCCGGTCATGGCTCTGGTGATGCAGATGATCGGCCTTGGTTGCCGCAAATAAAATGCGGTCGATCCGCGGCCGGAACAGCGCGCTCAGGATCGTGCTGCGCCCGATACGGAAGCAATCCAGGATGCCGGCCAGCGCGGCTTCGAGATCGTGCAGCGCCTCCGGCCCGGCATTGAAAGCGGCGAGCGCATCGACCAGCACGATCTGGCGATCGAGCCGCGCAAAATGATCGCGGAAGAACGGGCGCACCACGACGTCCTTGTAGGCCTCATACCGCCGCCGCATCATTGCCCATAGCGAGCCGTCGGGCGCGCTGCCATCGATGGGAACCTCGAGCGGCGCGAAGGTCAGCGCCGGCGAGCCGGCGAGGTTGCCCGGCATCAGGAAGCGGCCGGGCGGCAACAGGCTCATGGCAAAGCGTTCGTCGCGACAGGCACGAAGATAGTCGGTGAAGAGTTTCGCCGCCTTAAGCGCCGCCTGTTCGTCCTCGCGGCCTTCGGCATCAAGCGTCTTCAGATGCTCATGCCAGGGTGCGGCGAGTTCGGCGCGAAGCGGTTCGCGTGAAAGCGCAAGGCTCTCCGCCGACCACTGCTCAAAGCTCTTGCTCAGCAGCGGCAGGTCGAGCAGCCACTCGCCGGGATAGTCGACGATGTCGAGGGTGAGCGTGCGGTCCGCGCCATTTTGCCGCTGGTAGTCAATGACGAGGCGAAGCTCGCTGATGTCGGTGGTCGAGTTCGGCCAGCGCCGTTCCTCGACCAGGGTGCGGACATGGTTCTCATAGTCGAAGCGCGGCACCGCATCGTCGGGCTGCGGCTCCAGACGCGCCCGGGCGATCCGGCCCGAGGCATAGGCCTCGAACACCGGAAAGCGGCCGCCGCGGGTCAATCCATGGATCAGCGCCGTGATGAACACCGTCTTGCCGGCACGCGATAGCCCGGTGACGCCGAGCCGCACGGTCGGGTTGAAGAAACTGTCGCCATAGTCCCAGAGCGCGCGCGCCGACAGGCGCGCTTCCTCGACAATATCGGTGAGATTGAGGGCCATGCAGGCGAGGAGCAACTCGGGCGGGAGGAGGGCAATTGGCGAACGATTATCCGCAAAATGGCAATTGATGGGCCAAAATCAAGCACTTCGTCAGTCTGCCGCTGGCGGCCCCGTTCATCGCCGGTTCAAAAAACAGCCACGACGATAGGGTACTAGATCGGCTAACCTCCCAACGCCGATGTCCCCTCGCTTCTACCGTGCGCGCCGACTGGTCATGACGATATTCCGACTGAAGCAACTCGCCTCCAATTCGATCCACGCGGCCGGTGCCGTGATCTGGAACTACGACCGCGCCGAACTGATCGCCGACGGCATCGTCCATGTCGTCGGCATCTGTTTCGGCCTGATCGCCGCCACCGTGCTGATCGTGCTGACGGCTATCTACGCGACACCGGGCGATGTCGCGGTGGTCTCGGTCTATGTCGCGGGCCTCTTGGCGATGCTGGTGCTGTCGGCGACCTACAATCTCTGGCCGGTGTCGCGCGCCAAATGGGTGCTGCGCCGGTTCGACCATTCGGCGATCTATGTCCTGATCGCCGCGACCTATACGCCCTTCATCATGGAATTGCGGGAGAGCTATTTTGCCATCGCGCTCCTGATCGGGGTCTGGTGTGTGGCGATTGTCGGCATCGTGCTGAAATTGACGCTGCCGGGCCGCTTCGACCGGCTGTCGGTCGGGCTCTATCTCGCCATGGGCTGGAGCGGGGCGATGCTCTATGATGCGGTGGTGAAGGTGCTGCCGGCGATGGCACTGTGGTTCGTGGTCGCGGGCGGCGTCTTGTACAGTCTCGGCGTGGTATTCCACGCGTGGCAGCGGCTGCGCTTCCAGAATGCGATCTGGCACTGTTTTGTCTTGCTTGGCGCGGCCTGCCATTATACGGCGATCCTCGACCTCGTGCTCGCGAGCTGAGGCGCTGACAACTAAAAATCGGGAGGGGGCCATGCAGGTGGCAGAAAAAGTCGTGGTCGTCACCGGTGGCGGCAATGGCATCGGCAAGGCGCTGTGTGAAGTGTTCCACCGCGCGGGCGCCGCCAAGGTGGTGGTGGTCGATCTCGACCATGCGGCTGCTGAGAAGGTCGCAGCCTCCGTGGGCGGCGCGGCATTCAAATGCGACGTCGGGCAGGAGAAGAACGTCCTGCATGTGATCGAGGCGACCGAGCGGATGTTCGGCCCGATCGCGCTGTTCTGTTCCAATGCCGGGATCGGCGGCGGCTTCGATCCGCTCTCCGTGAACGCCGGCGGCACCTCCGATGAGCCTTGGGCGCGGAGCTGGGCGATCCATGTGATGGCCCATGTCTATGCCGCGCGGCATCTGGTTCCACGCATGAAGGCGCGCGGCGAAGGCTATTTCCTCAACACCATTTCGGCGGCCGGTCTGTTGTCGCAGGTCGGCAGCCCGGCTTATTCCACCACCAAGCACGCCGCGGTCGGCTTTGCCGAGAACCTCGCGATCTCGCATCGCGCCGACGGCATCAAGGTTTCGATCCTCTGCCCGCAGGGCGTCGACACCAACATGCTGCGCTCGATCCCGAAGGGCCCGCAATCCGGCGACGGCGACCTCACGGCAGAACAGGTTGCGCAGGACGCGTTGCGCGGCATCGAGCAAGAAACCTTCCTGATCCTGCCGCACCCGCAGGTGCTCGGCTACATGCGCAAGAAGACCGAGAACTACGACCGCTGGATCGGCGGCATGGCCAAGATCCAGGCCAGGATGCGTGAAGAGCACGGGAAGTAGCGCGCAGCCCATACTCGCGTCGTCCCCGCGAAAGCGGGGACCCATAACCACAGGGAGTTGTTGTGGCGCGAGCACGCAGTTGCAGCGGAGCGTACTATTAACGCCTGTGGTTATGGGTCCCGGGTCAAGCCCGGGACGACAGCCGGAGAGAGCCGCGCGCTCCGCACTATCCCGTCACGGAGGAGGACTCTTCGCGTCGGTGCCGCGTTACGGATGTAGCCATGTTCGGGCATCCACGCCCTTTCCATCCGCGCGAGCATGAGCAAGAGTAAACTGCGAACGGACATCTGCGAGGACGTCATGGATTTCGTCACGGTGCGGAACGGATCGATCAACCTCACTGTGGCCGTCGCCGGCCGCGGTCCCCTGATCGTCTGCGTTCACGGGTTTCCCGAGCTCTGGTACTCGTGGCGTCACCAGATCGATCATTTCTCGGAGCGCGGCTATAAGGTGGCGGCGCTTGACGTGCGCGGCTACGGGCAGAGCTGCAAGCCGCAGGAGATTGCCGCCTACACCATTCGCAATCTGGCCTCCGATATCGCCGCCGTGGTCGATCAGTTGGGTGACGGCAAGGCGATCCTGTTCGGTCACGATTGGGGCGCGCCGATGGTCTGGAATACCGCGCTGCTCTACCCGAGCAAGGTGACGGCTGTCGCCGGCCTCAGTGTTCCCTACATTCCCAGACGACCCGTGCCGCTTCTCGACACGTTCAAAGCCACCTACAAGGACCGCTTCTTCTATCAGCTCTATTTCCAGGACGAAGGCGTGGCGGAGAAAGAGCTCGAGGCCGACATCCCCGTCGCTTTGCGAAAACTCTATTTCGCCATCTCAGGTGGCGCCCCGCTCAACAAGTGGCTCGATCATAAACCGGTGGATGCGAAATTGCTTGACGGGATGATCGATCCGAAGCCGTTTCCGGACTGGATGAGCGAAAAGGACCTGCAGGTCTATGTCGACGCATTTCGCGCCGGCGGCTTCCGTGGCCCGCTCAATCGCTACCGGGCACAGGATATCGATTTTAAAGAATTGGCGGAGTTTGCCAACAAGCCCGTGACGCAGCCATCGTATTTTGTGGCCGGCGAGCGCGACGCGGTTCGCGCGTTCATTCCCGGCATGGATCTCTATGCGAACCCCGGGATCGGCTGCACCGACTTTCGCGGATCGGTCATTCTCCCAGGTATCGGCCACTGGGTGCAGCAGGAAGCACCAGCTGAGACCAACGCAGCGCTGGAGCGGTTCCTCGGCGGGCTTTGAGGGCTAAGGGCCAATATCCGTGCCCTCTATCGTCGCGCCTTCTGCGTGGGCTTCTTCCTTACCCTCCGCGTGAGCTTTTCTTCTTCAATACCTTTGCGAGCCGCGCGCGTCCTGAGCTTCGCCTCTTGCATAGGCGGCGTGCCGCTTGGCGAGACGACGCCGTCATCGACCTTCTGCTTGTGGCGACGCTCAGTGTGGGACAGCCGCCAGCGAACCAAATCGTCCGCACCGGGGCCTTCTTTGATTGCGAGATCCAGGGCGCCGAGCTGCTCACCAGTGTTCTTGTCGATGAAACTCCACTCGACGTCGGCCCCGGTCTTTCGATTGACAAACTTCAGCGGCGGCGCTGAAGCGCCAGAGACGTCGCAGCGATCCCCGATCTGCGCGAGCACCGGCATCACAGAGGCGATTTGCCAGCCCTTTTGGGTCAACAGGTATTCAAATCGTTCCGGATTTACCTGATAGCGCCGCCGCTCGATCAGGCCATTGGCCTCAAGGTGGTTCAACCGGTCGCTGAGCGTCGCATTGGTCACGCCAGACGATTGGCGAAAGTCCTCGTATCGGTTGAGACCGAGGACAAGGTCGCGCAGGATCAGCAGACCCCAACGATCGCCGATCACCGCCATCACGCCGGCGATCGAGCATACCATTCCGTCGAAACCCTTCGAGCGCATCAACCATTTCCACGAGTTACGCGAGGATCATCGTCGCGCAGCTCTCATCATAAGAGCCAACTTAGGTCGGCAACACGGCAAATTCAACGAAGCGTGAGACGAGCCAGACTTTCTTGCTTTTCTGACTCACTCTTATTATAAGAGTTACAGTCCAGTGACGAGTGCCGTCGTTTCGAATGACCGCGAAACGCCCGATCACCAGGCGGGGCTCCCGTTGGCCGGCCGCGACGCCGCTGCCAATCGGCTCAAAACCTGTGGAGATAACCATGCCCACGCACAGCACCTCCAACATCTTCGTCATCGGCGGCACGGGCGCTCAGGGCTTGCCCGTCATCGGCGCTCTGGTCGCTGACAAGAAATATTCTGTCCGAGCCCTTAGCCGCGACCCTGCCTCCCGACGGGCAAATGCCCTTCGCGCATTCGGCAACGTGTCCATCCTCGAGGGAACGTTCGCGGACGAGGCCATATTGCGGGAAGGCTTCCGCGGTTGCGACGGGGCATACGTCAATATCGATGGGTTCAACACCGGCGAGAAGGCGGAGACCTATTGGGCAATCCGCAGCTACGAGATAGCCGTGGAAGAAGGGATCAAGTTCTTTGTCTATGGAAATCTGGACTACGCGCTCAAGAAGTCCGGTTATGATTCCATATTCCGTGCGGGTCACTATGACGGCAAGGGCCGCATGGGCGAATGGATCTTGTTTCAAAACCAAGCGAACAAAGACAGGATGGGCGCGGCGGTGTTCACCACCGGCCCATACATGGAGATGGCAATCTCGGCGATGACGCCCATGACTCCTTCTGTGGAGGATGGCGTCGTGACGTGGCGAGTTCCGCTCGGCAACGGAGCCGTGCCGCACGTTGCGCTTGATGATTGTGGCTATTATGCCCGCTGGCTCTTCGACAACCCGGAGCGTGCGAATGGCATGAATCTCGAAGTCGCCATCGAGCATGTTGAGTATCAGAAACTTGCTGCGGCGTTCGAGAAGGTGACGGGGCATCCGGCTCAATACATCGATACGGACTTGGACGCGTACTGGAATGGCTCGCTCAAAGCGGCCGCTGACTTGCCCGCCGGATACAATGCAGATCCCAACGACAAAAGCACCATGAGCTTCCGGGATAACTTCACCGGGTTCTGGAACGTCTGGAAATACGGAGTCGTTCAGAGGGATTACGGGTTGTTGGATGAAATTCACCCCAATCGAATTAGGAGTGTCGAACAGTGGCTTTGGCGAGAAGATCAGTTGGGAAGAGAGCTTAGGAAGGGAAGCCTTTGGGAAAGAGTTCAACCGGAAAATTTGTACAAGGCGCCGCCGCTTCTGAAGCTGACTGAGGATAAGAGGAAGGGGACGCTGTAGGGTGAACGGATGAAACAGGACGATCTTACACCGACTGATTTCTACACGGCTTGCGTATGTCTCGGCCTGAACAGGGCCGCCCGCGCCACATCGCGGAGATACGACGCGATGTTCAAGCCCATCGGCATCACGTCGGGACAGTTCACTATCCTGTCCGCGTTGAAGCGCAACGAGCCGGTGCCGACCAGCGACATGGCCGATCTGCTCGGTATGGATCGCACCACGCTCACTCGCAACTTGAAGCCGCTCGAAACCAAGAAGCTCGTTGCGATCCAGCCGGACGCGCGAGATCGTCGTATTCGTAGCCTGACACTGACGGCCAAAGGCCGGGTACTCCTGAAACAAGCGGTACCCCTCTGGCGGAAGGCCCAGAAAGAAAGCAACCGCCGCATAGGCGCCAAGCGTTGGGACGAGCTCAGACCAACTCTGGACTTCTTATCAGCCTGACGAGCGGGAAGAAGCGTCACGCATTTTTGTGCTCAAGTACGTGTAACTACACATAAAAGGAGATAGGTCATGGATCGAGAACTCGAGCTCCGCAAACGCCGCGGGACGCGCGTCTTGCTGGTTGTGCTGGCCATCTGGGGATTGGCGGTCGCCTTTGCCGCGGAGGCAGGATTCTATCGTGCCATTCCCCCGCTGTTTCTGGCTGCCATCATCGCGTTGGGGATTGTGGTGCCTATTATTATCTACGCAATGTCCGATGGCTTCCGTGCATACATCGAAGCCATCGGTCTACGATCGATAACGGCATTTCATATCTGGCGCATCGCGGCCGCGTTGGTTTTCTTCTGGTATGGGGCGCACAACCTCCTCCCGGAAGCCTTTGTTCGAAACGCGGGGTGGGGCGACCTCATCGCGGGGTTCTTGGCCCTCGGCGTTTTACTTCTGCCCGAGAGTCGCAACCGGTACTTGGCCTTCCACATCTTCGGCTTTGCTGATTTTGTCGTGGCGGTCGGTACGGGGCTGACCTTCTTCCTCCTCAACGACCCCCGCATGTCTGGCATCCAGACGCTGCCCATGGCGCTGATCCCGCTCTACGGCGTCGGCATCTCGGGTGCGAGCCACATCATGGCGTTTGACCTGCTGCGTCGTGGCTCAGGGAGGGAAGTGAAGCGCGCCGCTGTCCAGACATGAAACGTGTGCTCCGGAATCCACGAAGTCGTGAAAGGAAAAGAGATGACCAACTCAAATGTGAAGGCTCCGGCAGCGCAGGATCCGACTGCTGAGACGAGCTTCTTTAGATGGCTATGGCAAGGCATTCTGCGGTTTGATGAAGCACTGAACTTTGACCCATGCAGCGACGTTGCGCGTCGGATAACGGACCTTGAGAGGCATATCGAAGCTTCGAAGATCCCGAACAGAACGTCTTCGCCGCTGCGATAGCACGCGCGGTGCACACGATACTGCACAAGGCAGTCCAATCATCGCCAACTACAGGGAATTCATCATGACGTCTCAACGTGCTCGCGCGGCAGCCAGCCTGCTGCTCGGTCTCCTGCTTTCTGGAACGATGCTCTCAGGTGTGGGATTTGCTCAATCCAGTTCGCGATCTGCCGCGGCTGCCGGCGAGCCGGCGTCACCTTGGGACCAGCGTGTGAATCCCGCTGCCGTGCAAGCCGACGCCTGGTTTGACAACTATCAGTTCCGTGACGGGGAGACGCTGGCGCGCCTCAAGATTCATTATTCGACTCTGGGTACACCGCACCGCAACGCCAAGGGCGAGATCGACAATGCGGTCCTTGTTCTGCATTGGACCGGGGCAGACAGCCGCGCCCTGCTGAGCCCGACCTACACGAAGGCACTCTTCGATCCTGGTCGCGCGCTGGACGCGCAGCGTTACTATCTGATCTTTCCGGACAGTGTCGGTCATGGCCAATCCAGCAAGCCGAGCGACGGGTTGAAAACGAAATTCCCGAACTACGATTACAGCGACATCGTCGACCTCCAGCATAAGGTGGTGACGGAAACACTGGGCATCAAACATCTTCACGCCATTCTCGGCATGTCCATGGGTGGAATGAATGCCTGGCAATGGGCCGAGGCCTATCCCGACATGATGGACGGCGTGATGCCGGTGGTCTCGCTGCCGATCTCGGTTTCGGGCCGCAATCTCCTCTGGAGGCGCATGGTGATCGATGCGATCCGTGCCGATCCAGAATGGAAAAACGGGGACTATACGGAGACCCCGCGCGGTTGGATCATGGGGTACAACATTCTGCGCCTGATGATCGACAGCGCTCCCGCTCTTCAGCACGAAGTGCCTGACGGCCCCGCGGTCGATAAATTCCTGAGCGCCAACCGTCTCACAGCGGAGCATGTCGACGCAAACGATATTCTTTATTCGCTCAAATCATCATTCAGCTACGATCCTGAGCCTGACCTTTCCAAGATCAAGACGAAGCTCTTCGCACTCAATTTTTCCGACGACGAGTTCAATCCTGACAAACTGCAAGTTCTCGAAAAGTCGGTTCCGAAGCTCGAACGTGGCCGTTACGCAGTTCAAGCGGGAACCCCGTCATCGCCCGGTCACTTCACCATGACACGGCCCGACCTATGGGTCCAGCATGTCGCCGAGTTCATGCAGTGGCTTGGCGATACGCCTTCTCGGGCGAGCAACTAGAGCAATTTGCGGCCAAGCATCCTCGCGCGTCCGATCAGCCCACAAAACACGATGCCGGCAGCTATAGTGGCGTGACCGCTGAACATCACGAGGCCGAGGCTCCAGCCATGCCGAGCGACGAGAATGCCGAGCGCAAAAACCAGGGCGCACGAGCCGGCAATGCGATGGACATATGTCATGCTTGGCCGCAGGAGCCTGCCAAAGATATCGCGCTGCTGACGATTCGTGGCGAACGCCAGCGCGGTGAACCCTGTAAGGCACAGCGCAAAGGAAGGGAGATGACTCATCCTGCCGCCTCGCCGGACGCAACGGCGGTCGGAGCCTCGCGGCTCGTCTTGCGCCTGAACTGAGATCTGGTCTGCTGCCGAGCCGTGCGTATCGCCAGGACGGCATGGAGCGCAGCGAGCGCCCAGCACATGAGATCCACACCGGCAAAGACCCAGTCGCCTTCGGTGAGGCTGTGCCACAGCGGACGCTGCGTCGTCACTGCGTTGAGGAGCGGCAGGAGAAACAGCAGCGCCGATGCCGCCCATAATTGCTCGACCCAGGCTGACTTGGCGGGACGCACCAAGGCATGCAGCAGTGTCAGGGCCCAGACGATGAAGAACAGGTCGATCTCCCAGTTGGCGCGATCTTCCAACGGGTGTGGCAGCAGGCGGTTCGCCCAAAGGAATGCAGTCATTGCGATCGACAAGCCGGCGATGCACGCGATGTTCAGCCGCTCCACAAGGCGGAAGCCAAAATAGGGTCGATCCGGGTCAGGCAGCTTCTGTCGCCGCTTCACGGTCCACATCACGAGGCCCGTGCCCACCATGGCCGTACCCATGAAGCTCACGAGAAAATACAGCCACCGCGTGACGGTGTCGCTGAAGCGTCCCAAATGGAGCGCATAAAGGACGCCTCGGGTTTCGGCCGCAGCCCCCACATGCTCGCGGACCGCCAGCGGTTTGCCGGTGGCGCCTTCGAACTCCAGATATTGCGGACTCATGGAAACGCGGCCCGCTTCTCCTCGCGTCACAGCCACGCGCGCCGCCGCATCTCCGGGATGAACCGCATTGACGCGCCCCACATTCTCCCGGCCCCAGCGTTCTTGGGCCTGCCGAACCATGTCCTCGACCGATGCCAGTGGCACTTTCTGCCCGCTGGGTTTGCCGGGCTGGATGAAGGCACTGAGTTCGGCGTTGAGTTGCTGTTGCTCCGCCGGACTCTTGAACGCCACGCGCTCGCCCCACGGCATGTACAGCGCCATCAAGGTCACCAATCCAGTGTAGGTGATCATGAAATGGAACGGCAGCCCGAACACCGAAAAGGCGTTGTGAGCGTCCAGCCAGGAGCGCTGTCCTTTGCTCCAGCGGAAGGTGAAGAAATCGACGAAAATCTTCTTATGGGTGATGACGCCACTCACAATGGCCACGAGCATGAACATTGCGGCCGCACCTGCAAGCCACCTGCCCCATATCACTGGCATGTAGTGGAATTGGAAGTGGAAACGGTAGAAGAACTCACCGCCCAGCGTGCCGCGTGAGGTGACTTTCTGGCCGGTGGCGGGGTCGAAATTGGCTTCGTCAAAGGCACGGCCGCCCGGATTGCCTGTGGGTGTACGCCAGAAGGCGTAGACACTGTTATTGCGCGCGTCCGGCAGGCGCATGCTCCACTGCGAGGTTCCGGGCGCGATGTTGCCGAGTTCATCAGCAATTCGCTGCGCCACCACCGCCTGATCGGGAATCTGGGCTAGAGGCGGCAGCTCCGGTCGCATCCATTGCGACAGCTCGTCCTTGAAATAGGACGCTGTCCCTGTGAGGAACATGGCATAGAGAATCCAGCCGAGCAGAAGGCCAGCCCACGTATGCAGGCTGGACACACTTTGCCGGATGCCGCGGCCGGCAACTTGCACATCGTTGTCCGTCTTCACGCCTCGGCCCTTCGTCAGGAAACGGACCATGCCGCCAGCGACAGCGGCACCGCCACGACGATCAGGCCGGCCCAAGCCTTCAGCGCGCTGCGCACGGCAAAGACCCAGATCACGGCACCGGCGTAGATGGCAAAGCTCGCCAGCATGCCGGTGAGCACGGCCTGGGGCTTGCTCATGGGCAAAGCGAGCACGGCGACGCTGTTGAGCGCGGCCAGCGCATAGCCGCCGAACAGGGCGGCGACGATGCGCGAGATGAGCGGGCCCGTGGAGCGAAAGCGATGTATCAGGGCGTTCATTTGCCCGGAGTTGCCGGCGGGCCTGCAGGACTTGGTGTCAAGCCGTTGGCATTCACATAGGTCACGGTGGTGGCATAGCTCACGGCATCGTACTTCTCAGCGCCCTTCGTCCCCGTGCGCTCGCCGGGGCTGCGGTCGTTGAAGCTGACTTCAGCGACGTAAGTGCCTTTCCAAGGCATACTAAACGTTACAAGTCCCTGCTCGTCGGTGTGAGCTTCCTTGGACCAGCCAGATTCCGTTACCAGCGTCACCTTGGTCTTGGCTTTAGGTTGATTTTTGAAGAAGAGCTTGAACTGGCCTTCCTGACCTGTAGGCACGAGGTCCAGTACGAGCTTGGGCTGCTGCGCGGCAAAGCTGGTGATCAAGCGTGCGGCAGGATAGAACCAGTTCGTGACCTCTTTGTCTTGCTGCTTCCAAACATAGAGCGGGTAGCTCGCATCTTCCGCGACAATGCCGTCGCCGGGGGCCGTGGAAAATGGCAGCGTGAAGCCGTTTGCGGTCTTCGTGGCATCGGACTTTTGCTCGCCCTTGGTGGAGATGAGCGTACCGGACACCTTAGCGAACTTGTCGAGCAACCCCGGTGAGGTTTCACGAAGGTTCTCGCCGAACTCGCCAAAGCGAACGACGGCATTCTGCCCATCGGACTGCTCGATCCAGATCTGGTGCGCCTGCACGGGCGTTATCACGCCAAGCAGGGCGACTACTGCGATGAAGGGCTTTGTCATGACAAACACCTTAGAAATCGAATGAAGCAGATACGATGTAAGTCCGAGGCGACGCAACCGTTACGAATATACCGGTCGTGAGCCAGTAGTTCTCGCCGGTCACGTTTTCGATGTTGGCACGGATCGTGACAGGCCGACCGTCGATCGAAGTCACGTAACGCGCGCCGATGTCGACACGAGTCCAGTCGGGGAATCGCAGGAGATTGGCGCTGGTGAGATAGGCGCCCGACGTATAGATCACCCGCCCGTTGAGCGAGAGGCCCGGGACCCATGGAGTATCCCAGTCGAGGCTGGCGGAGAATGTCTTGTCCGGCACGCCCTGGGCGTCGTTGCCGCGCTCCAATGGATTGGTCGGGTTGGTCAGCTCCGGACGCAGGAAGGTTGCGCTGGCCATACCGCGCAGGCCAGGCAGCAACAGGCCATAAGCGGACAGCTCCACGCCGCGGTTGCGCTGTTCGCCGTCATAGGCCAGTGCGTTGGATGCGGTCCGGATCTGGCTGGGTCGTGTAATCTGGAACACCGCCGCAGTCGTTGTGATGGTGCCCCAGTCCACCTTGATACCAGCTTCCTGCTGCTTCGATTTGAATGGGGCAAGCACAGTACCGGTGTTGCTGTAGCCGGGACCGACGATGGTGCCCTGGCTCAGTCCTTCAGCGTAGTTCGCGTAGAGCGAAACATTATGCCAGGGCTTGACTACCACGCCGGCAAGCGGCGTCAGCGCTTCTGCTCCGTAGTTGCTTGTCGGGAGACCGGTAGTGGTGCTGAAAGCGTCCTGTTCCACTCTCTGGTGACGAGTACCGACGGTCACCAGCACCGCATCATTCAGGAGTGACATTGTGTCCGCGATCGCAACGCTCCTGAGCGTTATCTCGTTGGCTAACCGCGGCGGCGTGCGCGCGCCAGTGACCACAGGAAGGGGGGATGGGTTGTAGATATTCGATGGGACCGACTGAGCCGGCGTATTGGCAACGTAAGCGTTGCCGTTCTCCTGATAATAACCGGTGAAAGCGAGATTGATCGCATGACCGACCGGCCCTACTTGGAAACGTGACCGTATGCCTGCGTTGCCGCTCGTCGTCTTGCTGTAGGAGTCATAGTACGCGTTGATGAGCCTGAAATTGCCGAGAGCGTCTATGCCGCTAGGGAATCCCGTGACACGGGAATCAGGGAACGTCTGGTAGTTCTCGCCCTCACGATAGCCGATGCCCGCATAGGCCGTCAGCGATTCGGCCAGATCATATTCGAGGCCCGAGGCGATGGTGTTGTCGCGCTGACGGAGCATCGTGTCCGGGTACCAGTTGCTGCGCGCGTCGGGCGGGGCAGGAATGAAGGGCACACTACCCTGAATGGTCATCTGCGGACGGAAGTTCTTGGTGTCGTCGTTCTGCGAAATGGCATCGAGCGTCCAGCGCAGGCGCTCCCCGCGATAGTCGAGTGACAACGCACCGAGACCGGTCCGCCAGTTTCCGCCGTCGATCGAGGCCTCGCCATTGCGCCCCACCCCGTTGAACCGGACGCCCCATTCCTTGTTTTCACCAAAGCGTTGGCTGGTCTCCAGATGGAGACCGTAGTTGCCGGCGCTCATGAAAACCGGCGTCAAACGTGTGAAAGGTATCTCAAGGGCGCGTTTGCTGACGATGTTGACGCCGCCGCCGACGCTGCCGCCAGGAGCTATGCCGTTGATGAGCGCACCGGGCCCCTTGAGCAGTTCGATCCGCTCGATGATCTCGGCGGGCACGCGACTGGAAGACACCAGCCCGTAGAGACCGTTGAAGCCAACGTCACCTGAAGGAACGCTGAAGCCGCGGATCTGGAACGTGTCGTCGAATCCGTTGCTGCCTGTGGTGAGTCGTACCGAAGAGTCGTTGATCAGCGTATCCGCGGCCGTCCGCGCCTGCTGATTCTCGATCAGTTGCGACGTATAGTTGACGGTGCTGAACGGCACATTCATGACGTTCGTGCTTCCGAGCAGGCCGAGCGTTCCACCCTGTGCCAACTGGCCGCCAGCATAGGCTGGCGCTGGAGCTCCGATCGTCCGAGTCGATCCCATCGTGGTAACAGGCGCAGTCGGCGCAGGAGGCTGTTCGGTTCGCTGCCGGGATGCGACGCGAGCAGAGTGCTGAGCCGAACCGCGAGTCCGAACAGTGCGCGTCGCTCGCGCTCTTTGTTGGGGCGCATCGACGTGCACCGGAGGCAACACGTGCGGCTGCGCGCTCTGCGCCCTGCTCTGAGAAGAGCTCACACCGCTCAGGCATAACGTAACAACGCCCGTCGCCACGCCAACATACAAACGGTTCTTATAATTCTCGAAGTTGCTCAACAATCGCCCCCAGTTCGCTCAGTCGATGTCCGACTAGGAAATCGAAGGTGCGAAGGCAACGAAGGCGATTTAGAATCTATTGATGCATGCGCGTAAGAGTTTGTGAGTCCGATCTCTAACCACTCTGGTAAGCCAACACTGAAATCTCTCTAATAAGCGAACACTGACAACTCGTCGTCCGGCATTGCGACGCTTTGACGCGTGATGGAGTGGAGGTTGTGCTAGCCAACACGTGACGCCGCTTGATAGTCCGCTTTGCGAAGCTCGCTCGCGCACCATCGCGACGCAACACGTCGAACTCTGCCGTCAGCCAGCTCAGAGCTTCTTTGTGATTCCGAGGCCACGCCTTAGGCCGAGTCGGAAATTGAAGAGGCGCCCGAAGGCGCCTCCAATTCGCTGGAGTGATTGCGCCGCCTCTTTAGAACCGGTCGGCAACGCCCATGCCAGGATCGCTCACCGAACCGCGGCCGGTTTCCACATGGCCGGCGACGCGCCGATAGAAGCCGCTGCCCGAGTCGCTGGTGATGACGAAGTCATACCACAGGCCGGTGGTGCGCAGATTCCAGTACAGTTCACCGGGGTGGCCGGAAGCGGACACTTTGACATCCCACGACGTGCGCGGACCGCCGCCGAAGTCGGGTCCCGGGAAGAAGACCGGTGGATTGAATCCGAAGCCGGGGGCGCAGAAGTCGGGAGCCTGCCGGAAACCAGGCACCGGGCCGAAGCCCACGGGACGGACGCTCGGACGCGGACCGAAGCCCGGAGGCTCCGGCTGCATCGCGGCGGCCACCGAGGCACTCACGGCGAGCAGCGGTCCATAGATCTTGTTGGACTTCACCGTGAAGCGAAGGTGGCCGTTGCCGTCGTTGCGAAACTGCAGGTGCAGACCGCCGTCGTGGACGTTGTAGCCGACGAAGATTTCCGGGTTCGGCTCATTCTTGTGCCGCATCGTAGAGATGTCGCCTTTGAAGTGGCGGTGGAAGCCATTGGGGGCGAGCACCCACAGATCATAAAGGCCGTCGTCGCCAACCGCCCATTCGTCGTCCAGCATCTGGCCCGCCTCGACCGTGTAGCGCCGTGGAATGCGATCCAGGTGCATCTTGTCGTAGACGTGGAACACGGCGCCGGCGAAGCCGGTGTTGGCGAACAGCAGCCTCACCTTGCTCTTGCCGGCATCAACCTGCGCGCTGGCGTGCAGAATGTAGGGCAGCGCGCGCGAGAAGCGCACGCCGGTTTCCTGAAACAGCGGCTGCGGCGTCGTCGGCGCGGTGGGGGCCGGCAATGTCTTCTGGTGCGCATCCGATGCCTGCCAGTTGCTCTGGTCGGGCAGCTCCGGGAAGCGGGGATCGTTGGGGCTGGCGAAGTCGAAGGCCGTGGTGAGGTCGCCCGAAATGGCGCGGTGCCAGGGGCTGATGGAGTCGACCTTGATGCCGAAACGCTTCTCGAGGAAGCGGCCCACCGACGTGTGGTCGAAGACCTGCGAATTTACCCAGCCGCCCTTGCTCCACGGCGACACGACGTACATCGGCACGCGCGCACTGAGACCCCAGGGACGGATGTTGCCGCTGATGTCGTCGTCGCTGCTCAGCACGTTGCCGACCGTGTTGGAAAAGTATTCACCCGCGAGCGGCATCGTGGCCTTGCCCATCAGGTTGCCGTCGTTGTCATAGGACGGCACCGCTGGTGCCGGCAGGTGATCGAAGAAGCCGTCGTTCTCGTCGAAGGTCAGGAAGAAGACGGTCTGGCTCCAGACCTCGGGGTTGGCGGTCAGTGCTTCCAGCACCTGGTCGGTGAAATTGCCGGCGCGGGTCGGGCTGCCGCCGCCGGGATGCTCGGAGTTGGCCTGCGTCGGCAGGATCCACGATACCTGCGGAAGGTTGCCGCTCATCACATCGGCCTTCAGCCTGTCGAGATAATCCGGGCCACCGGTCAGGCCGTGCACATAATTGGGATCGCCCGGCTGGGCGTGGCGGAAGCTGGCGAACGCCAGGCAGCCGTGCATCGCGCCGGTCCAGTTGTCGTTCATGTCCTGGTAGACGTGCCAGCTTACGCCGGCGCGCTGCAGCAGGTCGGGGAGGGTGGGCCAGTTAAAGTCGCTGCCGACATAGCGATAGTTCGGCTGGGGCTGAGGCAGGCCGTCCACCCATTTGGAAGGGTTGGGCCAGCAGCGGTTGTTGTTGGGCTCGGAATCGTTCGTCGTGCAGTTGATGCCCTGCGCGCGCAGCGTGGGATTGAAGTTGGAACCCGACCAGAACACGATCCGGTTGGGATCGGTGCCGGTGGTGATGGAGGCGTGGTAGGCGTCGCACAGTGTGAAGGCCTCGGCCAGCGCGAACTGGAAGGGAATGTCGTCGCGGCCGAAATAGCCCATCGCGTACGGGGTCTTGTACTTGGCCCAGAAGCCCATCTTGCCCTGGTTCCACGCTGCCTGACTGTCGCCAAACGAATGCGGCGTGCCGTATCCGACCAGCGCGTTGCTGGTCGCGGAGTCGCGGTGATAGGGCGGGATCTCACGGGTGCCGTCGGACTGAAACCACACCGGCTTGCCGCTTTCGAGCGGAATAGGGAAGCGGTCGCCGAAGCCGCGCACGCCGCGCAGCGTACCGAAATAGTGGTCGAACGAGCGGTTCTCCTGCATCAGGATCACGATGTGCTTGACGTCCATGATCGTGCCGGTCCGGCGCCGCGCCGGAATGGCCAGCGCCCGGTTGATGCTGGTAAAGGCAGCCGCCGCCGTGGCGCCCGCCAGAAAGTCGCGACGTGTTGTCATTTCTTATCTACCTTTGGTTGAACAGTTGAAGAAACGAACGACGGCCTGCAGCGCAGGCTTGGCTCACTTTGCGGGCAAGCCGGTCGGCAATAGCAGTGCGACTTGACGTCGCTGTGAATAATTTATTTCTGATAGAATTTTTTGTGAGCTTTTCTCAGTGTAGAATGATTGAGCACCGAGAGAGGGGAGAACGGGCCGGAATGACCCATGGGCCATCCTCGTCGCCGGCTCATCCCGGCGGCCGACGAGAATTGAAGCTCTGCGCAAAGGGAATCGCGATAACCTTCCGCGATCCACCAAATGAATTCCCACGTTGTTCGCGAGGACGCGGGTGACACGCTCGAACTTCAATGCAGGGCCGTCCGTGAGCGGTATTCTATCCCGCGTTCGTGAATTGCAATCTGATCTCCCTCCAAAAGCCAGGCAAATCGCCGAGCTGATTATCGCGCAGCCGGAGTCCTTCATTCACATGTCGATCACCGAAGTTGCCGAGACATGTGGCGTGAGCGAAGGCACGATCGTTTCCTTTTGCGGCCGGGTGGGCGTTCGCGGGTTCCAGGAGCTCAAGATTCTTCTGGCGCGCGATCTGATCGAGCCGGTTCGTCTGATTCAGGAGGATCTGCATCGAGGCGATGATCCGGCGACCGTCACGGATCACATCTTTGCTGCTCACGCCGCTTCGCTCCACGAGACGCGCCGCCTGCTCTCAATGGAATCGCTGGCGAAGGCGGCGAGCTTGTTGAGGGAAGCGCAGCGGATCGAGATCTATGGCATAGGAAGTTCGGCGCCGATTGCGCAGGACCTCTCCTATCGCCTGCTGCAACTGGGGCTCGCGGCGAGCGCAGTCGTCGATTCTCATGTCCAGGCCGTCAGCGCGGGCATGACCGGCCCGGCGGTCACGACCGTTACGGTGTCTCACTCAGGCAGCACGGTCGAGACGGTGCTCGCGACCCGATTGGCGCGGGAAGCCGGCGCTCGGACAATCGGCATCACCCGGCTCGGCAAGTCGCCTCTGGCGGCCCATTGCGACGTTCTGCTCTATACCGTCGCCAATGAAACCAGATATCGGCCCGAGGCCATGAGCAGCCGCGTGGCTCAGCTCGCCATTATCGACACCTTGGTGAGCTGTTGCGCCCTGACCGACACCGAGCGCTCTGTGGACCGGCTTCAACACGCCGCGCGTATTCTTTCCGGGAAGCGCTTTTGACCGCACAGCTTGCGGCGGAGAGCCGCAACAGGATGGCTCCGACCCGAGCCGAAAATCTCCGCCCGAGATGCCTTTCGGAGGATGCCCCCACTTGGCTTTGATGTACAATTGATGCCGGTTGCCCACCACAGGAGGTAAGTCATGAAAAGCCTCTATGCTCTCGCGTCAGTTGGGTTCTGCGTAGCTTCGGCAGCCCTCACCATCACCTCGGCGTCGGCTTTTCCAAACGAGGACATCCCGAAAACCGAACCGGAGTACATCGCCAAGACAAAGACCGCCGCGCCGGCGTCGGTCGTGAATAACGCGACGATCACCATGCCGCAGCCGGATGGGTCTTCCAAGACCGTCCAAACCGGATCGAACGGTTTCACGTGCTTTATCGGCAATGACGGAACACCCGAATGCGATGACCAGAACGCCATGGAATGGCGCAAAGCTCTCCAGGCCAAACAGACCCCGCCGAACAAGATTGGCTTCATCTTCATGCTGGCCGGTGACACCGGCACGAGCAATCATGATTCCTCCGAACGGCACACGCACCAGCATTGGGTCCAGACCGGGCCGCATGTGATGATCGTCGGCGGCGCAGCGCACGAGATGCTCAGTCCGTATCCGCGCGATCTGGATGTCAAAGACCCGACGCAGCCTTATGTGATGTTCCCCGGCAAACCCAACGAGCACCTGATGATCCCGGTGGTCTCGCAAGAGCTTACGACGGGCAGCACGCGGTGACGCGCGTGAACTCCACCGCGCCTGCGAACAGCGGCACGGCGGCTGATTCCGTATGATCGCAATGGCGGATCTGTGCTGCCGCGTGATATTTCTTGGCGGTACAGCGCAAAGCCGGAACATTTCAACTCATGCCAGCCCGCATGGGGCCGGCATGAGTAGAAGTTCTCAAGCCTTGACCTTCCTGGCGGCAGGAACCGTCCATGTGCCGTTGATGATGGAGGGGTCCGTTTCCTGCGGCCAGTACATGCGCAGCATGAGTATGAAATCTCCCTCGGGAGCGGGCAGCCAGTTTGACTCCTTGTCTTGGCCCGGGGAGTCCTTTTGAATGTAGAGATCGACCGAGCCGTCCGCGTTTTCCTTCAGATCTTCACGGGCGCTGATCGAGTAGCGGTTGATCGGATTGTTCACGAAGAAGTAGCTGCTATCGTACATCGTGAGCGACCAGAATCCCTCCGCGGGAGGCAGGTGGCCTTTGGGAAACCGCATGACGTATTTGTTTGCGCCATTGTACTTACGGCCATCCGCATCCTTTTGTGAGGTCGGGTAGACTGCGTCCTGCGGACGATTGGCGCCGAGCCCGATCGCGGTCACCAGGGCCCGCATCAGATAGTCGGTCCCGTAGATGCCGGTTTTCGTTGTGAAGGCAAAGCCATTCTCATCCCTGATGGCTTTGTTGATCTTGAACTGAAGCATGATCCTGTCGAACGATACCTCCGGCAAGCGCTTCAGGAAGTCCGCCTTGAGCTTGCTCTCATCAAAATCCTGGCCGGGAACGATGCCGATCCGAGCAAATTTGGCCAGCTGAGGCGCGTCTGCTTCGCTTGGCGGATTGGTCTTCATAAGCTCGCACAGCAGCTTGAAATACGACACCGCGTCCATGCGATTGACCTGCTCGCGGACCGCGGTTTTCATGTCGACCGACGGATCGACCTTTCCCGCAGGTGGCGTGTACGGCTTGCCGTAAGCACTGAGCGGTACGAGCTTGCACTCATCCTGCAGCTTGTGGACGGCGGCGTAATCCTCCGGCGTGCCGGTGCAATAGATGCGGCCAAGCAACCACACGATACTGGTGGGCGATTTGCACTCCTTCACGCCGGCCGGCAGCGAACCTTTCCACCCGGGTCCGGTGATCGCGTAAGTCTGCGCCCCGGTGCCGGTGGTGCGCTTCCCTGGGACTTGAAACACCGTCGTCCAGCCGTCCAGCATCGGCATCAGGAAATAGCGCCCCTTCATGTCCGGGATGCTGAGGACCCACGGTTCTTTCCCGACGTCGAAGAAGGAGGTTGTGTAGAGGGTGTCCGCGTTCGGCGCCGTGACATCCCTGAACGAAGCGTCCGGATATTGGCGCAGCTTGATGATATGGCCCATCGGCCCTCGCGTTCCGACGGGTTCAGCAACATTGGTCATGACCCGGCGAGTCATCTCGATCGTCACCAACGGATAGCCGAAAATGTAGGCGTCGCTCGCGAGCCAGAAATCCTCCAGGCCTTGACCCACTCCCAGGAAAGAATCCTGGGCAAGGACCGACCGTGTGGCGGCCGCGCCTGCCAGCAGCCCCATTCCACCAAACGCAAGGGATCGGCGGGTGATATTCATCGCTATCTCCTTCCTGAAACGAATACAAATGACGGCTAGTGTTTTCAGATGTGACGCTCATGCCCTGTGGGGCGAGGCGGTCAGGATGAATTGCTGGCGGCAGCTACGATGCCGCCAGTCAGCGCAGCTCAATAGCAAGGCGGATAAGGATAATATCCGCACCGGGGCGCGTAGTATGGATAGGCCGCTCCGGCCACTGCGGCCGCTCCCGCAAAGGCCGCACCTCGGTAGAAAGCACCGCGCCAGGCCGTTCGGCGGGCGACGCCCGCAAAGGACAGCGGAGTGAAGGGGCGGCCGATGATGTCGATAAAAACTGATGCCGGCCCATCAGCTCCCACAAGATCGCCTTCGAGAATATCGACATCGAAAGTCAGCTTGTCGTCCTCGAGCTTGGGCGATTTCAGTACGACGACGGCGTCGATCACCGACGATCCGTCTTTCTTGAAACCGGACACCGTCGCGTTTGGAGGATCTTTGGCGAAGTTGTCGCTGCCGTTGCCCCAATCCTCAACAATTCGCGTCGTGAGATCGTGACCGGCCGCCCGAACAGGTCGATCGGCAAACACGATGGCATTCGGTGAAATTCCCGTCAGCACAAGCTTGCCGTCCTTCAAGCTCGCACCGCGCGAGTTGAGGACGAAGAGCGATGGCACGACTTCCGGCTTTGCCTGGCCGATGGATTTCTCAAGCGGAAATATGCGGCTTACGTTCGGGGGCCGTTTGAGCAGAAAGTCCTTGGGGGCAGATCAGCAATCCGCCGACGCAAAATGCGATTAAAGCAGCACGCAGTGTCACGGCAATTTTCTCCCTGGAAAGAGGACTATTTTCCCTTCGGCCGGCTCCTATGGCTTTCAAAAATCGTCTGGCGCATCTTCTTCTGCGCATTCTAGAAAGTGGCTCCGCAGCAGCCGGGCAATCGGCAAGCAGCTTCCAATTTGGCAAGCAGCTTCGCTAAGCATTTCGCGCCAATTCAGATCGCAAGTCTTGCCATTTCGCGCCAATCGGCCGGATCAGTTCAGCAGTCAATCGGACAAATTCTTCTGCGATTGGCGTGCCGCTCCTGCTTACGCGCAAGTTGCTGCTGTCTGTAGACAACGGGTTGAACTTTCATCAAACGCACGAAACTGCGGCTGAAGCTGCTTGCATTCGTATAGCCGAGGAATCTCGCGATATCGGACAGGCGCACGCTTGAGTCCACGAGCAAGCGGCACGCGATCCTCAAGCGAACTTCCGCAAGCATTGCGCTGTGGCTCGTGCCCATGCGACCGAGATGGCGCTGCAAGGTGCGCGTGCTGATTTTGCAGGCGCGAGCTGTGCCATCGAGAGTTGCGTCACCGTGTCGCAGCGACGCGATAATGGCCGCGCGGACCGCCCGAGATGAAGGCAAACGGACAGCTCTCATCGGTTTGTGTGAGGCGTGAAGCCCACGGTCCCTCTGAAGAGAACCGATGCTTTGAGGCTACACGCATTCTCAGGACCAATCTGGCCACCAGCCGCCAAAATGTTCGTCAAGTGGAATTATTTGTTGCTCGCCATGCCTGCACGACCTGACAATCGATAAGGCAAGACAGTTGCAAGCCTGCTAGTCTGCTACCGCGGCAGACTTCTTGGGCAGGTAGTGATGACCGTTATTCCATTGACCCGTTGCCAATTTCTAATGCCATTTGCTGAAATTCATTCAGAGATCGGCGGACCCACCGCGGCGCTTCTCGCCAAATTCCGGCTTCCTACGTCTTTGGAGGAAAAAGCGGATCATTACGTGCCGCTGCTGCCGGCCGTTCGCTTTGCGGCGGCCGCCCAGGAAAAGCAGGGGCTGTCGGAGATCGCCTTTCGCGCAGCCCAGAGGCTCTCATTCGATCATCTAAGCGATGCCATGCGAGTTCGAATCCGGCATTCGCCAACTCTGTTGGTTGCTCTTCAGCAGATGTGCAAGTGGGCGCCGGTCGAAGATACAAATCTGCGTCTATGGCTGGAGCCGTACGACGAAAGCGTGAAAATTTGCAGCAAGCTCATTGGAACGGAAGGTATTTCCCATCTTGAGGTGTCCCAATGGCTTCAGAACATATTCGTCCTGCACATCGTCCGTCAGTTCGCGGGCGCGTGCTGGACTCCCGGAGTGATCGCGTTCGAAGCTGATTATACACCGAGCAGAGAGGTTCAATCGCATTGGCCGGATACGCGCTTCATGTCAGGTCAGAAAGCCTCATGGATCGAAGTGCCGCTGCAGTTCTTGAGCTATCCCAATCGCGCAGTTGTTGTCCGGTCTCATTTGCCCGAGACAGAGCGGCAGCCTTTCGGCGGCGACGTCGTCGGCATTCTCAAGTTGACTTTACCATCGTATCTTGACGAGGGAGGCCCGGCGATCGTGCAGGCTGCCGAGATGGTTGGACTGAGCGTCAGGAGTCTGCAGAGGAAGCTCGCGCTGGCCGGGCTGACATACTCGGGCCTGCTTGAGCAGGTCCGCTTCAACAATGCGATGCAGCTTCTAAGCGATACTGAGAACAAGATCATCGACGTAGCATTCTCATCGGGATATGCAGACCCTGCCCACTTTGCTCGCGCTTTCCGACGGATTTCCGGATTCACCCCGCGACAGTTTCGGGAAAGGTCGAGGAGCGGACGGGCGGAGATCGACCTTCGCGCCTCCCAACTTGATGATCATCGTCTCTAGAGAAGATTTACGCCTTGGACGCTCCTCGATGTAGCGGCGTGGAATTGTCGGCTTTCCGGCTGATGTTGAAAGCTGGACTGCACGCGACATTGATCCTCGCCGCTGGGACAGCCTTTGGCGCAAATGATGATGACGGCGCTATCAGCGCATCGATACCGGCGGTCTATCTTGATCTGAGGACAAGCTACGCGCAGGTGCCGACAGGATCGCTCGCATTTGGCTTTGGACATCCAACTCTATTCGATGCGTTGCGAACGCTCGCAACGCCGAACCGCGCGGCGTTTCCGACCGGCCTGCCAGCAGCAAAATCGCTCAACGTGGATTTTCCGTTGACGGTCGATGTCACCGACAGTGTCTCGCTATACGGAGGCGTCTCCGGCAGTTCGACGGAGTTCGGAGGCAGCGGGTGGTCGTCCTTTCAAGTCACAAGCTGGAACGTCGGCTTCCAGGCGGATCTCTACCAGCAGAACGGCGGGACCTTTCCGACCGTGACGCTGCAATCGACGATCACACAATCGATCCCCAATGGTCCGCTGGCCACAACGTCCTTCAACAACATTCTCGAATTCGACTATGCACTTGATTCCGATGAGACCAAAGGCTTCCTCGCCGGTTTCCAGGACACGCGCACTGACGCCGGGACGACGCTCGTGAAGATCAACCCGAACACGATCGCCTATGTCGGCGGCTACTATCAATGGTCCAATAATTGGAAATTCACTGGCCGTGTGGGCGTGCAGTCCTTCGAAGGGGCGCAGCTTCTAACTCTTGCGCCCATTCAGCCGTTCACGCAACCGATCATGCGGCTCGATCTCGATCGCATGGACGATAACGACAATCGGCTGTTTGGCATCACCGCCGAAATCATGTGGGTGCCCAAGCCCGCCTATCAACTGACGGTCAGGACGCCCCTGTACGCAGTCCGTAATTAGCCGGCGCTGCTGGCGCGAGCCGACAAGGACCAAAAATACCCTATGTCTGCTTTCGACGCCAATGTCCGCGCGGTCTTCCTGTGCCCGCGCTACCAGCTGCCGGTCATGTTGGCGCGAGGCGCGGGCCGGATCGTCCTGCGGCAATTCTCAGCGCTCCCGCAATGACAGGATGATTTTGCCATCACCATTGTGAGTTGGACGGAATAATCCATGATCCGGATCAATTCGGATCGCGATAACGGTGGGAGCCGAGCCTGGCTCGGGGAGCCGACGTGATTACGGCTGGAACTGTTGTTCGGCTTTGGGCCGGGTCGTATGCGCCCATTTTGGCATCTATGCGTCTTGTCTGCTTGCAGGGCAAACTCGGAAATGCCGGTTGTCCGATCTGCGGCCGGCTGGGATAAGCTGTCATCGTCCACACGGAAAGGTGCGCATTGGTCTCTGCAAGCGAACTGGAGGCTGCTCTGGATTTTCTCCGGGCTCGGGCTGCCGGATCTGCCGAGGGCATTTTTGGTCCGGACTCGATGACCTGGAGGATCGATAGAGAAGCGGTCATCTTTTTGGGCGCCGGTCGTGCCTTGCTCCTTCAACTGGCGCATCCCTGGATCGCGGCCGCTGTGGCGGAGCACTCGCGGACCTTTGCGGATCCGATCGGTCGTTTTCATCGAACCTTTGACGTTATGTTTACGATGGTGTTCGGCTCGCTCGATACGGCTCTTGCTGCTGCGCGGCATCTCCACCGCCGCCATGCCACGATCGTCGGCCGCTTGCCCGAGGCGATCGGTCCCTTCGAGCGTGGCTCACTCTATCGCGCCAATGAGATCGCAGCGTTGCTGTGGGTTCACGCGACCCTCGTCGAGACCGCTCTCATGGTGCACGACATGATCTTGCCTCCGCTCTCGGTTGAAGAGCGCGAGCGATATTGGGCCGAAAGCCGGCTCTTTGGGGCGTTGTTCGGGCTGAAGCCGACTGACTTGCCTGCGGATTGGCAATCGTTTGTCGCCTACAACCGGGCCATGATGCAATCGGACACATTGTCGGTTACCGACACCGCCCGCGACGTGGCTGGACAGATCTTCGCTGGCGGTCGTCCATGGTTGCGCGTACCGCGATGGTATCAAGCCCTAAGCGCCGAGCTGCTGCCTGACCGCATTCGCATGGGCTTCGGATTTGCGTTTGACGAACGGGACAGGAAAGCCGCGGAACGTGCGCTCGCACGCATCCAACGCGTATACTCGGCAATACCAACCCGGCTTCGCTACGTCGGCCCTTACCACGAAGCTCAAGCGCGACTAAAAGGAAGACCCCGGCTCGACTGGACAACCCGCTGCCTTAACAGGGTTTGGATCGGACGGCCTCAGCTAGGTGATCGCCGGAACATTTGAAGCTCCCGTGCTCTCTGTCCCGTGTATGAACGCTTGTATCTCCAGCTTAAGACGGAGGATTCCTGGCTTCCTGAGAGGGACAGCGTAGCCCGGATTGCGCTTCGCTCCATCCGGGTTACGGGCTGCTATCCCTTCTGCGTGTAGAGCAGCGGCACCGCGGAATCCACGACCACCTCGACAAGACTCGTGCCGTCATGTGTAAGCCCACGCTTCAGCGCGCTTGGAAGCTCGGCGGCCTTCGTCACGCGTACGGCGTGGCAGCCCATGCCTTCTGCGATCTTGACGAAATCGATATCGGGCAATTCCAGCCCCGGCACGTTGCGCACCTGCATCACCTGGCTGAACGAGCGCATCGCGCCGTAGCCTGAATTGTTGATCACCACCGCCGTCATCGGCAGCTTGCGTTGCGCTGCGGTCCACAGCGCCTGGATCGAATACATCGCCGAGCCGTCGCCGATCAGGCAGACGATGCGACAACCGGTGCGGCCGAGCGCCATGCCGACCGCGGCTGGCAGGCTGTAGCCGAGGCCGCCGCTCGCCATGGTGTAGAAACTGTCCTGCCCGCGCATCGGCATGAACTTCTGCATCGCCAGGCGGTGCGAGGGGGCCTCTTCCACCAGCACGTCATGCGGCCCCATCGCGGCGACAAGCGAATGCATCAGGAACTCGGCGGGAATCGGATCGCCGGGTGCGGGTACAGGCGACAGCGCGCGGCCCGCGGGCACGGCTCGCCTGGTTTCGGGTAACAGTTCGAGCAGTGTCGCAAGCGACGGCTTCATCGTGCCGATGATGCTGTTGCCGACTGGCGTGAACGACGCAGCGTTTGGATCGTCGGTGATCTGGAACAGCGCGGTTGCGCCATCGAAGATCGAAGCGTGGCCCTCGACGTGAAAGGTGAACACCGGCGCGCCGATCACGACGACCAAGTCGTGCCCGCGCAGCGCCTCCGAGAGTTGCCCCGGGGAAGCGTGCAGGAAGCCGGCGAACTGCGGATGCCGCTCGGGGAATGAGCAGCGCGCCGAGAACGGGCTCGCCCACACCAATGCTTTGGTCTTCTCCGCGACCTCAATCATGAGATCGACGGCCTGCGCGCGGTCGACGGCGGGGCCGACGACGAGGGCAGGGTGCTTGCTGTCGGCGAGCGCGGCGACCAGCGCCTTCATCGCCGCCGGATCGGGCCCGATCTCGCGGCTGATCTGGCGCGCCTCGACCGGCTGCGTCGGCCGGTTCCAGTCGTCGACCGGCACCGAGACGAAGGTCGGCCCGCAGGGCGGCTGCATCGCGATGTAATAGGCGCGTGCTATCGCGCCGGGCACGTCCTCAGGCCGCGCCGGCTCGACGGCCCATTTCACATAGGGCTGCGGGAATTCGGTGGCGCGCTCGGCATAAAGAAATGGCTGCAATGGCAGGATCGAGCGCGCCTGCTGGCCTGCGGTGATCACCAGCGGCGTCTGGTTGCGGTAGGCGTTGAAGACATTGCCGAGCGCGTGCCCGACGCCGGCCGCCGAATGCAGATTGACGAAGCCGGCGTTGCGCGTCGCCTGCGCATAGCCGTCGGCCATCCCGACGACAGAGGATTCCTGCAGTCCCAGCACATAGTCGATGTCATCGGGCCAGTCGCTCAGGAACGGCAATTCGGTCGAGCCGGGATTGCCGAACACCTTTTTGATGCCGAAGGCACGGAGCAGTCCGAACGTCGCGTCCTTGACCGTGACGGCTTTGCTGTTGGCGGCGGCGGGCTTGCGGGACGACATCAAGCGATTCTCCCCAGTTTATTTTTTCGTCATTGCGAGCCACCGGGTCGGCGCGTAGCGTCGCCCGATGACAGGCTCCGCGAAGCAATCCATCTCGCCGCTTGCGGAGATATGGATTGCTTCGTCGCTTCGCTCCTCGCAATGACGGCCTAGGAGCGACCGCTAGTCAAGCCCTACCACGTCGCCGTGCCCTTCATCGTCGGCTGCCCCTCAGAATTCGCGGTCCACAGCTTCAGGCCTTCGCCATTCTCATTGGCATTGACGGAGAACTCGCTGCCCTCGAACAGCGGCTGCACGCCCCGATAGACGAACTTCTTCGGCGGCTTTCCGCCATGAAGCTTGGCCGCTAGCTCGATGATGAACGCGGCTTGCAGCGGCCCGTGGAAGATCAGGCCGGGATAGCCCTCCACCTTGGTGACGTAGTCGCGATCGTAATGGATGCGATGGCCGTTGAAGGTCAGTGCCGAATAGCGGAACAGCAGCACCGGATCGGCCATGTGTGTCTCGCGGTGCTTTGCAACCGGCGGCGGGGGCGGAGCCTTCGCTGATGTGGCCGCTGGCGTGCTCGTCATCTCGCGATAGACGATATCCTGCCGCTCGCGGATCGCGAGCCCGCGCGGCGTCGTCACCTCGTGATGGACGGAGACGAAGCACAGCGTGCCGGTCGAGCCGCTCTTCAAGCTCACGTCGGAGATGCGCGAGACGCGCTTCGGCTCGTCGCCGACGCGCAGCGGGTCGAGGAATTCGAGCTCGCCGCCGGCCCACATCCGGCGCGGCAGCGGCACCGGCGGCAGGAAGCCGCCGCGGGTCGGGTGGCCGTCGGGACCGAGCTGCGACATCGGAAACACCGGCTGCGCCAGGCACCAATGCACCGTGAACGGCGCGGCATCGCCCACCTTGGGCTCGCCGATCTCCTGGAACAGCGTCGCGCGCAGGCCCTTGACGAGCTGCGCCGTGACGGTGTCGGAGGCTTCACTGGTGCGGCCGATCCATTGCCTGAGATGATCGAGGTCGAGTTGTTCGCTCATGATGATTTGGCCTGGGCACGAGAGGACTTTGCGGCGCTGGTCTGCTCGCCGATCGCCGGCACCGCGCCGTAGTGGCGCGGTTCGCCGACGACAATCGCAGCCGGTGCCGGATAGGCGACGCGGCCGTTCGGCGTGTCGACCTCGATCCGGCGCAGATGCGGATGATGGGCGAGGTCGTCCATGGTGTTGACCTCGGCGAAAGCGATGTCGGCATCGGCCAATTTCTGCAGCAGCTCGTCGCGCGTCAGCTTGGCGAAGGCATCGCCGACGGTCTGGTCGGTCAGCGCGCGGTTGCGCACGCGCTCGACCATATTGGCGAAGCGCGGATCCTTCGGTAGCTCCGGCTGGCCCAGCACTTCGGCGCACAGCTTCTTCCATTCCCGTTCGCTCTGGATCGAGATCAGGATCTCCTTGCCGTCCCTGGAGCGGAACACGCCGTAGGGCGCGATCGAGGGGTGGGCGAGGCCCATGCGCTTCGGCGGCTTGCCGTCCTCGGCATTGAGCAGCGGCACCGTCAGCCAGTCCGCCATCACGTCGAACATGGAGATGCGGATGTCGGCCCCCTTGCCGCTGCGCCCGCGCGCGATCAGCGCTTCCAGAATCGCCGCATGCGCCGTCGCGCCGGTCGCAACGTCCACGATCGACATACCGACGCGCGAGGCGCCCTCCGGTCCGCCGGTGATCGAGGCGAGTCCGCTCTCGGCCTGGATCAGGAGATCATAGGCCTTGCGATTGGCATACGGCCCTTCGTCGCCATAGCCCGTGATGGTGCAGCAGATCAGCTTCGGATAATCCTTGCGCAGCCGCGCGAGCGAGAAGCCGAGCTTGTCCATCGAGCCCGGCTTCAAATTCTGCAACAGCACGTCGGCGCCCGCGATGAGCTCTTCCAGCGCGCTGCGGCCTTCCTTGGTCGCCAGATCGACCACGACCGAATCCTTGCCGCGGTTGAGCCAGACGAAATAGCTGCTCTGGCCCTTGGCGGCGGCGTCATAGCCGCGGGCGAAATCGCCCTCGGGCCGTTCGATCTTGATCACATGCGCGCCGGCATCGGCGAGGCGCGACGAGCAGAACGGCGCAGCCACCGCCTGCTCCACGGCGATGACGGTCAGTCCCTCGAGCGGCAGCATGCGTCTCACCTCAGTAGGAGCGGGGCATGCCGAGCACATGCTCGGCGACGAAGGACAGGATCAGATTGGTCGAGATCGGCGCCACCTGGTAGAGCCGCGTCTCGCGGAACTTGCGCTCGACGTCGTATTCCTCGGCAAAGCCGAAGCCGCCATGGGTCTGCACGCAGGCATTCGCCGCTTCCCAGGACGCATCCGCCGCCAACATCTTCGCCATGTTGGCTTCCGCACCGCAATCGAGCCCGGCCTCGTACTTGCGGGTGGCTTCCTTCACCATCAACTCGGCCGCGCGCATCGAGGCATAGGCTTTTGCGATCGGGAACTGGATGCCTTGATTCTGGCCGATCGGCCGGCCGAACACGGCGCGCTCCTTGGCATAGTTGGTCGCCTTGGCGATGAACCATTTGGCATCGCCGATGCATTCGGCCGCGATCAGGATGCGCTCGGCATTCATGCCGGAGAGGATATAGCGGAAACCCTTGCCCTCGTCGCCGATCAGGTTTTCCGTCGGCACCCTCATGTCCGTGAAGAACACCTCTGTCGTCGCGTGGTTCATCATGGTCCGGATGGGGCGGATCTCCAGCCCCTTGCCCTTGACCTCGCGCATGTCGACGATGAACACCGACAGCCCGTCGGTCCGCTTCTTCGCCTGCTCCTTCGGCGTGGTGCGCGCGAGCAGGATCATCAGATCGGAATGCTCGGCGCGGCTGGTCCAGATCTTCTGGCCGTTGACGACGTAGTGGTCGCCGTCCTTCCGCGCAAACGTCTTCAGCGACGACGTATCGGTGCCGCTGGTCGGCTCGGTCACGCCAAAGGCCTGCAACCGCAATTCGCCGCTCGCGACCTTCGGCAGATACTTCGCCTTCTGCTCGGCATTGCCGTGCCGCAACACCGTGCCCATCGTGTACATCTGCGCATGGCAGCCGCCGCCATTGCAGCCCGCGCGCTGGATCTCCTCCAGGATCGCCGCCGCCGCGGACAGCTTCAGCCCCGCGCCGCCATATTCCTCGGGGATCAGCACCGAGAGATAGCCGGCTTCGGTCAACGCATCGACGAATTCCTTCGGATAGGCCATCTGTCGATCGAGCTTGCGCCAGTATTCACCGGGAAACTGTGCGCAGAGTTTTGCCACCGCATCGCGGATGTCGGAATAGTCGTCATGGTGTTCTTGTGCGGTCATCGGAAATCACCGGCGCGTTCGTTTAAGGGATGGCGGATCTGAAAGGCGCGGCGGACCATTGTGGCGCCGGCGTAAACTCCCTATGCTGTTTTGTTATAGCGTATGAAGTAGCATTCCAAGATTGGCAAGCATGGATTTCCGCCAGCTTAGGACGTTTACCTGCGTCGCGGAACTCGGGAGCCTGAGCAAGGCCTCCGACACGGTGCGCATAGCTCAACCGGCGCTGAGCCGGCAGATCAAGCTGCTCGAGCACGAGCTGCGCACGGAGCTGTTCACGCGGAACGGCCGCGGCATGGTGCTGACCGATGCCGGTCGCCTCTTGCTCGCGCGCACCTCCGGCATCGTCCGCCAGGTCGACCAGATCCGCGACGACATCCAGTCCGCGCAGGGGCCGCCGTCGGGCCGCGTAGTGCTCGGCCTGGTGCCGACCGTGAGCTGCGTGCTCTCGGCGCGCTTCGCCCGCCGCTGCGTGGAGAATTTCCCGGGCATCTCGCTGCGCATCGTCGAGAGTTATAGCGGCCACCTGATCGAATGGCTGCACCGCGGCGAGATGGACCTTTCGATCATCTACGGCCGCACCGCGGACCTGCATCTCGCGGCGCAGCCGCTCGGCCGCGACCAGATCGTCGCGGTCGGCCCTCGCGGCTGCGGCTTGTCGCGCAAGAAGCAGGTCGAGATCGGCTGGCTCTTGCGCCAGCGCCTGGTACTGCCCAGTCATTCGCATGGGCTCCGTGCCCTGATCGAGCACGCCGCGGCGCTCAAGAAGATCAAGCTCGACGTCCAGCTCGAGGCGGATTCGTTCCGCGTGCTCACCAGCCTGGTCGAGGAGGGGCTCGGCTTCGCGATGTTGCCGCCGTCTTCGGTGCGGAGCGAAGTCGCCGACGGACGGCTGGAAACCGCGGCGATCGCAAAGCCGCTGTCGCGCGAGCTGATCATTGCCTCTCCGATCGATCGTCCCACCTCGATCGCGACCACCGCCGTCACCGCGCTGTTGCGCGAGGAGGTCGCCGCCTGCCGCAAGGAAGGCCTCTGGGACATCAAGCTGGCGTAACGCCATTGCGGTGCGCGCCAACAGCGGAACCCTTAAGGGAAGCCCGCGCGACCTTCCCTTCGCATCTGGCGCAGGCTGTCATGCCGGTTTTTTATAGCGGCCTGCTGTCGTCCCGGCCTTGAGCCGGGACCCATAACCACAGGAAGTTGTTGTGACGCGAGCAAGCAGTTGCTGCGGAGCACATTACAAGGCCCTGTGGTTATGGGTCCCGGGTCAAGCCCGGGACGACGGCGTCATTGCGAGCGAAGCGAAGCAATCCATCTCTCCACCCGCGGAAGCATGGATTGCTTCGTCGCTTCGCTCCTCGCAATGACGATCACCCCGGAATCCGCACCGGCAGCGTCTCATATCCCTTGATGAAGCTGGAATAGATCCGCCGGGGCTCGCCGACCACCTCGATACGGTCGAACCGTTTCAGCATCTCCTGCCAGATGATCTTCAATTGCAACTCGGCGAGCCGCATGCCGACGCAGCGGTGGATGCCGAAGCCGAACGACAGATGCGTGCGCGGCCGCGGCCGGTCGATGATGAATTCGTTGGGGCGGTCGATCATCTCCTCGTCGCGGTTGCCCGAGACATACCACATCACGACGCGGTCGCCCTTTTTGATCGTCTTGCCGCCGAGCTCGGTATCTTCAAGAGCGGTACGCCGCATATGGGCGAGCGGCGTCTGCCAGCGGATCACTTCCGGCACCATCGAGTCGATCAATTCAGGGTTTTGCCTGAGCTTCTCGTACTGCTCTGGGTTCTCGTTCAGCGCCAGCACCGAGCCGGTCATGGTGTTGCGCGTGGTGTCGTTGCCGCCGACGATCAGCAGGATGAGGTTGCCCATGAGGTTGTCGCGGTCCATGTGCCGCGTCGCATCGCTATGCGCCATCATCGACAATAGATCGTTGCGCGGCGGCGCGTTGACGCGCTCGTTCCAGAGCTTGGCGAAATAGGCGTAGCATTCGTCCATTTCCTTCCGCCGTTGCTCCGGCGAGTCGACGATGCCGCTCTTGGGCAGAGCGGTAGCGACGTCGGACCAGCGCGTCAGCTTGCGCCGTTCCTCCCAAGGGAAGTCGAACAGCGTCGCCAGCATCTGCGTGGTCAATTCGATCGAGACCCTTTCGACAAAGTTGAAGGTCTCGTTGCGCGGCAGGCCGTCCAGCACCCGTTGCGACCGCTCGCGGATCAGCTTGGCAAGTTCGTCCAGATGCGTCGGCGTGAACATCGGCGACACCGTCTTGCGCTGCGCCGAGTGTTTCGGCTGGTCCATCGCGATGAAGCTCGGCCACTCATAGCCGACCGGCATGTCGCGGATACCGATGCCGCCAAGCGTCGCATCAGAGGAGAAGATGCCGTGGTTGGTGTCGACATGCATGATGTCGTTGTACTTCGTAACCGACCAATAGGGCTCGATCGGCGCGTTGGTGCAGTAATGCACCGGCTCTTCTTTGCGCAGCCGCTCGAACCACGGCTGCCACGTGTCGTTCTGGAACAGCCTTGGCGCGCCCGGGTGGAAATTCTTCAGCGGCGTCGAATAGGCCTCCTCGCGCGCCAGGCGCATCAGCTCGTTCCTGTCGACCCTGACCGAAGTCTGCACGTTCATGGTTATCAACTCCCAAAAGCGCTAGCTCGCGATGCGGACCGGCAGCGTCTCATATCCCTTGATGAAGCTCGAATACACGCGCTTCGGCTCCTCGACCACCTCGATCGTGTCGAAGCGTTTCAGGATCTCTTCCCAGATGATCTTCAACTGCAATTCGGCAAGTCTGAGGCCGACGCAGCGATGGATGCCGAAGCCAAACGAAATGTGAGTGCGGGGACGGGCGCGATCAATGATGAACTCGTAGGGGCGGTCGATCACATCTTCGTCGCGGTTGCCCGAGACGTACCACATCACGACCTTGTCACCCTTCCGGATCTGCTTGCCATGGAACTCGATGTCGGCAAGCGCAGTGCGGCGCATATGCGCCAGCGGCGTCTGCCAGCGGATCACCTCCGGCACGAAGCTGTCGATCAAGTCAGGGTTCTGCTTCAGCTTGCGATACTGGTCGGGATTCCGGTTCAGCGCATATATGCTGCCGGAAAGCGTGTTGCGCGTGGTGTCGTTGCCGCCGACGATCAAGAGGATCAGATTGCCGAGGAAGTTCTTCGGGTCCATGTCGCGCGTCGCCGGGCTGTGCGCCATCATCGAGAGCAGGTCGCTCTTCGGCGGCTGCTCAATCCGTTCCTTCCACAGCCGCGAGAAATAGCCGGCGCATTCCATCAGCTCGGCCTGGCGCTCGTCCTCGGTCGCGACCAGCCCGCCGGCGCCCGGAAGGGTGGTGGCGACGTCGGACCAGCGCGTCAGCTTGCGGCGGTCCTCCCAGGGGAAATCGAACAGCACCGCCAGCATCTGCGTGGTCAATTCGATCGAGACCTTGTCGACCCAGTCGAACACGTCGCCGCGCGGGAGATTGTCGAGGCATTCGGTCGAGCGCTTGCGGATGTTGATCGCGAGTTCGTCGAGATGGGTCGGCGTGAACATCGGCGCCACGGTCCGCCGTTGCGCCGAGTGCCGCGGCTGGTCCATTGCGATGAAGCTTTCGCGGCGCAGATCCGGGGCGATGTCGCGGATGGTGATGCCGCCGAGCGAGGCGGCCGAGGAGAACACCGAATGGTTGGTCTCGATCTCCATGATGTCGTTATACTTGGTCACCGACCAATAGGGCCCGAACAGGCTGTCCCGGCAATAGTGCACCGGCTCCTCCCGGCGTAGCCGGTCGAAATAGGGCCAGAACGAATCGGTCCGGAACAGTTCGGGAGCGCTGGGGTCGAATTGATCCAGCGGGATCGCATAAGCCCGCTCGCGGGCGGCCTCCTGGGTTTCGCTCTGGGCGCGATCGACCGTCCCGTGCATGGCGCATCTCCTTGGATCGTCCCGGTCCGGTTGTTCCGTCGGGCGCATTTTCCGGGAATTACAACCCGTCACGCCGCGCAGGGCAAGGGCGAGTTTGGCACATTTGGCCGCATTCGGATTCGACCTCGCCCCGCGAAAGGGCTGGGAAGTAGCTCCCCCGTCATTCCGGGGCGTCCGAAGGACGAGCCCGGAATCCATTCAACCGCATGTGCAGGCGGAGAAATGGATTCCGGGCTCGACGCGGAGCCTGTCATCGGGCCGCGCTTCGCGCGGACCCGGTGGCGTCGCCCCGGAATGACGGGGGTGACGTTGCCGCAAGAGCACGGAGAGGGGGACGAAGGTGCCCCGTGACAACCGGTCCGGCAGCGAATAAGGCTAGGATAACAAGCCATTCTGGAGGCCGCTCGCCATGATTCCCAACGCGCAACGGATGTTCAATTTCGACCTGGGCGAGACCGCGGATGCGATCCGCGAGACCGTGTACGATTTCGCGAGCAACGAGATCGCCCCACGCGCGGCCGAGATCGACCGCACCAACCAATTCCCGCGCGATCTCTGGCCGAAGATCGGCGCGCTCGGGCTGCACGGCATCACCGTCGAGGAGGAATATGGCGGAACAGGCCTCGGCTATCTCGAGCACTGCATCGCGCTGGAGGAGATCTCGCGTGCCTCCGCGTCCGTCGGCCTGTCCTACGGCGCCCACTCCAATCTCTGCGTCAACCAGATCCGCCGCAACGGCAACGAGGCGCAGAAGCGGAAATATCTGCCGAAGCTGATCTCGGGTGAGCATGTCGGCTCGCTCGCAATGTCCGAGCCGAGCGCCGGAAGCGATGTGGTCTCGATGAAGACCCATGCGGAGAAGAAGGGTGATCGGTTCGTGCTCAACGGCAACAAGATGTGGATCACCAACGGTCCTGTCGCCGAGACGCTGGTGGTCTATGCCAAGACCGATCCGAACGGCGGTCCGCGCGGCATCACCGCTTTTATCATCGAGAAGGGCATGAAGGGCTTCTCCACCGCGCAGAAGCTCGACAAGCTCGGCATGCGCGGCTCCGACACGTGTGAGCTGGTGTTCGAGGATTGCGAGGTGCCGGAGGAGAACGTGCTCAGCGAGGTCGGCCGCGGGGTAAACGTGCTGATGAGCGGCCTCGACTATGAGCGCGCGGTGCTGGCGGCGGGCCCGATCGGTATCATGCAGGCCTGCATGGACGTGGTGATGCCCTATGTGCACGAGCGCAAGCAGTTCGGTCAGCCGATCGGCACCTTTCAGCTCGTGCAGGGCAAGGTCGCCGACATCTATACCACGATGAACGCCTCGCGGGCCTATGTCTATGCGGTGGCGAAAGCCTGCGACCGCGGCGAGACCACGCGCGAGGACGCCGCCGGCGCGATCCTCTACGCCGCCGAGAAGGCGACGCAATGCGCGCTCGACGCCATCCAGCTCCTCGGCGGCAATGGCTACATCAACGACTATCCGACCGGCCGCCTGCTGCGCGACGCCAAGCTTTATGAGATCGGCGCCGGCACCAGCGAAATCCGCCGCATGCTGATCGGCCGCGAACTGTTCGACAAGACGGCGTAGTGTCTTCTTTCTCCCTCTCCCCGCTCTTCGCGGGGAGAGGGTCGGGGTGAGGGGCTCCGTTTCTCCGCCTGCACAAGGGGCGAAATGGATTCCGGGTTCGACGCTTCGCGTCGCCCCGGAATGACGGCACCGGATACCTCTGTCATCTAGAGCGTTTTCGAGCGAAGTGGACACCGGTTCGCGTGAAGAAAACGCGTCAAAACAAGAATCTAGAGCTTCGGTTCTGATTCCATCAGAACCGAAAATGCTCTAGACCACCGCGGCCTCGACTCTCCGGCGAAATCTCGATCACCTTCCTTTGATAAATCTGTGGTTTTGTGCGATCCGCAGAGACCGCCTGGAGTTGATCCCCGTGCACGAGATGAGCTGGACCCCGATTGGGCCGCCGCAGCCGCCGCCCCTGCCTGTCCCGCCGCCGATACCGGTGGCCTTCACGGGCAGTCGCCGCGAATTCTTCGACCTGGTCAAGCGCGGCGCCGGGCTCGAATTCGTCACGCTCGGCTTCTACCGGTTCTGGCTGGCGACCGACATGCGCCGTCATCTCTGGTCCAACACCGAGATCGAAGGCGACGCCGCAGAATATACCGGCCGCGGCAAGGAGCTTCTGATCGGCTTCCTGGTCGCGCTCGCGATCCTGGTGCCGGTTTACCTCGCTTATTTCCTGGTCGGCCTCGAGGCCGAGCGCGCCCAGGCTTTCGCCAGCATTCCGCTGGTGGCGTTCTTCTATCTGTTCGGACAGTTCGCGATCTTTCGCGCGCGCCGCTACCGCCTGACGCGGACGGTGTGGCGCAGCGTGCGATTCTGGATGAGCGGGTCCGGCTGGGCCTATGCCGGGCTCTCGGCGTTGTGGGGACTCGCGGTGATCGTCACCCTCGGCCTCGCCTTGCCGTGGCGCGTCGCGGCGCTCGAGCGCTACAAGATGCGCCATTCCTACTATGGCGACCTGCAGGGCAGCTTCGAGGGGCGCGGCTGGGAGTTCTTCAAGCGCGGCTGGTGGCTCTGGCTGCTGGTGCCGGTGGCAGTCTGCATCGTGCCGCTCGCGCCCTTCATCTACGGTGCCTACAAAGCGGTCGAATGGCGATGGTGGTTGTCCGGCCTCCGCTTCGGCGGCGTGCGGCTGGAGTCGACGCTGAAGCGCAGCGCGCTGATCGGGCTTTATTGGAAAGTGATCGGCTGGATTGTCGTGCTCGGCCTCGTGTTTGCGGCCTGGCTCGCCCTATCCGCGGTGCTGGTCGCCAGCATGAGCGCAATGCCGCTCAAGGAATTCTTCGCGAGCCAGGAATTTACCGGGAGCATTCCGTTCCTGGTGCTCCTGGGCGTTGGCTATCTCCTGTTCGCGCTGGCCATCAATGTCGTGATCCGCGTCTATCTGATGCGCGATCTCTGGGTGAAGGTGCTGGGGTCGACGATCGTCCATGGCATCGAGGCGACGGCCAATGTCTCCGCCCGAGGTGAGCTCGCCAACGCGCTCGGCGAGGGCTTCGCCGACGGTCTCGACGTCGGGGGCTTTTGACCCATGAGCGGGGCGATCGACAGTGGACTTAGCTCCGCCTTCTATTTCGACGGCACGTCGAGCAAGCGGCACGCGGTCACGCTGCGATTCGCCGACGTGCTCGAGATCGAGGAGGACGGACAGCGGATCGCCGCCTGGCCCTATGCGGATATCCGCCGCGCCGACGGTCCGTCCGGCAAGCTGCGGCTCGCCTGCATCTCTGCGGCCGCGCTGGCGCGGCTCGAGATCCGCGATGCCGCGCTCGCGGCCGAGCTCGTCGCGCGCTGCGAAAAGCTTGACGAGCATGTGCTCGGCGGCCGCGGCGTCGCGACCATCGTCGGCTGGTCGCTGGCGGCGACCGTGTCGATCGTCCTGGTCGTGCTGTTCGGCGTGCCGCTTGCCGCCGACCGGCTGGCGGCTCTGGTGCCTGTCGCGTTCGAGCGGCGGCTCGGCGAAGTCGCCGACAGCCAGGTGAAGATGGTGTTCGACGGCAAGTCGTGCGGCAACCCCGCCGGCCAGCGCGCGTTTGAAAAACTCGTCAACACGCTGCGCGAATCCGCTGGCATGGACACGTCGCTGCAATCGGGCGTGCTCTCGACCTCGATTCCGAACGCCTTCGCGTTGCCGGGCGGCAGGGTCTATGTGTTGGATGGGCTGCTCGCGAAAGCCGAAAATGGCGATGAGCTCGCGGGCATCCTCGCCCACGAGCTCGGCCATCTCCAGCATCGCGACGGCCTGCGCGGCATGATCCACAATGGCGGCACCTCGTTCCTGATAGGCCTCTTGTTCGGCGACATCACCGGCTCCGGCGCGGTGATCTTCGCCTCGCGGACGCTGGTGAACGCATCGCATTCCCGCGAAGCCGAACAGAACGCCGACAGCTTCGCGATCGAGACCATGCACCGGCTCGGCCGGCCGACCAAGCCGATGGGAGAATTGATGTTCCGCATCACCGGCAAGGAAGGCGACAGGGGCCTGTCGCTGATCGCAAGCCACCCCATGACCGAAGACCGCCTCGCCCGCATGACCCGCGAAAACCGCCCCGCCAGCGGCCCACCGTTGTTGACCGCGGGAGAGTGGCGCGCGCTGAAGTCGATCTGCAGCGCCAGCACCAGGCTGTAGGAGCCGACCATCGCCGTCATTCCGGGCTCGTCCTTCGGACGCCCCGGAATGACAGGGGGACGCATTCGCGCAATCCTCTCCTCCGTCATGGCCGGGCTTGACCCGGCCATCCACGTCTCTCCCGTGCACGGAGGCAAAGGACGTGGATGCCCGGGACAAGCCCGGGCATGACGGCGTCATATCATTCGCGCGATTTTCCTCAAGCCAATCAATGTGATTTGCCTCGTCCAGCCCTCGCGCAAAAAACATTCCGCTTTCGCCGTCGGGCAAATCAGTGATTTAACTCCGCGCGTCTCACCCGAATGAGGGGCGGGTCGCGATCGTCACGAACGTTGCGGTGAGATGCGGTGGACGGGATGGGTGTGACTGACGAGCACAAACATCACGGACGGCGAAGTCGTGTGGTCCTGGCGCCCCGACGCTGGCGCTAAGCTCGCGAGCAGCAAGAGCTGCCGCGGGTGACGGTGGCAAGAAAGCCCGGTCACCGAGGAGAGCACGAAGTAAGCCGTAAACCATCGCGCAGGGAAAGCCGGAATGCTTCGGTTGAACCTGTGGTCCTACCCCCGTGCTTTTTGTTGCACGGGACCCACGGGTGCAACCGGCACCCGGCTTTCCCTGCGCCCTCTATTGAATGAGAGGGTGGAAAGTGCAGCAAAGCTCGGACGCAATGCGCCGCGAGAACGCGAACTCACATCCGCCGGGTCACACGTAGGATGGGTTTCGCTTCGCTCTACCCATCCTGCGGAATTGCTGTTTGAAAATTGAATCAGAACTTTCCGCGACGCCGTAGGGTGGGCAAAGCGAAGCGTGCCCACCATCGCGAGCACTGCGCTGGATGGTAGGCATGGCGCTGTCAATTGGTGCGCCCTCTCCCCTTGTGGGAGAGGGCTACCTCCGTCGCTAGCCAAGAGCGCACATGGGTGAGGGGTCTTTCTCCACGCGCACCCTCGCCCGCGGAGACGACCCCTCATCCGTCGCGCATTGCATGCGCGCCACCTTCTCCCACAAGGGGAGAAGGGAAGCACCCCCTCACTCCGGCAGATTGTTCACCTTCTTCACCCACGCGCGGACGTCGGCGAGGACGTCGGGCAGCAAGGCGTTGACGTCCTGCACGGTCATGCCGGCCTTGATGCGGGGATCGTAGAGCAGGTTGAGGATGTACTGATCGTAGATGTCGAAATAGCCCATCGAGACGTTGTCGTTGAACATGGTCCAGGGCACGCTCGAGGTATCGTTGATCGGGCCGAGCGACTGCAGCAGTTCCTCATACGCGCAATCGAAGAAGACGAAATCGCCGTTATCGACCGTGAGGATCACGTCGGAATGCTCGATCTCGAAATTGTCGTTCTTGCGAAAGCCGCTCAGGCATTGCGGGTCGAGCGAGGAGCGGATTTCTTTCGCGCGCTCGCTGCCATAGAAGGTCGTGATGGTGCGATAGAGATCGCGGTCGCGCACCAGCTTCACCCTCACATTGGCGATCTCGCTGCTCTCGGTCATGGCGATGTCGAGGTGCTGGACCTTGGCGGCGACATCGCCGACGATCTTTGCGAGCTGCGCCTTGCGGTCGGCGCGGGTGCCGTCGGCGAACACCCTGATCGGGGAGTCATATTTGCGGATGCGGTCGACGCGGCCGGCGAGGTGGTACTCGGCGCCGAACGCCGTCTTCATGAAGCCTTCGATGATCTCGCTATCGGTGAAGGCTTTCTTCTCGTTGCGCTGGCGCGCGGCGATCGATGGGTTCTCGCCCGACCATGCCGGCGGCGCAATGAGCCCGGGCATGATCGCGGCCGAGGCGATTGCGAGGACGAGGACAGCCAGGATACGGTAAAGCGTGCACATCGCTATAACGCTGCCGCAATCACCGTGCGCGCGCAAGCTTGCTTGCGCATGGCAGCGCTGGTTCCCGCACCGTCCTAATTCTTGACGACGACGGTGGTGCCCACGGAAACGCGGCTATAGAGATCCACCACATCCTCGTTGGTCATGCGGAAGCAGCCCGACGATACCGCCTGTCCGATCGTCTCCGGCTCGTTCGAGCCGTGGATGCGGTAGAGCGTCGAGCCGAGATACAGCGCGCGGGCGCCGAGCGGATTTTCGACGCCGCCGGCCATGTGGCGCGGCAAGTCGGGACGGCGCCGCAGCATCTGCGCCGGCGGCGTCCAGCTCGGCCATTCCTTCTTGGCGGTGATGCGATGGGTTCCGCCCCAGCGAAAGCCATCGCGGCCGACCCCGATGCCATAACGCAGCGCCTGGCCGTCATTGAGGACGAGATAAAGCCGTCGCTCGGCGGTGTTGATGACGATCGTGCCCGGCGCATAACGGCTCGGGTACATCACGGTCGTCCGTTGGATCGGGCTCGCGCCGGTGCCGAAGAAGTTCAGGCCGCCGCCCATGATGTCGCGGGTGTCGAAGAATTGGGCCTGCGCCTGACCGGCGCCTCCCAGCATCAAGAGCGCCGCCGCCAGCAAAACCCTGCCCCGTGTCATTGCCTTCCTCGCGTTATTTCCAGCCTCATGAAAGTGAGGCCATAAGTTGTTCGAATGCGCAACCCACGCCGCCGTGAGCGACGGATTTTCGGGCACCGCGGTTAAAAAAGGCAACACATCAGAAACGATGGCAGCAATGTCCCGCTAAACCTTTGACGAAACGGGCGAACAATGGTTGATCTGGGCTCGGAACGCCGGGCTTGAGATAGTCGACTTGGGCCAACACAACATTACTTGGGCCAACAAAACAGCGCGGGAATGCGGGAGCGAGACATGAATGGTGCGGAAAGTCTGGTGCGGACATTGGTCGCGGGCGGCGTCGACGTCTGCTTCACCAATCCCGGCACCTCGGAGATGCATTTCGTCGCCGCGCTTGACAGGGTCGAGGGCATGCGCTGCGTGCTCGGCCTGTTCGAGGGCGTGGTGACGGGGGCGGCCGACGGTTATTTCCGTATCAAGGAAACACCCGCTTCGACGCTGCTGCATCTCGGCCCGGGTCTCGCCAACGGCCTCGCCAACCTACACAACGCCAAGAAGGCGAATTCCGGCATCGTCAACATCGTCGGCCAGCACGCGACCTACCACATCGCGTATAACGCGCCGCTGACCTCCGACATCGAGGGCCTGGCGCGGCCGATGTCGGCCTGGGTCAGGACCTCGCCGGATGCCAAGTCGGTCGCCGCCGATGGCGCTGCCGCGATTGCCGCCGCCAAGAGCACGCCGCCGCAGATCGCGACCCTGATCCTGCCGGCCGACACCGCCTGGAACGAGGCTGACGGTATCGCCCAGGTCCCGGCCGAAAGCCAGCGGCCGAACTATTCGGCACAGGCGGTGGAAGCGGCGGCCAAGATCCTGCGCGAAGGCGGCGCGCAGAACCTGTTGCTGCTGACCGGCAGTGCGCTGAGCGAGCACGGGCTGGCGCTGGCCCAGCAGATCGCCGGCAAGACCGGCTGCAAGGTGATGGGCCAGACCTACAATCCGAAGATGGCGCGCGGCAGGGGCCGCTTCCTGATCGACCGCATTCCCTACGTGATCGAGCAGGCGCTGCCTATTCTCAAGGACTTCAAGAACATCGTGCTGGTCGAGGCCAACGACCCCGTCGCCTTCTTCGCCTATCCGAACAAGCCGAGCCTGCTGAAGCCGGAGGGGTGCGAGGTGCACCGCATGACCGCGGGCGGGGAGAATTCGGTGGCGGCGCTGGAGGCGCTGGCTGGCGCGCTCGGGGCCAAGCCGCAGGACGTCAAGCCGCAGAAGCTCGTCGAGCTTGCGAAGCCGACTGGTGCGCTGACGTTTGCCTCGATCGCGCAGGCGATTGCGTGCGCGATTCCGGAGAACGCCATCGTGGTCGATGAATCCATCACCACCGGCCGCGGCTTCTTCCCGCCGACGGCGGCCGCCGCTCCGCATGACTGGCTGCAGAACATGGGCGGCTCGATCGGCTTCTCGCCGCCGGTTGCGACCGGCGCCGCGGTGGCCGCTCCCGATCGCAAGGTGATCTGCATGGTCGGCGACGGCTCTTCGATGTACACGATCCAGGCGCTGTGGACGCAGGCCCGCGAGAACCTCAACGTCGTCACCATCGTGTTCGCCAATCGCATCTACCAGATCCTGCGCGGCGAGTTCGACGGCGTCGGCGCCGGCGAGCCGGGTAAGCGCGCGCAGGACATGCTGAAGATCGACCGGCCGACCATCGACTTCGTCTCGCTCGCCAAGGGCATGGGCGTCCCGGGCCGTGCGGTGACGACCGCCGACGAGTTCAACAAGGCGCTCGCGGAGGCGGTCGCCGAGCCGGGACCGAGGCTGATCGAGGTGCAGATGTAAGGGAAGCGCGGCCTACGCCGCGATATCCGGGAAGCAAAATTCGCAGATCAGGCCTTCCGGCTTCCACTGCCGGGTGATGGTGCCGCTCAAGGTTCGGACCACGCCGTCGACGGCGTCGACGCCAAATCCGGTGCGGGTGGGCTCGGCCACTCTTGGTCCGCCGCTCTCCTGCCAGCGCAAGGAAAGGTTGGCGTTATCGGTCCGCCAACTGACGGCGATCTTTCCCGAGGGGCTGGAGAGCGAGCCATATTTGGCGGCGTTGGTGGCGAGCTCATGCACGGAGACCGCGATCGCCTGGGCCAGCGTGGCCGTCAGCCTCAAATCGCCGCCGTCTATCGCGACCCGTCTTGAGTCGTGCACCGCATAGGGCTTGAGCTCCTGTTCGATGATCGCGCGGATGTTGGCGCCGGTCCAGCGCGACACCGAGAACAGCCGCTGCACATTGGCGAGCGCGCTGAGGCGCCCCTGGAAGACCGCCTGGAACTCCTCCGCAGTATCGGCCTTGGTCAGGCGCAGGATCGCCTGGATCACCGCCAGCAGATTGTTGGCGCGATGATCGACCTCCCAGGCGAGCCGCATCATGCGCTCCTCGGCCTGCTTGCGCGTGGTGGTATCGACCAGCATGTTGACGGCGCCGATCAGCCGGCCGTCAGCGTCGCGCAAGGGCGTGGGGTAGGGCATGAAACAGATGCGCGAGCCATCGGGCCGTTCGGCGATTGCTTCCATATTGCGCACCGGACGGTTCTCACGAAGCGCGATCGCCATCGGGCATTCCTCATGCGCAAGCGGCGTGCCGTCCGTGCGGAACAGCTTCCAGCTCACGCACCACATGTCGCCGATGGCAGGCACACGGCCGGCGAACTCGATGCAAGCGTGGTTGAAGAAGGTGATGCGACCGTCTGCGTCCGTCGTGTAGATCGCGGCGGGCAGCGCCTGAAGCACATCGCGAAACTGCTGCTCGTCGGCGTCGGCGCTGATCGCGGTGTGATGCGCCAGGATCTTTTCGATCTCTGCTTCTTCTTCCGAATCGTCAAAGAGGTTCAGCATCACCCGTCCATGCCCGCAGGTCTTCAGCCGGTAATTCGACACTAAGGGAAATGTTCCTCCCGGTGCGTGCAGTGGCCTGCAATTCAGTGGAAATCCGGACGCAAGGACGGTGAGCACAGCGACGAGGCACATCAAAAAGGCCGCCCCGAAGGACGGCCTTGATCCCCATGAATCCTGTCTTACTGATGCATCGTGTCTTCGCCGGATTTCTTCGACGACTTCTTGGCCACCTTCTTCGAGCTCTTCTTCGGCGCCATTTTCGACGCATCATCCTTGCCCGCATTGTCGCTCTGCGCCGCGGGGCCAGTGGTGCCGCCGGACTTGTCGGTGGTCTGTGCTGAAGCGGCCGACGAAATAAACGCCAGTGCGGTGGCGGCGATAATCAGTTTACGCATCGGATGGTTCTCCCAAGTTGGCCCCCGGCCCTCAACGGAACCGCGATACGTCCGGTTCCGTTGCCCCGATCAGCAGTTCGTGAGCGGCGCGTGAACTCCCGCACCGACGCTGCGATCTAGAACCCCAATCCGAAGATCCTGGCCACCCAAACTGGCGTCACGCTAAACTAAAAATCCATGTATTACATGGATTTTTGACGGTATGTAGCCATAGTGGGCCATAGGCGGCGCCACGGGCAACAGCGAAGCCGCCTTTGTCGAGACAAAGCGTGTCTGGCGCAAGGTCGGTGCTGCCGGACGCGCCTTGTTCGAGCCGCAAGAAGACTTCATGGGGCTGCGGTGGTGAGGATAACGACGAAGGGCAACGGCGACGGAAGAGCAGCGGCGCAACCTGACCGAAGAGGAGCGAAGGAAGTTCCATCGCATCGACCCACGAAGCACGCTGTGACCGAACCCCACATTAGGAAACTTATGTCTCCTGACTCGCGCTCGACGTAGGTGATGAACAAAGTGAAATATTGCGCCATCTGCAGGCGTCCCTATCATTTCGCAAACGCCGATTAGCCACCAGCGCACCGGCGAGAGCGGTCCAGCCGGTCTGATGCGAGGCGCCAAGGCCCTCGCCGGTGTCGCCATGAAAATACTCGTAGAAAAGCAATAAATCGCACCAAGCCCCGCCGCGCCGGAAGCGGGGATTTGATCCCAGCGCTGGTCGCTCGCCCTCTGCGTTCCGGAGAAACAATTTGAGCAGTCGACGCTCGAGTTCTTCGGCCACTTGCTCGAGGCTTGCCTGCCTGCCTGATCCTGTCGGCAGTTCAACGGTAAAGTCTTCGCCGAGGCTGGTATGAAGATGTCGTAGCGACTCGATCGCGAGAAAATTGAGCGGGAACCAAATCGGTCCGCGCCAATTCGAATTGCCGCCGAACAGTCCGGTCCGAGATTCGCCCGGCTCATAGTCGAGACGAGCGACATGTCCGTCCAGGTTGACAATGAGCGGATGTTCGCGGTGGTAACGCGACAGCGATCGGAGCCCGTAAGGCGACAGAAATTCCGACTCATCGAGCATACGCGCGAGAATCCGCTTCATGCGTGGCTTGCCCACCAGCGAGATCAGCTGAGGGCGATCATTGGTCGGCGGCATGTGCAGGAATTCTGCAAGGTGCGGCTTGTTGTCGATGTACCAGCGCGCGCGCTCGCGGAACATCGGCAGTCGCTCCCACAGCGCCGCATCGAGCCGTACCGCCGCAAAGATTGGCAGTAATCCCACCATGGAACGCGCGCGCACCGTGAAAGTCGAGCCGTCGCGCTTGCGAAGTCGATCGTAGAAAAAGCCGTCTTGGTCGTCCCAGAGCCTGCTCATGGCGGCAGCGATGAGAGCGAAATGCTCGAAGAACTTTACCGCGACGTCCTCGTAGCTAGGCTGATGGTTGGCAAGCAGGAGTGCCATCTCCAGCATGTTGAGACAGAACTTGGCCATCCAGGCGGTGCCATCCGACTGCTCCAGGACATCGCCGTCGGGAAGCATCTGCGAGCGGTCGAACGGGCCGATGTTGTCGAGTCCGAGAAAGCCGCCCTCGAACACGTTGTCGCCACATGCGTCTTCTCGATTTACCCACCAGGTGAAGTTGATCAGGAGCTTTTGAAAAGTTCGAGCCAGAAAATCGAAATCGGTGCCGCCATCGATCCGGAACACTGCAAGCGTGGCCCACGCCTGAACTGGCGGATTCACATCTCCAAAATTCCATTCATACGCCGGCAACTGGCCGTTCGCGTGCATGTACCATTCGCGCGTCAGCAGCAGCAATTGATGCTTCGCTGCTGAGGGGTCGATGTGCGCCAGCACCACGCAATGGAAGGCGAGGTCCCAGGAGGCATACCACGGATACTCCCATTTGTCGGGCATGGCGATGATGTCGTGGTTGTTGAGATGGCGCCAGCCCGCGTTGCGACCCGACGCGCGTGCCTCGGGCGGACGTATGATGTCGCCGTCGAGCCAGCGCGCGACGTCGTAGTGGTAGAACTGCTGGCCCCACAGCATTCCAGCGAACGCCTGCCGCATGACTGCGGCCTCGTCCTCGCTCGCGCCGTCAGGGGTCAGCGCTTTATAGTATTCGTCAGCTTCGCGGCTCCGGTCGGCGTGGATCCGCTCGAAGTCTGCCCCGAGGGGGCTCGCAGTCTGGCCGTGCCCATCACGTGCGAGGCGAAGCCTGAGCGCGACAGTTTCGCCGGCAGCGACTTCGAGGCGATACCAGCAGGCCATTTTTGTACCCTGCTTGGCAGGATTTACCGTTGCCGCACCGTGAACGACGTGGTCGTTGATGCCGTCCTTTGGATACGGCGTCTGCTCAGCGGCGATATCATACAGGTACCGGGCATTGGTTTCGTTCTCACAGAACAGCAGCCGTGGCGGCTTTCCCGCCGGATCCGTCCCGGCAGTGAAGCGCCAGCGACCCAGCAGTTCTTCTTCAGCGATCGCGCCGATGTTGCCAGTTTCAGCAGTCGCCCGGATCATCGGCCGCGCGACGCCGGCCTCCCATGACCAGCGGTTGCGGAACCACAGAGTCGGAAGCACGTGAAGCTCTGCCGGATCGGGTCCCGCGTTACGAACGCTGATGCGCATGCATATGTCATCAGGTGACGCCTTGGCGTAATCCGCCGTGACCTGCCAGTAACGGTCCCCTTCGAAAATGCCGGTATCCACGAGTTCAAATTCGACCTCGTCCTTGTTGCGTCTTGCGTTCTCCTGCCGAAGCAACGCGTAGGGAAACTCCGCGTGCGGATAGTGGTAACGCCAACGAAGCCACGAGCTGGTCGGTGTTGCGTCGATGTACCACCAGTACTCCTTGGCGTCTTCGCCGTGATTTCCTTCTGGACCGCCGAGACCGAAGATACGTTCCTTCAGGAAGGGGTCTCGTCCATTCCAAAAGGCAAGAGCAAAACACAGGCGCTGCGCGCGATCGCAAAGGCCGGCAAGACCGTCCTCGTTCCACCGATAGGCGCGCGAGCGCGCATGTTCGTATGGGAAGTATTGCCAGGCCTGTCCGTCGGCACTGTAGTCTTCGCGCACGGTACCCCAGGCGCGCTCGCTGACGTATGGCCCGATCGTTTTCCAGTTGCCAGGCGTATCCGGCGACGAATCTTGAAGCCGCGCGTGCTCCGCCGACAGCGGTTTTCGCTCCTCAAGGATATTCATGGCTATGTGGCTTTTGCGGGCCGCAAGAGCGCCTTGGCCGTCGTCACAACGTTATCGACGGTGAATCCGAACTCCTGCTGCAGGGCCTTCAGCGGGGCGGAGGCGCCGAAAGTGTGCATGCCGATGACCCGACCGGTCGGGCCAACGTAACGCTCCCAACCGAACGTTGACGCCTGCTCGATTGCAACGCGCGCCGTGACCTCCGGCGGCAAGACGGCGTCGCGGTATTCCTGCGTCTCGCGTTCGAAGACATCCCAGGAAGCCATCGAGACCACGCGCGAGCGGATACCATCCAGGCTAAGTCTCTCATGAGCGTTGGCTGCGAGGCTCAACTCACTGCCGGTGGCAATCAAGATGATGTCCGGTTTACCGTCAGGAGCGTCGGCAAGCACGTAGGCGCCTCGTGCGACGCCGGATGCCGATGCATATTTGCTGCGATCGAGGGTCGGTAACGGTTGACGAGACAGGACCAGCAAGGCTGGCCGATGACGAAGCTGCATGACGTAGCGATAGACTTCCACCACTTCGTTGGCGTCACCCGGCCGGAACAGCGTCATACCCGGCATTGCCCGCATTGAAGCGAGTTGCTCGATTGGTTGATGCGTTGGGCCGTCTTCGCCATCGCCCATGGCATCATGGGTAAAAGCAAAGATCACGGGTAGTTCCATTAGCGCCGCCAGTCGTATCGCGGGCCGGGCGTAGTCGCTGAAAATCAGGAAGGTCGCGCCGAACGGCCGCAGCTTCGAGAGTGCCAGACCGTTGAGAATTGCAGCCATCGCGTGTTCGCGGATGCCGAAATGGAAGTTCTTGCCGCCCGGTGTGGCGGCCTGAACGTCGCCTGCGCCTTCAAAGGTTAGCAGCGTCTTGGTCGATGGACCCAGATCTGCCGAACCGCCAATCAACCAGGGAACGTTTTGCGCCAGAACGTTCAGAACCTTTCCCGACGCCTCACGCCCCGCGAGCCCCTTCAGATCTGCCGGGAATGACGGCAGGTTGCGGTCCCAGCCTGCCGGAAGCTCGCGGCGTTGCATCTGATCAATCTCGGTCGCCAGCGCGGCATACTTCGAGCGGTAATCAGTGAACAGAGCTTGCCATTTGCGGTGCGCCTCGGCGCCTCGCTCACCGACGCCGGCGGCGAAGCGTTCGAGAACGCCGTGAGGCACCAGGAAATTCGAGTCTTCGGGCCAGCCATAGGCGCGCTTGGTGAGCTTGACTTCTTCAACACCGAGCGGCTCGCCATGCGCCGCGGCCGTATCGTGGCGGTGTGGCGAGCCATATCCGATATGGCTGTTGAGTATCACCAACGTCGGTCGGCCTTTCGTATCGCGAAACGTTGCCAAGGCCTGTTCAATACCGGCAATGTCGTTGGCGTCATTAACGTGAAGGATATTCCAGCCATAGCCGGTGAAACGAACGGCTACATCTTCGGTGAACGCCAGCTGCGTGCTGCCTTCTATCGTGATGTGGTTGTTGTCGTAGATCCAGCACAGATTGTCGAGGCCGAGGTGGCCGGCGAGCGACGCCGCTTCAGAGCCAACGCCCTCCATCAGGCATCCGTCTCCGCATACGGCATAGATGTCGTAATCGAAGATGGCAAAATCCGGCTTATTATAGCGCGCAGCGAGCCAGCGCTGCGCGATTGCCATCCCGACGCTGGTCGCAATGCCTTGTCCGAGCGGGCCGGTGGTCGTCTCCACGCCGGATACCAGGTGGTATTCGGGATGGCCTGGCGCATGACTTCCGAACTGCCGAAAGCGCCGGATATCGTCGAGGGTGACAGCAGGCCTGCCCAACGTCTCGTACTCAGCATTCACGGCCTGCGTACGGGTAAGGTAGAGCACTGACCACAGCAGCATCGATGCGTGGCCGTTCGACAGCACGAAGCGATCACGGCCGGGCCAGATCGGATCCTGTGGATCGAAGCGCATGACTCGGTTCCAGAGCGTATAGACGAGCGGCGCAAGCGCCATTGGTGTGCCGGGATGGCCCGAGTTGGCGGCCTGGACCGCGTCAATCGACAGTGTGCGGATGGTGTTGATCGCGAGCTGGTCGAGTTCGGCGTCTGTCATGGCTGATTTCCTCCCGCGGGTGTCGATTACAGGCCGCCTGCGCGCGGCAGCCGTGTACGTGCATCGTCAGCGATAGGCTGCCGTCATCAAGCAACAGAGCCGGGGATCGAGGAGCACTTCGATCTTCATTCCTCACTCTCTGCGTTACGCTACCGTTGGGTTGTGCCAGCCGCCCGGTGGCGTGACATTCTTGTCCACTTCGTGAGGCCCCCAGCTTCCGGCTTGGTATTCGTAGACGGGAGTCGCCTTCTTCAACACCGGATCGACGATCCGCCATGCTTCTTCGACATAATCCTGTCGTGCAAACAGCGTCCGGTCGCCATTCATGGCGTCGCCGAGCACGCGTTCATACGCATCCATTTCCTCTGGGCCAGGGCGCCGGCTCGCCAACAATTCAACCGGCTCGCCGACCTCTCGGTCATCCTCGTCCATCACCATCGTCCCAAGGGCAATGGCCATGTCGGGATTGATGCGAAACCGCAAATAATTGGGTATCGCGGCGCAATGGGGAAAGATCCGCGGCGCCTCACGAAGGCGTACGATCACTTCCGTGCAAGTCACCGGCAGCGATTTTCCGGCACGGATATAAAATGGCACTCCCTGCCAGCGCCAGGAGTCGATCTCCAGCCGTAACGCAGCGAACGTCTCCACTTGCGAGTCCGGAGCAACGCCAGGCTCCTGCCGGTAGCCCTGAAACTGTCCGCGCACCAGCTCGTTCTCAACGATCGGCGGAATCGATCTCAAGACCTTGACCTTCTCGTCACGCAGGGATTCGCTGTCGGATCGGGCTGGCGGTTCCATCGCCAGATTGGCCAACACCTGAAACAGATGATTCTGGATCACGTCGCGAATTGTGCCAGTTTGATCATAGAACGCGCCACGACCCTGCACGCCGAAATTCTCCGCCATCGTGATCTGCACGCTGCTCACGAACTTGCGGTCCCAGAACGATTCCAGGAACGCGTTAGCGAAGCGAAAGAAGACCATGTTGTGAACAGGTCGTTTTCCGAGATAGTGGTCTATGCGGAAGATGTGATCTTCGTCGAATCTGGCGAGCAGAATCCTGTTGAGGTTGCGTGCGGAGGCGAGATCATGCCCGAATGGCTTCTCCACAATGACGCGCGCGCCGTTGGTGCAATCGGCAGTGTCGAGCCGTTCCACTACGGTTGCAAACAACGCCGGTGGGATCGCCAGATAATGTGCCGGCCGCTGTGCCGAACCGAGCTGCTTGCGAAGGGCATCGAACGTGCTCGGATCGGCGTAGTCGCCGTCTACGTAACGCAAAAGGCCGGCCAGCTTGTCAAACGCAGCGGCGTCGAGGCCGCCGTGCTTTTCGAGGCTGTCTCGTACTCGGGCCTTGAGCTGGTCGAGTGTCCAGCCGGCCTTTGCGACGCCGATGACAGGCACATCGAGGTGGCCCCGTTTCAGCATCGCTTGCAACGACGGAAAGATCTTCTTGTAGGCAAGATCGCCGGTCGCGCCGAAAAACACCAATGCGTCGGATTTAGGTTCGCTCATGGCTATCTCGGTCTCTCATTGGCCGCCTTTTCCAAGTGTCCACCGAACTCGTAGCGCATCGCCGAAAGCAGCTTGTTCTGGAAATCGGCCTCGCCGCGAGAACTGAAGCGCTCGTATAGCGCCGTCGTCAGCACCGGGGCGGGGACTGCTTCGTCGATCGCTGCTGCGATGGTCCAGCGTCCTTCGCCGGAGTCGGAGACGCGCCCAGCGAACTTGGACAGCGCCGGATCTTCCAGCAACGCGGTTGCTGTCAAATCGAGAAGCCACGAGGCAATCACGCTGCCGCGCCGCCACACTTCTGCGATCTCGGGCAGCTTCAGGTCGTATTGGTAGTGCTCGGGAATGCGAAGCGGTGTTGTTTCGGCGTCCGCCGCGTGCGCGTGCTTGCCGATGTTCGCTGCGCGCAGGATACCGAGGCCCTCGGCGTACGCCGCCATCAGCCCGTACTCGATACCATTATGGACCATCTTGACAAAGTGACCGGCGCCGCTCTGCCCGCAGTGGAGATAGCCTTGCTCGGAAGTGCCTGCGGAGGCGCGCTCTCGTCCCGGGGTGCGCGGGATTTCGCCGAGACCGGGAGCGAGGGTCTTGAAGATCGGATCCAGCCGCTGCATGGCCTCGTCAGGGCCGCCGATCATCATGCAGTAGCCGCGCTCGAGACCCCACACGCCGCCGCTGGTGCCGACATCGACATAATGGATGCCGTTGTGCGCCAACTCCTTGGAACGCCTGATGTCATCGATGTAGTAGGAGTTGCCGCCGTCAATCAGAATGTCGCCGGCCTCCAGCAGCGGCAGCAGATCACCGATCGATCTATCTACGACTGCCGCCGGAACCATCAACCAGATCGCGCGCGGCTTTTCGAGCTTCGCCACGAAATCCGCCAGAGAGGCGCTTCCCGTCGCCTTCTCTTTCACCAGTTCTGCAACGGCGTTCGGCGACATGTCGAAGACGACACATTGGTGACCATGTCGAACAAGTCTTCGCACCATATTGGCGCCCATTCGGCCGAGACCGATCATCCCGAGTTGCATGAGTGGCTCCTCTTTTTTTCGCGGTGTGACTTCCCCCCGGGTGCGCAGGTATCCTGGCGTGTCGAGATCAGTATTTAGTGCGACTTCTCCCTGAACGTGCGATGTCGGCGGATCAATGCGTTGGTCGAGCTGTCGTGTCCGAATTTGGGTTCGGCTTCATTGGTGAGTTCCGGGATGATGCGTTGCGCCAGCACCTTGCCGAGTTCGACGCCCCATTGGTCGAATGAATCGATCTGCCAAATTGCGCCCTGCGTGAAGACGTTGTGCTCGTACAGCGCGACGAGTTTGCCGAGAGCCGCGGGTGTTAGCCGTTCCAGCAGAATCGTAGTCGACGGCCTGTTTCCTTCGAACACGCGATGCGGAACGAGCCAATCGGCAGACCCCTCCCGCCTTACTTCGTCAGCCGTCTTGCCAAATGCGAGCGCTTCGCCCTGAGCAAAGACGTTCGCGAGCAGCATGTCGTGCTGCTCTCCAAGATGGTTGAGTGTCTTGTGAAACGCGATGAAGTCGCAAGGAATGAGACGGGTGCCCTGATGGATGAGCTGATAGAAGGAATGCTGACCGTTGGTCCCAGGCTCGCCCCAATAGATCGGACCGGTGTTGTAGTTGAGAGGATTGCCCTCGAGCGTGACGTGCTTGCCGTTGCTCTCCATCGTCAACTGCTGGAGATATGCCGGGAACCGTTTCAGGTATTGTTCGTAAGGCAGCACCGCCACCGTCTGCGCGCCAAAGAAGTTATTGTACCAGATGGCGAGCAGCCCCGTCAGCACCGGCAGGTTACGCTCGAACGGCGCGGTGCGGAAATGCTCATCCATCTCATGGAAGCCGCCGAGCATGGCGCGAAAGTTGTCCGGGCCGATGGCAAGCATCGTCGAGAGTCCGATCGCGGAGTCCATGGAGTACCGTCCGCCAACCCAGTCCCAGAAGCCGAACATGTTGGCGATATCGATGCCGAACTTCGTCACTTCCTTCGCGTTGGTCGACACCGCGACGAAATGCTTCGCGACCGACTTCTCGTCTCCCCCAAGTCCCGCGAGCGACCAATCGCGCGCGCTCCTGGCGTTGGTCATGGTCTCCAGTGTAGTGAAAGTCTTGGAAGAGATAATGAACAGGGTCTCGGCCGGATCGAGATCGCGGGTCGCTTCCGCGAAATCGGTGCCGTCCACGTTGGAGACGAACCGGAACGTCATCGCGCGGTCGCTGTAATGCTTGAGCGCCTCGTAGGCCATCACCGGCCCCAGATCGGAGCCGCCGATGCCGATGTTGACGATGTTGCGGATTGGCTTGCCGGTGTGGCCGCGCCACGCACCGCCGCGCACGCGATCGGAAAAATCGGCCATGCGGTCGAGCACCGAATGGACCTGCGGCACAACGTCCTCGCCATCAACCAGGATCGATTGCCCCTTCGGCGCGCGGAGCGCGACATGCAGGACGGCCCGCTTCTCGGAAACGTTGATCTTCTGGCCTCCGAACATCGCATCGATCCGCGCGCGGAGCCCGGTCTGTTCGGCCAGTTGCAACAGCAGAGCCAGCGTTTCATCGGTAATCCGGTTCTTCGAGTAGTCGAGGTAGAGCCCGGCCGCCTCGACCGTCAACCGCTCGCCGCGTTTTGGGTCTTGAGCAAAGAGCTCGCGCAGATGCAGCCGGCCGATCTTCTGAAAATGGGCGGACAGGTCCTTCCACGCGGGAAGCTCGGTGACCGTTTTCGTGGCCGTTGCCATTCATCGCTCCTGTTAACGCGCTATGGCGGCTTGCGCAGTTTGTTTGCGCGAGCGAGTGATCTTTCCCTTTGGCGGGCCTTCCCACATTCGGAAGCCACCCTTGAATGCGTTGGCATTATCCCCAAGCCGGCACAATGGCGGCAGTTCTTTCAACAGTTTGGCATTGCCACCGCCCAGCACGACGTCTTCCGGTTGGAGTGCCGCAACCAGATGTTCAACGACATCTTCGACGTGCTTCCGCCATGCTTTCTTGCCGAACTCCTCCAGCGCGCGGGCGCCGACATAGTCCTCATAGACCCGCTTCTTGTAGGGTAAGTGCCCAAGCTCCATCGGCTGCACGATGCCATCGATGACCATCGCCGAGCCGAGTCCCGTTCCGAGCCCGAGGAACAACATTTTGCCGCCCCCGTAGCTGCCGAGCGCCTGCATCGCCGCATCGTTGATGACTTTCGTCGGCAGTTTGAATGCCGCAGCGAAGTTGAAGCCCATCCAGCCTTTTCCGAGATTGTAAGGTTCCGCCACAGGCCGGTCGTGCACAACCGGGCCCGGATAGCCAATCGAGACGAAATCATATTCCCAGCCGTCGGCGAGTTTCTTGACGCTCGATACCATCTGCCGGGCCGTCAGGGTCGGCCCGGAGTCAATTTCTCGCCTTACTTTTTCGCCGGAGGCAAGGATCTTGACGTGGGTGCCGCCCACGTCAACGACCAGTATATTCATTGCGAGGACCTTCGTCTCGATTGCAACCTAGCTTGCCTTCTTGAGCACCTCGGTTTTGGCAGAGATGACGCCCAGCAGCTCGTTCCAGGATTTGACGAACGACTTGGCGCCTTCGTCCTGCAACGTTGCTGCTAACGCTTCGACATCGACGCCGGCCTTTGCAAATTGCGCCAGCACCTCTTCGGAGTCGCCGCCATCGGCCGCCAACATCTCTCCGACGTCTCCGTGGTCGGCGAGGGCTTTCACCGTGCTTTCCGGCATGGTGTTGACCGTGAGCGGCGCGGCCAGCGCCTTGATGTACAGGACGTCGGATGCCGCGGGATCCTTGGTTCCGGTGCTCGCCCATAGCAGGCGCTGTGGCCGCCCACCCTCGTTGTAAATACGCCGCGAGCGTGAGGAGCCGAGCAATTCGCAGGCTGTCTTGTATGTTCGTTTCGCGATTGCGATACCCAGCTTGTTGTGTAAAGGCGCGGGAACCTTGTTGGCGACGGCGGCATCCCAGCGACTGACGAAGACCGATGCAACGGAGCCAACATTTGGATTCAGACCGGCTGCAATGCGCCGCTCGATGCCCCGCAGATATGCCTCGGCCGCGGCGCGGTAGTGCTCTCGGCTGAACAACAGGGTCACATTCACGGGCACGCCGGCGAAAATTGCCTCTTCGATGGCGGGCAGCCCTTCGCTGGTGCCGGGTATCTTGATGAAGAGGTTGGGGCGCTTCGCCTGTGCGTGCAACTCCCTGGCGGCTGCGATCGTGCTGGCCGTATCATGTGCAAGGAGTGGCGAGACCTCGAGCGAGACCCATCCGTCTACACCATTGGTGCGGTCCCAAATCGGGCGGAACAGGTCGGCTGCCTGCGCTAGATCTTCGATTGCTAGTTCGAAGAATAGCGTCTCACCCGACTTTCCCTCGTTCAGCTTGCTGCGGATCGCAGAATCATAGTGTGAGCTGTTCTTGATCGCGTGATCGAAGATTGTCGGGTTCGATGTGAGCCCCGACAGCGACAAGTCGGCAATGTAGCGCTTCAAAGTGCCACTCGTCAGCAGGTCACGGGTGATGTTGTCGAGCCAAACGCTCTGTCCGAGCTCGTGGAGCTTTTGCGTTGCCTTCATCGCTTCACCTCCGCACAGCTTCGAGTCGAGGGACAGCCGCAAGCAGGCGACCCAGATCATAGTCGAGCAGGTCTCCGATCCGGTCCACCGTCACGTCCGGTGTGGCGAAGGAGGCGAGCGCCTTCGCGTCATGCGCATATTGTCCCTGTCGGGGAAAAACGGTGGTGACGCGACTGCCCCAGGCTTCCTTGACCGCGGCGAGGATTCGCGGCTTGTCGTCTACCAGGACGTAGTGCAATGCCGGATAACGGGACTCGACATCGTCGAGCGCGAGTTCCTTGTGGATGTAGATCAACACATGCGAGTTGACGGCCTCTGAAAGGCCGGAGCGCTCAACCTTGCGCGGTTGAAAAACAACGTCGCCATCAGTGAGAAGGACGGTCGGGCCCCACTGACGCAGTCGTTCGAGCACATCCAGCGATCCCGGGTACAGACGATTGGCGAACGGGTAATCGACCAGGAACGAAGACATTGACAACAGATGCATGTCCTGCGGGTGTTCGACACGGTACCGCTGCAGTGCACCAAGATAGTCTCGATATCCCAGTTCGACAAACAGGTCGTCGAGAATTGCCCAGTACCGGTCGCGACAGGCGGCACCATACTGGCGCTCGAGGTGGGCCTTGATGTCAGCCTGGATGTGGTCGTTGTCGAGAAGCGTATTGTCGACGTCGACCAGAAAGACGACCTGATTCATCGGTCTTACCCCTACGCAACTCTCTGCAATATGCTCAGCGTGCGCGCCTAACACGCGCGGGTCATATTCAAGATTATGTTACTCCGACGGGCGCTTCCAAATCTCAACGCGCAAAGGCTGGTGCGAATCGACCTTCGACGTGTCTGGTGTCATTCCACAGCCGGATCACTGGTTCTGACTGATCGTGTTCGTACCCAAGTATGCTCAGGCTTGCAGTGTCGAGCGTGAAGAATCGTCCGGCCTCCGCATCGAGACCTAACCAGCGTGCCGCCAAAACTCGGAGAAAATGTCCGCTCGAGAACAATAACACGTTCCCAGGGACGTTGCGAACGCGCTCCACGATGCGGTCGGCCCGCGCGCCGACTTGATAGGGTGTTTCTCCTCCCGGACAGCCGTCGCGAAACAATTGCCAGCCGGGACGCTCTTCATGGATCTCCTTTGTGCGACGCCCCTCGTATTGGCCGTAATTCCATTCCACTAGATCGCGGTCGGGTTTTGCTTCGACGCCGAAGCCAGCCAACTCAGACGTCCGGACCGCTCGCTTCAGGGGGCTCGTGAACACTTTTGCGAAAGTGAAACCCTGCAACCGCGAGCCCAAACTCTGCGCATTGAGTTCGCCGCGCTCGGTGAGAGGCAAATCTGTGAGGCCGGTATGCTGGCCTGAGAGGCTCCAGGCGGTCTCGCCATGCCTTGCAAGGCAAATGATCGGAAGGACGGCGCTCATGGTCTCGCCCCTTCAGCTTCGTCCTCCCGGCGCGTGCGGCGGAAAGAACACTCGTACCAAGGCATCTCTATGGTCAACGCCGTATCAAGGCGCGTCCGCACCCACCAAGTGGTAGCGCGACTTCTTCGGAGAAGCAACGACCAGCCGTCCAGCGTTACGACAGTTCGCCACTAAAGGGATGTAGGTCTGAAGCGCTGACCTATTCGCTGTTAGGCATTTGCGATTGCGACCTGAGTTCTTTGAGCCAGCGCGTGCGCGGACATAAGATCCCCACCGAGCCAGAGGGGAGACAAGGTATCGTTCGTTCTTGTCGGAAACCGAAATCCGGCTGGTAGATGAGACCGAAACGCGTAATGCTTCTGCCTTAGCAATGCGTCCGCCTTATGGGAAAAGCTTGCAGCCTCATCTGGTCGTTGTCGTTGCCATTGTTGTGATCGCGGCACCAAGCGGCCGAATTCGGGAGCATCCTATGCCATTTAAGGTTCAGGTTGGTCCGCATCAGATCTCGATCCATCAGGGGCAAACAGTGCTGGTCAGCGAACCAGACGGACAAATCAACTGGCCAACCGAAAAGGGACTTTATTTCTTCGATACAAGGGTAATCAGCAGCTGGGCCGTCTACGCAAATGGTGAACCTTGGGATCTTCTCAATGGAGGTTCCATCACCCACTATGCGTCCCGAATTTATCTTACGAACACCGGGATTCCTACCGCCGACGGCTTGATCCCGCCGCGCACGCTCGGTTTTGTGATCAGCCGATATATCAATGGCGGGATGCACGAAGATCTCGACATTACAAATCACGGCACGAAGCGGGTACGCTTCCAGCTCGAGATCGCGATACGGTCGGATTTCGCCGACATTTTCGAGGTGAAGTCGGGCGATATTGTGCGCCGCGGGCGGATCACGACGACGTGGACGTCGGCGAAGCAGGAACTTCGCACATGCTATCGCAACAGCGATTTCGTCCGCGCGGTAACCGTTGCTCCTGTACATCGCCAGAGCGAAATCGAGTACGCTAATGGCCGGCTGAGCTTCGAAATCAGCCTCGAGGCGGGCGAAGCCTGGCATTGCTGCTTGCTCTATGCGTTGGAGGATGGCGACCGACACTTCGCTGCACCGGACGCATGTGTGCACAACCATGAACGAACCCGCCACGCCGAGGCGCTCTCGGACTGGCTGCAATCGGTACTGAAGATCCGCTGCAGTAACGAGGAGTTCTACCGCCTTTATCGCCAGGCGCTGGAGGACATGGCGGCGCTTCGGCTCCCGATCGCCGGCACCGATCACATGGTGTTCCTGCCTGCCGCCGGCTTGCCGTGGTTTGTGGCTCCGTTTGGCCGGGACAGCTTGATCGTGTCGCTACAGAACATGCTGATCTATCCAGATTTCGCCCGTGGAACGCTCGACATCCTGGGCGCGCTCCAGGCGAAGGAACGGGACGATTATCGTGACGCGGAGCCGGGAAAGATCCTGCATGAAATCCGCTACGGAGAGCTCGCTCATTTCAAACTGATTCCGCACACGCCATATTACGGCACGGCCGATGCGACGCCGCTCTATCTCATCACGCTACATGCGGCCTGGCGGGCAACGGGCGACAAGGCGCTGTTGGATCAGCATCTTGAGACCGCGGAGGGATGCCTGTCCTGGATAGACAAGCACGGTGATAGCGACGGCGATGGATTCCAGGAATATCAGACCCGCTCTCCGGTCGGCTACGAGAATATGGGCTGGAAGGATTCCGGTGACAGTGTGGTTTATCCTGACGGATCGCTTGTCAAGGGACCGAAGGCGCTCTGCGAGTTGCAGGGCTATGTCTATGACGCCTGGCTGCGCATGGCGGAAGTGTTCGATGAACTCGGCAAGACACACCGTGCCGCGGATCTGCGAAGCAAAGCCGCAGCGCTTTTCAAACGGTTCAACGAGATCTTCTGGGATGAGGAGTTGGGTTTCTACGCCCTGGCGCTGGATGGTGAAAAGAAAAAGGTCCTTACGGTTGCCTCCAATGCCGGCCATTGCTTGTGGTCAGGCATCGTTCCACAGCAACGCGCCGGAAAGGTCGTGCAACGTCTCATGGCATCGGACATGTGGAGCGGTTGGGGCATCCGCACGCTGTCGGCTTCGAACCCAGCGTTCAACCCATACAATTACCAAACCGGGTCGGTCTGGCCCCACGACAATGCCGTTATCGCTCTCGGCTTTAAACGATATGGATTTCACGCAGAGGCAGCAAGGATCGCACGCGATATCAGCGATGCTGGAAGCCACTTCCTGTCCAATCAGTTGCCAGAGCTCTATACGACGATCGAGCGTGATCGAAGGAGCTTTCCCGTTCAATATCTTGGCGCCAACATCCCACAGGCCTGGGCAGCGGGGTCGGTCTTCGCGTTTCTGCAGGCGATACTTGGGTTCGCGCCGGACGCTCCGAAGGGAAAGCTGTACGTTGATCCATCTCTGCCGCAATGGTTGCCCGATCTGACTGTACTCGATCTGCGTCTCGGTACAGGGCTGTTCGACATCCGTTCTGGCGCGCTGGCGATGAGACGCGCTTTGAGGTCCTGCGAGGCGCTCCAGGAGCCGTCCAAAGGAGGCCCTTCGGTGCACGGCTGGAATTTCCACGTTCAGCGTAGAACGCTGTGCGATGCGCATCGAATCAACGCAAGGCACGGCCGGCGGAACGCCTCCGAGTATTTTGGCGTTGCCGCGTCGAGCGAGCGGAGGAGACGAGATCATGGGCTACAAGCCGATCGAGTCCTACGGCGTCATCGGCGACCTGCACACGGTTGCCCTGGTCGGCATCGACGGCTCCATCGACTGGTGCTGCCTGCCGCACTTTGACTCGCCGAGCGTCTTCGCGGCGATCCTCGACGACCAGAAAGGGGGCTCGTTCCGCATCGCCAGTCTCTACGAGGCGCAGCACAAACAGATGTACATGCCTGACAGCAACGTCCTGGTGACGCGCTTTCTTAGCGACCAGGGCGTCGGTGAGGTCGTGGACTTCATGCCGGTCCAAGGCTCGCGCGAGACCAGAAAGATCCACCAGATCGTCCGGGTCGTGCGGGCGGTGCGCGGGTCGGTCCGCTTTCGGCTCGACTGCCGGCCGGCTTTCGACTTTGCCCGCCGGCCCCACCAGGTCGTCCTGGAAGGCCGGGGAGCGATCTTCGAGGCGCAAGGCATGAAAGTCTCGCTGGTCAGCCGCTTCCCGCTTGGTCGGCAGGGCGACGGCGTCGCTGCCGAGTTCGTCCTCAACCCCGGCGAGACGACCACGTTCATCCTCCGCCAGGTGGAGGAGAACGGCCACGACAGCGTTCATGACGGCGTCCTGCTCGAGGCGCGGCTGGTCGGCACGGAGGCCCTGACGCAGACCCTGGCCTTTTGGCGGCAGTGGCTGAGGAAGTGCAACTATTCAGGTCGCTGGCGCGAGATGGTCAACCGCTCGGCGCTGGTGTTGAAGCTGTTGACGTTCGCGCCGACCGGCGCGATCGTGGCGGCGCCGACCTGCGGGCTGCCGGAAGAGATCGGTGGGGTGCGCAACTGGGACTATCGCTATACGTGGGTGCGCGACGCCGCTTTCACCAACTACGCTTTCCTGCGCCTGGGGCTGACGTCGGAGGCAGAGCAGTTCATGGCCTGGTTGGAGCAGCGGGCCGTCGAGGGCGCCCGGGGCGACCCGTTGCAGACGATGTATCGCATCGACGGCGGACACGAGCTGCCCGAGGAGGTCCTCGACCACCTCGACGGCTACCGCGGCTCACGCCCGGTGCGAGTCGGCAATGCCGCTGTCGGCCAGCTACAGCTCGACATCTACGGCGAGCTGATGGACGCCGTCTACCTGTACGACAAGTATGGGACGCCGATCGCCTATGACTCCTGGTGCCACCTGCGCAAGATGCTGGACTGGGTGGCGAATAACTGGGAGCGAGCCGACGATGGCATCTGGGAGGTGCGTGGTGGGCGGCAGCAGTTCGTGTACTCCAAGGTGCAGTGCTGGGTGGCGCTGGACCGAGCGATCCGCCTTGCGCAGAAGCGGAGCCTGCCGCTGGACCGCACCCACCTGGCTGTGGAGCGCGACCGCATCTACGAGGCCATCATGACGCGCGGCTGGGACACCGAGCGGCAGACCTTCGTGCAGCACTTCGGCACCAACGCGGTGGATGCATCCAACCTGATCATGCCGCTCGTCTTCTTCCTGTCGCCGACCGACCCCCGCATGCGTGGGACGCTGGATCGGACCATGGCGGAGCTGGTCTCCGACAGCCTGGTGCACCGCTACGAGATCGGCAGAGGAGCCGGCGACGGTCTGACCGGGAGCGAGGGGACGTTCAATATGTGTACGTTCTGGCTGGTGGAAGCGCTGGCCCGGGCGGGCCGCGCCGAGGAGGCCCGCTTTATTTTCGAGAAGATGCTGACCTACGCCAATCACCTCGGTCTGTACGCGGAGGAGACGGGTCCGTGTGGCGAAGCACTGGGCAACTTCCCGCAGGCATTCACTCACATCGGGCTGATAAGCGCCGCATTCAACCTGGACCGCCGGCTCGGCGTGGGTCCTTGAGTAGGGACGGGCCATGAGCGCGCAGGTCGCTTACATAGGGACTTCCGTCCCAGAGTGGGTGAAGGAGCTTTCGAGCAGCGATCCGCTCCGGCGCCGCCTCGGCGCATATGCCCTGGGCGAGATCGGCCCCGCGGCAACCGAGGCTGTGTCCGACCTCGCTGCGGCCCTCCAGGACCCGGTTGGGTTCGTGCGCGTCTGGGCGGCGGCGGCACTCGCCCGGGTGGAGCCGCCGGGGGGAGCGCCGGTCACCGTCCTCATCGCGGAGTTGGGCAATGAGCTTGCCTTCGTCCGCAGCCTGGCGGCCTGGCACCTCGGACGCCTCGGTCCGGCCTTCCCGGGGATCGAACAAGCCATTCTGCCGCTCCGACAGCTAGCGGATGATCAGGATCCGAGCGTGCGGGTGGAGGCGGCGCTAGCGCTGGGGATGCTTGAGGGGAAGGGCGCCCCGCCGCCGGAGCTGAAATCCCTGTGCACTTGAGCCTCGGGCGGCATCGCCTCGCGCGGATTTTGTTCGCGCGCCTCCAGCAATTCTTTTGACGCGGGCGGAATGCTTGATTTTAGTTGAGGTAGACGCTCACGCTGCGGGTTGCCGGTTCGAGAGCGTTGATATTGTCCTTCACTCCTGCGGCCGCGACCCGGACCCCGATGGGAGGAGGTCCGCTATTGGGAGGAGCTCCGCTATCCAGCGGTGGCAGGCTGATGGCCGCGCGCAGTCCCTTCTGCTGGTTGATCAATGTGATATCACCGCCATGGTGGCGGACGATGGTCCGCGCAATGGAAAGACCAAGACCGACGCCTCCAGTTTCGCGATTCCGCGAATTCTCCATCCGAAAGAAAGGCGTAAAGACCTGCTCCTTGGCGCTGTCCGGAATACCGGGGCCATCATCGGAGACGATGATTTCGATGCTATCCGCTCGCCTCTCCACGCTGACCCGCGCCCGCTCGCCATAACGGATGGCATTTTCGACGAGGTTGCGGCACGCGCGGCGCAGCGCGTCTGGTCGGCAGCTATAGCTGATCTTCGTCCCCTCCGAGAACGAAACATCGTAGCCGAGTTCGGCGAGATCGTCGCAAAGACTTTCCACAAGGGCTGAGAGGTCCACCGTACGGGTGGCTTCTGCGGTCGCATCCTCGCGGGCGAACGCGAGGGTTGCTTCCGTCATCGTCTGGATCTCTGTAATCGTGGAGAGCATTTTCTCCCGCACTTCCTGATCGGGCACGAACTCTGCACGCAGACGGAGTGAGGTCAGAGGTGTGCGCAGATCATGGCCGATGGCGGCCAGCATTCTGGTTCGATCGTCGACGAAACGATGCAGGCGCGCCTGCATGCGATTGAATGCCTCGGCCGTACGCCGGATATCGTCGGGGCCGGTCTCCGGCAGCGGTACGATCTCCTGACCGCGGCCAAGGGCTTCAGCCGCTACCGCCAGGCGACGCAGCGGTTGCGCGATGCCGCGTGCGGCGAATACGGCAATGATCGACAACAACAACGCCGACAGGCCGAGCGTTACGGTGGATTGGGAAGTCCAGAAGCCGTCTTGCGCGGGTTTGGCAAATGCAGTGTTCAGCCATGCGCCGTCCGCCAGCTGCACGGCCAAACCCATGCCGGTGGCGTCATCGAGATAGAGAAATTTCGCCGGCCGGGACAGCGGCCAAGCTTCCGGCTTTAGATCGATCCAGTGCGAGGAGGTGGCGCTGCTACTGCTGGCCGAATTTCGGACGAAATCCGGTCTCACCTCGACGGGCGCGCTGTGGCCGGGGAAGGATACGCGTGGCAACGGTTGTGCCAAACGCTCCCACGCCTCCTCTCGCCAGGCGGGGGCATCCTTCAGGCCGTTGGTCGATATCCAATATCTCGCTGAACTGGTGTTGCTGGCGTTCAGGATATCCGACTGAAGCGCTGGAGGCGTCGCCTCCAAGACCCGGGCAAGCGAGGCGCACCGGCTGAATATCTCGCCCTTGGCGGCCTTCCGGATCGTCTGCCCGTGCTCATCCCAGGAAATGAAGAACACAACCGCTTGCGACAGCATCAGCGACAGCAGCGTGAAGCAGATGAAGCGGGCCGCCAGGCTGCGCTTCCATAACCCCATCATGGCTGCTCGACCTGCGCAACGAGGCTGTATCCACCGCCCCAGTGAGTCTTGATCAACGCTGGTACCTTCGGGTCGGCCTCGATCTTCTTCCGCAAACGACTGACTTGATTGTCGATGCTCCGATCGAATGGATCGGCATCTCGGCCGACCGTCAGGTCGAGGAGCTGATTGCGGCTGAGCACCAGGCCGGGATGATCGAGAAAGGCGCACAGCAGCCGAAACTCTGCCGTGCTGAGCGGGACCGCAATGCCATCGTGACCCACCAGCTCGCGCCGGCTGACGTCAAAAGTCCATCGATCGAAACGTACGATCTTGGTCGCGAGCCGGCCTTTCTGCGGCGGCAGGCTTTGGACACGGCGAAGCACCGCTTTGATGCGGGCGAGGAGTTCGCGGGGATTGAACGGCTTGCACACATAGTCATCGGCGCCCATTTCGAGGCCGACGATCCGATCGGTCTGCTCGACCATGGCAGTCAACAGGATCACGGGGAGGTCCGTGGTACTGCGGAGATGGCGGCAGAGAGACAATCCGTCCTCGCCCGGCATCATGACGTCGAGAACCACCAGGTCAAAAGCACTTCGTTCGAGCAGACGGCGAAGTGCGGCGGCGCTCTCCGCAAGGCTGATGCGGTAGCCATGTTGCATCAAATATTTGCCGACGAGATCGCGGATGTCGCGATGATCATCCACGACGGCGATGTGCGGTGCCGAGTCCATCCAGTTGCTCCGTTCCACATCATACCGAAGTCCGGCGCGCAACCCACCGGAAAAGTGTAACAGAATGTATCGGTCGCGTAGGGTTGAGTACAAGCAGTCGCAGTATCCGGTCCCGGTGAGCCACTTTGTCGCAAAGCCGTATGGCATAGGAGTTGATGCAGCTCCGCGAAACCGTATTGAAAGCAAGGTGATTGAAGAGGAGGGGACAGAAGCACGGCTCCAACTTGTCGCGAACTATGCAGTGCGGCGTTCCTGAGACAGATCGCGACAATTGCCGGTAATGGTCGGCAAAGTTCTGCGACAACCAGATCCCATCGTGCGCACGTTCGACAAGGCAGGAGCGCTGCATGTGCGTTGCGATCGATGCTGTTTTTGGCAGGATAGTTCCCGAAAGTCCGAGGGGCTCGTCAGCCGAGGGCGATGAAGACTACCCCACACGGAAGGGACCGATTTCTGGTAGATCCGCATTTCGGATAAGTTGGTTGCTCGTCTTCGTGTTGCGGAATGCGTCTACCTCGACGACGCCACTTGATCTGACGTATGGCGCAAATAGCACAGTCATTTCACGCCTCGTGACGGAGGACGACCGTTTGACTTCCGAGCGAGATCTCAAGTTCGTATGCGGAAGTGCCCGAATTCACTTCGGCCGTTCGATGAGGCCAAGCGAATTGAGTTGATCAAGGAAAGGTACATGCCATGGCTTTGACCCCGATGATCGGAGAGGGGGAACTCCGCGTCACAGATGAGACCCGATCGGGGCCACCGGATCCATGCTCATGGCTTGATGGTGCAATCGTGTTCGACCATCGCCGCTGGTCGTGCCGGGAAGCCGAGCTGACTTGGACAGCGCCCTCGCATCTGATCGTGCTGACCCATACAGGCAACACCGCGCGAACGCGGATTTCGTGCTCCGGCGAACTCGTCTATGATGGCCGGGACAGGCCGGGCGCGCTCTCTTTCATCCCCGCAGGTGTCGAGCGCTCCGGCAGTTATTGCGAGCCGGATCTCGTCTACTCCGCCCTTTGGCTCGATCACGGTCGGTTCGGATGCGAGCGTTCGGCGGAGACGTTACCAATATTGGTAAATCGCGTCGATGCGGTTATCGCCGCGCTGCTGACGGCGCTGCATAACGACGTTGCATTCGGCAGCAAGCCGGACACTGCCTATGTCGAGCATCTCGCCGCCATTGCGATGCATCGGGTCATGGCGCTCGACGGTGGCAAACCCCGTCCAAGCGCACATGCCGCGCTCGGCAGGGCGACGCTCCGCAGGATTGAGGAGTATGTCGAGGAGCACCTCGGCGGGGAGATCAGGCTGAGCGATCTCGCGGCGATCGCAGACATGGAGATCGATTCCTTCGCGCGCCGCTTCAGGACGGCGACCGGAATGGCTCCCTATGCCTTTGTGATCGAACGGCGGATGCGTCGCGCCGAGCAGCTTCTTGCGGATCCCGACCACGAACTTGCGCTGATCGCGGCCAGACTAGGCTTCTCCAGCCAGAGCCATTTCACCACGGCATTCAAACGCGAGCGCGGCATGACGCCCCGAGCGTACCGGCAACGGCTTTTTTCCTGAATCCTGTAAGAGCGCCGGAATCGTGAAAGAACGCCCGAAGCGGCGCACCTATCTTGCGCCGAGCAAGCACGGGATGCGCAAGGGAGCGAGCTCGACATGGCCGACTGCAGAGACCGACGCCCGACCGATGACGGGCCGACACGAAGGACCGTGATTCAGGGGGCCGCGGCAGCGACGGCGCTGCTCACTGTCGGGATTGCTGACGCCGCGCCGGCGTTCGCTCAGTCTAGCGGTCTTCTCGAGCCTGCAGCCGAAACGAGGAGAATCCCCGCAAGTCTGATCATCAACGCCAGCCCGACTGCAGTCGAACTCGATCCGCGCACCACGCTGCTCGATGCGCTGCGCCATCAGCTTGGTCTGACCGGGTCCAAAAAGGGCTGCGACCACGGTCAGTGCGGCGCCTGTACGGTCCTGATCAACGGCAGGCGGATCAACTCGTGCTTGACGCTTGCGATCATGCACCAAGGCGACGAGATCACGACAGTCGAAGGGTTGGCGCAGGGCGAGGCGCTGCATCCGATGCAGGCCGCGTTCATCGCGCGCGACGGCTTCCAGTGCGGCTATTGCACGCCGGGCCAGATCTGCTCGGCAGTCGGCATGCTGAACGAAGCCAAGGCCGGCTGGCCGAGCCATGTCACGGGCGATCTCGTTGCGCAGACCACGCTGAGCGATGCCGAAATTCGCGAGCGCATGAGTGGCAATCTCTGCCGTTGCGCCGCCTATCCCAACATCGTCGCGGCCATTCGCGATGTCGCCGGGAGGACCTGAACGATGAAGCCGTTCACCTATGAACGCGCAGCCGGCCTGCGCGAGGCGGCCGCCGCGGTGGCCGCGCGTCCCGGTACAAAATTCATCGCCGGCGGCACCAATCTCATCGACCTGATGAAGCTGGAGATCGAGCAGCCGATACATCTCGTCGATATTAACCGCCTGCCACTGCGCGTGATCGAGGAGACGCCGGAAGGCGGCCTGCGTATCGGGGCACAGGTTCCCAATAGCGATCTCGCGGCCGACATGCGGGTGAGAAGGCGCTATCCGCTGCTTTCGCAGGCGCTCCTCTCGGGTGCCTCCGCCCAGCTACGCAACAAGGCCAGTACCGCCGGCAATCTGCTGCAACGTACGCGCTGCCCGTATTTCTATGAACGCGGCATGCCGTGCAATAAGCGCGACCCCGGCTCGGGCTGCAGCGCGCGCGGCGGCTTCAACCGGCTTCACGCGATCCTCGGCGCCAGCGAGGCCTGCATCGCCGTCCACCCATCGGACATGGCGGTGGCCATGACCGCGCTCGATGCGCGCGTCGAGACGATACAATCCGACGGCCGCACACGCGTCTTTCCGCTTGGCGAACTGCACCGCCTGCCAGGAACGACGCCGCACATCGAGACCACGCTCGCCGCCGGCGAGATGATTACCGCTGTGATCTTGCCGCCACCGCCGCCGGGTCGGCAGCTCTACCGCAAGGTCCGCGACCGCGCGTCCTACGCTTTCGCCCTGGTCTCGGTCGCGGCAATTGTCGACGTCGCCGCCGGACGCATCCGCAGCGCGCGCATCGCAATGGGCGGCGTTGCACCCAAGCCTTGGCACTCTGCCGAAGGCGAGCGTGCGCTCGCCGGGCGGCCCGCGGGCGACGAGACCTGCGCTGCGGCCGCCGATGCGGCTCTTTCCGGCGCGCGCGCCGAAGGGCACGCCGCCTTCAAGATCGAGCTGGCGCGGCGCACGCTGCGCCGGACGCTCGCTGAAGCCGCCCAAGATGTTTGAGGCATAAGACGATGGCTAAAGATTACATCGTTCAGACCACATTGCGCCCCGGCGCTGCCACGGCAATCGGCCAGCCCGTGGACCGTATCGACGGAGCGCTGAAGGTCACGGGGAGGGCACGCTATGCCTACGAGCACAGGCTCGATCGCGCGGCGGCCTTTGGCTACATCCTCGGTGCGAGCATCGCCAAGGGACGTATCCTCGAAATCGATACCGGCGACGCCGAGCGCGCACCCGGCGTCATCCTGGTGATGACGCACAGGAACGCACCGAGCCAAGCGGCCTTCGGTCCGGCTGTCACGCCAACTGTGCCGGAGGTGTTCACGCGGGCCCGCCCGGTGCTGGCGAGCGAGCGCATCCGCTATCATGATGAGCCGGTCGCGCTGGTCGTCGCCGAGACCTTCGAGGAGGCGCGAGGGGCAGCGAGGCTGATCAGGCTGCGCTATGCGAGCGAACCGGGCGCGTTCGATGCCGCAGCGCCGAATGCCGAAATCTACCGGCCCGAACGTACCAATGCCGGCTTTCCCACGGACTCGATACTTGGCGACTTTGACCGCGCTTTCGCCGAGGCGCCGGTCAAGCTCGACGCCGTTTATGCGACGCCGTTCGAGAGCCATAATCCGATGGAGCCGCATGCGGCCATCGCCGAATGGGATGGGGACCGACTGACCGTCCATACTTCGGCGCAGACGCTGGCGAATATCCAGGCCGGCTTGGCCAATACGCTGCGCATCTCGCCGCAGAATGTCCGGGTCATCAGCCCGTTCATCGGCGGCGGCTTCGGTGCCAAGCTGATCGTTCATCCCGAGACGGTCTGCGCCGCGCTGGCCGCGCGCGTTCTTGGCCGGCCGGTCAAGGTCGCTCTGACGCGACAACAAATGTTCGCCAATGCCGGCCATCGCCCGGCAATGAAACAGCGGATCAGGCTCGGCGCGGACCGCGATGGCCGGCTGACCGCGATCGAGCATGAGGTCACCTCCTCGACATCCCGTTTCGAGGAGTTCACTGAGCAGAGCGCGGTGCCGACGCGGGCGCTCTACGCAGCGGCGAACCGCCGTACGATGCATCGCCTTGTACGCCTCGACACAAATCGTGGTGAATGGATGCGGGCACCTGGCGAAGCATCCGGCCTGCTCGCGCTTGAATGCGCAATGGACGAACTTGCCGAACAGCTCGGCCTCGATCCGATCGAATTACGCATCCGCAACGAGCCGGAGCGCGATCCGGAGCGCAACGTGGCCTTCTCCAGCCGAAACCTGATCGCGTGCGTGCGCGACGGGGCCGAGCGCTTCGGCTGGCGTGATCGCCCGGTGAAGCCAGGCAGCCGTCGGGAAGGCCGCAAGCTGATCGGCTATGGCATGGCAGCCGCGATCCGCGCCAATTATCTCGGACCGGGCTCAGCACGCGTCGCCATCGATGCGCGGGGGCAGGTCACGGTGCAGGCTGACATGACTGATATCGGTACCGGCACGTATACGATCCTGGCGCAAGTCGCGGCCGAGCGGCTGGGCGTACCGCTCTCGGCCGTCAAGGTCGAACTCGGCGACAGCAGCCTGCCGCGCACCGCCGGTTCGGGCGGCTCGTGGGGCGCATCGAGTTCGAGCACGGCGGTTCACAATGCCTGTCTGATATTGCGTGAGCAGATCGCGTCCGCAGCCGCATCGCATGAGCGTTCGCCCTTGCATGGCGCGAACATTTCGGAAGCTCGTTTCGAGGGCGGCAAACTCCACCTCCACTCACGCTCGGAAAGCCTCGGCAGTCTTCTGGAGCGGATCGCGCCGGACGGATTAATGGCCGAGGGTTCTGCGGCCCGCGGCGAAAGCTATCGCACCTATTCCCAGCATGCGTTCGGCGCGCATTTTGCCGAGGTCGCGGTCGATATCGACACTGGCGAACCACGGCTGCGGCGCATGCTTGGCGTCTTCGCCGCCGGGCGCATCCTCAATCCGAAGACGGCGCGTTCGCAAATGATCGGCGGCATGATCTGGGGCGTTGGGGCGGCGCTGATGGAAGAGACCGTGCTCGATCCTCGCCATGGTCATTTCGTCAACCACGATCTCGCCGAGTACCATGTGCCCGTGCATGCCGATATTCCAAGCGTCGAAGCCGTCTTCCTTCCCGAGGAGGACGACAAGGGCAATCCGCTTGGCGCCAAGGGCATCGGCGAGCTCGGCAACTGTGGGGCAGGAGCTGCAGTCGCAAATGCGATCTATAACGCTACCGGTGTGCGCGTCCGCGACTTTCCGATCACGCTCGACAAGATCTTTCCCGAACTGCCCGTCGGCTGAACTCCGCTCGAACTATATATTCGTCGGAATAGGCATTGATTTTGCCGGCAAATCATATGGTGGCGGAGCGATTCTGGGCAACCGCGCCATACCGACGTGCCCCTATTGTACCCGAGCTCTCTTGGGGTACATCGTTAGGGAACTAGTCCGCTAAGTCGTTGACTTTTAAAAGGTTAATGGTGGACGCACAAGGGATCGAACCTTGGACCTCTCCCGTGTGAAGGCCGGACCAGCCTTTGATTCTACTTAAGTTTTCCCGCCACAACCCGCATTCCCCGGATTTTCCCCGAGTCCGCGCCATGCGTTTTCACGCCGTTTTTTTCCTGGTGCTCGCGGTCGTCGGCACTGGCAAAAGATCCGCGCGGCGGGCCTCGGGGCTTGCAATCGTGTGACGGTAGCGGTCGGCGGACTCGGCGTTCTTCCAGCGCCCGGTGCGCACCAGGCCGAAGGTGTCGAGGTTGCCGTAATGCGTCATCCAGGTTCCATAGGTGTGGCAGAACAGGTGGAACGCACCTTGCCGCCGCGGGAACGAGACTCCGGCGCGGGCCATCGCCAGGTTGAGCATCTTGTACAGCTTGCCGCCCTTGGCGAAGCGGAACAGTTTTTCATCCGCCGGCCGCTCGAGCCACGGCACGCCGGCGCTGGCGCGTGAGCGGCCGGCGGCGCCGTCCGGCAGCCTGGCCTTGCCGGTCCGCCTGGGGCGGCCTGTGCGCGGCGGCAGCGCCTTCAAGGTTTCGACCACGATCGGCGGCAGGTACACTGGCCGCGGCTCGCCATTCTTGGTGTCGGGCACGTAGAGCAGCGCCTGGTTGATGCGTAGATCCCGCACCTTGGCGCGCAGCGGATCGGACAGCCGCATGCCGGTGTAAAGCAGGATCAGGCAGAAGGCGCCGAACTCCGGCTCGATCTTGTGCGCCTCAGCGACCACCTTAAACGCCGGTTCCGGATCGAGCCATGACGTCGCTTTCGAGCCGCGCCAGCCTTTTGGCCTTTTGATTTGGCGCTCGACGCCGGCGCGCTTCAGCACGGCTGAAATCGGCGTGTACACTTGGCGATTGAGCGTCGCCGGCGCGCCGGTCGGGTATAGCGCCTTAGCGACGTTGTCGATTGCGACCTGGTCGATCGCGGACAGCGGCTTGCCGCAGATCGCGTGTTCGCCGGTCAATTCGATGATGGGAGATAGGAAGGCCGACTCGCCGCCGGCTTTGAGATAGGCGAGCGCGGCATCGGCAAAGGTGTGCTCGCGCTTTTCGGGTTCTATGTCGCTTGCGTCCTGCTGGCGATACTCACCACGTTCGATTTGCTTTTTGATGCGGTCGAGGGCTTGCTGCGCGAGCCGCTTGTTAGGAGTGCCCGCAGTTCGTTCAACGTAGACTCCGAGGTAGGTGCCTCGGATCGAGTAGTTGGGCGATTTGCCTTCGCGCGGGTCTTTGAGCTTGAGGGGCATGGCCGGGCCAGTGATGCTGTGATGCGGGCGATGTCGTCGGGGAAGAACAGCTTACGCCGTCCCATTTCCCGGTAAAACGGATTTCTCGCAATGAAATCCTGAAAATACCGCCGGCTGACGCGGAAGTGCGCCGCGGCTTCGTCCATCGTCAGCGGTTGGTCGGCCGACAGCGGCATTGATTACGGCCTCGGCGCCGTCCGTTTCGCGGCCAGCTCGATCGCCCAACGCACCGTGACCGCCGGCACTTGAAACGGCTTGTGCGAATGGGTGTTTAGCGCGAGCACCGTGCCCTCTTGCTCGGCGTCGACGTCCTCGACCACGCAGGTGACGATGCTGCCCGGCACGCGGTAGTGCGCGCCGATCAGATCGAAATTGTCGGAATTGACGGCGCGCGATCCGCGCATGGGTGTTCCTTTCAGTCCTCGGCGTGATAGGTGCGGATCAGGATGCGGCTGGCGAGCGCGTGCTCGTGGCCGTTGAGGTTGTGCCAGGCGAGGGCATGCCAGCTTGTCTCGCCGTCGCGCTCGATCAGCGCGCGGCACAATTGTCCGGCTCGCGACTTCACCGCGGCGAGCACGTCGGCGTTGTCGCCGCTGCAGTCCGGCAAACTGTTGAATGTGTCGCGAGACATCACGGCATCGCGGAAAAAAACAAAGTCGCTCATGGCGTCACCGGCCCCTTTTCTTGCGCCGCGCGATGATCAGGCGTGCGAAGGTCGCGGCCTGCTCGGCGACGATGTCGTAAAAGTGCCGGGCGATCACGTCGGCCGGCGTGCCAGCGTTCCGGATTGTGTGCCAGCTCGCAACTATACTTTGGCGAGCAGCGTCATGATCGACATCGATGTCGTGCGACGTCGTTAACAGCAGCCATCGCGTCTCGATTTTGATGCGCTCGATTAGCCGCGTCGCACGTTCCGGCGCCACAGCGGCCGCGATGTCGTGTCGCATGATCGCAATGCGCGCACTTTCCTGCATCATGGCCGCCTTTCGATAACTGTGGCGCGTGCAAAGCGAATAGCGCCGCGCTGGCGCAAAAGTTTCTTGACGCGGCGCGGTGTCATCCGCCGGCGCGGACCTTCGTCGAGGTCGACGATTTCGAACGGGATGCTTTCGCGAATGCGGAATGCAAGCAGCGTTTGCATGCGATGCGTCATCATGGTGCAATCGCCGGAATTGACGGGATTGCATGCACATCGTTCGCGATTGCAGTGCAAATGGTGCGGGCGCACCAGCGCCCGCGGTTGGTGATGCGGGCGGTGTTGGGGTCGGGCGAGTAGAGCAAGCGCGCGGCGATCAGCGCGTGCACGGTGCGCTGATGGATGGGCCTGCGCTTGTCGGGTCCGTACCAGCCGCGGCCGGCGCGGCGCAGCGATCCGAGGTCGGCGGCGAGAATGGTCTCGCGTGCGGTGGAGGTGAGATAGGGAACTTGAAGGCAGGCCGGCTCGCCTTTCGCGAGCAGCGGCCGCGGTGTGGACACGTCGGCGATGCGCATTGAAAACCCCAGCCCGAACTAGCCGATATCGCTAGTTTGATTCGCCCCCATAAACAAGCTGGTTTCGCTAGTATCCGTAGTTTTGCCGGCAAATGTCCACAACTCCGGTCGACTACGGTGTGCATTCCTCAACAAAAAACCCGCGCTATCAGCGCGGGTTTTCCTGTCTTTCCCGATGTTCGGAATGGCGCGGCGTCAGTCCTCGCGAAGGAACACGCCGCGCACGCGGCCGAGGATCTCGACTCGTTGGCCGGCGCGGCCCGTCACGGGAATCCACTCCTGGTGAGCTGGATGGTTTGAGTCGGGCTTGAGCCAGAATTGCCCTTCGGGGCCGAGCGCAAGCACCTTGATCGAATCCTCGACCATGCCGTCATCACGCGTGATGCGCACATGGTAGCGCTTGCCCTCGGCGATCTCGCCAGGCCGATTGAGTGCGCCCGGTTCCAGTTTTGCAACCACCACGATCGCGCCGGCGGGATAGCGCAGGTTGACGTCCTGTCCCGTGATCTCGCCTGCATACAGTGCTAGCCCCGCCAATCCGGCCTCGTTGGGGATCATGATGTCGTATTGCTCATTGCTCGGCAGCATCGGCGTTTTCCGCCATTTGCCTGCCTCTAGAGCATAACAAACGAGCACGCGTCTAAGATTATCAGCAATCGGCGCCGAAATAATTTCGGCTGCTGGAACTCCGAAAACATCGCCTAAAATATTCATCCATTCCTGCGTCAATGTGAGTTGCCCGGTAGAGAGTTTGTTGATGGTCACCGTGTGCACGCGGGCTTTGGAATCGTCGCCCTGTGCAGCCGCAATCTCGCGCACGCGGCGCGCGACCTCTGGATAGGTCCACTTCCGCTGCTTCGTGAGGTCAAAAATTCGGTTCGGCCTCGGGCGTTTCGCTCGTGGCTTACGCACGCTTCTCTCCTCACGCACAAAAATAATTTCGTCCGGCATATCAGCATCCTACGGGGAACCGAATGGCTTTCCAACTAGCCTCTTTGGGAAGGGTCCCTTGACGAAAAACTAGCGAATCAGGCTAGTTTCGTCACGCGGTTTCGAGAGGGATCGCAGCAAAGTTTTCTCTTGCGTTTTCCAGATAGGGGCGCCGGGCGGCATGCCGTTCCGGCGAACGGGGGAGCCATGTCCGCAAATCAGCCCGTCACCCATGACGGCCAGGGCGATGCGATGCCGTGCACGTGCCCGGCCTGCCGCTCGCCCTTCGTCATCAGCCGCACGCACAAGGCTCCGGCGACGTCATCCGATAAGCCGCGCCGCGAGAGCGACCATCTTCGCGAGGCGCGCGCATGCTGATGCAGCCGTTCCTCGCGCTCGACCACATCACCGCGCACACGCTCGCCGACCTGTCGCGCCTCTTGATCGGTCTGCTCGTCTTCATCGCCGGCGGCCTAGCCGTCACCGTCCTCGCTCTCCTCGCCATGGTTGCCCGGCGCAGGCGGCGAGCCGCCGGCGGTGATGTCTATGTGTCCAACGCGATCGATGTTCGCTGGCGCGACACCGTCGACGGCACGATCGAAGCCGACGCGATGCACGTCGAGTCCCTTTCCGGCGTCGAGAGGATCGCGCGATGATGCGGCCGACGTCTCACGTCCTGATCGAACTGATCGCGCTCGCCAACGTCGTGTTGACCTCGCCGCATGACGCGCGCGGCCTCGGCCGTGAGATCGCCCTGATCGGCGTCGAGCTGACCGAAGCGCGGCGCGCGCCTTGTCAGGTCATGTTGTGGTTCGCGCTGGCGACCATCGTGTTCGAACGCCTGTCGACGCTCGAGGTCGACCGCTTCTGCAAGGTCGCGATCCAGATGCGCGACCAGGTCCGTGACGAACTCAATGTCATCATTAAGCGGGAACTGGCGGCATGACGCGGCGAACGGTCATCACGGCGCGCAAGGCGCAGCTATTGGTCGAGGCGTGGCATGGGCCGCTGACGCTGAAGGCGATTGCCAAAAAGCACAAGGTCAAGGCCGGCACCGTTTCGAAATTCTGGCAGGCCGCGCGCCTCGACGCCCGCCTGCCGCCACATCCGGCCGAGCGGCCGCACTTCGCGCAAGCCGTTCCTGCGACGCCGGCGTTCCTCGGCGTTGATGTCGGCGAAGCGGATGCGATCGATGCCGATGACGACTCGCCGATCGGCGGCCCGATGGGCGTGCGCATCCCCGATTCCGACCCTTTGCTCGCCGCGCTGCGCGCGCATCACGCCGACATCGATTTCGCCGAGGCGCACATCGCGCCGGAATTGCTGCGCGCCGCACGCGCAAAGCGCCAGGAGGTGTCGGCGTGAGCGCTGTAGTGTTCATCGAAGGTTTGTCGACCGAAGAAGTCGCGCGACATGCCGACAGGCTCGGTTGTGACCTGGTTCGAGTCTCTCACGGCTACATCGTCGGCGAGTACGTCTTTTTGCGCAAGCGCGCGGCAGCGCCGACCGCGCTCGATCTCGACCCTGGCATCGCTGGCGGTGCAGTCGATGCGCTGCGCGCGCGTGAATCAGCTTTCAACGACTAGCGGGGGCGGAGGTCATGAGCAACACAGCGGTAGCGTTTCGAAAATTCGATGACGCGTGGCGGCGACTGGAAGTCCTTGCGCGTATGCTGTCATCCGAGCACATCAAGGACACGCTCGACGGTATCACCATCGCGCAGGTGAGGGCCGACAAGGCTAACCTCGGCATCGTCGCCGATGCTCTCGCTGATGTGCTTGCGACTGATCTGCAAAAAACGGCGTGTCAAGCTCTCCATCGCGCGCAGGACGAAGTGACCGAGGCGGCCAAGCTGTTGCGGGCCTCGATCGACGCTGACCTCAAATCGAAATGCATGAGGGACTGATGGCTGGCGTCAACAAAGCGATCATCGTCGGCAATCTCGGCGGCGATCCGGACATCCGCGCGACGCAGTCGGGCAAGCAGGTCGCATCGATCTCGGTCGCGACCTCGGAGAGCTGGCGCGACAAGAACACCGGCGAGCGCAAGGAGCACACCGACTGGCATCGCGTCGTCATCTTCAACGAGGCGCTGGTCAAGGTGGCGCAGCAATATCTCAAGAAAGGATCGCGGGTTTACATCGAAGGCGCGATGAAAACCCGCAAGTGGACCGATCAGGGCGGCGTCGATCGCTACGTCACCGAGATCGTTCTCAACAGCTTTGGCGCGCAGCTCGTGTTGCTCGATCGCGCGCCAGGCGTGCCGCCGGCGGACGAAAATTCCTATGGGGGCCGGGCGTCCGCCGGCGGCGGCGCAGGCGCGACGTCGCGCAATTCCGACATGGATGACGACATTCCGTTCTGACTGGGGGCCAGGAGATCGAACGTGTATCCAATGACTAGCGGCATCTGGGGGCCAGCTTCCCAGCCATACTACGACAAAGACTGGCCGGAGAAGCGCAGGCGCATTCAACGTGCCGCACGCATCAAGCGGATGGTGGCGCTGACGTTTAGGCGGACTGTTATCGGCGGCGCGGTGCTCGGCTGGGTGTTTGTCATTACGATCGTGGTGCGCGCCATTGGCTGATCAGCCGCAAACTTTGCTCGGCGGCCGCGTCATCCTGCACACTGGCGATTGCCTCGACGTGCTCGATCGACTGCCGGCCGACTCTGTGGATGCCTGCATCACCGATGGCCCTTATGCGCTGCCGTCGATCGCGGCGCGGTTCGGTAGGCCTGATGCGGCGCGCGCGCAAGGCGAGGTTTATCAGGGCGCGCTCGACGGCTTTCGCGGCAAGCCGGCGATCGTGTCGGATATCTGCACGCGCGTCGAGCTGTGGCGCGCGATCTATCGTGTCTTGAAGCCTGGTGCGCAACTGCTCGCCTTCGGTCCGGCGAGCGTCGGCTTTTCGCGCATGCATTGTGCGATCGTCGACGCCGGCTTTGAGGATCGTGGTCTGCTCAAATGGATTTATGCGACCGGTTTCCCGAAGGGTAAGCCGCTCGACCGGCACATCGATCGCAAGCTGCTCGGCGACTGGTGTGACCTGGATGAGCTTGCGCGCGGTCCGGTCTCGCACACGGCCGCCTTCTACGAATCGCGCGATATCGCGCTTAAGCCGGCGGTCGAACCGATCGCCTGGGCGCGTAAGCCGTTGGTTGGCACCGTCGCGGAAAACCTGATCGCGAATGGTTGCGGGTCGATCGAGATCGACGGCTGCCGCATCGCCGGCCAAGGCTTTCCGACAAATGTGCTGCTCGACGACTCCAGGGTTGTCGCGGACAGCTTCCCGCCAGGTGCGGCTAATTTCTTCTATAGCGCGAAGGCCGACGCCGATGATCGCGCCGGCTCGCGGCATCCGACAGTCAAGCCGCTCGACCTCATTCAATACTTGGTGCGGTTCGCGACCACGCCGGGGCAGGTCATCCTCGATCCGTTCGCCGGCAGCGGCACGCTCGGCGAGGCCGCGTGGCGCGAAGGCCGCAAGGCCATGCTGATAGAGATCGACCCGGAGTTTCAGGCCGACATCGCGCGACGCATGCGGCTGGCCGCAGCGGGGCCGGAGGAGCGCAAACGGGAATTCATCAAGGCGAAGGTCGGTGATCAGCCGTTCGAGGCCGGTTCGCTGTTCGCCGCATTAGGAGGGGCAGGAAGTGATGTTTGATCTTGTGGCGCATCTGAAGCGTCAGCGCGCATTCTCGCGTGCCACGTTCGGACCCGGTCCGCGCACGAAAGGCGTGTGCGACCACATCCGCAAAGAGCTGACAGAGATCGAGGCCAAGCCGACCGATGTGACGGAATGGGTCGACGTGGTCCTGCTTGGCCTCGACGGCGCCTGGCGCTGCCTGACGGAAGCTGGTTTCCCGGCCGAGTCCGTGCCCGACATCATCGCCGGCGCGATCGAGGCTAAGCAGATCAAGAACGAAGGTCGCGACTGGCCCGATTGGCGCACCGCAGATCCGAACAAGGCGATCGAGCACGTGCGCGCGAGGCGTGTGTCGATCGCCGGCGTGAACGTCACTGAGGAACCGACGCCGCCGGCTATGCCAGCCTGTACGTGGCCCAAGTGTCCGTCGCCGTATTCGTGTGGCCGCGCCGGCGCTTGCCTGGCCTTGAGCCGGCAGGACGAAGGGTCCGGCCCATGATCGAGCGGCCGGACGTGATCGAGGTCGGCGCCGCAATCGCCTTGCTCGCCATTCTGATCCTGGTGCTCGGCCCGATCATTGTGCGTGCCGAGACCGCACTCGCTTTCATCCATTGTCTGCAAAGGGGGAATCTGTGACTCAGTCTTACAAGCCGTCGCTTTACCTCGCCGGCCCGATCTTCGGATGCACCGAGGGCGAGGCCAAGGATTGGCGCGAATGGGTGACGCAGCGCTTGCCGTGGGTTCGCTGCATCTCGCCTTTGCGCTGCGAGCCGATAATCGGCGAGCGGTATGACGTCGCCTATAACGATCCGTGCTTCGGCGCGCCGAAAGCGATCGTCGCAAAAAACTTCCTCGACCTGCGCCAGTGCGACATGACGCTGGCCTATTTCCCGGCGCCGCCGGAAATCGCCGAATTGCGGGAAATGTCACGCGTGCTCCGCGACCATTATGGGCCTGCCGTGCACATCGCAGACTCCCTCGAACGCATCGCTCGCAAGTCACCGCAACGCTCAATCGGCACCATCGGCGAGGTGTCCTGGTGCTATGCGCTGCGCAAGCCGTGCATTCTTGTGACGGATGATCCGCTGATCGCGTCGCATCCCTTCACCAGCGTGCAGCCGGATTGGCCGGTGCTTCCGGATCTTGATCACGCGATGCGCCTGATCGAAGGCATCTGGACGGACTACGCGGCCTGACATGAGCAACCGGGGGCAAGGCTTCATCGTCGAGGTGGTCGGGCGGCGCAAGCCGAATGCCGACTACGCCTCAAAGCCGGGCGATGCCAGGCGCTCCGGCCGCGTCGAGCGCGCGGCCGGCCTGATGCCGGTGCACGTCGAGTTCGCCGAGCACGCACACAAGATCGAGGCGCGGCTCGGCGTCGTCACCGTCGGCGTCATCACGCATGACACGACCAGTAAAGGCTATTTCTGGTCGGTGTACCTGCCGGGCATGCCGCAGGTGCCGCGGCCGGCACACGATGCCGACGCCGGCCGCCGTGCCATCCTGCACAAGGTGCGCGAGTGGTGCGAGGCGGCCAAGCTGATCAGCGCGAGGCAATAACATGGCCGAGAACAGCAAGATCGAGTGGACGGACCACACGTTCAATCCCTGGATCGGTTGCACGAAGGTTAGTCCGGCATGCGACCATTGCTATGCCGAAGCGCTGATGGATACGCGCTATGGCCGCGTCCGTTGGGGTGCTGGTGAGGACCGCGTTCGGACCTCTGCCGCAAATTGGCAGCTTCCGCGGCGCTGGAACCGCCAGGCGCAGGCATCGGGCGAGAAACCGTTTGTCTTTTGCGCCTCTCTTGCTGACGTCTTTGACAACGAGGCGAATCCGCTCTGGCGACGCGATCTGTTCGAGCTGATCAAGGAGACGCCTGGCCTGATCTGGCTATTGCTCACAAAGCGGATCGGTAACGTCGACAGAATGACTGATCCGGCCCGCGGAGGCATCCCCTTGCCTCGGAATGTCGCAATCGGCGCGACGATGGCGAACCAAGATGAATACGACCGCGACCGCATGAAGCTGTGGTACGTGAAGCAGGCCCTTGAGCCCCTATTCACGTTCGGCAGCTTTGAGCCGATGCTCGGGCCGATCATCCTCGACAAGCACGCACCTGACTGGATCATTTGTGGCGGCGAGAGCGGTCGGAGCGCCCGCGACTTGAACCCGCAATGGCCACGCGATCTGCGCGACTGCAGCGCTCGATTCGGGCGGGCCTTCTTCATGAAGCAGATGGCCCGCAAAGCGCCGATCCCGACTGATTTGCTGATCCGGCAGTTTCCGAGGACGGCATGACAGACGCCGCCCCGCACCCCGATTCCGAGGCGGTCCCAGACAGGATCACGTTCGATGATCTCTATGCGGCGGTGCTGTCGGAGGTCGATCGCGCGCGGCTGACGCGTGACAATCTCTATAACCGCGCGGCCGAGGAAAAGATCAAGGCGAACAAGCCCGGATGGATGAAGGCCGCCGCGGATTATGACCGCAAGCTGCGGATCTTCGAAAAGCTGCTGACGCTGGTCGACCGCGTCAGCACCGATCCCGTGCTGATCGAGCGCCTGGCCGAGCTGAAGCGGCAGGATGCGCCGACGGATGATGATCAGGGCGAGGTCGATGCTGATGAATGACGGCTCGATCTCCTATTTCTCTATTGCCGTGAACGTGATGCGCTGGATCGGCGGGCGCCTCGATGCGGGGCTGCGCGCATGATCAGCGACGACGCCTTGAACGCGCTGAAAGAGCGCAACCCGGTCGACCAGGTCGCCGGGCAGTGGGTTGCCTTGCGCGTGCGCCGGCGCGGGCTGTTCATCGGGCCGTGCCCGATCTGCTCGGATGATCCGCAGTCGCGTGCGGCGACGCGGTTCGAGTGCGACTCCGATAGTTGGAAATGCGCGGTGTGCTCTGACGGTGGCGACGTCATCCGTCTGGTGCAGCGGCGCGAGGGCGTCGACTTCAAGACCGCGCTCGAGCGCCTCGGTGGCGCGCGCGAGGAAAAGCCGACGCCGGAGATCGCGCGCAGGGCCGGCCTGCGCGCGTTCCAGAATGGCGAGCCAATGGGCGATGTGCCGGCGCCGTTCGGTGCCGATGGTGCATTGCGCATGGCCTGGTGCGCCGGCTGGTCAGAAGGCAAGCGACGCGCTGATTACGCGACGTTCGCGCGCGAGCGCGAGCGGAAACGATTGTGGGAATTTTGGCAGGAAGCTACGCCGATTGAGCAGGCCGAGGGGCTATATCGCTATTTCCGCTCGCGTGGTCTCGATCGACCGCCGCCGCGGACGCGACTCGGCTGGCATCCATCCATGCCCTATTTCGCCGACGGCCGTGAGCGCGAGCCGCTGCTGATCCATCGCGGTCCGGCGATGCTGGCGCCCATTATCGGGCCGGACGGCCGTTTTGCCGGGCTGCATACAACGTGGCTCGCGGCCGACGGTCTCGGCAAGGCGCGCATCGTGCATCCCGACACCGGCGAGGTCCTGAAATCGAAAAAGGTCCGCGGCACCAAACAGGGCGGTTACATCGACCTCGGCGGTTGCGCGCCGGCCGCCGCGACACGGATGGTTGCCGGCGAGGGTATCGAGACCGTGCTTGCGGTCTATACCGCCTTGAAGCGCACCGGCCGTGACCTCTCGCGCACGCTGTTTCGATCGGGCGTCGACCTTGGCAACCTGGCCGGCCGCGCGACCGGAACGGTCGCGCACCCAACAATAAAGACGGCGCAGGGACGCGCGCAGCGCGTTCCTGGGCCGACTGCAGATCCTTCCTCTCCGGCGATGCCAGTGCCCGACCATATCGTCGAGCTGGTGCTGCTAGGCGACGGCGACAGCGAGCCGTTCATGACGCACAACGCTCTCGAACGGGCGCGCGCCAGGCACTCCCGCGATGGGCGCGCGGTGCGCGTTCGATTCGCGCCGGAGGGTCTTGACTTCAACGATCTACTGCAACGCGACAGAGAAAATGCCGGCCAATAACAGCGACGACCCGTTCCAGCACATCGCCAACATCATCGAATCCGGCGACGACTACGCCGCGTTCGATCCGTCCGCCCCGCACCCCGCTTTTACGGGGGAACCCCAAGGGGTAGGGGCCGATGATGATGATGTGGTGCCGCCGGATGATCAGATGCCGGATGACGCCGACCAGTTGCCGCGCGAGACCATCGAGCGCTGCTCGCTCGAGCCGCAGAACGACACCGGCAACGGTCAGCGGCTGCTCGCTTGGTTCGGCGACGACATCTTGAGTGTGCGCGATGTCGGCTGGCATGCATGGGATGGCAAGCGCTGGACTCGCGAGGGCGGCCAGCAAACCGCGATCCTGATGGCGCAAAAGGTCGCCGAGCGCATCGTGCTGGAAGCCGATGTGATGGCGGCGACGCCGAATGAGCAGCGGCTGCTCGACGCCGCAAGCGACGCGCGCGACACGCTGGCAGTGATGGAAAAGGACGGCGAGCCGAAGGATGACGGCGACAAGCAGCGCCGGCAGATGCTGCGCGGCCTGATCAAGCGCGGCGACGAAGTGCGCGACGCCATCAACGGGCGCAAGGTGGCGCGCCGCAAATATTCGGTGTCGTCAGGCAACGCCGGCAAGATCCGCGGCATGATCGACCAGGCCGAACCGCACCGCTCCGTCGAGATCGGCGGGCTTGATGCCGATAAGCTGGCGTTCAACGTGCAGAACGGCACGCTCTATTTCGTTTGTGACGAAGTGCCGGACCCTGACGCCAGCGACCACACCGGCGCCACCGTCAAGCGCTGGCGCGTCGAGCTGCGGCCGCACAACCGCGCCGATCGCATCACCAAGATTGCACCGGTCGACTATGACAAGCAGGCGAAGTGCCCGCGCTTCATGGAGGCGGTGCAGAAATTCCAGCCGATCGAGAACGTGCGTTCGTTCCTGCAGCGCTACCACGGCTATGGGCTGACCGGGTTGACCGGCGAGCAGTGCCTCGTGTTCAACTACGGCACTGGCTCAAACTGGAAATCGACCTTCACCGAGGTGGTCGCGCGGATCATGGGCGATTATTGCGCGACGATCGCGTTCGAAAGCCTCGCCGGCGACACGCAAAAGAGCGGATCGCAGGCCTCGCCTGACATCGCGCGGCTGCCAGGCGCTCGCCTGGTGCGCGCGAGTGAACCCGAGCGCGGCGTGCAATTCAAGGAAGCGCTGATCAAGTCGCTGACCGGCGGCGAGCCGATGCTGACGCGGCACAATTTCAAGGATTTTTTCGAGTTTCGACCTGACTTCAAGCTCACGCTGTCCGGCAACCACAAGCCGGAGATCGGCGGCGTCGATCATGGCATCTGGCGGCGCATCCGCTTCGTGCCGTGGCCGGTGACCATTCCGGATTCACAGAAACGACCGATGGATGAGGTGCTGGCCGAGCTGTGGTCCGAGCGCAGCGGCATTTTCAATTGGCTGATCGCCGGCGCGCTCGACTACCTCAACCATGGCCTGCGCACGCCGCAGGAAGTGATCGACGCGACCGCGGCCTATCGCGAGGAGATGGACCCGGTCGGTTCGTTCCTCAATGACTGCGTCACCATGGTGCCAGGCAACAGCGACGGTTCGGCCGCGAGCGTAGTGTCGGCGCGCGATATGTACGACGCGTTTTCCGCCTGGGGCTGGCAGAACGGCGTGCGGCCGTGGAAGGAAAAAGGCTTTGCGACCGCGATGTCGCAGAAGGGATTTTTAAAAGAACGGCGCAACGCCGGCCGCGTCTATCTGCACGTGCGCCTGCATGACGTGCCTAAGGGCAAACCGCGCGGCGAGCAGCCGCCGCATCCGGCAGATGAGGAGGTGCCGCTGTGACCAAGGGATTGTCGATGATCAATTACTCGGAACTCGGAGATCGCATCGAGCGCGGCGAGATCAAGGCGCTGTCGATCAAGCAACCCTATCCGCATCACATTTTCCACGACGGCAAGGACGTCGAAAATCGGGATTGGTCGACCCGCGGTCGGGGCTGGGTCATCGTCCATGCTGGTGTCAGCAAAACTGAACTCGATATGGATGATCCGAAGCAAGCGACAATGCCGCGCGGTGGTGTCGTCGGCATGATGCGCATCGTTGATTGCGTCGAGAAGATGGATAGCCAATGGTTTTTCGGTCGATACGGTTTCGTCCTCCGAGATGCCTTCGCGTTGCCACTGGTGCCATGCCGCGGGCAGCTTGGATTTTTTGCGCTTCCCGCAGATATCTGCCGGCGCGTCGCCGATGCTGTGCGGGCAGTACCGTGTCGGGATGTCGAGTCGGTGCCGGGTCGCTGATCTACCCGACACCGCTCTTTCGCCTTGCGCTTCAAGTGCTTGGCGATGGCAGTGCCGGGATGTCGGGTTAGAGCGGAATATATCGTAAGCAAAATCATACGGGGTGCGGGGGCCAAAAAATCAAAACCTAACTCTACACGACTATAGCTCCCTCAACCCGACATCCCGACACGAAAAAAAATTAAGCTGATGAAATCTAACGACAAAAATTCTGTGTCGGGTTGCTCATAACCCGACACTAACCCGACATCCCGACACAAGCCGTTCATATTGGAACTTCTAAGGGGCGAAGCATGAAAAAACAGGTCGACATCGAAAAGCTGGTGCAGTGGGCGTTGCGTGAGGAGTTGCCGAAGGGGCGCGCGGTCTCGACCTCGGCATGGGATTTGATCGCGCGGTTCGGTGCGCTCGGCGTGCGCGTTGACACCTCGCGAGCGCCTGCCGATGGTCTCGGCTTTGTCGCCGGCGAAGCGCATCCTGATGCTGGTGTCATCGCCTATGCGATCGAGATGCTGCCGAACGAAAGCCGCTTCGATGATCGCATCGAGGTCGAGGCGCTGTTCGGCGATCTCGCTGCCATCGCGGGCGATGCGATCGATGCGATCATGCGCGCTACGTTCAATCCGCAAGCGATCGTGTTGAGCAAGGCTGTGCTCGGCTCGCGACCGAAATGGGAATTCGAACATCCGACGTCGTATCGCACGACGACACAGTTTCGCGATGCAGTCGGCAGCTTGCGCGAGCGGCCGCGCGTCATCGGCACCGACGTCGATGGCGACATCGTCGATTTGATGCCGCGTCGTGGCAAAGCTGCGATGATGCGCGGCGTGTATGATCTTGCGATGTCGCCGCGCTCGCCCTTGCAGTGGGGCGATCCGTCGCTGATCTCGATCGGCCACGCGCGCGCTGAATACGTTGCCTGGCACAATGCGCTTGTGCAGCTTGCGCGCGCGCTCGCCGGTAGCCTCGCTGATCATGATGCGCTGATGCCGAGCGCACCGCTTGCGCCGTGGCGTACTGGCGAGCCGGCGTCGACCGCGCGCGTGCTTGTGTCGGAAAATTCGAGCGCCGAAAGCATTGCTTTGCCGCTGCATCCGCAACGCTATGCGCCGCCGGCGCGCTCCCGCGAATCGGCAAAGATGCGCGATCAGCGGCTCGGACGTGCCGCCATGGCCAATCTGAAAAAACGCGAGGAAATGGCTGCAAAATAGGCCTTTCCTGCATATCGGGGGCAGGGGGGTCTTGAGGTGAACGGGGTTCTTGACATAGACCCGACCCTGCGAAAAACCCGATCGGGGAGCCCGGCGCGCCAGCGTCGGGTTTTCGTTTTAGTGAGGTACATTCACCATGCGCGAGAAGTAACGCTTCCCGTTTCCTGGTTTCGTTCGGTGCTAAGCGCTCATTAGGATAGGGCGCGAATGACATAGCAACCTAAGCCCTTGGGGCACTGTTGCATCCTACTGCTGACGCAACGCTGATTTAAACCCGGCGCTGCTCCACCATCCGAGGATGGCAGGGAAATCGTTGAACGGGTTATCAGCAACATGAATGCCTGACGGCCAACCTATCGCACGGTTGTAAATCTCCGCGAGTAGCTGCCACTGACGGCGCACCGTTCGATCGGTGTAATATCTCGACGCTAGCGCGACGGCGAAAGAGTCGCGCGACAATTTTCGAGGCGATGCAGATGAGCGACGCGATCAATGTCGGCGACTATGTCGACGTGCGCGGTTCGGTGATCGCGATCGACAGCGATGGTGCGATCACCGTTCGCGTTCCTGGTCGCGTCGCCTTTCATCAGTTCGTCGTCGAGCGGCGTGTCATCCGTGGTCGCGAATCACGCAACGCAGATGCTGTTGCGGCCGACATCGTCAGCGCGACGTACTGATGGCCTCGAACAACGGTAGCTTTGTTCTCAACGTCGCCGGCGACATCAACGCCTTTGTGCAGCGTCTCGACTACGTGCAGCGAGAGAACATTCCTTTCGTCACGGCCTATGCGCTGACCAAGACAGCGCAAGACATCAGGGATGGGGCTATCGACGTGATGGCGCGGGTGTTCGATCGACCGACTCGCTTCACGTTGAATGCGCTCTATGTGCGGCCGGCTACTAAGCGCGAGCTAGAGGCCGTCGTCGCGTTCAAGGATGGCTTTGGCTCGGTCCCGGCCTGGCGCTATCTCGGTCCCGAGGTCGAGGGCGGCTCACGCGTCAAGAAAGGTTTCGAGCGTGCGCTTGAGCGCGCCGGCCTTTTGCGCGCGGATGAGTTCTGTGTTCCTGCGCGTGGCGCGCCGCTCGATGCTTACGGCAACCTGTCGGGATCGCTGATCACGCAGATGCTGTCAGGTCTCGGCGCAAACCCTGACCCGCTGTCGAACACGACAGCCAAGTCAAAGAAGCGCAACCCGCGCCGCGGCACGTATTTCGTCCTGCGCGGCGTGAATGGCGCGCCGAACGGCATCTATCGCCGCACCGGCAGCAAGGCGCTGCAGCCGCTGTTGCTGTTCGTCGGGCAGCCGCGCTATCGCAAGCGGTTTCCGTTCTATGAGACCGCAAAGACGGTGTTCGCGCAGCGCTTCGCCGTGCACTTCCGCATGGGTATGGCGCAGTATGGCAACAGCGAACGGAAGGCGGCCTAGCATGGCGGTCGACAAGATCATCAGCCTGCTCGCGCTCGCGACCGCGCTGCTCGTCCTGGTGAGCGTGATCGATTGGCACTGGCCGGGCTCGGGTCCTTCCCGGACCCGGCCGCCCCGCGGGTAATTCGTACCCCGCGGGTTTTCCAGTGAGACCATTCCGGTTTCACGGTTGACAGGGTTGACAGTGACAACCGGAACGCAAGTTGACAGCGCACCGAGCGCGGTCATGTGGTCGATCGGCCAGATTGCCGAGCGTGACGGGATCTCGAAACAGGCCGTTTCGAAAACGGTCAAGCGCCTGGCCGAGACGCACGGACTGCAGGTCGCGCGCGATCCGCGCGATCGGATCGTGTCGGTCAACGTCGCGGCCTACGATCACCTGCGCGCGCAGTTTGCCGACCCGAGCAAGGCGCAGGCGCCAAAGAAGGCGCCGGCGTCGGCGGCCGACGAATTGCCGCTGCAGCGCGCGGACACCTATGACGAAGCGCGCAGGCAACAGGCTTGGATCGCTGCCGAGCGCGAGCGGCTTTCGCTCGGCGAGCTGAAAAAGGATCTGGTGCGCGTCGCCGGCGTGATCGAGGCTGTCAGCGACTGCGGCACCGAGATCGCGCGCATCGTCGACCGGCTGCCGCAAGCGGCCGATGACCTCGCCGCTGCAGTCGGCCGCGATGGCGCGCACGGCGTTCGCGTCGCGCTGAAGAACCTGGCGCAGAAGATGCGCGAGGACATCGCGGCTGCGCTCGCGGCCATCGCCGGCCAGGCGCCGGAGTTCGAACAGGAACCGCAGGGGCAGCAACAGGAAGCCGGCACCGCGGCTTAAGTGAAATGCTGATCCGCGGTCTGCCAGGGCATCCGAACCCGCGCCATCTGATCGCCGATCGCCTGGCGCAGTCGATTCGTCCCCCGGAGCGGCTGGCCTTCGATCAGTGGTTGCCGAAAAACCTGATCCTGATCGACGGCCCGCAAGCCGGCGAGCCATGGAGCGCCGAGGGTGCACCATATCTACCGGGCATCGCCGCGTGCCTGTCCGATGACCATCCGTGCAACCTGGTCACGGTCCGCAAGTGCCAACAGTCCGGCGCCTCGATCCTGGCGCTTGGATGGTGTCTCTATGTCGCCGACCGCGAGCCGGCGAACATGCTCTACGGCGTGCCGGGTATCGACGCGCTGAAGGCGCTGAACAACACCAAGTTTCAGCCGCTGACCGATGCTTTTCACAAGCACGTCAAGCGGACTGTGATCCTGCCGCAGATGTCGCGCTCCGGCGCCGGCTCGACCACGTATGAAAAGAAGTTTGCCGGCGGCTTTCTGGCGCTTGGCAACGCGAACAGCGTCATGGATTTTTCCATGATCACGGTTCGCAAGGGCGTCAAGGATGAGCTGTCGAAATGGCAGGACATCCCCGGTTTCGGCGATCCGGAAAAGCTGTTCTTCGGTCGCTTCACCGCGCATCGGCGCGTGAAGGATTGGAAGATCCTCGAAATCTCGACGCCGGAGGTCGACTCGGGTCTCGACGATCTCGACATTGCCGAGGCCGAAGGTCACTGCCGCATCGACCGATCGTTCCGCAAGAGCGATCAGCGCTATTGGAACATCGCCTGCCCCGAGTGCGGCGGCGTGTTCTATCAGACGTTCGATCGGTTCCGGATCGACGACAAGGCGCCGTACAAAAGCGCCATGGAGTGTCCGCACTGCGGCCACTACATCAGCGAAACCGAGCGCGTGCTAGCGGTGCGCGCCGGCGAGTGGATCGCGAACCGGCCGGAGGTCACTGACCATCCTGGCTTTCATATCGACGCGTTCATTTCGCTGATGATGTCCTATGAGGCAATCGCCGAAGATTGCCGCGGCGCGAAAACCGAGTCCGAGAAAAAGGCGTTCGCTAATCTCGACCTCGGCCTGCCGTACAAATACGGCGGCGACGCGCCGGATCATGTGCGCCTGATGGAGCGGCGCGAGAAAGAACTGACCCGCGGGCACGTGCCGCCAAAGGGTCTGATCCTGACCGCGTTCGCCGACGTGCAGATGCGCGGCATCTGGTATCTTGTCATCGCGCACGCGCCGAACCGCGAGCGATGGGTCGTCGACGCGGATTACATCTCCGGCGACACGGCCAAGCCCGACGGAGATGCGTTCGAGAAGCTGGAAAAGCTGGTGCTCGCGCGCGAGTTTCCGGATGCCTTTGGGGGCAAGCGGACGATCGACGCGCTCGGCGTCGACTCCGGCTTCCGCTCGCACGTGGTCTATTCCTGGGTGCGCAAGCAACAGCGCGTGCACCCTATGTCAGGTCATGACGTGATCCTGGCGACCAAGGGGTTGAAGGGCTGGAACCGGCCTGCGATCGGCGCGCCGACGCTGGTCGACATCAGCCTGTCGGGCAAGGTCATTCGCGAGGGCTGCAAGGTCTGGGGCCTCGGCACCTGGCCGTTGAAGTCGACGCACTATTTCGACTTGCATCGCGTGCGCGAGCCGGACGCGGTCGAGTATCCGAGCGGCTATTGCCATCACGGCGCCTGGCTCGATGACGTGTTCTTTCGCCAGATCACGGCCGAGTCGCTGCAGGATATCCGCTTCAAGGGCAAGGTGACCGGTCGGCAATGGGTCAAGAACGGTGAGAACCACTGGCTCGATTGTTACGTCGGCTGCAACGCGTTGGCCGAATATCTCGGCATGTCGTCGTCGACCGCGGAAGATTGGGCCGCGCTCGCCGCACATCGCGGCGTTCCGGCCGAATTGACTGTGCAGGATCTGTTCAGCGCGAAAAAAGCCGATACGGCGACGATCGCGGCGGAAAACACGCCGGCGATGCCCGAAACGCCGCAACCGGCACAAAATCGCGGCTGGATTTCGCGAGGCCGCGGATGGCTCGGTTAAGGGGACCAACATGGGAAAGCCTGTCTTGATCATCGTCGGCGCCGACAAGGGTGGCGTCGGCAAAACGATGGTGTCGCGTTGCCTCCTCGAATATTTCAAGAGCAAGGGTATCGAGGCGCGTGCGTTCGACACCGAGAACGAAGCGCCGAGCGGCATGCTCAAGCGCTTCTACGGCGCGCAGACCGAGATCGTCGATTTCACCGACTCCGACGGTCAGATGAAGGTGCTCGATACGCTCGGCGGCGTTGTCACTGTCGTCGACATTCGCGCAGGCTTGCTGTCGCCGACGATCAAGCTGCTTTCTGAGATCGGGTTTATCGATTCGTCGAAATGCACGGTCGTCATCGTTCACGTGCTTGGTAACACGCAGAATTCGATCGACGAAATCAAGGCCGTGACCGGCTCGATCGCCGGATCGCGCTATGTGCCGGTCGGAAACCGGATCAATGCGACCAAGTTCGCATTTCCGCCGGAAGCGCTCGACATCCCGCCGCTCGACGCGCGGGCTTGCGAGAACGTCGACGCGGCCAGCAAGTCGTTTTTCGACTACGTCAATGCTGGCGCCACCTCGCCGGTGCTCGCCGGCAAAGTGCGGCATTGGCTCGGCCAGGTGTTCGCGCAATTCGATAAGGCGGGGCTTGCCGCGCAATGACGACGATCGCCGCAGCCATCGCCGCGCCGTTTGTGCTGGCGCTTGTGCTCGGTGCGCCGCGCCGGCTTCTTACGCGCATGTTTCGCGCATGAGCTGAATTCATGAAGCGGCCGACTTCGGTGCGGCCGCTACTCGCTTGCCGACGATGGGCAAGCAAGGCTGCGGTCGATCGTTCGGCCGCGGCTTGAGTGTTTCTGATGCAGGGGCGTGAAGGCGGCTTTCGTACCCGCCGGCCAAGGGCAACTAGCCTGCATCGGCGCGCCGGGCGACGGCGTATCCCTCGACGGCCCTGTTCGCGACCTTGTCCCTTGTACGCGTACCCTGTTCGAGGCGCCGGCCACGACGTCGATCGTCGCCGGCCTTGTTTCTGTGAGGACCTGATCCGATGGCTTGGACGCAAAGCGACCTCGACGCGCTCGACGCGGCGATCAAGAAGGGCGTGAGGACGGTGCAGTATCAGTCCGGCTCGGTCACCTATCACTCGCTTGACGAATTGCTGCGCCTGCGCGACGTCATGACCCGCGAGGTCAAGGGCGACGCCGCCGTGACGCGCGTCGTCGGTTCTTACGATAGCGGGCTGTGGCATGGTCCGTTGTATAACGGTCGGTGGCGCTGATGAACGTTCTCGATCGCGTTGTCGCCGCAGTCGCGCCAGTTCACGCCGTCAAGCGGATGGCAGCGCGCCAGGCGTTGATGCACTATGACGGCGCTGCGCGCACGCATCGCACGTCATGGAAGCCGATCGGCGGCACCAGCGCGAACACCGAAGTCGCGATGTCGATGGAGCGGCTGCGCGACGTGTGCCGCGACTTCGGACGCAACAACCCGATCGCCTCGAACATCCATGCCGAAATTCAGGGGCATGTGGTCGGCGCCGGCATCATGCCGTCGGTCAAGGCCAAGTACAAAAAGGACAAGGCGACGCTGCAGTCGCTGATCGCCGAACACTTGGAGACCACGGCGATCGACTATGACGGCCGCACCAACATTTACGGGCTGCAGTCGCTCGCGATGCGCACCGTCGTCGAATCCGGCGAGGTGCTGATCGTTCGCTATGTGCCGGAGCGCTCGCGCAATGTGCCGTTGCCGTTTCAGATCAGGGTGCTGGAGGGCGACTACCTCGACCATCGCCGCAACGGCCCGGCACCGGGCGGCAACATCTATTTTCAGGGAATCGAGTTCACGCCGAACGGCCAGCGAGTTGCCTATTGGCTGTTCGACGAACATCCCGGCGGCGGCATCACCTGGAAGTTTCCGGAATCTCGCCGCGTGCCGGTCGAGGACGTGCGGCACATCTATCGCGTCGATCGGCCAGGTCAGCAGCGCGGCGTGCCGTGGGGCGCGCCTGGCGTCATCACGATGTGGGACCTCGCCAACTATGAGGAAGCCGAATTGATGCGACAGAAGATCGCTGCATGCTTTGCGGTGTTCTTCACCGGTCCCGATGCCGGCGGCCTCGCCGCGGCCGCGAGCGGCGCCAGGACCGCAGCGGGCACGCCGATCGAGCGGCTCGAGCCGGGCATCATTCAGCAGTTGCCGAGCGGATCGCAGGTAACCACCGCGACGCCGCCGCTGATGAACGGCTTTCGCGACTTCGAAATGGTTTATGGTCGCAAGATCTGCATCGCCTATGGCGTGCCCTATGAGGTCGGCACTGGCGACCTCTCCGGCGTCAGCTTCATTTCCGGCCGGCTCGGCCGCATCGGTTTCAACATCAAAACCGATCAATGGCGCTGGCATATGTTGATCCCGCAGTTCTGTGGCGGAACGGCCGACTGGTTCATGCAGGCGGTCACGATCGCCCGCGGTCCGATGTCGTCGAATCCGCGACTGAGCTGGACGCCGCCGGCGCGCGAGATGGTGTCGCCGAAGGATGAAATTCCGCCGATGCGCGACGCGGTTCGCGCCGGCCTGGCCTCGCGCAGCGAACAGACCCGATCCCTTGGCTACGATCCGGAGACGGTCGAGCAGGAAATGGCCGACGAAAACAAGCGTGCCGACGCGCTCGGCCTGCGATTCGACAGCGATGGCCGCCAGCCGCTCTCGACGCGCGGCACCGAACAACTCACGCCGCCTCCGGATGAGGGCGGCGACCAGGGCGACAACCCGTCGACCGACAATCAGGGGTAAGGCGTGATGGATCAGAGCATTCTCGTGAACGACGAAGTTCACCTGTATGGCGACGTTGGCGACACCTGGGACGGCGGCTTTACCGCCAACGATGTTGCGGCCGCGCTCGCCGAGCATGGCGAGGGCGATGTCACCGTTCGCCTCAATTCCGGCGGTGGCATAGCGACCGAGGGCATGGCGATCTATTCGCTGCTCAAATCGCACCCCGGCAAGGTGACCATCGTCGTCGACGGCGTCGCCGCCTCGGCCGCATCGCTGATCGCCATGGCCGGCGCCGACCGACAGATGCGTGATGGCGCCATGATGATGATCCATGATCCGGCGACCATCACGGTCGGCAACGTCGCGGCGCACCAGCGCAACATCGCCGTGCTCGACAAGCTGGCCGAGAACTATGCCGGCGTCTATGCGCGCGCCTCCGGCAAGACGCAGGCCGATGCGCGCACTATCATGAAGGCCGAAACCTGGCTGACCGCAAAGGAAGCCAAGGATCATGGCTTTGCGACCGAAGTGCTTGCCGAGCAGTCCGTCGCCAAGGCCGAGTTCGATTATCGCATCTATGCCAAGGCGCCGGCCGCGCTTCCGCAACGGCCTCGCCGGCGTGAGCGCGAGTCGCTGGCACAGGTCGCGGCGAGCGCGACGGAAACCGTCAAGTCGAGCGTGTCCGCAGTGCTGGCCCGGATGCGCGCGCGCGAGCGGGCGTAAATCGCAAGCATTTTGAGTCCGCCATCCTGTGCCCGGCGCCGGGCCGCAGGTTCATGGCGTTGTCACGGCCCGGCGCAATCAACCTAAAGGAATCAACCATGAAGGGTTTCCGCAGTTGGGCGGCGTTCGCTGCCCTGGCCGCGCTCGCGGCTGTTGCAGTTCTGATCGCGCCCGATGCGTTCGGGCACGTGCACCACGACGGTCTTGCGACCGCCTCGGCGGCGCTGGTCGCGCTACGCGCCGAGCACGTCGACATCGTCGCCGCGATCAAGGCCAAGTTTGCTGAGATCAAGGAAGGCCTGGCCGCCGACGTGATCGCTAGGATCGAGAAGGAGCACGCCGACCTGGTCGCCAAGCGCGATGATGTCGAGGCGAAGATCGCTGCCGAGGAGCAGAAGATCGCCGACGCCGCCGGCAAGCCGACCGCGAGCGCCAAGCCCTGGGCCGAGCAGTTTTATATGTCGGCCTCTGTCTCGGGCCTTGCCTTGGGCGATCTGAACAAGATCGTCGCGGCGAGCTCCACCCATGAGGCGGCCAAGGATGCGCTGATCGATGCCATGGCGAAGGCGCAGAATGCGGGCAAGCCCGGCGCCAACGGCAATGCCTCGGTGGTCGTAGATGCCCGCGACAAGTTCGTGACCGGCGTCAGCCGCGCGATCGTCGCCAAGGTGCCGATGTTCCGGCAGAAGGGCGGCAAGCTTCCCGAGGATGGCGAGCACAACGAGTTCTCGGCTTACTCGATGCGCGAGCTGGCGCGCATGTCGCTGGAAGTGCGCGGCATCCGCGACATTCCGCGCGATCCGATGGAGATGGTCGCGGCCGCGTTCCGGCCGGTCATCATGGCCGGTGCGATGTCCACCTCCGACTTCTCGAACATCCTTGCCAACGTCGCCAACAAGGCGCTGCTCAAGGGTTATGAGGAGGCGCCGGAGACTTTCCAGCTCTGGACCGGCGTCGGCGTGCTGACCGACTTCAAGCCGGCGAAGGCGGTCGACCTCGGCCTGTTCCCGTCGCTGTCGCAGGTCGACGAAGGCGCGGAATACAGCTACGCGTCGATGTCCGATCGCGGCGTGACCCGCATGCTGGCAACCTACGGCAAGATGTTCGCCATCACGCGCCAGGCGATCATCAACGATGACCTGTCGGCCTTCACCAAGATCCCGGCCAAGATGGGCAACGCCTCCAAGCGCACCATCGGCAACCTGGTCTATGCGGTGTTGACCAGCAACGCCGTGGCGCCGGACGGAACGGCGCTGTTCCACGCCAACCACAAGAACCTGGCGACCGGCGCCGGTTCGGTGCTGTCGCCCGACTCGCTCGACGCCGGCCGTGCCGCAATGGGCAAGCAGGCTGATCCGGACAACATCAAGCAGGGGCTGAACATCCGTCCGGCCTACTGCCTGGTGCCGATCACGCTGCAGGGCAAGGCGAACCAGACCTTTGCCTCGCAGGCCGAGCCCGGCCAGGACAACCCGGCGGTGGCGAACCGCGTCGCCAACATGGCCGAGGTGGTTCCGGAGGCGCGTCTCGACGTCAATTCGACGACCGCTTGGTATCTGGCCGCGAACCCGAACCAGTTCGACACGCTCGATGTCGAATACCTCAACGGCGTGCAGTCGCCGGTGCTCGAGCAGAAAGAGGGCTGGAACGTCGACGGTGTGGAATTCAAGGTGCGCATCGACGCCGGCGTGACGCTGAAAGACTTCCGCGGCTTCTACAAGGGCGCCGGCGCGTAAGCGCTCGCAGCCTGATCCGACATCGCAGAGGCCGCGCGAGCTGATCGCGCGGCCTTCGTCGTAAACGCTGCGCGGATGCCGCGCAAAGCAGGGGATTCGATCCTATGAAGAATTTCGTTCAAGATGGGAAGGTGCTGGAAGTCACGGCATCGGCCGCCGTCACCAGCGGTGACTTCGTTCTGGTCGGCTCGATCGGTGGCGTCGCCGTTTATAGCGCGGCCATCGGCGCCAAGGTGCCGTTGCTGCGCGGTGGCGTGTTCTCGCTTCCGAAGGAAACCGGCACCGCATGGGCGCAGGGCGATCAACTCTATTGGGACGCCACCAACAAGCGGTTCACCAAGACCGCGACCGCCAACACCAAGTGGGGCGTTGCCGCGGCTGACGCGCTGGCGGCTGATGCGGCCGGTCAGGTCTCGTTCACGCCGATCGGCTAACGCGCCATGTCTGTTTTCGACGGTCTCTCCGACATCTTCACCGATCCGACCGTGTTCGGCGAGGCCGTCGATTACACGCCGGTCTCTACCGGCATCACCAAGCGCATCAATGCGATTTGGTGGGAGTCCTCGCTGAGTGTCACGATCGGCGACAATGCCGGCGTCGACATGCGTAAGACCGAATTGAGCCTGCGCGCGGCTGACATCCCCGAGCCGCAGGAAGGCGACACCGCGCAGCGCGTCGCCGACGGCAAGGTGATGGAGATCACCACGCCGATCCTGCCCGACGGCAAGGGTATGATCGTCTGCAACCTGTCGTGAGGAGCTGCGAATGACGGGTCATTATCCGGTCGCGTACCTCGCCATCCTGATCCTGTTATTGTACGCCGTCGCGTTGGTCGCGGTGGCATCGTGCTTCATAGGTTGATCGCCTGATGCCTCACGTTCGCGCTCAGATCCGCGCGGCGATGGTCGCGGCCTTGACCGGCTTGCCGACCACCGGCGGCAACGTTTTCGAGGGCCGCACGCGGCCGCTTGCCGCCAATCATCCGCCGAGCTGGCTGGTCTATGTGCGTTCGGAGCGCTCCGACACCGACGCCATGGGCGGCATCCTGCGCCGGGAATTGACCGTGCGCACCGAGGGCCGCGTGATCATGGCATCCGTGCCCGACGGGACGCTCGACGATATGGCGCTGGAGGCCGAGCCGGCCATGGTGGCCGATCCATCACTCGGCGGCCTGGTGCAGGAAATCACCTTGATCGGCACCACGATCAATACGCAGGCGCCGGGCGATGCACATGCCGGCGAGGTCGCGCTCGACTGGCGCGTCGTCTACCGAACCCGCGAGTCCGCGCCCGGCGCCGCGGTCTGATCTTAACCACCTCAACAGCTCTGAAAGGAAACCGCCGATGGCCACGTACCACGGTAAGAATGGCGTTGTGAAAATCGCGGCCAATGCGGTCGCCGAAGTCACCAAGTTCTCGGTCAAGACCTCGGCGCAGGTCGCCAACGATACGGCGATGGGCGACGATTGGGAAACCCACGTCGAGGGTGAGACCGTCAATTCCTGGTCCGGTTCGCTGTCCTGCAACGCCTATCAGGGCGACACCGGCGGCCAGGCAGTGCTGGTTGCTGGCGCTTCGGTTGTACTTAATCTCTATCCCGAAGGCGCTAGCACGGGTGCGAACTATCTGACCGGCAAGGCGACCATCACCGAGGATTCGGTCGACGCCGACAAGGGCGCCGTCGTGTCGCGGACGTTCTCTTTCCAGGGCAATGGCCCGCTGGCCTGGGCCACGGTCGCGACCTAATCCGCCGGCTTTGATCAGGTAAAGCGAACAGGGGACTCCCGACATGACGAACAAGTATCTTTCCGCGGCCGTTGCGCACTTCAAGAGCCTCGGCACGCCGCACATCGACATTCCGGAATGGATCGTCGACGGCGTACCTATGCGCGTGTTCTGGAAGCCGTTGACGGTCGATGAACGCGCGTCGATCTTCGACGGCGGTGTCGCAAAGGACGATCTCGAAATCGTCATGATGAAGTCGATCGACGCCGACGGAAAGAAGATGTTCACGCTGGAAGACAAGCCGGCGCTGAAACTTTCCGTCGCACCGCAGATCATCTCGCGCATCGCGGTACGCATGATGGCTCTGCCGACGACGGAGCAAGTCGAAAAAAACTGAGAGACGATCCGGAGCGGCTGTTCCTGTTCACGCTCGCGGATCGTCTCCGCATGACGGTCGCCGAGTTGTCGGCGACCATGCCCGTCACTGAGTTTCAAGAGTGGTGGGCGTTCTACCAAATTCGTCGCGAAAAGACGGGCACCTGATCGATGGCGCAGGCCGAAGTTTTACCGATCGTTCTTGAAGGATCGGACAATACGCGCTCGGCCTGGCAAAGCTTTATTGCCAATGCCAAGGGCGGGCAGAGCGCCATCGAGCAACTTAAAAAGGCCGTCGCCGACCTCGCCGGCGGCCAGGCGGGCGGCCTGTCTCAGATCAGCGGCGCGGCGCGGATGCTGGCGAATCCCTATGTCGCCGCCGCGGCGACGATCGCCGGTGTCAGCGTCGCGACGATCAAGGCGGTGTCCGACCTCGCCGCACTTGGCGATGCCGCTGACGAAGTGGGCACCAAGGCCGGCAACGTTGCCGGCCTCGCCTCGGCGGTCAAGAAAGTCGGCGGCGAGGCGACCGACGCAGCCTCGGCACTGAAAGCGCTGCGCACGCAGCTCGACACCACCTCGCGCGACGGCGGCTATCTGGAAAACCTGTTCAAGCTGAACGGGTCCTCGATCAATGATGCGAGCGGCCGGCTGAAACCGCTGGAGGATGTCTACAAGCAGGTCGCCGGCTACATCCAGAACGCGCGCAACGAGACCGAGCGACTCGAGATCGCGACCAATGCGTTCGGCCAGCAGGCGGCGCCCGCGATGGTCAAGGCCATCCTGGCCGGCGCAACCGGCTTGGAGAAGATCGCCAAGACCGACCTCGATCCGGTCATCAAGCAAAGCCAGGAGCTGCAGCGGATCTGGTCTAGCATCACCGGGATGCAGGGCGGCGGCCTTTGGGACTACCTGAAGAACCGTGCGGCCGAAAATCTTGGCGCACTCGCGATTGGCGCTGCGGCGCTCGCCGGCAACAAGACGGCGCAGCAATCGCTGTTCTTGATGAACAACCCGAACGCCAGCCGGACGCTGTCGCAGACCGACGCTGATTCGTTCTATAACGCGGTCGGCTATGGCGCGACCAAGACGCCGTCGAACCGTCCGGATGACAAGGGTCAGGCAGCGTTCGATCGTGCGGCGGTCTCGATCCGTAAGCATACCGCCGAGGTGCAGGCCAATGCGGCGGCCGTTGACCTCGGCGCCGGCGCGATCGAGCGGATGCAGACCGAGGCGAAGCTGCTCGCGGTCGCGCAAGAGGCTGGCGTTCCCATAACCGACCAATTGCGGGAACGAATCGCGAGGCTGGCGCAGGACGCCGGCGCCGCGGCTGACGCCCTGGCGCGGGCCAAGGTGGCGAGCGACATTCGGTTCGACCGCGGCACCGCGTTCCTGACGCAGGATGACGTGCAAATCGCCAACGCGCTCAAGAGCGTCTATGGCACCGACATTCCGGCGGCACTGAACTCGTCCTATGCCGCCGAAATGCGCTTCAACAGCGGCTTGCGGCAGATTTCGGCGACCGGGCAGGATGTGAACCGGGCAGTATTCACCGAGTTCACGCAAAACCTGCGCAACGGCATGTCAGTCGCCGATGCCTTCGCCAATGCGATGTTGAACGGGCTCGGCCGCATTGCCGACAAGCTGTCGGAGATGGCGGCGGACAAGCTCTGGCAGGCAGCATTTGGCGGCTCCGGGTCTGGCGTTCTGAGCCTGTTCGGCCTTGGCGGGTCCGGCTCGGCGCCGACGACCGTGATGGTCGGCGATTACGCCATGCCGAAGTTTGCCGGCGGCACCGGCTATGCGCCAGGGGGGCCGTCGATCATCAACGAGGAGGGCGGCGAGATCGTCGATCTGCCAACCGGCTCGCGCGTGATCCCGCATGACATCTCGATGGCGATGGCCGGTGAGGGCGGCGGTGACAATCACTTCACCTTTGCGCCCCAGTACAATGTCAGCGGCAATTCCGACGACATCAACGAGCTGCGCGCGCAGATCGCGCGCGACCGGGCCGATTTCGAGCGCCGCGTCGCAATCGCGGTGCAAAAGGGCCGAACGGCGAGGACGATCTAGGCATGATCACGTTTCCGCGCACGGACCTGATGGCGGTCCGCTATGCGAACGCGCCGCTGCGCCTGGTGCCGCAACAGGAATTGAGCTCGCTCGCAAGCGGTGTCTCGATCGGCAAGGATCTTGGGCCGGCGCTCTGGTTTGGTGATTTCACCACCGTCGCGCTCGGCAACGATGATGCGCTGGCGTTCGAGGCGCTGCTCAACTCGCTCGACGGCGTGGTTCACACGTTCGAGGCCTATGACGTGCGCCGGCCGTATCCGCGCGCGCATGCCGACGGCGTATTCAGCGATACCGCGACGCTTGCGAGCGTCAACGCCAACACCAAGGCGCTGGCGCTGGCTGGTCTGGCGGCCAGCTTTACGCTGTCGGTCGGCGACTATCTGTCGTTCGACTACGGGGCGTCGCGCGCGCTGCATCAGGTGATGGAGACGGCTACCGCCGGCGGCGGTGGCCTGACGCCGCAGTTCGAGGTGCGGCCGCATATCCGGCCCGGCTTTACGACCGGCGCGGCTGTGCGGCTGAAAAAGCCGGCCGGCCTGTTCACGTTGCTGCCGGGATCGGTCAACCCGCCGACCAAGGTCACGGCGCGGACGATGTCACTGAGCTTCAAGATCGGGCAGTATCTCGGATGACTCGGTTCGCTCCTCCTCCGTACTATGCCGCGCTGCAGGCGCGCCGCCTGGTTGCGCGGGATTTCATCTGGTTTGTGGTGCGCACCCGCGACACCGGCGCGGCCGTCACTGATGGCTATTGGTCGGATGTCGGCGACATCGCCGCCGATGTGATCGATCCCGATACCGGCGGCACAGTGGCGCGCACGTTCCGCGGCGCCGGTGCGCTGATCTCGATCTCGGATATCCCGCTGGTGTCGTCGCTGACGGTGCAAAACGTCAACGTCGTGCTGTCGCAGATCTCCGATCGCATCAACGCCTTGGTGCGGCAGTATGACTGCAAGCAGGGCAAGGTCGAGATTTTCCGCGGTCTGTTCGACCCGGATAGCCGCGTGCTGGTCGCGCCGGCGATCCCGCGTTTTGCCGGCACCATCGACGAGGCGCCGATCACGACGCCGGGCGCTGGCAAGGCCGGGAACGTTACGCTGACCTGCACGTCGAACACGCAGGAATTGACGCGGTCAAATCCAGACACGCGATCGGATGCATCGCAGCGGTTGCGCAATCCGATTGATGATTTCTATGCAGACGTGGCCGTCGTCAGCACCTGGGAACAATTCTGGGGCCGGCAGGGCGGGCCGGTCCGCACCCAACAGTCATTTTGGTCGAAGTTCGGCCGATGATTAGGGATGCAGTGGCCGCCGACCGCGCGCGTGTGGTCGAGTTGCTGAAGGACTCGCACGCGGCCGCTGGTTTCGAGGACGCTACGGGGGCCAGCGGATTCGCGTTTCCGTTCCGTCCCGACTATGCCGCACGACTGTTCGACCATCATTTGCAGGCGATGAACGCCTGTTGCGTTGTCAATGATGTCGGTGGCGTTGCGCAAGGCGTTTTGATGGCGCTCGCCTATGAGCATCCGTTCGGGCCGGTCTACATCGCGCGCGAGTCGGTGTGGTGGATCGGTCCCGGATATCGCGGGCGAGCAGCGATTGCCATGCTGGACGCCTATGAGGCCTGGGCCGAATCAAAGCGCTGCGCCTTTGTCGGCATGGCTGGCATGGGCGACGATCCAGAGGTTGCGAAACTCTACGTGAGGCGCGGCTATCGCGCGGCCGAAAAGCACTTCCTGAAGGCGATCTAATTCCATGGCGATTTTCACCGCTATAGCTGGGGCGCTGCTCGCCGGCACGTTCCTCGCTGGCACGATCGCTGTGCCCATCCTGGCCGCCGGGCTCGGCCTCGCGGCCTCGATCGGTTTGAGCTATGCGGCGAAGGCGCTGTCCGGTAACCAGGCGAACGCCTCGGCGGCGACCGACAGCTTTGGCGTGCAGGGGAAGCTTGCCGGCGGCGGGGATGTGCCGCGCGCGTTCCCGCTTGGCTATTCGGTCACGGCCGGCTCGCTGGTCTATGCCAACACCTGGGGCGGCGGCGAGGTGGCGCTCGGCGGTACGCCGAACGCCAATCTGACACAGGTCATTGCCCTCTCTGACCTGCCGCGCACCAAGCTGGTCGGTCTTTGGATCAATGGGCAAAAGGTGACGCTGCCCGGCGGCGCGCTCGCCGGCGCCGGCGTGACCGTGCAGATCCCGGAATACGTCAAGCCACGTGACCCCGACTATCCGGACAGCCTAGCGCCGCACCTCACTGTCACCTTTTATGACGGGACGCAAACGACGGCCGATCCCAACCTGGTCGCCAATGTGTCGTCGATCGATCGCCCGTATGGTGCGACCCGTGTCGGAACCGGCGTTGCCTATGTGATCGTCACCGCGCTGGTTAATGAAACGGTCTTTACCGGGTTTCCGCAGTGCCTGTTCGAGCTGTCCGGCATTCCGCTCTATGATCCGTCCAAGGATTCGACTGTCGGCGGTGCGGGTGGCCATCGTTATTCCGATCCGTCGACCTGGGGCGGCGACGGCGACAATCTGCCGGCGGTGCAGATTTACAACGTGCTGCGCGGCATTCGCTACAACGGGCAGTGGCTGTACGGATTGCAGAGCACGGCCGCGGCGCGGTTGCCGGGCTTTAATTGGATCGAGCAGATCGCAAAGTGCCGGGCGCCGATCGATGGCGTGTCCGGACCCGAGCCAACCTACCGATCCGGCGCGCAGATCAACATCAACACGCAGCCGGCCAACGCGATTGAGTCGTTTCTGACGGCTTGCCAGGGCCGGCTTTCCGAGATCGGCGGGTTCTACAAGATCCACCTCGGCGCGCCGGACTCGCCGACGTTCTTCTTTAGCGATGACGATATCCTGTCGACCGAGGAACAGGTTTACAAGCCGTTCTTTGCGCTCGCCGACAGCGTCAACGGCATCCAAGGCACCTATCCCGATCCAGCGCAGGCCTGGCAGACCGCGACGGCGCCGGCCTACTACCGGACCGATCTCGAGGCCAAGGACGGCAACCGTCGCTTGATGGCCGCACCTAGCTTCGACATGGTGCCTTATCCGGCGCAGGTGCAGCGGCTACAGAAATCGGCGATCGAGGAAGCGCAGCGCGCGCGCACGCATACGATCGTGTTGCCGCCGGTGTTCTGGCTTGTCGAGCCTGGCGACGTTGGCGCGTGGACGTCGGTGCGCAACGGCTATGACGGCAAGAGCTTCCGCGTCGACGCAGCGGTCGACAGGGCCAACCTCGATATTGGCTTGAGCCTGACCGAGGTCGACCCGAGCGACTATGATTGGGATCAGAATGTCGATTTCCGTCCGGTCACCACGGGGCCGACCGGCATCGTCTATCCCGCTCCGCAAGGCATCGTCGCATGGTTCGCCGAGGCGGCCATTCTCTACGACGCCGACGGTCTCGCTCGACGGCCGGCGATCCGGCTCGGATGGGACATCAACGCCGCCGGCGTCGACGGCGTGATGTACGAGGTCCGCCTTAAGCAAGACCAGTCGCCGGTCACCAGGGGCCGCACTGATCAATTGCGCGCCGGCGCCGTGATCGTGTCGCAAGGCTTGCTTCCGCAAACGACCTATCAGGCGCGCGGCCGCTACATTCCGACCATTCCGCGCGATATGCTGTGGTCCGACTGGCTCGACGTCACAACGGACGACGTGCGCCTTTCGCTGGCCGATTTCGAGGCGGCGATTAGAGCTCAGATCACGACGTTGATGGACGAGATCAACGACAAGGTCGACCAGATCACGCAGAAGATCGCGGCGATCGCGTCTGACGGCGATGCTCGCGGATGGCTCGACAAGAAAGAGGTGCGCAGCCAGCTAGCCGCGCGGTCCGATGCGGCGATGGCGCAAATTGAGGAAGTGCGAACTGTTGCCGTAGGTGCGGAATCGTCGCTCGCCGAATTCAAAACGGAAGTTTCGGCGACCTTCGGTCCGGCGTTCTCGTCTGTAAATACGGTGTCGCAGGCCGTTGCAACGCTCGACGGCTATGCGGCGGCATCCTGGTCTGTGAAGGTTACCGCCTCCGGCGCAGTCGCCGGAATTCAACTCGTCAACGGCGGCGAGGGGTCGAGCGCCTTCGTGATGGCGGCGGATCACGTGCAGATTCAGTTGCCGGGCTACAACGGCGATGCGCCCTATGATCTTTTCGCGACGGGACTGGTCGGCGGGGTTCCATCGGTCGGAATCAACGGAAATCTGATCCTGAGTGGGACGATCAAGGCATACATGATGAGTGTCGGGGCACTGAGCGCGATTACCGTCAACGCGGGCGACATCAGGGCGGGCACGTTGGCCGATCCAACCGCGACCAAAATGTTCATCGACTTGAACAACGCCAATATCATCATTTCGGACAATAGCTGATGGCTCGGCGCGTTGTGCTCGGCAAATATGCGGATGGCGTCAATTATGGTTTGCGTGTTTCATTGCCTGGCGTTGACGCGTATCTCGGAAACAGTGCGCTAGGCGGTTTTTCGTTCGATAGCAATTGGAACGATATCGTTAAAACTCACATGGTTGGCACGGCGGTTCTACCGTCTCTCCCGACGTGGGCGAGCCTTGGTTACACGCCATACATTGAAGTCCGGCAAATCAGCGGGGACGTTGTCTACGATGATGGCGTGTACGCTAGCGGCCATCAGGTTGGGATCGCCGCGACTGTGACCCCGAGTGGCATAGCGAGCGTTCGTAACGTTGGTTCGATTGCCATTCTGTATGCTGTCTTTAAGCTTCCAGTGTTGTCGGGATGAGCAGGCGAATTGTCGTCGGAAAACGCGGAAACGGCGATGTTGGCGTGTTCGTCTCGCCACCTGGCGTTGATGCATATACTGCGCCCGACGGCTCGTTGATCATGTCGATCACGTCCAAAGTTTCGCAGTTGATCGCGATCGGCCATGCTGCCGGCTCCACCTCCGTCCCGCTCGGATTGAGTCAGCGTCCTTTTGTCTTCCTGACGAGTCAATATGACTTCAACAACGTGTTTGGTCATATGACCGGACCGGGTCCGTTGCGCCCGTCGCCGCTGGCGTCGGTCCCGTCGTCGACAGCGACAATCAATAGCAATGGTGCGTCTATGACCATTTCGACGTTTCTGCCGGTCAAATACTTCGTCTATTCGGCAGTGTTCTGATGGCGCAACGCGTGATCATCAATGCGAACGGAACGTTCAAGGTCTCAGTGCCTGGCGTTAGTGCCAGTGGTGCGCAGTTCGACAACTTGATCTTTGACGCAAACCAACCGCCCTTGCGCATATCGCAAAACGGCTGGTTCACGATGACGCCGATTCTAGACGGAGACTACACAGCCCCTTCGCCTCAGAACGTGAAGGAACAGGCTGGCCCGGTCGTTTTGGTCACAGACCCCGGCGGTGCAACTCCGCTGTTCATGACGATGCACCGCGCGCCAGCGTGGTACGGCGTTTCTGACGGTGGCAGCGGAGTCGTTCCGGTCTTTGACAACGGGATTTTGATGACACCGACGCGAACCGATTCAACAACAAATGTCAATGTGCAGGGCTACAAAGGGTCGGGCGGAGCGATCTGCTCTAACGTGTTTCTTGGGGTCACGTTCACTCCGCAAACGTTCGATGTTCTCATTGGTAGGGCTCACTTCGACACCATCTACATCAATTACGCGATCTTCAAGAACTTTACCTAAGAAGGCTGGATGATGCTTTATGTGCTCTACAAGCCCGATGGCAGCATATATCAGGCAAACAAGCTGTTCGATCCGGCGGGTTACGATCAGCTTTTGCGCGATCAGGGGCACGACAACTTCGTGAAGTACGACGCGCATTATCCGGTCAATCCGGAACTGTTTTTCGTTGACGTCGCCAACGAGGATTTGCTGCTTCGTCCCGATATGGAAATCCTTGTGTCGAAAACCGCCATCAAGGCGGATGGTAACGACAGCGCTGTGTTCACCAACGTCCCGAAAGGCGTAACCTGCGCCATTCACATTTGGCTGCAGGGCGAGCGCGTCGGTGTGTATGCCGAAAAGCTGGGCGAGGCAACCGAGTTCGAGTTCGCGCAGACATCTCCGGCAGTCTATCACATTTCGTTCGAGAAATGGCCTTACCGGCGGTTCGAAGTGGCAATCGAGGCCGCCGCATCATGAAGCGCATTACGTTTGACACGATGGCGCCAGCGCGAGCCGCGAAGGTGAAAGCGATCAATGAATATTTCGACCGCATTTCCACCGAGGATTTCCACCGCGATCGGGCGCATGCCCTAAAACGGCAGTGGGCAACAAGCGATCTCGATAAGCTTCAGCCGGAAGCCGACCTCCGCGGAATCACCAAAGAAGAATTGGCCGCCATCATTCTGGCCAAACCCGATGCGCCCTCTGTCGCCGAGCGCGAGTTGCAGCGGCAGCGCATCATGCTGGCGATCGATGCGGCGACCACGCCGGACGAACTAGCGGCTATCCGCTAGGCCCACCAGCGCACCACCACAACAAATCAATCCTCAAACTTCTTTCTCTTCAGGAAGGGGAATAATGCCTGCTTTCCCGAGCTACTCCACCGGCACGGTTTCCGTCGCCAACGGAGATGCCGTCATTGTCGGAAACAGCACGATCTGGTCCGGCGTGAACGCGCGGCCTGGCGATGACATCGTTATCGACGGACACATGGTGGTTGTTCAGGACGTCACGGATGTGACGCACTTGGTTATTGACCCGTGGCCGTACACCAGCGTTGCGGCAGGAGCGGCATACAAGATCATTCAGCGTTCGCCGCTGCGGTTCGTGGGCGGCCAGGCGATGGCTGACGTCTCGCGCATGGTTGCGGCGCTTAACAGCGCAGCCAGCTACGTTCTCGTACCCGCCGACGCGACCGAACCAGACCCATCGCTCGGCGAGGAAGAGCAATATGCAATTCAGCCGACCACGCGCAAATATTGGCAGAAGCTGTTAGGCGTCTGGGTGTTTCAGGGGCAACCGGGGATCGGTGATCTTGTCGACCCGACTACGACGCGCGGCGATATCATTTTTCGGGATGCTACGACGACTACGCGGCTTCCGGCGGGTACCGCAGGTTATGTGCTTCAAACTAATGGGGCTGGCACTGATCCGACTTGGAGCGGCTTTCTGCAGGCGGGTACGGGCGCTGCTACTCGAAGCTGGCAGGACAAGGGGCGCGATGTTCTCAGCGTCAAGGATTTCGGGGCGAAGGGGGATAACTCTACGGACGATACCGCCGCCATCATTGCGGCGGACGCGGCAGCGGCAGCCGTGAATAAAGCGCTGTTTTTCCCGGCAGGCGGCTATATTACGTCGGCTCCGATCACGCCATCGTCCGGGGCGCGGTGGATAGGAGAGTCCCGCTCGAAAAGCGCTATCGTTACGTCGCAAGCAACCGGCGACGTAATAACGGTGTCGAATGGGTTCGTGTCAATCGAGAGTCTGCAATTCGGCTCGACAGTGACGCGCACGGGCGGAAATTACATAAACGTCTCGGCATCTCAATTTACGCTTCGAGACTTTTTTATGTTCGGAGCGTATCAAGGAATTTTCCTTTCTGCCCCGATATCTGGTGTTTTTGTCTCAGATGGAGAGATCAAGTCTAACACCATCGCGCTACGGCTAAAGGGTGGCGTCGCCGTCGAGTTTGAAAGCATCCTTTTCAACTGGGACGGCATGACGCGACCCTTCGCGCATTGCTATATTGAAGATGGTGGCGACTACAGTTTTACGGATTGCCAGTTCTTGGCCGGGTCAACTGGAATGCAGATGTCCCCCGGCAGCGGGCAATTTGTCTCGTATGTACGCTGTACAAAGTGCTGGTTCGACAACACCGCCGGCAATGGCCTGCTCATTCAGCCATCAGGCACCGGAGAAGTTAACTTCTGCGACTTCGTGCAGTGCTGGTTCAGTAGCTCGACCGCAACCGGGGTCAATGTGGTTGCTACCGGCTCCGCCCATGCACGAGCAATCAACTTCGTCGGCTGCATCCTGCAAAACAACACGAGTAACGGGTTCGCCTTTAACGGAGCTAACGTCATTGACTGCTCCGTGCAGGACAGTATTTTAAGCGGCCTGACGGGGGCTGTCGGGATACGCCTTAGCGGGTCGTGCGCTCGTATGAAGATCACCGGCAACACGATTGAGTTCTTTAACGTCGGAATTCTTTCTGATGGCACGCCGGTAGACACCCAAATTCTCGGTAACGTCATGCTGTCGGGTTTGACAACCGTGATATCGGGTGCGTTCGCGGGCACTCACAGCAGAATAGAAGGCAACGCTGGATACAATCCCGTAGGTGGGACGGCGGTCGTAACAACCACGGCAACGACGCCGTACAGCTATACGGCCGGGCCGACTACGGAGACCGCTTACATCTCGGTTAGCTCTGGAAGTATCACCGGAGCAACGATTAACGGCAACAACATCCTTCCCGTGGTTGTGGCGGCCGGCACTTGCTACACGGTTAGCATCCCACCAAAGGGGGTGTTGAACATCAGCGGTTTTGGCGGAACGCTAACCCACGTCCGATACATCCACTAAGGCTGCTCACGCAAAACAAGGACTAGAGCCGGCTCAAATCCGTAATCAAGATTGAGGGCCGATTTAGCCGCTTTCGAAGGGTCCGTTTGGAAATCGACATTCGCTCCAAAGGCAGACTTAGCGTATTGCGTCCAGTATTCTGGCGGAAGGACAGAGTACCAAGTGCCGCTCGAAAATCGCGGGACGATAAGGGACTTCAGGTCTAGGTTCTGCGATTTGGCGTAGTTGACGGTGGTCTTCAGGACCCTCCATCGTGCAGCCTCGGGGCGCATATCGGTTACAGCGATTGAGTTGCGGACCGAAGTGAGGGCTCCGAGCGTTCCGATCGTCAGGGACAGGACGGCCAACAAAGCGACCCTCCCGGAGCGAATTCTGTTCGTCGCGCCGACCAGTAACGCCGCAATGATGAGCGACACGCCAAAGTGCGACAGTGTCGTTAGATAGTAGCTGCGAACTCCGTACTGGAAATACCACGTTTGGTATTTCGAGGTCATGGCGACGGGAAGAATCGGCCACGTTGCAAGCATGGCGCCTGCAAGAATGGCGATAGGGATGGTCCATCGGTTTGACGGGTCTTCCTTGCCTGACATGGCGAGCGCTGTTGTTGTCGCCAAGACAACGCCGAATGCAACGGCTGTCCAAGGCAATACGCCAGACCAAGGGCCGTAGATAACTGTCTGCGGTATGTGTGTGATCGCGTTTTGGAACACTACGCGGTAGGGCTCGAAGAACTCGTACAGCAAAGACCCTGACGCAGAGAAGGACAGAACGACTTCAAGAATGCGCCGCGGATTGAAACTGGCGATAGCGTGGCCGTCGTAGGTTGATGGATGCGAAGCCATCCATGATATCGCTATGCCTCCGTAGATCAGGGAAGCGGAGAACCATACGATCAGAAGCCCGGCAAGCCTGTTACGTGGCTTGTAATCAGCGGCCACGTTGGCAAGGGCGAAGACGGCATATAGGCCGCTAATGGTAAGGCTGAGCCCTTCCTGTATCCACAGCGACGCGAACAGCAGCGGCCACGAGAGAGCAAGCCAAGTCTTGTTCCCTGATCGGTAATACCGGGTTCCGGCGGCCACCGAGGCGACGAAAATTGTCAGGGTGGGGTAGTAGAGCAGGGGATAAGCGTTGGTTGACTCCCATCTGACAACGAGAGTCCCGATGCAGATCAGAGCGGCCAAATAAGCCAGCCTGCGCCCGAACAGATCGCCGATTAGGGCGAAGAACGAAACGAAGAAGACGGCAAAACTGCCAGCCTTTAATATCTCTGCGTAGACGGTGCCGTCCCACTTCAATGTGTGAAGCGTCAAGGTACAGGGTAGATAGCACCATAACCGGCCCTGAGCGTGGGCCACCTCGCCAATTACGTCGTGGCCTGTATGGGCAGCAAGGGCCCACATGGCATCATCGTGGTTGGTGATGCCTAGCATCCATAACCGCTGCTGAAAGAACAGCACGAGTAGCGCAAGACTGCCGATCAAGACGGCATTCGCAGAGAGACGCCCGAAATACATACTACCCCCAGGTTGAACGGGCGTTCTACCACAGATCGAACCGACCTCAAGCCGCTGCCTGAGCGGTTTCCTATTACCGCAACCTCACCCTGTGACCGACCTCAATGCCCGTTACCGGGCAGTCGGCTCGGCGTTCTCCCACGATCACGCATTCCAATGCGGAGCTCACCACAGCGAGGCTCCATTCGTTCTATCGCAGTTTCCGAAGAGTGTCTGAATCGGTCCGACACATCGCCCAGGTTCTGATCTTGGCATCCAAATAGCGAATCCAAAACATGCCGTAAGAATAGCGGCGAGCGCCAACCAATCGTTTCTTATCATTCCCAGCCCAGTCACTCAGCCGGGTTGGCCTCTACCACTACAACCCATCCGGGAACAACCCCTCCGTAAGGAGCCGGTGCCGTACAACCATACCGTAGTCACAGCTAACCCGAGCAACCCCGCCGAGCCGCCTTTCATGGCGGCTTTTTTATTGCCTGAAAGGAAGTGCGACCCATGTTTTCGCAGTCTCTTGTCGATGCGCTGATCGCGGGCGCCAACGCCAGCGGCATCCGGCCGGCGGCGCTGCTCGCGCTGGTCGAGGTGGAAACATCAGGCTCCACGTTCGAACAGGATGCCCGCACGCCGCAACTGCTCTATGAACGTCACGTGGCCTGGCGCCAGGCGGCGAAGGTCTCGACGGCGCTGCAGCGCGCTTTCGCGGCCGCCGGCCTCGCGATCCCGAAATGGTCGCGGTCGACGCAGTACAAGGATCAGGGGACCTCGGCGAAGCGCCTGGCGCTGATCGCCAAGGCGCGCGGGATCAATGCCGAGGTCGCCAACCAGTCGGCGTCCTGGGGCGTCGGGCAGACCATGGGGTTTCTCTATCCGGAGCTGGGCTTCCCGTCGGCCTGCGCGATGGTCGAGCACATGACCGGAAACCTCGCCGGCCAGATCGACTGCATGATCCGCGAGCTGCGCAACAAGCGCCTGATCGATCCGCTCAATGCCGGCGACTATGCTAAGGTGGCGCGGATCTATAACGGGCCGGGCTACGCCGCCAACCGTTACGACACGCGCCTTGCCGATGCGGACAAGAGATGGACCCGCAAGCTTGCCGGCGGCGCGAGCGTTCTCTCGGCCTCGCCGGCCGGCAACCTGTCGCGCGCTGAGATCAAGTCGCTGCAGGCCACGCTCCGGAGGCTCGGCTATGTCAGCGTCGGCAATCCGGACGGCCTGTTCGGCACCAAGACGGTCGGCGCGCTGTCGCAATTCCAGGCGCATGAAGGCCTGCCCGTCACTGGTCGCTATGACGATGCGACGCGCGAGGCGCTGAAAACCGCCGAGCCGATCGAGGCGTCGCCGGAGCGCAAGCGCGCGACCGCCGAGGATCTGAAGGCGGCCGGCTCGAAAACGATCAGGGCGGCCGACCGTGTCGGCCTCGCCGCCAAGATCAAGATCGCGCTCGGCACGCTGTTCGGCGGCAGCGCGGTCGCCGACAAGGCCGGTCTGCTCGACGTCGCGCAGGACGGCGTCGACAAGGCCAGCCAGGTCAAGGGCATTTGGGACTCCTTCCATGATCTCGCCGCGCCGCTGTTTGGCTCGCCGACGGTGCTGATCGCCGCCGGCGTTCTGATCGTCACCGGCGTCGCGGTCTATTGGCTCGCCGAAACCATCAAGGCGCAGCGCGTCGAGGATCATCGCTCCGGCGTCAATGCCGGCCCGGTCGCGGCCGAGGGCTAAAACATGCTGACATCGCTGTTCTGGACTCTCGCCGGCATGATCGTCACCGGCGGCGGCATCTATGTCGCCGCCATGTTCGTGCCGAGCGTCGCGCTGGTTGCCAAGGGCGCGCTCGACTTCGCGCGCTCGCCGATCGGGATGATCGCGGCGGCCATCGTCGCGGGCTTCCTGCTGTTTTCGTCCGGCTACGTGTCCGGCGACATCCACGGCACCAATGAGACCCGCGCGGCCTGGCGCGCCGACAACGTCGCAAAGGCCGCCGAGGCGAAGCGGCTGCTCGCCGAGAACAAGCTGAAAGCAGCGGCCGACGCCAACGCCAGGATCTCGGAAATCGATGCCTATGCCGCAAACCTCAAACGGAAGGTCGACGACTATGAAGCGCAAAATGCGGGCCGTGCTGTGTGCCGCCTTACTGCCGATGACGTTAGGCGGCTGCGGGCACTTGCACGGTAAGTTCGAGGGCTCGGCCGAGCACACCAAGGCCTCGACCACGCCGGCCGGCGAGTGCAAGCGCATCCTCAAGCGCGTGCGCGCTCCTGGCTATCGCGAGGGCCAGGACGCGGTTGCCGTGATCGGCCGCTACCATGCGACCGTCGAGGTTGCGAACAAGCGGATCGATGCCGGCGCGGCCTGCGCCGACACCGTCGCCGATCGGAGTGCGCAGTAATGGCGCCCGCAAAGAAGCGCGCGACCAAGCCGGCGCGGCGCCGGCCCCGGCCGGCGGCGCCGATCGCGCCGACGTTCGGCTCGCTCGAAATCATGATCGGGCAGATCGCCGGCAAGCTCGACCAGCATATCGAGAGTGTTGCCTCCGACCGCGACGAACGTGCCCGCGAGCGCGTCGAGTCCGAGCAACACCGCAACTATGTGCGCGGCAAGCTGGAAGGCCTGAAAGAGAAGATCGACGCGGTCGCCGGCCACGGCAAACGCATCGACGCGCTGGAAAAGACGGCCGGCGATTACAAGGGATTCCGCAGCAAGATCGCCGGCGGCCTGCTCGCCTTCGGCCTGTTCTGGGTGCTGATCGGCGACCAGGTCAAGGCGGCGGTCAAGGGAGTATTTTTCGGACATGGTTGAATTGAGTGAGGCGCAGTTGCGCCGCGTGGCCGAGGCCAAAAAGCAATATGGCTCGGAGCGCGCGGCCGCACGTGCGCTCAATATGCCGCGCGACACCTTTCGCTATCAGATCAAGCGCGCCGCGGAAAAAGGCCGGCTCGGCTTCAAGCCGGTGCTGCCTGGCTATGACCTCAAGCGGTCGAGCGTGCAGCTTGATGGCGACGGTAAGGTCGAAAAGGAATGGGTAACGCAGCACAAGGAGTCCGGGCCGGCGTTCCAGATGCCGGCCGGCCAGGTGCTGAAGGGCGTCTCGGCTTTCGTCGACGCTGATGGTCGCATCCGTCATCAGTGGATCAAGACCAGGAACGACACCATCACGCCGGACCTGATCTCGGCCATCGAGTCGGTGTTTGAACGCTACAAGGGTCTGGCTAGACCGGTGCCGGCGCCTCGACGGTTTGAGCGCAACCAGCTCAACGTCATCCCGATCGCAGATCCGCACAACGGCATGCTGGCATGGAAGCCGCAGACCGGCGCCGACTTCGACTTAAGGATCGCGACCGAACGGCTGCTCGACAAGGCCTCCGACATCATGGCGTTGGCACCGCGGGCGCGCGAGGCACTGATCGCCAATCTTGGCGACTGGTATCACGCCAACGATCAGCGCAACGTCACGCCGAAATCAAAGCATCAGCTCGACGTCGACGGCCGCTGGTTCAAGGTGCTCGAGGCCGGCGTGCAGGTATTCATCCGGATCATCGACCTCGCGCTCGCCAAGCATGAGCGCGTCGAGGTGGTCAACATTCCCGGCAACCACGATCCGGAAGCGGCGTGCGCGCTCGCGCTGGCGCTGTCGGCGTTCTATGCCAGGAACAAGCGCGTCAAGATCGCCTTCCCGGCCGACATCTATTATCGCCAGTTCGGCAATACGCTGCTCGGCTGCGCGCATGGCGACAAGCTGCCGCCGGCGCGCATGGCGATGGCGATGGCGGTCGACCAGCGCAAGGCCTGGGGCGAGACCGCCTATCACTGGTTCCTGTACGGCCACATCCACAAGGACAAGGCCGACACCATCGGCGATGTCAGGGTCGAGTCGTTCTCGACGCTCGCCGAAAAGGACAACCACGCCTTTGCCGGCGGCTGGCGCAATGCGCAGGCGCTCAACGTGATCACGCTCGACAAGCGTCAGGGCGAGGTCAGCCGGCAGCGCGTCAACATCCCGCCGCCGGACATGCGCTAGGGGGCAAGCGATGCGCTATGTGATCCGCGAGGTCGACGGAGGCGATGACGACATCGCCTCCGAGATCGCCGTGCTGCATGACCTTTCGTTCGGCTCGACGGCACCGCGCGCCGACACCTCGGCCGGCCATTGGTGGCTGGCCTATCCCGACGGCGTGTTCGATCCGGAGCCGGTTGCCTTCGCCGGCGTGGTGCCGTCGGAGCGCTATTTCGGCGTCGGCTATTTCGTCCGCGTCGGTGTGGTCGACGACCACCGCGGCCACGGACTGCAGTTCCGCCTGATGCGCGCGATCGAGGCGCGCTGCCGCCGGAACGGCTGGTCGCATGTCGTGTCCGACACGACCGACAACGTGCCCTCGGCGAACAATTTCATCCGCGCCGGCTACAAGCTGTTCGAGCCGGCCGATCCCTGGGCCTTCGCCCATTCGCTCTATTGGTCGAAGTGCCTGATCCCGCCAGCGAGGAATCCATGACCGAGTCCGCAGCACTGCCACGCAAGCGCCTGATCGAGGCCGACAGCGCTACGCGCAAGCGCTATCCAATGGCCGCCGGTCTGCTCGATTACTTCCCCGATGCGCTCGCCGAGGTCGCGGGCGTGTCATGGGCTGGTAACGAAAAGCACAATCCAGGCGAGCCGATGCATCACGCGCGCGGCAAGTCGATGGATCACGCCGACTGCATCATGCGGCACCTGGTCGAGCGCGGTGGGTTCGACGTGATCGTGATCGAGGGCGTGGAGCATCGGGTGCGCCATAGCGCTGCGCTGGCCTGGCGTGCGCTGGCGCTGTTGCAGGAGGAATTGGAGCGGGAACTGAATTTGCCGCTCCCACGCGGCGCGCGGGCCGCTTAGGGCCTATTCCTGACAGGGGGTCGAGAACATGACTCTGGGGCAGCTTTTTGTAACGATCGTGCTGGCTATCGTGGCGATCGTCCTCGTGTGGATAAGCCCGACACTGGCGCAGGTCCTGGCGAGCCTGGCGATCGTAGTGGTCGTGTGGTGGTGCATCATTGACACCTTCAGCGGGGTGAACGCCTAGACGCTCTCGTGCCGCTTGGCGGCCTTAGCGTGGCCGCGGCGGCCGTGTTACGGTCGCCGAATGTCGAGAGAAGAAAATAGACCTTTCTCCAAACCCTGGCGCATCGTCGAGCATCCCGAATCATTCGAGGTGCAGGACTCGGCTGAGCGGTCGCTTGCCTTCGTGTATTTCGAGGATGAAGCAACCCGGCGCGGCTTCATGCGCCGGCTTTCCAAATACGACGCGCGGCGGATGGCCGAGCAGATCCTGCGCCTGCCGGAGCTGGTGCGGATCGAGCGCCAGGCGAGGGGCGGCTAGACTCGCTTTCGGCGCCGCCGCGCCTATCTAGGCGATATGCGCAAACCTGAGTTCCTGCCATGCCTGCCGACCCGCGGGACCAATGTTCCTGCTGGCGACGACTGGATTCACGAAATCAAGCATGATGGCTATCGGCTGATCGTTGTTCGCGACGGAAGGCGGGTCCGGCTGTTGACTAGGAATGGCCACGACTGGAGCAAGCGCTTTCCACTGATCCGCGAGGCGGCGCTGCGCCATCGGCAGAAATCCTTTGCGGTCGACGGCGAGGCGGTCCTGCTCGGCGTCGACGGCCGGTCCGATTTCGATGGCCTGCACAGCCGGCGACACGATGAAGAGGTGCAGCTCTATGCCTTCGATATCCTAGTCGCGGACGGCGAGGACGTCCGCAAGCTGCCGCTGCACCTCCGCAAGCACAGCCTGGCGCGGCTGCTCGCCCGGCGCGTCGATGGCATCTTTCTGTCCGATTTCGAGCAAGGCGCGATCGGGCCGGACCTGTTCCGCCACGCTTGCCTGATGGGTCTTGAGGGCATGGTTTCCAAGCACCGCGAACGGTCCTACCGGGCCGGCCGCCAGCCGCATTGGATCAAGGTGAAGAACCCGGACCATCCGGCCATGCGGCGCGGCGAGGACTGGAATTAGCAGGGACGCGCCGCGCATCGAAAGGGGTGAACGGGCGGCGAACATATTCCCCGGATTCTCCACGCCTGTTGCTGCTTGGTTCCGCCTGTTTGTGCCGTTAACTGCCGAATGCGGCGAACGCCAGAAATGAAAAAACCCCTGTAAAACAGGGGCTTTGTGTGGTGGACGCACAAGGGATCGAACCTTGGACCTCTCCCGTGTGAAGGGAACGCTCTCCCGCTGAGCTATGCGTCCGGGATCTCGGCGCGGAAGCCGGAAACGACCTTTCGGCCGGAGCCGCGATTTACGAAGGGCAGGGGCTGGGTGTCAAGCCAAAGCCGACCCCAAAGCGTGAAAGAGCCTTATGCCCCCTGCTGGCGGGCGCGGGAAGCGTGGGATTGCAGCGCTCGGATGCGTTCGGCGAGCGTTCCGCCGCCTTCGGGCAGACCGCTTGCGGCGGGCACACCATTGGCAGCTTTCGGTCCCGCCTTCGGTCCGCCCTTGGCCGGGACCGCCGGCTCCGCGGCCAGCATGGCCTCGATCGGCGAATCCGGCCCTTCGAGCTGGATCGCCAGCTTTGCTACTTCGGCGGCAATGTCGTTGATGCGCTCGCGCAGCAGCGCGTTCTCCATGCGCTCGGTCGCCCAGGAGTTCTCCGCCTGTTCCTGGATCGCGTTGATGTCGCGCTGCAGCTTTGACCGCTCGTCGCTGATGATGCGGAGCTGTTCTTCCAGAGCGGCCTTCTCGCTTTTTAGCTTTTCAAGGGCCGGCGATTTGCCGCCATTCATCGCCGCGCGCAGTTCCTTCACGGTGCGCTCGGCTGCCTCATTGGCCTGCCGGAGCTGGTTGTTCTCGAATTCCCGTTCGGCCAAGAGCTTGCCCTGGCTCGCAAGCCGCCCCTCCAGTTGGTTGACGCGGTTGCCGAGGATCTGGGCTTCATTGACCTGGACGCTCAATTGACGGTCGAGGTCGGTGACGCGCTGGTTCAGACTCTCGGCCCGGCTTCGCGCCTCCGCGAGCTCGCGGGTCGCGGCTTCGGATGCGCTGCGTTCCTCGGCCAGGCGGGCCTGGGTGGCGGCGAAGTCCCTTTCAGCGTCGCTGACCCGGTCCTTCAATTCCTCGATCTGGGTGCGGACGGAGATCAGCTCGATCTGGCGGCTATCCGCCGCCATCGAGCGGTCGTTCAGGTCGGCATTGATCTTGCCGAGCTCGCTCTGCTTGTTCGTCAGCGCCTGCTCGACGGCGCGCAACTGCTCGGCCTTGGCGGCGAACTCCTCTTCGGTGGCGCGGGCCTGATCCTTCATCGCCTTTTCGCGCGCCTCGAGCGCGAAGATCGCGGCGTTCTTTTCGCCGAGCTCGATCTTCATGCGGTTGATCGCGTCGGTCTTCTTGCCGAGTTCGGCGAGCTGGCTCGTGGTCTTGCTCTTGAGCTGCTCGACGCTCATTTCGAGCCGCCGCGCCGACATCGCGAATTCCGCGCGCAACTGGTCCTTGTCCGCCTGGATCTCGGCCATCGACAGCGGGGTTGCGGCCTCGATACGCCGGGTCGTCAGCCGCACCGCCCGGTTATGCACCAGCGGCACGATCATCAGACCGCACAGCATCGAGACCAGAAAACCGATCGCCAGATACATGATCGGTTCGACCATGAATGGGTTACTCCCGCGATAATAATTCGTTAATCACAATGCCACGGGCGGCCGGCAAAACGCCAGCCAAATGCCCGTCCGTGGTGAGGGATTCACGTCAAGGCGTTAACGGCGGGGTCAGAACGGGTTCCAGGTCGCGCGCGGGGTGTATTTCAGGTAGCCGACATTGGCACCAAGCCTGAGCCCGATGCCGGAACGGATCGGCACCAGCACGATGTTGTTGGCCGTCAGCGCGGTCATGCCGAAACCGCCGACGATGTAAGCCGAGCCGTCGATGCCGACGAAGCGCTGGTAGATCGCTTGCGTGGAGGGCAGGTTGTAGACCAGCGTCATGGTGCGGGCACCATCGCCGCCCCAGTCGAAGCCGACCGAGGGCCCCTGCCAATAGACCCGCAGATCGCCGGCATTCTTGGTGTAGAGCGTGCCTTCCCCATAGCGCAGGCCGGCGACGAAAGCGCCAGAGCCTTCTTCGCCGAGCACGTAGCCATTGGGCAGACCCCATTGGCTGACCGCGCGTTCGATGACGGAGGCAAGCCCGCGCGAGACGTTACCGAAGAATTTGTGGCCGGCGGTAACAAGTTCGTCTGGCCCATAGGTGCTCGGACCGGGCTCGCGCTGTGGCGGCGGGTATTGCGGCGGCGGGGCCTGCTGGGCGGCAACCGGCGCAATCCAGCACATCAGCGCAGCGAGCGCTGCCGCGGCAAGGCGTGATGCGAAACTCATAAAGAACCCCTGCGATCGAAATTCTGGTCGCCGCCTTAACCTGACGCCAACAAGGTCGGCTCTAGCTTGCGCCCAGTGTCCCCTCGATTCCAATGTTATCGATATCAACTATGACGGTACAACGGCAGGAAATATACCGCCGGCGCCCCGGAATAGCCTTTTTCATCTTCGCCGTCGGTCTTTTAGCTTTGATCGGCAATGATTCGGCAGTCCGGGCTGCCACGACCGAGCGGGTGGTGGTCAATCACTATTCCGGCCTCGCCATCGAGGGATTCGACCCAGTGGCATATTTTACCGATGCCGCTGCCCTTGAGGGTTTGCCGGACTTTGAGGCTACGCAGGCAGGCGCGGTCTGGCGCTTCCGCAATGAAGGCAACCGCGCCTCCTTTGTTGCTCATCCGGAAATCTACGGTCCGCAATTCGGCGGCTATGACCCGGTCGATCTCGGCCGCGGCGTCACCTATGCCGGCAATCCACGATTTTGGGCGGTCGCCGGGCAGCGGCTCTATCTGTTCGGCCGGGAGGACAATCGGGACGCCTTTGTCGCCGATCCCCAACGTTTTTTGAAAGATGCCACCGCCCGCTGGCCGGAGTTGGAGCAGACGCTGGCGCAGTAGTTGCCCGCCTCTAAGGGGCGGCTGCGGGATCGCCCCAGGCAATGAATTCCGGCACGATAAAGTCGTCCCTCAGGCCGAAATGCAGTGCCGCTCCGTGCGAATCCGTGATCTTGCCGCCGGCGGCGGTGACCACGGCATGGCCGGCCGCGACGTCCCATTCGCAGGTCGGCGCAAGGCGGGGATAGATGTCGACCTCGCCTTCGGCCACCCGTCCGAACTTCACTGCGGAGCCGAGTTCGGCCCGCACCGCGCCGCCCCGCCTGGCGATAAAGGCCTCCGAGCGCGCATCGCCATGGGAGCGGCTGACCGCCACGATCCAGGGGTTTCCGCGCGGCGGGTGAGGGCGGGTACGAATCGGTTCGACAACTGGTGGCGCGCCATCGCGAATGATCAACCGCTCCGCGCCATGGCCGACAATGCCGCGCCAGATCACGCCCAGGGCTGGCGCCCCGACGATGCCAAGCAGCGGCGCTCCTTCGGTCACCAGGGCGAGGTTGACCGTGAACTCGTTGCGGCCGGCGACGAATTCCTTGGTGCCGTCGAGCGGATCGACCAGGAAGAAGCTGTCTCTATAGGGCGGCCTCGCCAGACGCGTGCGCTCCTCGGAGAGCGACGGCACGTTTGGCGCAAGCCGCGCCAAGCCCTCGGCAATGATGCGGTCGGCCGCGAGATCGGCCTCGGTCACCGGCGAGCCGTCGCTCTTGCCCTCAACCTTCATGGCGCTGCGATTGACCGCGAGGATGGCCTTGCCGGCCCGCATCGCCAGTTCCGTCAGCGGTTCGATCAGCGCGGCCGCGGCATTGCCGTCGATCCGGGGCGGGCATGCCTCATTCATAAGCGGTTCTCATCGGCTACTACCGTTCCCATCTCACTTCCGCCGCAAGCTGGCAGCATGCGCTTCCCCAGTGTATCAAATCCAAAAGCATGCGTGATTCGCTCCCGTCCGCGTGTATCGCGGCATTCCAGGAACACTTCATGTCTGGCACTTCGTCTCTCGGTCCCGCTCCCGATGCCCTCGAACTGGCGGCGCTGTTGTGCTCGCGCGTCTGCCACGATCTCATCAGTCCTGTCGGCGCGATCGTCAATGGCCTTGAGGTCATCGACGACAATCCGAAACCCGAGGACCGCGATTTTGCACTCGACCTGATCCGCAAGAGCGCCAAGACCGCATCTGCGCGCCTGCAGTTCTGCCGGCTTGCCTTCGGTGCCGCCGGGTCGGCCGGTGCGCAGATAGATCTCGGCGACGCGCAGGCCATGGCGAAGGGGCATATCGAGGACGGCAAGGTGACGCTGACCTGGAATCTGCCGCGGCTGCTCATGCCCAAGAATCGCGTCAAGCTGCTCCTGAATATGCTCGTGATCGCGCAGCAGACGATTCCGCGCGGCGGCACGCTGACGATCGATCCGGTCGGCGAGGGCGAGACGATGAGCTTTCGCATCACCTCGGCCGGGCTGAACGCCCGCGTGCCGCAGAACATCGTCGATATTCTCGGCAGCACGTCGGCCGCGGTCGATGCCCACGCGGTGCAGCCCTATTACACGCGGCTGTTGGCGCAGGCCTGCGGATTGACCGTCAAGCTCGCCCTCGAGGGCGAGACTGTGGTGGTCAGCGCGTCCTGACGAATTGCTGCATGATTTCACGGCGCGCAGGCCGCCCAAGAGATCATGCGCAAACAACGACGTAGAGCGCGATCGGAGGCGCGAAGCGAATGCGCCGCGCGCCGCGACGGCGGCCATAGCGTTAACCAATCGTTTGCAACTTGCCGTTGATTTCGATCTTTTCTTCTTATCTCTTTGTTGATCCCGTTCTTTTCCACATACTCAACCAAACTTAAACGCTTTGCATGGAAGCTGGTCCAAGTTCCGTAAGGCGCGTCGATGTCGCGTGCCGCTGCGTACGAAGGCCAGGTTCATGGACGATTTGATGCGAGAGTTTCTGACCGAGACCAGCGAAAGCCTGGACACGGTCGACAATCAGTTGGTGAAGTTCGAGCAAGAGCCGAACAACGCGAAGATTCTCGATAATATTTTTCGCCTGGTGCACACCATCAAGGGTACCTGCGGCTTCCTGGGGCTTCCGCGACTGGAAGCGCTGGCGCATGCCGGCGAGACCTTGATGGGCAAATTCCGCGACGGCATGCCGGTCACAGCAGAAGCGGTGACGCTGATCCTGTCGAGCATCGACCGCATCAAGGAGATCCTCGCAGGACTGGAGGCAACCGAGGCCGAGCCGGAAGGATCGGACGAAGACCTCATCGTCAAGCTGCACGAGATGGCCGAGCGCAGTTTCGAATCGATGGCTGCCGAGGCCAGTACCGAACCTGCCGCAGAGCCGGAGGCCCCTGTCATGGCCGCGCCGCCGCTGCAACCCGCGGCCACGGAGGGCACGCTGGTGGTACAGACGCTCGAGCGTCCGCTGCGTCCCGGTGAAGTCTCACTCGACGAGCTTGAGCGCGCGTTCCGCGAAACCGCCACCGAAGTGGCGCCGCCCGCGCCTGCTGCCGCGCCCGCAGCCAAGCCTGCCGCACATGAGCCGGCCGCAGAGGTTGCCAAGGAGAAGAAGGCACCGAGGAAGACGGCGGCCGCCGAAGACATGCACGAGTCCGACAAGGTCGCCAACCAGTCGATCCGCGTCAACGTGGATACGCTGGAGCACCTGATGACCATGGTCTCCGAGCTGGTGCTGACCCGCAACCAGCTCCTGGAGATATCACGCCGCAACGAGGACACCGAGTTCAAGGTGCCGTTGCAGCGTCTCTCGAACGTCACCGCCGAGCTGCAGGAGGGCGTCATGAAGACGCGCATGCAGCCGATCGGCAACGCCTGGCAGAAGCTGCCGCGCATCGTGCGCGACCTCTCGGGCGAACTCGGCAAGCAGATCGAACTGGAGATGCACGGCGCCGACACCGAGCTCGACCGCCAGGTGCTCGATCTGATCAAGGATCCCCTTACGCACATGGTGCGCAACTCCGCGGACCATGGTCTGGAGACCACGGCCGAGCGCGCGGCGGCCGGCAAGCCGGAGCAGGGCACCATCCGTCTCTCCGCCTATCACGAGGGCGGCCACATCATCATCTGCATCGCCGACAACGGCCGCGGTCTCAACACCGAACGGATCAAGGCAAAAGCTCTGGCCAACGGCCTCGTCACCGAGGCTGAGCTGGAGAAGATGACGGAAGCGCAGATCCACAAGTTCATCTTCGCGCCGGGCTTCTCGACGGCTGCGCAAGTTACTTCTGTTTCCGGCCGCGGCGTCGGCATGGACGTGGTGCGCACCAATATCGACCAGATCGGCGGCACCATCGACATCAAGTCGGTCGCGGGCGAGGGTTGCTCCGTCACCATCAAGATCCCGCTGACGCTCGCCATCGTGTCCGCGCTGATCGTCGAAGCAGGCGGCGACCGTTTTGCGATCCCCCAGCTCTCCGTCGTTGAACTGGTTCGCGCGCGGGCCAATTCCGAGCACCGCATCGAGCGCATCAAGGACACCGCCGTGCTGCGGCTGCGCAACAAGCTCTTGCCGCTGATGCACCTGAAGAAGCTGCTCAGGATCGATGACGGTTCGTCGAGCGATCCCGAGAACGGTTTCATCGTGGTGACGCAGGTCGGCAGCCAGACTTTCGGTATCGTGGTCGACGGCGTGTTTCACACCGAGGAAATCGTGGTCAAGCCGATGTCGACCAAGCTGCGTCACATCGACATGTTCTCCGGCAACACCATCCTCGGCGATGGCGCTGTCATCATGATCATCGACCCCAACGGCATCGCCAAGGCGCTCGGTGCTGCCGGCTCGGCCGCCCATGAGATGGCGGACGACAGCGCTGCGGCCCATGTCAGCGGCGAGCAGCTCACCTCGCTCCTGGTGTTCCGTGCCGGCACCAGCCAGCCCAAGGCGGTGCCGCTTGGCCTCGTCACGCGCCTGGAGGAGATCGCCACCGACAAGATCGAGCTCTCCAACGGCCGCTACATGGTGCAGTACCGCGATCAGTTGATGCCGCTGGTGCAGATGGCTGATGTCAATGTGCAGACCTCCGGCTCGCAGCCGATCCTGGTGTTCGCCGACGACGGCCGCTCGATGGGGCTCGTGGTCGACGAGATCATCGACATCGTGGAGGAGCGGCTGCACATCGAGGTCGCGGGCTCGCAGGATGGCATTCTCGGCTCGGCCGTGATCAAGGGCCAGGCGACCGAAGTGATCGACGTCGGTCATTTCCTGCCGATGGCCTTCTCCGACTGGTTCAGCCGCAAGGAGATGCGGCCGTCCTCCAACGCGCAATCGGTGCTTCTGGTCGACGACAGCGCGTTCTTCCGCAACATGCTGGCCCCGGTCCTGAAGGCCGCCGGCTACAAGGTGCGTACCGCGCCGAACGCTCAGGAAGGGCTGGCCGCGCTGCGTTCGGGACAGGCGTTCGACGTGGTGCTGACCGACATCGAGATGCCCGAGATGAACGGCTTCGAGTTCGCCGAGAGCATCCGCTCCGATCAGCATTTGAGCGGCGTTCCGATCATCGCGCTGTCGGCGATGGTCTCGCCGGCCGCGATCGAGCGCGGGCGGCAAGCCGGCTTCCATGATTACGTCGCCAAATTCGACCGTCCCGGCCTGATCGCGGCGTTGAAGGAACAGACCGCCGAGATCAGGAAAGCGGCATAGGTTGAGTCGGGCACAAGGAATTGAAACGATGACCAGCAAGACCGACACCATCGAAGGCACCATGGCCGAATACGTCACCGCCGTGATCGGCGGGCAATTGTTCGGCCTGCCGATCTCACGCGTGCAGGACGTGTTCATGCCGGAGCGGCTGACGCGTGTGCCGCTGTCTTCCAGCGAGATCGCCGGCGTGCTCAACCTGCGCGGCCGCATCGTGACGGTGGTCGATATGCGCGCGCGGCTCGGCCTGCCAAAGAACGACGACGGCAAGCCGCCGATGGCGGTCGGCGTCGATCTTCGCGGCGAATCCTATGGCCTCTTGATCGACCAGATCGGCGAGGTGCTGCGGCTGCCCGATGACAGCCGCGAGGAGAATCCGGTCAACCTCGACCCGCGGATGGCCAAGCTCGCCGGCGGCGTCCATCGCCTCGACGGCCAGCTCATGGTCGTCCTCGATGTGGACCGCGTGCTCGAACTGATGCCGGATGCGAAGGCGGCCTAGTCTCCGCGCGATAGGCGGGCATGCCTATTGAAGAACTGAAACGGAAACGTCCCTCGCGGGATGAGGAAGTAGAGGCCCAACATGAGAACCTGTCTTGTCGTCGATGACTCCAGCGTCATTCGCAAGGTCGCGCGTCGCATCCTGGAAGGCCTCGATTTTCAGATTGTCGAGGCCGAGGACGGCGAGAAGGCGCTGGAAGCCTGCAAGCGCGCCATGCCCGCCGCCGTGTTGCTCGATTGGAACATGCCGGTGATGGATGGCTACGAATTCCTCGGCAATCTGCGCCGCATGCCCGGCGGCGATCAGCCCAAGGTGGTGTTCTGCACCACCGAGAACGACGTCGCGCATATCGCCCGCGCGCTGCATGCCGGCGCCAATGAATACATCATGAAGCCGTTCGACCGGGACATCGTTACCGCGAAGTTCCAGGAGGTCGGCCTGATCTGAGTGTCGTGTTCGATCCGGCGGCTGAAAGCCATCGGCATGGGAGCATGATCCGGAGAAGGCGTGCCGTTGAGCCGTTGGTGAATTGATGAGTGTTGCGTTGACAAATGCCCCGTCCCGGACTTCGACGCGGGAGGAGCCGTTGCGGGTGATGGTGGTCGACGACTCCGTCGTCATCCGCGGCATGATCTCGCGCTGGATCGGCGCGGAATCCGACATGGAGGTGACGGCCTCATTCCGCACCGGTCTCGACGCCGTCAACCAGCTCGAGCGCGTCAATCCCGATGTCGCCGTGCTCGACATCGAAATGCCGGAGCTCGACGGCATCTCGGCGCTGCCGAAGCTGCTGGCCAAGAAGCGTGATCTCGTCATCATCATGGCCTCGACGCTGACCCGTCGCAACGCGGAGATCAGTCTGAAGGCGCTGTCGCTCGGCGCGGCCGACTACATCCCCAAGCCGGAAAGTACGCGCGAGGCCGGCGCCGCAGAAACCTTCCGGCACGACCTGATTCAGAAGATCCGCCATCTCGGTGCCAAGGTGCGCCGGCCCGCTGCGACCGTCGCTGCAAGCCCCGCATTGGCCCCGGTGCAGGACAAGGCGCGCGAAGCCGCGACCCGCCCGGCGACTTCGCAGCAGGCATTGGTCCGCCGCCCCTTCGGCATGCTGGCGCCGAAGGTGCTGTTGATCGGTTCGTCGACCGGTGGCCCGCAGGCGCTGATGGCACTCGTCGCCGAGATCGGACCGGTGATCGACCGCTTTCCGATCCTGATCACCCAGCACATGCCGCCGACCTTCACGACGATCCTGGCCGAGCATCTCGCGCGTGCCAGCCGCCGGCCGGCGCATGAGGCTGTTGACGGCGAGATCGTCAAGGCCGGCCAGATCTATCTGGCGCCGGGCGGCCGCCATATGCGCGTTGCGCGCCGTGGCGCCGAGATCGCGATCGCACTCGATGACGGACCGCCGGTGAATTTCTGCAAGCCCGCGGTTGATCCCATGTTCATGTCCGCGATCGATGTCTGGCAGGGCGGCATCATGTCCGTGATCCTGACCGGCATGGGGTCGGACGGCATGCGCGGCGGCAAGGACATCGTCGCCGCCGGCGGCAGCGTGATTGCCCAGGACGAGGCGACCAGTGTCGTGTGGGGCATGCCGGGCGCGGCGGCGAATGCGGGGATATGCGCGGCCGTGCTGCCGCTCAAGGAGATCGGACCGAAGCTTAACCGGTTGTTTGCGGGAGATCGTTCGTGACGCCGTTGGATTATGATTATCTGCGCAAGCTCCTAAAGGAGCGGTCCGGCCTCGACCTGTCGTCCGACAAGCAATATCTGGTCGAGAGCCGCCTGGTGCCGCTTGCGCGCAAATCGGGATTGGCCGGCATTCCGGAGCTGGTCCAGAAGATGAAGGGCGCTGGCGCCGAGGCGCTGACATCGGAAGTGGTCGAGGCGATGACCACCAACGAGACGTTCTTTTTCCGCGACAAGATTCCGTTCGACCATTTGAAGCAGGCGGTGCTGCCGGCGCTGATCCAGGCGCGGGCCGCGCGGCGTTCGCTGCGCATCTGGTGCGCGGCATCGTCCACCGGGCAGGAGCCTTACTCGATCGCGATGTGTCTGAAGGAAATGGGCGCGGCGCTCGCGGGCTGGCGGCTCGAGATCGTCGCGACCGACCTGTCGCAGGCAGTCCTGGAAAAATCCAAGGCCGGCATCTTCAGCCAGTTCGAGGTGCAGCGCGGCCTGCCGATCCAGTTCCTGGTGAAATACTTCACCCAGATCGGCGAGTTCTGGCAGCTCAATGCCGATATCCGCGCCATGGTGCAGCATCGCCAGCTCAACCTGCTGCAGGACTTCTCCCATCTCGGCACGTTCGATGTGATCTTCTGCCGCAACGTGCTGATCTATTTCGATCAGGAGACGAAGACGGATATCTTCGCGCGGCTTGCAAAAATGCTCGAGCCCGACGGCGTGCTGGCGCTGGGGGCGGCCGAATCCGTGGTTGGTATCAGTAGCGTCTTCAAGCCCTATCCGGACCGCCGCGGTCTCTATTGCCTGGGCACCGCGCCGGTCACGCGCAGCGGCGCGCCGATCGGGCTCAAGGCTGTCGCTTCCGCGGGGCGATAGAGTTAAGCGGCGACACCCAGTCCCGTAGGATGGGTAGAGCGCAGCGAAACGCATCGCGACGAGAGCGCGGCTCCAATGATGGGTTTCGCTCCGCTCTACGCATCCTACGATTGTCGTCCCTGCGAAAGCAGGGACCCATAACCACAAGCGTTTGTAATGTGCTCCGCTGCAACCGCTTGCTTGCCCCACAACGATCGCCTGTGGTTATGGGTCCCGGGTCAAGCCCGGGACGACGGCCGTCATTGCGAGCGGCGGCACCCTCAAAGGATCGCGTGGGGCAAAAAGCGCGACGTGTTCCCCGTGATCGGATTCTCGTCCTCGCGGATCGATAGCCCGCATGGGGTGTGATCGATCAGCCAGCTCCCGATCACCGGATATTGGCCTGCGAAATTCGGCAGCGGCGCCAGCGCCTGGCGGATGAAGCCTTCGGCGCCGTAGGGCCCCTCCTGCTCGATCAGCGTGGTGCCGGCGCTGACAAGCGCGACATTGGCGCCCTCGCGCGAATAGATCGGCTTGCGGACGAACGAGCTGCCGAGCGTTTGCGCGTTCGGATCATCCTCGAAATAGGCCGGCAGCAGATTGGGATGGTTCGGAAACATCTCCCACAGCAGCGGCAGGATGCCTTTGTTGGACAGGATTGCCTTCCACGGCGGCTCGATCCAGCGCGTCGGCGCGCTCGCGAGCCTGGTGCCGAAGGTGTCGTGAAACATCCATTCCCAAGGATAGAGCTTGAATGCGAGCTCGATTGCGCGGTTATCGAGGTCGACAAAGCGGCCGTCCTCGGTAAGGCCGATGCCCTCGATATCGAGCAGCGTGGTCGCAAGGCCGGCCTGCGAGGCGGTGTCCTCCAGATAGGCCAGCGTTGCGGCGTCCTCGGCATTGCCGGTCATTCCGGCAAGATGCAAGTGCTCGCCGGATGCCAATTTCTTCCAGGCGTCGATCAACCGCTCGTGGATCGAATTGTACTGGTCGGATCGCTTCGGGATGATGTAGCGCTCGATCGCCTGCTCGAGCCAGGTCCATTGGAACACCGCCGCCTCGAAGATCGAGGTCGGCGTGTCGGCATTGTACTCCAGCAGCTTGGCCGGTCCGCGCCCGTCGAAGCTGAGATCGAGCCGGCCATAGAGGCTTCCGTCGTGGCGGCGCCAGCTTTCCGCAATCAGCGGCCAGAACGCTTCCGGGATCTTCAATCGGCGTAGATATTTTTCATCTTCGGTGGCGCGGCCGACGAGTTCGAGGCACATCGCGTGGATCTCGCCGGTCGGCTCCTCGATCCCGCGCTCGATCTCGTCCAGCGTGAAGGCGTAATAGGCGCGTTCGTCCCAGTAGCGTTCGCCGTCTATGGTGTGGAAACTGAAGCCGGCGCGCTCGGCGTTCGCCGGCCAGTCGCCACGTTCCGAACAAGGAATGCGCCGCATGCGGATATCAGCTTCCGCCATACGAAGGGTCGAATTCAACGTCACCACGGGCGTTGAAGCGGCGGGGCGTCCCGCCGAAGCCGCCATAGACCGCGCGGCAACTGGGTTTGCCGCCGGGGCCGGGTGCGGCCGTGTTGCCGGGGCCGCAATCAGTGCGCGGTACCAGCCCCATCGAGACGGCGCCGACCGCAACGCTTCCCATCAGTTTCAGGACGACCCGGCGCGAGCGTTTCATGACGGCAGTCCCGTTCTTCCGCCATTTGCGGTGTGACACCAGTCTCCAACAGCGGCCGATGCCAAGGCAAGCAAAAGCAGTCATTTCACGGTGATGTGCGAAGGGTACGCTTCTCTCAACCACCGGAAAAGCCGAAGGCGTGCGCGAACGAGCCGAAGCCGCCGCGGCTGACATGGTTCGATCCGGAGTCGGATGTGCCTGAGGCGGAGTGGCTCGAGGAGGAGCCGCTGCTGGAGTAGCGCGAGCCGCCGCTGGAGCCGTGGCTGGAGGAGGACGATCCGCGCTGCCGGCATTCGGTGTTGCCCTGCGAAAACGACGGCGCCGGGTCGTTCGGCGGCCGCACGCATCAGCGAGTAGGCGGTGGAGCCAAATCTGATCAATCGCGCCCCCGATTCGCCCGACAACAGAATTGCACGAGCGATTGGTCGGCGCATGACGATGGCGGGTTCAATCCCCGCTTATGGGTTCGTTTGGCCGATGCGAGCCCCGAAGCAGGCGGAATGCCAGCCAGAAAAACAGGATGACCAGCGCGAGCGCGGCGAGCGGCGCGGCCAGGGCCAGAAGTGCCATCAGCGAGGCGCTCCCGAGTTCGGCCGTCGCGACGGCCGAATTCCCAAGGCCGCCGGTGAAGACGGATGATTTTGCCCGGAGTATCGCGGTCAAACCTTGCGTGATGCCGGCAACGCCGCCTCCCGCGATAATGGCCGCCGTCCATTTCACCATCGGCGGCAAGTCGGTCATGACAGCGGCGGAAACGATTGTCCCCGCGACGACAGCAGCGGGCGTCGCCACCGTATCGAGCAGGTTGTCCACACCGGGAATGTAGAACGCGGCGATCTCGGCTATGGCCGCGGTGCCAAGCATGATGATCGCGGCAGGTGTGCCGAGCCATGCAAAGCCCTCATTCAGATTCGCGTGTCCGGTGTAGGCGGCCACGCTCAGGACCAGCAGCGGCAGGAACAGCCGGAAGCCGGTTGCGGCGGCCAAGCCGATGCCAAGCCCAACCGACAGTGACAGATCGAAGTTCGACATGTGCCGCAAACTCCATCAGCCCGGTTCGGCTGATCGTAACAGCTTTTGCGAAGTTTCGATTGGCCCCGCCAGGTTGAAGATCGTCATGGCGAACAATATGACCGACCAGTTTGAGGCTGGCGCAAAACAGAAACCCCGCCGTTTCGGCGGGGTTTTCGTCGGAGCAGCGAGATCGGGGGCGATCAGGCCGGGATGCGTTCGTCCGCCTCGTGCGGCTCGCGCAGCACGTAGCCGCGGCCCCACACGGTCTCGATGAAGTTGCGGCCTTCGGAGGCGTTGGCGAGCTTCTTGCGCAGCTTGCAGATGAAGACGTCGATGATCTTCAATTCCGGCTCGTCCATGCCGCCATAGAGATGGTTCAGGAACATTTCCTTGGTCAACGTGGTGCCCTTGCGCAGCGAGAGCAGCTCCAGCATCTGATATTCCTTGCCGGTCAGATGCACGCGCTGGCCGCCGACTTCCACCGTCTTGGTGTCGAGATTGACCACGAGATCGCCGGTCTGGATGACGGACTGGGCATGGCCCTTGGAGCGGCGCACGATAGCGTGGATACGCGCGACCAGCTCGTCCTTGTGGAAGGGTTTGGTCATGTAGTCGTCGGCGCCGACGCCGAGACCCTTGACCTTGTCCTCGATGCCGGCGAGGCCGGAGAGGATCAGAATGGGGGTTTTGATCTTGGAGACCCGGAGCTGCTTCAGCACGTCGTAGCCGGACATGTCGGGCAGGTTCAGGTCGAGAAGGATAATGTCGTAGTCATAGAGTTTGCCGAGATCGACGCCTTCTTCTCCGAGGTCCGTCGTATAGACGTTGAAACTCTCGGATTTGAGCATCAATTCGATCGACTGCGCGACGGCGCTGTCATCTTCTATCAGCAAAACGCGCATGCCAGTCCCCTTTAGTCGCCGCTCCTGGGCGTCAGGTCGGCCGCACTTGCGGCACTCACAAAACGCCTTTGCACAACTGATTCGGATCCTGACGAGACATGGTTAACAAAAACTGATTCCCATTCGCAAGGTCCGCGGTGCAATTTTTTTCGAATCGCCCTAAGATGTTGCGCAGAAGCAGCTTTTCTCATCCGTTCTCGTTCAAGCTCCACTTTAAGAGGCCGGACTAACCGACTCTTGCGACTCGCCCTTCTTCTGAACAGGCAAGCGACCTCAGTCACCCAAAGACAGTGACGCAATGATTAATGATGCGGGTAAACACGAAGTTAAGCGGATGCGGAGAAATCGGCGAAACTTAAGGTTTTCGCAATGAAAGCGCTCGCGGAACAGATCGGCGACATCGACGGCGTCAATATTTATGGCCGCGTGGTCGGCGTCCGCGGGCTCATGGTTGAGATCGCCGGCCCCATCCATGCGATGTCGGTCGGCGCCCGCATCGTGATCGACGTTGGCGGCAATCGCTTCATCCCGGCGGAGGTCATCGGCTTCTCCGGCAGCAACGCGGTGGTGATGCCGTTCGGTGGTCTCGAAGGCGTCAGGCGTGGCTGCCGTGCTGTCATCGCCAACGCCGCCGGCTTCGTGCGGCCGTCGGCGGCCTGGCTCGGCCGCGTCGTCAACGCGATGGGCGAGCCGATCGACGGAAAGGGTCCGCTGCCGCAGGGCGCCTCTCCCGTTCCCTTCCGCAACGCACCGCCGCCGGCGCATTCGCGCAAGCGGGTCGGCAGCCCGCTCGATCTCGGCATCCGCGCGCTCAACACGTTCCTGACCTGCTGCCGCGGCCAACGGCTCGGCATCTTCGCCGGCTCCGGCGTCGGCAAGTCGGTGCTGCTCTCGATGCTGGCGCGCAATGTCGATGCCGACATCTCGGTGATCGGGCTGATCGGCGAACGCGGCCGCGAGGTGCAGGAATTCCTCCAGGAAGACCTCGGCGAGGAGGGCCTCGCGCGCTCGGTGGTCGTGGTCGCGACCTCCGACGAGCCGGCCTTGATGCGGCGGCAGGCCGCTTACCTCACGCTCGCGATCGCGGAGTATTTTCGCGATGAGGACAAGGAGGTGCTGTGCCTGATGGATTCGGTGACGCGCTTTGCCATGGCGCAGCGCGAGATCGGGCTGTCCGCCGGCGAGCCGCCGACCGCCAAGGGCTATACGCCGACGGTGTTCACCGAACTGCCGAAGCTTCTGGAGCGGGCAGGGCCGGGGACCGGGGTCGGCGCCATCACCGCGATCTTCACGGTGCTGGTCGATGGCGACGACCACAATGAGCCGATCGCCGATGCCGTGCGCGGCATCCTCGATGGTCACATCGTGATGCAGCGCTCGATCGCCGAGCGCGGGCGCTATCCTGCGATCAACATCCTCAAATCGGTCTCCCGCACGATGCCGCGCTCGGCCGACCCGGCATTTCTCCCCGTTATCACCAGGGCGCGGCAGGTGATGGCGACATATGCTGATATGGAAGAGTTGATCCGGCTCGGCGCCTACCGGGCCGGTTCCAGCCCGGAAGTGGACGAGGCGATCCGCCTGCACGAGCCTTTGGAGGCCTTCCTGCGCCAGGGTAAGGGCGAGTCTGTCAGTTTGGCCGACGGCTATCGGCAACTGGCGCAAATCCTCTCGAATTTGGAAACGGAACGCTAACTTTGTCGGGCCATCATCCGCGGCATGTCATTAGCTGCGCCGGCGGGGTCCAGGGGGAGCCGGCCTTGTCCCGCGTTCGAAATCGGGACTTCTGGGGAGTATGAGTCGATGAAGTCACGTGACACGCTGATCCGCCTGAAGAAATTTCAGGTCGACGAGAAGCGCCGCAGGGTCACCCAGATCGAAGGCATGATCGCCGATTTCCATCGCATGTCGGTGGAGCTTGAACGCGAGATTCAGGTCGAGCAGGAGCGAGCCGGGATCAACGATCCCGCTCACTTTGCCTATCCGACCTATGCCAAGGCTGCGATCCAGCGCCGCGAAAACCTCACCCGCTCCGCTGACGAGCTGCGCATCCAGCTCGAGGAGGCCAAGGCGCAGCTCGGCGAAGCCTTCGAGGAACTCAAGAAGGTCGAGCTCCTGGACGAGCGCGACCAGGCCCGCGAGCGCGCTGAAGAGAGCGCCCGGGAGCAGGCCGACATGGACTCGATCGGCTTGATGCGGGCGCGTCTCGGCGTTGCCTGAATCCTGAACCTCTCCACGTTGGATGGGAACCGAACCCGGGCTGAGAAGCCCGGGTTTTGCTTTGGAAAGGTCCCGAATCCATCGGCTGGTGGACCGCGGCCTGCCGAACTATGCTACGAAGGGATAGGATTAATTCCCGGCATCAGGCGAACAGGGATCGCGATTTGGGGGATGCTGAATGCTGACGCCGGCTGAACTGGTCTGGCTGATCGCTGCCGTTGCGAAGGGGGATGAGGCCGCTTTCGAGCGATTGTACGTGGCCACGCGGGCGAAACTCTTCGGCGTCGTCCTGCGTATCTTGCGGCGACAGGATCTTGCCGAGGAGGTCATTCAGGATACTTACGTCAAGATCTGGAACAGCGCGGGACAATTCGACCCGGCGCTGGCGTCGCCGATCACCTGGATGGCGTCCATTGCCCGCAACCGCGCCATCGACATGGTCCGCAAGAAGAGCGAAATCTCGCTGGAGGAAGAGCCTGCGGCGATGGAGGTCGCGGCCGAGACGCCCGATCCGCTGGCGCGACGCGAGATGACGGAGGAACTGCGCCGCTTGTTGGAATGCGTCGGCCGTCTGGAGCCGGACCGGCAGAAGCTCGTGCTGCTTGCCTATTACAACGGCTGGAGCCGCGAGCAACTCGCCGTCAAATTCGAGACGCCGGTGAACACGGTGAAGACATGGCTGCGCCGCAGCCTATTGGAGATCAGGGAGTGTCTTGGGTTTTGAAGGCTTGGATTTTGAAGGCTTGGGTTTTGACGTCGTGTGATGGCTCATAACGAGGACCATATCGCGCTCGCCGCCGAGTATGCGCTCGGCTCGCTCGATGCGGAGGAGCGCGCGCAGGTCGAGACCATGATGGCGATGGACAAGGAGTTCACCGCCCTCGTGCAGGCCTGGGAATTCAGGCTCGGCCCGCTCAACCAGATGGTGGGCCTGGTCGAGCCGCGGCCGATCGTGTGGGAGAACATCAAGAGCGCGATCGCGCAATCCTCCGCACCGGAGGCGCCCTTGGCCCTGCCGCCGGAAGCCCCGTCACCTTCGCCCCCGCCGGTGGAGCCGAGAGTCGTCGCGGAGGCGCCCGTTCAGCAGGCACCGCTCGTCGACGACGGTCGGGTCGTCCAGCTCGCAAGCCGGCTCAGACGCTGGCGCGGCGTGGCGTCGGCGGTGAGCGCGATTGCTGCGGCGCTCCTGGTGGTGCTGGGGCTTCAGGTCTACCGGCCAGATGCCCTGCCTGACGCCATCCGTCCGAAGCCCCGCACAGAGATTGTGGAGGTGAAGACACCTCCCGCGCCGCCATCGGGACAATTCGTCGCCGTGCTGCAGCAGGACGGCAACTCGCCAGCCTTCATCCTGACCGTCGATGCCGCCACCAGGAACTTCACGGTGCGCCGGGTCGGTGCGACGCCGGAGCCCGGCAAGAGCTTCGAGCTGTGGCTGATCTCGGACAAGCTGCCGCAGCCGCGCTCGCTCGGCGTGATCGGCGCTGATGATTTCACCGAGCGCCCGGTGCTGTCGTCCATCGATGCCGCCACGATCAATGATGCGACCTACGCAGTCACCGTCGAGCCGGAGGGCGGGTCGCCGACGGGCATGCCGACCTCGGCACCGATCTTCTCCGGCAGGCTGATCGAGAGCGTGCCGCCCGGAACCGCTGATTCAAAATAAAAAGAAAACGCCCGTGGGGAGCGGGCGTTTTCGATAGTCAACTTGGGGGTAGTTGGGGGTCTTAATATCCACGTGGCCTTTGGGGGGCTGTAAAGAACCACGTGAATTCCGTAAATTCCTCTCTTGCTCTAGCGTACGAGCGAATTGTTCGATGAGGTGATGGCCACCGGCTTGCCGGCCTTCATCACCCGCGCGGTCTGGTACTCGTCCACGCTGTTACGCGCCATGATGCCAAGGCCGGCCACAACCACACCCGCTACGAGTGCAACGACCACAATCTTCAGATGGGTCGTCCGATCCGCGCTGTAGATCGAGTGGTTCATGGAAGTCTCCTGCCGCCTTCCCTGTCGCTTACTTTTTGTCGGTCGCCTCTTCCGACAGGTTCAACATCCTTGCGCCCTTCCAACATAGGAATCGCCGATTCCGTTCCGTAGAGGCGATCACAAGCCCGTGAACAGACGTGATCCGACGCGATCGAAATCCGCGTTGGCGGGAATATTATTCAGTTATTGCAATGCGTTAGATCGAGAGTAGGGCGCGGCGACGATAAGCTGTTGAAATTAAGCCATTTTCTACAAACAAGTTGCATGTGACGAAAATGCTGCGTCGCTTTGCAACTGATTTGCGGGCCGGTCACACGCTCCCGACGGTCTTCAAGCGTGCCCGCGGATGGATTTCCGCCTGCGACAAAACGGTCGTCTGCGAGCGGAAGCGTTCAACCAGCGAGCGAACGAAGGGCCGGATCGCGGCCGAGGTCACCAGCACCGGCGCTTCGCCTTCGCGCGCGGCCTGCTCGAAGGCGTTGCGGGTCGCGGTCATGAATTCCGACAATTTGGACGGCTGCATCGCAAGGCTCCTGTCCTCGCCCGTGCCCACGATGGATTCCGCGAACGCCTGCTCCCAGCGCGCCGACAGCGCGATCAGCGGCAGGTAGCCGTTGTAGGAAGTATTCTGCGCGCAGATCTGCCGCGCCAGGCGGGCGCGAACATGCTCGACCATGGTCGCCGGATTGCGCGAGAAGGCGAGCGCGTCGGCAATGCCTTCGAGGATGGTCGAGAGGTCGCGGATCGAGACGCGCTCGGCCAGCAGCAGTTGCAGCACGCGCTGGATGCCGGAGATCGTGACCTGGCTCGGCACGATATCCTTGATCAGCTCGCCCTGTTCCTTCGGCAGTTCCTTGAGCAGCTTCTGCACCTCGCCGTAGGACAACAGGTCCGACATGTTGTTCTTGAGCAGCTCGGTCAGGTGCGTCGACAGCACGGTGGCGGCATCGACCACGGTGTAGCCCTTCAGCGAGGCCTCTTCCTTCAGCGCGGCGTCGACCCAGGTCGCAGGCAGACCAAACGTCGGCTCGACGGTATGGATGCCGGGGATCGCAACCTGGTTGCCGCCGGGGTCCATCACCATGAACTGGTTCGGCCAGATCCGCCCCGTCCCGGCGTCGACCTCCTTGATCTTGATGATGTAGGTGTTGGCCTCGAGCTGGACATTGTCGAGGATGCGCACCGCCGGCATCACGAAGCCCATCTCGACCGCGAGCGAGCGGCGCAGCGCCTTGATCTGCTCGGTCAATCGGTCGGTGCCGTCGGGGCCGTTGACGAGCGGCAGCAGCGCATAGCCGAGCTCGATCTTGAGGTCGTCGATCTTGAGCGCGCTCGAGATCGGCTCCTCGGCGGCTGCTGCGGCTGCCGCTGCCGCAGCAGTAGGGGCGGCCGCAGCGGCGGCCTGGACGGCCTTGGCGGCATGCTTCTGCTTGCGCGCGGTCCAGGCTAGCGCGGCGGCGCCGGAGCCCAGCGCCAGGAACGGGATCATCGGAATGCCCGGCAGCAGCGACAGCACGATCATGACGCCGGCCGACATGCCGAGCGCCTGAGGATAGCCCGAGAGCTGTTTCATCAGCGCCTTGTCGGCGGCGCCGGAGACGCCGGCCTTCGAGACCAGGAGGCCCGCGGCGGTCGAGACGATCAGGGCCGGGACCTGCGTCACCAGGCCATCGCCGACGGTCAGCACGGTGTAGGTGCGCGCGGCTTCGGCAAAGCCGAGGCCCTGCTGGGCGACGCCGATGATGATGCCGCCGACGACGTTGATGAAGACCACGAGCAGGCCGGCGATCGCGTCGCCACGGACGAATTTCGAGGCACCGTCCATGGCGCCGAAGAAGCCGCTTTCGTCTTCCAGCTCCTTGCGCCGTTCCTTGGCGACCTTCTCGTCGATCAGGCCGGCGGAGAGGTCGGCGTCGATGGCCATCTGCTTGCCCGGCATCGAATCCAGATGGAAGCGTGCCGCGACTTCGGCGATGCGGCCCGAACCCTTGGTGATGACGACGAAGTTGACGATGACCAGGATCGCGAACACGATGATCCCGATCACGAAATTGCCGCCCATCACGAAATTGCCGAAGGCCTCGATGACGTGGCCGGCGGCTGCCGTGCCCTCATGCCCGCGCGACAGGATCAACCGGGTCGAGGCCAGGTTGAGCGACAGCCGCAGCATGGTCGAGATCAACAGGATGGTCGGGAACGAGGAGAATTCCAGCGGCGCCTGGATAAACAGGGCGGTCATCAGGATCAGGACCGAGAGCGTGATCGAGATCGCCAGGAACAGGTCGAGGACGATCGAGGGCAGCGGCAGGATCAGCACCACCAGGATGGTGAGGATGCCGAAGGCGAGCGCGATGTCGCCGCGCTTCAGGATGTTGGTGATGTCGGCGAAAGAGAAGCCGCCGGATGCCGTGCCCTGACCCGCCGTCACGTCGACCATGGTAGCCCGATCCCCCCGCGCCTGCCGGGCGCGGCCGCCAAATGTCTGCGCGGCGGCTTGCGGGCCGCCGCTCCGAAAGTGAGGCACCGCGCTGGCGTCCACGGGGGATCCCCTCCCGTCATCCGCGACCGACGACACTCGACTTCACCCGGCAATTTTTGCCCAGCGTATGGTTAGTAAAGGGTTAACAGCACTGTCCTTTCGGGAGGCTGGGGGAGGATGAGGCCGCCCGTGGCCTCGCCCTTCGAGACGACCGCTGCGCGGTCTCCTCAGGGTGAGGGGATGGAGCGGAGTGCGTGGCTCTCCACCTCATTCTCGGTGTCGTCCCCCGCGAAAGCGGGGACCCATAACCACAGGGAAGTGCGGTGACGCGAGCAAGCGGTTGCAGCGGAGCACACCACAAAGGCCTGTGGTTATGGGTCCCGGGTCAAGCCCGGGACGACGTGGGGATGGGTTCGGATTCAAATGTCAAACAGCGGAGAGAATGTGAGTTCGCGTTCTCGCGGCGCATTGCGTCTGAGGTTTGCGTCTCGTTTCACCCTCTTATCGAATAGAGGGCGCAGGGAAAGCCGGGTGCTGGTTGCACCCGTGGGTCCCGTGCAACAAAAAGCACGGGGGTAGGACCACAGGTTCAACCGAAGCATTCCGGCTTTCCCTGCGCGATGGTGTTACGGTTTCCTTCGTGCTCTCCCCGGTGACCGGGCTTTCTTGCCACCGTCGCTCTGTTCAACGAACAAAACTTAGCGCCAGCGTCGGGGCGCCAGGACCACACGACTTCGCCGTCCGCTGATGCTGCGTTCGTCTATCGCAACATCCGCGTCCACCGCATCTCACCGCAACGTTCGTGACGATCGCGACCCGCCCCTCATCCGCCGTGAGACGCGCGGAGTTAAAGCACTGATTTGCCCGACGGCGGAAGCGGAATGTTTTTCGCTACAGGGCTGGACGGGGCAAATCAGGTTGAAATCGCAGGTGAATTTTTCTTCGTCATTCCGGGGCGATGCGACAGCGTCGAGCTATGATGTGCGATTGCACATCAGAGAATCCATTTCTCCGCTCGTGCATGCGGCTAGATGGATTCCGGGCTCGCGCTGCGCGCGCCCCGGAATGACGGAGAGTGAGGCGCGCGGCATCACGAAAACCGGCGCATGGGCCGAGATGCAGACAAACGGATTTGATTCGTGCTCATCAAGCACTCCGCAGAAGATCAGACGCTCCGCACAAGAAAAAGGAAACGACCGACGAGGAGCCGGCCATGCACAGGACACTCGATCCCACTCAAGACGGCCGATACGACAGCGCTCGCGACCGGGCTCTCTCCCTGCCGCTGGAAGGGCTCGATCCCGCAGATCCCGAGCTGTTCCGCTCCAACACCCATTGGCCCTACTTCGATCGGCTGCGCAAGGAAGATCCGGTCCACTACACCAGCGACAGCATGTTTGGCCCGTATTGGTCCATCACCAGATACGAGGACATCATCGATGTTGAAGCCAATCATGCGGTGTTCTCCTCGGCGTCGGCGCTTGGCGGCATCACCCTGGTCGACGTGACACCCGACCTGCGCCGCGAGAGCTTCATCAGCATGGATCCTCCGCGCCATGCCGCTCAGCGCAAGACGATAGCTCCAGTATTCACGTCAACACATCTCGAACAGTTGGCAATCGGCATCCGTGAGCGCTCTGTCGAATGCTTCGACAATCTGCCGACGAGCGAGGTGTTCGACTGGGTCGGCCGGGTCTCGATCGAGCTGACCACGCAGATGCTGGCCGTCCTGTTTGATTTCCCCTTCGAGGATCGCCGAAAGCTGACGCGCTGGTCTGATCTGGCAACGACCATTCCGGGCCCCGGAGGTGTCGTTGCGACCGAGGACGAGCGGCAGGCTGAACTTGAAGAATGCGCGCGATATTTCAGCCGGCTCTGGGACGCGCGCATCAACCAGCCGCCGAAAAGCGATCTGTTGTCGCTGATGGCGCACAGCCCGGCCGCGCGCGACGTGGATCCGAAAAATTTCCTCGGTAATCTGCTGCTTTTGATCGTCGGCGGGAACGAGACTACTCGCAATACCTTGTCGGGCAGCATCTATGCGGTCAACCGGCATTGGGATCAGTATCAGAAGCTCAGGAAGAGTCCTGCCCTGATCGATAGTTTCGTGCAGGAGGTGATCCGCTGGCAGACGCCAGTTGCCCATATGCGGCGGACGGCACTTTCCGACATCAAGTTCCGCGGCAAGCGGATCAGGAAGGGCGATAAAGTCGCGATGTGGTATGTCTCGGGCAACCGCGACGAAGAGGTCATCGAGAAGCCTTACGAGTTCATCATCGATCGGCAGCGACCGCGCCAGCATCTGTCGTTCGGCTTTGGTATTCACCGCTGCGTCGGGCTTAGGCTCGCCGAGCTGCAGCTCAAGATCATCTGGGAAGAAATCCTGAAGCGTTTCGAGCGTATAGAAGTGGTCGACGAACCGAGGCGAGTGTATTCGAATTTCGTCAATGGCTACGAGACCCTGCCTGTTCGGATTGCCAGATAGCGAACACCGGAGTCCGCTCATGGCCCGAGGCGGTGAGTGGCTTTCAGGAACTCGCCGGCACGCTCGCCGATGACGACGCATGGGGCCATGGTATTGCCGGTCGTCACCCGCGGCAGGACCGATCCGTCGGCGATCCGCAAATGATCGAGACCGTAAACGCGCAAGTCGTGGTCGACCACCGACATGGCATCGCGCCCCATCTTGGCAGTGCAGGTTTGGTGCGAGTGGCTGACCGTCGCGTTACGGATGAACATTTCCAGCCCAGAATCGTCGACCGGTCCCGGCAAGAGTTCTCTTTTCATGAAAGGTCGCAAGGCCGGTGAATTGCCGATAGCCCTGCAGAACTCGACACAGGTCTTCAGCGCCTTCAGATCGGCGGGATCGTCGAGGCAGTTTGCATCGATCTCGACTGGGTCGTCTGGATTGGGTCCGGTCAGTCGGAGGCAGCCCCGGCTGGCGGTGCGCAGTACCGCATTTGTCAGTGACCAACTATCGGGCGGCAGCGGATCCTTGGCGGCCTGCGGACTGGCATAGGGTGCCTCGACCATGAGCGTCTGCAGGTCCGGCACCTCGAGCGCGGAGTCACTGCGCCAAAGTGCGGTCGCTTCCGTCAAATTGTTGCGGCGTTCAATAGGCCCACACGACTCCCAGACGCATGGTGCCATGAAGTGATCCTGGAAGTTCTGGCCGACGCCGGGCAGATGCTGGACAAGAGGAATGCCGAAGCGTTTCAGCTCGGCCTGATCGCCGATACCGGACTGCATGAGCAGCTTGGGCGTGTGAATGGCGCCCAGCGACAGCACGACTTCGCCAGCACCGATGCGACGCATCTTGCCCTCATACGCGACCTCCACGCCGGTCACTCGCTTGCCGGCCAACGTTAGACGAGTGACGAGTGCGCCTGTCAGGACCGTGAGGTTTGAACGATCCATGATAGGATAGACATAGGAACGGAAGATGGATTGCCGTCGGCCATCGCGGACGCACAGGTTGGTGAGGGCGGCGCCACCATGGCCCTCCATCATCACGCCGTTCTGGTCATCGAACGTCGGAACGCCGACGGTGGCAAAGGCCTCGATCATCGCGGCGGCGAGAGGATGCGGATCAGGCGCCGGTTGCACGAAGACCATCCCCCCGGAGCCGCGGCGGACTGCATCCGGTGCGCCGTGCCAGTCCTCGATGCGCCGATAGATCTGCAGCACGGATTGATAGTTCCAGCCGTCATCACCGGCTTCCGCCGCGAAGCCATCCCAATCCGCTTTGTGGCCGCGCGACCAAACCATCACGTTGATACTGGATCCGCCACCGAGCACCTTGCCCATGGACATGGGAATGGCGCGATCGTTCAGCCGAGGATTTGGCATCGCGTTGAAGGACCAGTCGTGTTCGCCACGGCGAAGGGCGGGCCAACGCGACGCGCTCATGATGTCAGGCACGTCATCGCTGCCGCCGGCTTCGAGCAGGAGAACGCTGACGTCGGCATTTTCCGCCAAACGCCGCGCCACTACTGAACCCGATGACCCCGACCCGCAAATGATGAAGTCATAGTGGGACTTCAACTCAGCTCTCAGCTTCTGCTGATTGGCCTGAACACGAGCGGCAAGGTCGTCAGCCATGATCTTCCTCTTGCACGATCGCCATCATGGGACGGCGCTTGCCTGATATTCCTCGGCGAATTCTATCAGGAGTCCGAAGCGCCGCTGTTATCGATGAGCGGCATCACCGAAGTGTGTCCCGCCCAGGCAAAGGTTACAGCCGCAACACTTGGCGTCTGAGGACGCGAGAATCCCGGGGCGGGTTGGTCAAGCCACACGCATCGTAACTTCCACGCGTGAGAGTGATGGCGTAACGCACGGGTCAGAGGCGCAACGGATGGCGGATTACGTTTTTGGCTGCACTCGTTGAAGCAACGGAGAACGGGACGCCGGATCATGAACCGATTAGACGGAATCAGATCATGATCTCATCTTTGTTCAAGCATGAGTTCCGTGCAAACGGTTCCCGTTTGTCGGATGCGGAGCGCTCGCCGCTTTAACAAGTTGTAAACTTCTCCCGATCAATTTGACGGACTTCGCCCACATAGCAAGGAGCTCCAAATGTTGCGCCGCGAGCGTAAAGAGTTGGAACAAAAGCTTGCGCAAACCCGAAGGCTGGCACAGGAACCGACCGATCTGTTTACGCTTGAACGGTTGGCACAGCTTATCGAGGACCTGGAGTTTCGGTTGGAGGCCGGTCGCGTCGCCGCCTAGAGCATTTTCGGTTCTGATGGAATCAGAACCGAAGCTCTAGATTCTTGTTTTGACGCGTTTTCTTCACGCGAACCGGTGTCCACTTCGCTTGAAAACGCTCTCGGCTCGCGTATCGGAGCGCGATCTTCCGTCCGCAGATGATGCGCTCATCGGTGGCAAAAGCGTTTACCGTATTTCTCAGTCGGCTGCCGTGACGGTGTAGTCGGCGAATTGTACGTGGCTATCGGCCTTTGACCACAGGCCGACACGACCCGAGACGGGCTGCGCCAATGTGTGCTCGAGATAGAGCTTGCCATCGAGATAGCCCTCGACCTTTGTACCGATGATGCGAACCTTGAGGTCGTGCCATTGGCGCGTGGCGGTCGGCGTGTTGCGCACCCATTTGACCGACGAGCGCTTGCCGTTCTCGAACTTCCAGAGCACGAGGTTGTTTTCCAGACAATTGGCGCGGACGGTCAGGTAGTTGCCGTTCGGCTTCAGGTTGAACAGGATTCCGGCACCCTGATCGATGCGGCCGGACAATCCCTGGAAGCGCACGGTGATCTCGCCGTTGGTGAAGTTTTCGATGTTGGGCGCGATCACGTAGGGGAAGTAGGCATAGGCCTGGACCCGATCGAGGAATTCGGCGTAGCGCTCGCCATAAAGCGCGCGCGCCTTGTCGGCGAGCCCGGCAGACGATTGTCCCTCCTTCCACTGCCGGCCGTCCACCGCAAGCACCTTCTTGCCGCTATCGCTCTCGATGTGCCAGATGCCGACGACCGGCACGAGCGATTTCGGCTCAGTGCCCACGGTTTCGTCGACAAAGTCGATTTTTGTCGGCTGCCCGGCGAGTGCCGGCAGCGCCAGCGCTGCGAGAACCATCGCAGCAGCGATGGGCTTGATGCTTCCTCCTGCGGTCATGATTGGGCTCCTTTGCAGATGAACAGGGATTTGGCCGGCGGGTGCCGGCTCCACCACCAGGCGCCCGCGATCAACAGCGGGAGTCCGCCGACGAACCAGAACAGTGCAGCATCTGCCGTGGCGACCAGCGGATAGCCCGGATATTCGTCACTGGGTGCGGGCGCGGGCGGTTGCTTGCCGGCGAGGGCATACAGCAGCGGCAGGACTTCGCGCGGACTGGTCGAGCGGCTGACATCCGATCGGGCGCCGTATGAGTATTCGATTTCGCCATAAGCATCATTGGCCGGTTGGCTGGCGGCATCGCGATGGCTGCCGGCGACAACGATCGAGACGTTCGGCATCGCGCGATCGAGCTTTGCCAGCAGGTTGCGTTGCAGATCGGCGTAGCGTGGATCCTCGGGGGCGAGATTCACCTTGATGATCAGAGGCAGTCGGAGCGTGGCGAGCAGCCGCTGATCGGCAGCCGAGAAGGAGTTTCGCCGGTCCTCGGTGACATCGACCGATTGCCTGATCTGCGTCGCCAGACCGAGCGCCAGCAAGATGGCGAGCACGCATGGGACAGAACGCATGCACTTGGTTTGCGTTGGGACGCCGGGCGGCAACCAGATGGACGCGAGGGCGGACAGGCCTGCGATTGCGCCGGTCACGCCGAGCACCAGCCCGGCGGAGAGCAAGCCTTGTTCGAACGGGCGCAGCGCCTGCGTCAGTGATAGTTGCGCGACAAAGGCCGCGAGGCCGGAATGGCCGGCGAGGGTGAAGTCGAGCACCCATGATCCGATCGTCACTGCCAGCGCGATGATGGCTGAAGTGGCCGCGCTATCGGCAATGGTCGCGGCGAATAATGCAATCGCGCCCACGAGCAGGCCGTAGAGCAGATGGCCGAACAAGAGGTTCACGGTCTCGGACGCCGCAAGATGCCCGCCCATCATCGCCCAGATCGCGAGTGCTGAAAGGGCGGGAATGCTTACCAGAATCCAGGCCGCGAGCACGGCGGCGAGCTTGGCAAGAATGAGCGTCGAGGATCGATAGGGCAACTGGACCAACAGGCGCAGCGCGCCCGATTCCTTTTCCTGGCCCAGCGCGCGGATCGCCACGAATGGGAACAGCAGCGTGACCGCGACGTAGAACGCGCCGAATGTCGGCACCAGGACGCCGTCGAGCGGCGACAGGCTTGCCGCCAGTACCGGAGATTGCTGCGCCGACGCGCTCGCTTCGCCATAGAGCGAGACGGCTTGAACGAAGCTGTAGCCGATCAATGGACAGACCAGGAGCAGCATCGTCCAGAGCGCCCGGCCGCAGACAATCTCGGCCAATTCCTTTGCAAGCAGCGGAGCAAGCGGCGCCTCGCGAGCGAGATGTGGTTCAGGTGAGCGCAAGAAAAATCTCCTCCAGCGAGCCGTTCGCCAGCGCGGTTATCGCGCGCAATTCGCCGAGAGTGCCGATACCGCGTACCTTTCCTCCGGCGAGCAGCAGAAAGCGGTCGCAGGCACGCTCGGCATCCGCGAGCTGGTGGATGGCGAGGATGAAGGTGCGTCCCCGCGCCGCCTCCTGGCGGATCACGTCGATGATGGTGCGCGTCTGCCTGATGTCGAAGCCATCGAACGGTTCGTCCATCACCAGCACGTCATGCGGGGTCAGCAGACCGAGCCCGAGCAGCAGCCGGCGGCCAAAGCCCTTGGACAGCGCATGCACGCGCTTGCCGAGGGCCGGCGTCAATCCGACGGCAGCGATCGTTGCGGCCGTCTGCGCTGCCGTTCGCTTGTAGACCCGCGCAAAGAAAGTCATGACGTCGATCGCGAACCGGTCCTGATAGGGCCGTATGCCATCGGGCAGATAGAACAGCGCTTCCTTTCTCCGCGGTGGGGGCAATTCCTCGCCGCACCAGAAAACAGTGCCTTGCTCCGTCGCGAGCAAGCCCACAAGCGATTCCAGCAAGGTCGTCTTCCCGGCCCCGTTCGGACCGACAATGCCAAGGATTTCACCGGCCGCGACGGAAAATGAGACATGCGCGACCGCCGCCTCCTGGCCGTACCGCTTAACGAGGTCTTCCACGCGAAGGAGCTCGCGGGACGTATCGTGAGCAGTAGCAGCCGCGGAGATCATGGACCCGGCCCAATCGCGGCGGGCGTACCCATGGGCGGCCCTCTCACTTCTGCGCCACCGCCGTTTTATCGAGCGCGGCGCGGATGCCTCGGGCGAGCTTTTGCGCGTCGTCGTTGGCCCAGAAATGGATGAAGAACATCCGCGGCTGCTCGTCCAGCATGTGGCTGTGGATCGCGGTCACCTCGATGTCGCCGGCGCGCAGGGCTCGGATCAGCGGATTGACCTCGTCGCCAGTGACGAGGAAGTCGCCCGTGATGGCGGCCTTGCCGCCCCCGGTCGGCTGGAAGTTGATGCCGTTGGCACCGCCCATCGCGGGGCTGACCGTCATGCCTGCTTCGGTCGCCGGCTCGCGGCGCGGGATCGTGAACTGATCGACGCCGCCGGTGACGTTCCCTTTGGCGTGCATGATCTCGTCGAGCTTCGCGGTGTCGAGGTCGACGGTGGGGGCAGGGCCGGCGGTGGTCGCCGGCGGCTCGAACGGCGTCTTGCTGCCGGTCGACAGCGCCTCGTGGATCGCGCTAGCCAGCTTCACCGGATCGCCATGTCCGGCGACATGCATGTAGAACGTTGCCGGCGAGGCGCGCAGGATGTGGTTGTGGACCGCCGTGATGTCCAGTCCGCTGTTCAAGAGCTTCGTCATGACTGGCGTGATCTCGGATTCGAGCAGGACGAGATCGCCCATCACCATCGCCTGACCATCCATGGGAGTGAAGGCCACCCAGCCGCCGAGCGCGAGCGCGGGCTTGATCGTTACGCCGTCGAGCGTGACATGCAGATCGGACCGCGGCAGGCCGTAGCGATGGACCTCTCCGCTGACGGTAGCGGTCTTGCCGAGCGCTGTGTCCACCTTTTTCCAATCGATCGACTGCGCGTGAGCTTCCGAGATGAACGGCTCCGCAAAGATGTTCCAATCGACGGGCTGCGCCGATGCGAGACTCGGTAACAGCAAGGCTGCGGCGATGGCGGCAAAACGAGTTTTCATGGTCATGGGGATTGGCTCCTCTTGTTGGCGTTCGTGTATTCGAGATGCTTGTGCTTGCGACCGCGGCGCGCAGCTCTAGCGCCGCTCCTTGATTTGACCGCTGCTGTCGACGACGATCTGGACCTCCTTGCCGTCTTTGACGGCCTTCACGACGATGCCTTCGGCGGTCGATTTCATCTCACCGACCTGCGAGTAGCCGGCCGACTCGAGCTTCGCGACGAGTTCCTGTTGCGTCAGGGCATAGGCAGGCGACAGCACGCCCGCCATCGTCAGGCAAAGGGCTGCGCCAGAGATCAGTCGCATCATGGTCATTGCTCCCAGCTTGTGCCTCCAGCCCATTGTTTACTGCTATCGTCATTCGGCTCGCCGCCACGTGCGCTTCGGTCAGATGATGCCAGTCAGGCGCCACAGGACGCCGGTGATGCAGGACGCTGCGAGGACGACAAGCATTCCTACATTGAAGCGAAAAATCGCAATCGCCGCCGCGAGCGACAGCGCAAGCGCCGGCCAATCCACGCTGCGCAGTACCGGCGCATCGAAGAAGAGACCGAAGCCTTGCACCGGAAAAGTCTGCCGGAAGATCGTGTGCAGCGCGAACCAGATGGAGAGATTGAGAATGACGCCAACGACCGCGGCGGTGATCGCCGAGAGTGCGCCGGCGAGCGCCTTGTTGCCGCGTAACGCCTCGATGTAGGGCGCCCCGACGAAGATCCAGAGAAAGCAGGGCGTGAAAGTGACCCAGGTCGCGAGCAATCCGCCGAGTGTGCCGGCCAGCATCGGGGACAGCCCGCTCGCCTCACGGAACGCGGCCATGAAGCCCACGAACTGGACCACCATGATGAGCGGCCCCGGCGTGGTCTCTGCCATTCCGAGGCCGTCGAGCATCTCGCGCGGGGTTACCCAGTGATAGTATTCGGCGGCCTGTTGCGCGACGTAGGCCAGCACGGCGTAAGCCCCGCCGAACGTCACCATCGCCATCTTGCTGAAGAAGATCGCTATCTGGCTGAACACATCGCTCGGTCCCAGGGCGATAAGCAGGGCGAAGACAGGAACAAGCCAGAGCGCAAGCCAAGCCGCGCCCACACGCAGGGTGCGCGCGGCATTCGGCCGGACGTGATCCGGCACAGCTTCGCCGAGCATGCTGTCGATCACGGCAGAGCTCTTTCCGCCGTGTTCGAGGGCTGCGAACTCCGGCCTTCCGAGCCGCGCGCCAACGAAGCCGGTGATGGCGGCGGCAACGATGATGACCGGAAACGGCACCCCGAAGAAGAAGATTGCGATGAAGGCGATCGCCGCCAACGCAACCATGACCGGATTGCGGAGCGCACGCCTGCCGACGCGGACCACCGCCTGGATCACGATGGCGAGCACCGCCGCCTTCAGGCCGAAGAACAGCGCCTCGACGAAGCCGACATTGCCGTAGGCGGCGTAGATGTAGCTCAGCGCCATGATGGCGAAAACGCCAGGCAGGATGAACAGGCCTCCCGCCACGATCCCGCCGACGGTCCGGTGCAGGAGCCAGCCGATATAGGTCGCAAGCTGCTGCGCCTCGGGTCCGGGCAGCAGCATGCAGTAGTTGAGCGCGTGCAGGAAGCGCGCTTCCGAAATCCAGTTCTTCTCTTCGACGAGGATGCGATGCATCACCGCGATCTGCCCGGCCGGGCCGCCGAAGCTCAGGATCGCGACGCGCAGCCAGACAACGAGCGCATCGGCAAAAGAGATGCCGTGCACCTCGTTGTGCGAAGTGGCCTTCGATTCGGCGGTGAGCGCGGTCATGGCTTCACCTTGCTGGTCGGCCAGTTGTGGGTCTCCTTGGTTGCGTCGCGGCACCAGCGGTAGAAGGCATCGTAGAGAAGCATGCCGGCGTTGAGCTGCTCGAGGTCGTCGTCGTACATGCGCGACAGGCCGAGCGAGACCGCGAGCAGGCCGGGCGCCTCTGGAGAAAGATCGAGACGTGCGGTGTCGGCTCCGCGCACCATGACGGCCAGCCGCTCCAGTGCAGGCGTCGACAGGCCGAATTCCTGCACCATCACGTCGAACGTGCAGAGTTCGCCGCGGTGGCTCCAGAACACATTCTCGATGTCGAACGGCGTTGCCGCGAAGCGCTCGCCGACCGCGACGACTTCCGCAGGAGCGACGAACAGGAAGACTGCGGCGGGATCGACGAAACGGCGGATCAGCCAGGGACAGGCGATGCGATCGATCTTAGGCCGCGATCGCGTCACCCAGACAGTGCGCCCGCGCCCGTCACGCTGCGGAATCCTGTCGGCGGGCACGGTGGGCAGTTCCGCCTGCTTCCAGCCGAGATGGCCGCCTTCCAGGATTTCCGCCGCGATGCCGTTGTGACGGAGCCAGGCGGCGGCGCCTTCTGAGAGCTTCTCGCCCATGTTGCAGACGACGATGGCCGACCGTCCGGCCAGCTCTCGTGCCCAGTCGTTGATGGCGAGATGCGAGCGGCGCGTCGCGCCCGGGATCAGGCGCGGGTCCGCCGCGAAGTCCTCATCGAGGCGGACATCGATCAGAACAGGCGCACTTGCGGTGCCGATCAGTCGTGAAAGCTTGTCAGGGGAAATGGATGTGTATGAAGACATGCTGCGTCCCTCATAAGTTAAGGACGCGATGCTTGGGCATGTCGCCTCGCGGGGAGATCGCTTAATCCCCGGAAGACAAAATAAACTCCTTGCGGCCGGCCATGTCAATCGATGCCGCGATGCGTCGGTAGTCCTGACGAATCCTTGATCTGACAGTTCCGACCGGTTCCGCGCCACTCGACGCTCCCGCGGCCAATTTGGTGGTGGCCTGATGCAGCGAACCGGCTCGCCATGCGGTGTCGGCAATACTCTCAATTGTCGGGAGTGTGAGCTAGATCAAAGATACCTCCCTGCCGATCTGCGACACGTAGATTCGCGACGAGGAAATGCGGTGGCCGAAATGCCCTATCTCGACTCTGAAACCCCCGGGTGTTAGGAACTTGATGGGGTGGGGCTGATGCGGCAGCGGTTGCAAAGATTTCTTCCGATCGTTCTGATCGCGCTGGCGGTTCAGGTTCTGGCGCCGATCGCCACCTGCTGGGCCGCGGCCATCGCCATTTCCGATCCGGTCGGCTTCGCTGAAATCTGTCACAGCGATTCAGTCGCGTCGGCAGCAAACGCCAATCGAGATGCCAGCCAGCGCGCGCATGGCATCGCCTGTCTGATTTGCTGCGCGGCCCAGGCAAATGCATCATTTGATGCGCCGCAGGCCATCGTGTTCGCGACGCCATATCGGCAACCGGTCCGGATGGTCTGGCACGCGCGCAGACAGACCGATGTAGCCTCCCGCGCAGGCTCCAACACGCAGGCGCGCGCACCGCCTTCCATGTCGTAAGGCGAGCCGGCGCCACCGCTTCGACAATTCATCGAAGCGCGACGCCTTTTCCTTCAACCAACATGCATCGCTCGATCGCTGTCCTCGACGGCGCGCGAAGGCATGTCCCGATTTCGTTTGCCTGTCCGGCCCGATCGCCGGGCGGGGGCGTCACCCCTATGCGCGGCGATGCCGCGCCACACCCGAGTCCTTTTCATCATGAGCAAGCCTTCGTCCGGCCTTGGCCGATCCACTCTCTACCTGTCCAGCGTCCTCATCTCATCGGCGCTGACCGCCATCATCACGCTGGCGCCGCCGGCCGTGACGAGCGTCGCGGCACAGTCGGCCCATACGCTTCCCCCGGTCGACGTTGCCGCACCGCATCGACGACATTCCGTGCATCAACGATCGAACGCGCGTCGTCCGACGAGTCCCGCGGCGGGCCATCTCGCGGAGGCACCCCAGCGCCCGGCCGAGTATCCGGTGCAGCCTGCGGGCAACGCGACCGTGACGGCGCGGACCGCGTTCGATCGGGGTCTATCGACCAGCGATTCAGCTTCGCTCGTCACGGAATTGCCGGGAGGCGCAGTGTGGGGCGCCGGCGGCGTATCGAGCCTGCCCGCGATCAACGGGTTCGGCGCCGACCGGGTCCAGGTCGCGATCAACAGCATGTTGATCAGCCCCGCATGTCCGAACGAAATGAATCCGCCGCTGTCTTTCGTCAATACCACCATGATCGCGAAGATGCGGGCCTATCTCGGCATCGCGCCGGTCAGCACCGGCGGCGACTACATCGGGGCGCGCATCGACGTCACCACCGCGCCTCCTGTGTTCGCGAACGATCCGTCCGGGTGGCTATCGACCGCAACCGTCTCAGGCTTCTTCCGCAGCAACGGCAATGCCTACGGCGTCGATGCCACCGCAACGCTTGCCAATCGTGACACAGCGTCACCTACACCGGCGGCTGGGTCCGCTCCGGCAACTACACGGCCGGCGACGGCAGCACGATCAAATCGACGCTCTACGAGACCCAGAACCACGCGCTCAGCATTTCCAAGCGCACCGTCGGCAACCTGTTCACGTTCCAGGTCGGCGGCCAGTTCATCCCCTATCAAGGCTACGTCAACCAATACATGGACATGGTCTACAACCGCGGCCTGTACGCGAACGGCCGTTACGAAGGTGACTTCGACTGGGGCAAGTTAGAGGCCAGCGCGTTCGTCCATCAGATCCGGCACACGATGGGTTTCATTGCGCCTGACAAGACCGGCAACATGCCGATGGACACCGACGGGATCGATGGCGGATACGCCGCCAAAGCCACGTTCGCGGCGTCCAACATCGACCTGCTGCGGGTCGGCAACGAGCTGACGCTCAACCGGATTGACGACTGGTGGGATCCGGTTGCGGGCTCGATGATGATGGGGCCGAACAGCTTCATCAATCTCAATGGCGGCCAGCGCGACCGCGTCGGCACCTTCGCCGAATGGGAACGGCACTGGGACCGCAACTGGACCACCATCGTCGGCTTGCGCAACGACGTGGTGTGGATGAACACCGGCGACGTCCATGGCTACAATGCGATGATGTATGGCGCGGATGCCGCCGCCTTCAACGCCCAGGATCGGGCCCGGACCGACGTTCATTTCGACGGCTCCGCTCTGGTGCGCTACGAGCCTGATCAGTCCAGCCATTACGAACTCGGCTTTGCGCGCAAGACGCGTTCGCCGAATCTCTACGAACGCTATGCCTGGTCGACCAACGCCATGGCCATGAACATGATCGGGTGGTTCGGCGACGGCAACGGCTATGTCGGCAATCTCGACCTGGAGCCGGAAAAGGCGCACACGGTCAGCTTCACCGCAGGTTGGCACGATCCGGCGCACAAGGTCTGGAGCTTCAGCGTCACTCCCTATGCGAGCTACGTCCAGGACTATATCGACGTCGATCGCTGCGCGACCGGCAGTTGCCTTGCCAACAATCCGGACAACCTCACCGCCACCACTGGCTTCGTCTATCTGTGTTTCGCCAACCACGACGCGACATTGTATGGCGTGAACCTCGAAGGCCGGCTCGCTTTGTGGGACAATGCGAGCTACGGCCGGGGCGAGCTGCGCGGAACGCTCGGCTATGTGCGCGGCCAGCGGCAGGACGGCGTCGACCTCTACCACGTGATGCCGATCAACGCGAAGCTTGCGTTCGAGCACGCAATTGGCGGCTGGACCAACGGCATCGAACTGCAGCTCGTCGGCTCCAAGGACCAGGTCAGCCAGGTTCACAACGAACTGACGACGCCTTCCTACGCGCTGGTCAATCTGCGCACCGGCTACCAGTGGCAGCACGTCCGGATCGATCTCGGTATCGACAATTTGTTGGATCAGAACTACTTCCTGCCGCTCGGCGGCGCCGATCTGGTCGACTACAAGGTGGTCTCGATGATGGGATCGTCGGCAGCCTATGGCTACAATGTCAAAGGGCCGGGGCGCTCGATCAACGGCCGGCTGACGGTTAGTTTCTGAATCCTTGGCGAGGCAATCGGCGAGGCGGCTTTCCGCGTCGCCGACACGCATTTCGCGACGAGCTAGCGCACATCTTGTTGACCGCGCCTCCTGATTGACGCCTCAGATTTGTGGTTCGATCTTGGTCCTGGACCTGGCAATAGGGCCGGGATGGAGATCATGTGATGAGTGCCGTGAACGCAGTTTCTGGTCCCGTCGTAACTGCTGTTGCGCCCGCTGATATCGAGCGGGCCATTTCCGTTTTGGTGCTTGCCTTCAGCGCCGATCCGGTGACGCGTTGGGCCTATCCGGATCCGGATCAGTATCTCGCATCTTTCCCCGCCCTGGTGCGCGCATTCGGCGGCCGCGCCTTTGAGCAGGACACGGCGCGCTGCGTCGACGATTATGCAGGCGCGGCACTGTGGCTGCCGCCGGGCATCGAACCCGACGAGGCGGCGCTCGCGGCGACCATGCCGGCCGGGCGAGAGTCCGAGATGGCTGCGGTTTTCGAAGGGATGGCGGCCTATCATCCCAAGGAAGCTCATTGGTATCTGCCGCTGATCGGCGTCGATCCGGCGCATCGACGCAAAGGCCGTGGTGGGGCATTGCTGGGGGACGCCGTTCGGCTGTTCGATCGGGATCATGTCGCGGCCTATCTCGAATCCACCAACCCGGCCAACATCCCGCTGTATCAGCGACACGGCTTCGAGGTCCTCGGCACGATCCAGGTAGGGGCATCGCCGCCGCTGTTTCCAATGCTGCGCCGGGCTCGCTGACGGCGCCGGTTCACCAACGTTAAGTCCAATCTGGGCCACGGCTTCTACCTCAGCCCGAGGAGGCCGCACTGCGGCCGTCTCGAGGGATGAATTCCGGGCGAGATCGGGGCCTCATGGTTCTCAAGGCGGTGCGAAGCATCGTCCGGAGACGCGCGAAGACGCGCTCCTCACCATGAGGGTCTGTCATCGCGCTCGACTGTTTCCCAACAAGAACAAAGAGTAGCTGCAGCGCACCAACCAAAGATTGAATTGTCCGATGACAAGCCGAGGGAAGCAGATGTAGCCTCACGAAAAATCAAATGCACGGGAGGATGGCATGCCAGACGCAATGGTTGCAGCACGTGCTTCTGAGGCGACAAACGGCACGGCGCAACAGGTCGACGTCGCAGTGGTAGGGGCCGGCTTTGCGGGCCTCTATCTCTTACACCGGTTGGCCAAGGCCGGCTTCACGACGGTGGCACTGGAGGAGGCGGGCGACGTCGGCGGCACCTGGTACTGGAACCGCTATCCCGGCGCACGCTGCGACATTCAGACCATCGACTACAGCTACACATTCGATCCGGAGCTGGAGCGCGCGTGGCAATGGTCGGAGAAATATGCGACTCAGCCTGAAATCCTCCGCTATCTCGGCTTCGTCGCTGATCGTTATGATCTCAGGCGCCATATCCGCTTTGGCACGAAAGTCACCGCGGCGATGTGGGATGAAGCGGCGGAACGCTGGCTGCTCACGACCGACATTGGCGCGGCGGTCTCCTGCCGCTACTACATCATGGCCACGGGCTGTCTCTCCGCGCCCAAGCCGCCGGAGATCGATGGCGTCAAGGAGTTCAAGGGCGACGTCTATTTCACCAGCCGCTGGCCGCATGACGGCGTCGATCTTGCCGGCAAGCGCGTCGCCGTCATCGGCACGGGATCGTCGGGGATCCAGTCGATCCCGTTGATCGCGGAGCAGGCGGCGCATCTCACGGTTTTCCAGCGCACGCCGAATTTCGCACTGCCCGCGCACAACGGCCCTCGGCCGGCTGATCGGCTTTCCATGCTGGAGGGCGATCGCGCCGGCTACCGCGAGCAGGCGCGCTGGTCGCTCACGGGCGTGCCATATCCGCAGCAAACTGTCGTCAGCTGGCAGTTGAGCGATGCCGAGCGGCGCGAGCGCTTCGAAAAGGCATGGGCCGCCGGCGATCTCGTTCACGTACTTACGCAACTCTGGGCCGACCAGGGCGTGGACGTCGATGGGAACGCGCTGGTCAGCGAACTGATTCACGAGAAGATCCGTGCGGCCGTGAAGGATCCTGATACGGCCGAGGCGCTCACTCCGCACGATCATCCGTTCGGCGCCAAGCGTCCCTGCCTCGATACCAACTATTACGCCACCTATAACCGTCCCAACGTCACGCTAGTGAATTTGAGGCAGGAGCCGATCAAGGAGATCACCGCGACCGGCATCACGACCGACAAGCGCAGCTTCGATCTCGATGTGATCGTGTTCGCCACCGGCTTCGATGCCATGACCGGCGCCATCAAGGCTGTGCATCCGATCACGGGGCGTGATGGAAAATCGCTGTCCGACGTCTGGGCTCAGGGACCGCAGACCTATCTCGGGCTCACCGTTGCCGGATTTCCCAATTTGTTCATGATCACGGGGCCGGGCAGCCCGTCGGTGCTGTCGAACATGGCGGTGTCGATCGAGCAGCACATCGACTGGGTGGTCGATCGATTGACCGCATTGCGCGAAGCGGGCTTCACCACGATGGAAGCCACCGAGACGGCGCAGGCCGGCTGGGCGCGGCACATGGCCGACTGCGCGACGGTCACGCTGCACCGGCTCGCCAACACCTGGTACACGGGCGCGAACGTTCCGGGCAAGGCGCGCGGCGTGATGCCCTATACCGGCGGCGTCGGCCCGTATCGCAGCATCTGCAACGAGATCGTCAGCCGCGGCATGCTCGGCTTCAGGCTCGCGGGTCCGAACGTTGCCGAGCAATGCAATGACGGCGAGGTCGTTCGGCTGCAGCCGGATGTGCGGCTGGTGCTGAACATGCTGGCGGACATGAAGTTGCCGCCGATCGAGTCCCTCGGCGCCCAGGGCGCGCGCGACTTCCTCGACGAGTTCAACAAGGGCCGTCCCGCGGGCCGTCCGGTCGGCGAGATCGTCGACGGCACGCTTCCCGGCAATGACGGTCCGCTGCCTTATCGGCTCTATCGGCCGGCGACGCCGGGACCGCATCCGATCGTGGTCTATTTCCACGGCGGCGGCTGGGTGCTCGGCGACGAGCAATCGGACGAACCGTTCTGCCGCGACATGTGCCGGCGCAGCGGAATGATCTTCGTCAGCGTCGGCTATCGGCATGCGCCCTGGCATCGCTTCCCAACGGCAGCGGAGGACGGCTTTGCCGCGACGCGCTGGATTGCTGAGCATGCGGCCGAGCTCGGCGGTGCGACAGGACCGGTGCTGGTCGCCGGCTGGAGTGCCGGTGCCAACATCGCGGCGGTGACCTGCCAATTGGCGCGCGATCGCGGCGGCCCCGAGATTGCGGGCCAGCTCCTGCTGACCCCGGTCACCGACTGCACGTTCGAAAGGCCGTCGTATGCCGAGAATGCGACGGACTATTTCGTGACGCGTTCGCTGATGTATTGGTTCTGGGATCTCTACTGCTCGCCCGGCGACCGCACCGATCCGCGCGCCTCGCCGCTACGCGGCAAGCTGGAGGGCTTGCCTCCGGCCTTCGTGGTGACCTGCGAGTTCGATCCGCTGCGTGACGAGGGCATGGCGTATGCCGAAGCGCTCGCCGCTGCCGGCGTGCCGGTCGAGCAGCTCAACGCGCGAGGTCACTTCCACTGTTCCTTCACCATGGTCGATGTGATCATCACCGGCGTCAGCGGACGTGTGCGGATGGCCGAAGCCTTGCGCCGGTTTGCCGGGCTGAGTGACGAGGGGAGAGTGCCTATCGCTGTGGCCGCGGAGTAGCGAGACAAGGTAGGGCACTTACCTTCTCCCCTTGTGGGAGAAGGTGGCGCGCATGCAATGCGCGACGGATGAGGGGTTGTCTTCGCGAGCGACGGTGCGTGTGGGGAGAACCCCTCACCCAAGCGAGTTCCTGGTTGGCGCCGGAGTAGCCCTCTCCCACAAGGGGAGAGGGCACAACAACTGGCATCGCGCAAGATGGGCACAGTGTGAGCCGCGGACGCCTCCGCTCTTCGAGCTCCGGCGAAAAGCTAATCCGCCTACGGCTCCGTCGTCCGCCTCGATGTGGCGAAGATTTCCCAGCTCACCATGAAGATGGCGGCGATCAACGGGCCGATGACGAAGCCGTTCAGACCGAAGACTTCGATCCCGCCCAGCGTGGAGATCAGCACGACGTAATCGGGCAGCTTGGTGCCCTTGCCGACCAGGAAGGGACGCAGCAGATTGTCGACCAGGCCGATGACGAGCACGCCATAGGCAATAAGACCGAGGCCCTGCCATATGGCGCCGGTGGCCAGGAAATAGATGGCAACAGGGATCCAGACCAGTCCGGCGCCGATCGCCGGCAATAGCGACAGGAAGGCCATCAGCACGGCCCACAAGATCGGCGCGTGAACGCCCAAGAACCAGAACGCCAGTCCGCCGAGCGCGCCCTGGGCCATCGCGACCAGCACGCCACCCTTGACGGTGGCGCGGACGACATCGGCGAAGCGCGTGAACAGCGCGGACTTCCGATCGGCCTCGAGTGGAACGGCCTCCCTGATCCTATCAGCCACTGCCTTGCCGTCGCGCAACAGGAAAAACAGAAGATACAGCATGATGCCCAGGCTGATGACGAAGTCGAATGTGTTCATCCCGATGCTGAGCGCCTGAGGCGCCAGGACCTGTCCGCCCTTCATGAGGCCGGACGTCAACGTTTCGCGCAGGGCCGAAAGATCGCCCAGGTTGAAGCGATCCAGCCAGCCGGTCGCCCACGCAGGCAGCGCATCGAAAACCCGCTGGACATAGGCGGAGAAGTTGTACTCCCCGGACTGGATCTTTGCGTAAAGACCGGCAGCTTCCCGAGCCAGGGAGGTCGCGATGATCGCGAGTGGCAGCAGCACCATCGCGATGATAAGCAGGACCGTGATCGAGGCGGCGAGGGTCTCCCTTCCGCCCACCGATCTCAATATCCTCCGGTTGGCCGGCGCAAAGATGACGGCCACGACGATGGCCCAGAGCACCGCGCCATAGAACGGCTGCAGGATCCAGGCGAACGCCAGGGTGACGACGAACAGCAGCAGCAGGAAACCCTGGTCTTCAATCCTTCGCACGGCCGTCTCGCTTTCACCTTTGCTGCGCCGCTGTCGATACAACGAACCCGGCGCCGACTTTGTTCACGGCCTGTATATTGCTTTATTGCGTCCCGGTCCCCTCGAAAAAATCGCGCTCGCTTGCACACGGCGTCGCAGCCCGCTGCCATTCTCCCACAAGATGCCTCCGTCCCATTTGCCGGAGATGTCGCATCGTACAAACGCGGTCATAGTCCGCCCGAAAAAGAAACGTGGAGGAAACATGACCGAGAGTACCGTTGAGACGATCGCGTCGGAGGTCGCGGAGGGTGGGGCGGTATCGCCCAGGAAAGTGTTCTGGGCGACCTGGTTCGGATGGATGCTCGACGGCTTCGACTCCTCCATGTACAGCTACATCCTGGTCGGCGCGCTCTCGGAATTGTTGCCGGCGAGCGGGATCGAGGCGAATCACGCCAATATCGGCATTTATGGCGGCCTGCTGTTCTCGATCTTCATGCTCGGCTGGGCTTGCTCGATGGTGTGGGGCTGGGCGGCTGACCGCTATGGCCGGGTCCGGATCATGTGCTGGACGGTGCTGGTCTATTCGTTGTTCACGGCACTGTGCGGCCTTGCGACCGGCGTCGTCATGTTCGCCCTGTTTCGCTTCATGGCCGGTTTCGGTGTCGGCGGCGAATGGGCGGCGGGCACGCCGCTGCTGCAGGAATCCGTGCCCGAACACACAAGGGTGCGGCTCGCCGGCTGGCTGCACACGGCAACGCCGACCGGACTGTTTCTCGCCGCAGCCGTCACGCTGATCGGGGGAAGCCTGCTCGGCTGGCGCGGCATGTTCATGCTCGGCATCTTGCCGGCGCTCTTGATCGCGTACTTGCGCAGAAATATTCCTGAGCCGGCGCACAGCCGCGCATCCAAGACGAAGACCCCGCTTGCGGCGCTGTTCTCGGGCGCGCAAGCGCGCACCACATGGGCGGCAGCGCTGATGATGGCCTGCATCATCTTCGGCCTATGGTCATCCAACTTCTGGGCGCCGACGGTCATCATCACCAAGCTCACCGCGGCGGGCGCGACGCCAGCCTATGCGCAGCAGATGGGCGCGGTGGCGGGTCTCATCACCAATGTCGGCACGCTGGCCGGTTGCCTGCTGATGCCCTGGATCACCGGCTATCTCGCGAGCCGCCGCCGGACGGCGGTGCTGTTCTTCATGGGCTCGCTGTTCTCGGTGGTGGTGAGCTACGAGATCGCCATCGCGCGCCTCGACAACCTCGCCCTGTTCCTGGTCCTGCTTCCCGTGCTCGGCTTCTTCACCAACGGCGTGTTCGGCCTGTTCACGATCTGGCTGCCGGAGATGTTTCCGACCGCCTTGCGGGGATCCGGCTCCGGCTTCGCCTTCAGCATGGGACGCGTATTGGGCGCGGCCGGCCCGACCCTGATCGGCGCGCTCGCCGCAAAGACCGGGAGCTATCCGCTCGCGATTTCGCTGCTGTCGCTGATCTACGTGGTCGGCCTGCCCTTCATCGCGATGGCGCCCGAGACGGCGGGGAAGCCGCTGGCAAGATGAGGTCAGGCGCGCGCTTCGGCTCGCATCATTCGGCCGGCTCCGGAACGCGCGCCTTGCTCGCCGTTGCCGGTGCTGCGGCCGGCGGCAGTGATTGGTCCTGATCGTCGGAAGGCAGGCCGAAGCCTTTGACGATGCCGAAGATCGCGGGGATCACGATCAGCGTCAGCAGTGTCGAGGAGACCATGCCACCGATCATGGGCACCGCGATCCGCTGCATGATCTCCGAGCCCGTGCCGGTGCTCCACATGATCGGCAGCAGTCCGGCCATGATCGCAACCACCGTCATCATCTTCGGCCGCACGCGCTCGACCGCGCCTTCCATGATGGCATCGCGCAGGTCGGCTCTAGTCAACGCGCGTCCCTCGACGGCGCGACGCTCCCTGATCTCGGCCAGCGCCTGGTTGAGATAGATCAGCATCACGACGCCGGTCTCGGCGGCAACGCCCGCGAGCGCAATGAAGCCGACCGCGACGGCAACCGAAAGGTTGAAGCCGAGCCACCACATCAGCCAGAGGCCGCCGACCAGCGCGAAAGGCAGCGACAGCATGACAATGCCCGTCTCGGTGACCGAGCGGAAATTGAGGTAGAGCAGGAGGAAGATGATCAGGAGCGTTGCCGGCACGACGATCTTCAGGCGGGCCATCGCGCGTTCGAGATATTCGTACTGGCCGCTCCAGATCACATAATAGCCGGGCGGAAACTGGATGCTTGCCTGCACCGCTTGCTGCGCCTCAGTGACGTAGCCGCCGAGGTCGCGGTCGCGGATGTCGACATAGATGTAGGTCGCAAGCTGTCCGTTCTCGGTGCGGATCGAGGTCGGACCGCGCGCCGGCTGGATGGTCGCGACCTCGCCGAGCGGCACCGCGCCTCCCGCCGGCATCGGCACCAGGATGTCGCTTCCGATCGCCTTCGGATTGTCACGGAGGTCGCGCGGATAGCGCATATTGACGGTGAAGCGCTGCCGGCCCTCAACGGTCGTCGTCACCGTCTGTCCGCCGAGCGCGGTTGCGATCGTATCCTGTACGTCCTGGACCGACATGCCGTAGCGCGCCAGCGCCGTGCGGTCCGGCGTGATCTCGAGATAATAGCCGCCGATGCCGCGCTCGGCGTAAGCCGATGATGTTCCCGGGACTGCCTTCAGAACCTGCTCGATCTGCTTGGCGAGACGATCGATCTCGACCAGGTCGGTACCAACGACTTTCACGCCGATCGGCGTGCGGATGCCGGTCGAAAGCATGTCGATGCGCGCCTTGATCGGCATGGTCCAGGCGTTGGAGACACCTGGGAACTGCAGCGCCTTGTCCATCTCCGCGATCAGGCTGTCTACGGTGACTCCCGCCCGCCATTGCTCCTTGGGTTTGAGGTTGACGATGGTCTCGAACATCTCGGTCGGCGCCGGATCGGTCGCGGTCGCCGCCCGTCCGGCCTTGCCGTAGACCGAGGCAACTTCGGGGAACGAGCGGATGATGCGATCCTGCATCTGCATCAGCTCGGCGGCTTTTGTCACGGAGATGCCGGGCAGCGTGGTCGGCATGTAGAGCAGGGTGCCTTCATTCAGGTTCGGCATAAATTCCGTGCCGAGCTGTCGCGCCGGCCAGACCGTCACGGCGAGGACGACGAGCGCGAGCAGCACGACCAGCGTCTTGGCACGCAATACGCCCTTGATGATGGGTCGATAGGTCCAGATCAGGAAGCGGTTGATCGGATTCTTGTGCTCCGGAACGATCTTGCCGCGGACGAAGATCACCATCAGCGCCGGCACCAGCGTCACCGACAGCAGCGCGGCGGCCGCCATCGCGAAAGTCTTGGTGAAGGCGAGCGGGCTGAACAGTCGGCCCTCCTGCGATTCCAATGTGAAGATCGGCATGAAGGAAACGGTGATGATCAACAGGCTGAAGAACAGCGCCGGCCCGACTTCGGCGGCGGCGTCGATCAGGATCGAGACGCGGGACTGGCCGGGCCTGGCCCGCTCGAGATGCTTGTGGGCGTTCTCGATCATGACGATGGCGGCGTCCACCATGGCGCCGATTGCAATGGCGATGCCGCCGAGGCTCATGATGTTGGAGCCGATGCCGAGCAGCTTCATCGCGCCGAATGCCATCAGCACGCCGACCGGCAGCATCAGGATCGCGACCAGCGCGCTGCGGACATGGAGCAGGAACACGATGCAGACGACGGCGACGACGACGCTCTCCTCCAGCAGCGTATGCTTCAAGGTATCGATGGCGGCGTTGATCAGGTTCGAGCGGTCGTAGACCGGCACGATCTCGACCGATTTCGGCAGGCTGGTTGCGATCTCCTGGAAACGCTTCTTGACGTTCTCGATGACGTCGAGCGCATTGACGCCGAAGCGCTGCAGCACGATGCCGCTGGCGACCTCGCCTTCGCCATTGAGCTCGGCGATGCCGCGCCGTTCGTCGGGGCCGAGCTCGACGCGGGCGACATCGCGCAGCAGCACTGGCGTGCCGTTGGCGGCCTTGAGCACGATGTTGCCGAGGTCGTTGACATCCTTGATGTAGCCCTTGCCGCGGATGACGTATTCGAATTCGGACAATTCGACGGTGCGGCCGCCGACATCGGCGTTGCTGGCGCGGATCGCCTCGCGCATCCTTTGCATGGTGATGCCGCGGTCGCGCATCCGCTGCGGATCGAGGATCACGTTGTACTGCTTCACGAAGCCGCCGATGCTGGCGACCTCCGCGACGCCCTCGGCCTTGGCGAGCGCGAATTTCAGATTCCAGTCCTGGATCGTGCGGGTGTCGGCGAGGTTCAGCTCTTTCGAGATCACGGCGTATTGGTAGACCCAGCCGACGCCCGTCGCGTCGGGCCCGATCGTCGGCGTCACGCCGGCCGGCAGGCGCGAGGATGCGCCATTGAGGAATTCGAGCACGCGCGAGCGCGCCCAATAGATGTCGGTGCCGTCTTCGAAGATCACATAGACGAAGGAGACGCCGAAGAACGAGAAGCCGCGCACGACCTTCGACTTCGGCACCGTCAGCATGGCTGATGTCAAGGGATAGGTGACCTGGTCCTCGATCACCTGCGGCGCCTGGCCCGGATATTCGGTATAGACGATCACCTGTGTGTCGGACAGATCTGGGATCGCATCGAGCGGCAGATGAAGGAGCGCATAGAGCCCGGCCGCCGCGGCGAAGCCGGTACCGAACAGCACCAGCAGCAGGTTGCGTGCCGACCAGGCGATGACGCGGGCGATCATGGCTGTCCTCCCATGCCGCTGGTCGAGGATGTTTCCTGCACGCTGCGTGCATCGGAAAAGCCCTTCAGTGCCGCCTTGAGATTGCTCTCGGCGTCGATCAGGAAATTGGCCGAGGTCACGACGATGTCGTCTTCGCTGACACCCTCCGTGATCTCGACATAGCCGCCGCCGCGATGTCCGACCTTGACCTCGCGCGGCTCGAACCGGCCGCCGCCCTTGTCGATGATGACCGTCTGCCGGCTGCCGGTATCGAGCACGGAGCTGTCGGGTACGGCGATCACGGGGTTCTGGCTGCCGACTTCGATCTCAGCATCGACATACATGTCGGGAAGCAGCGCGAGGTCGGCATTGTCGAGTTCGATCCGGAGGCGGACGGTGCGCGTCTCCCGGTTGACCTGCGGATAGATCACGCTGACCTTGCCGGCGAAAGCGCGGCCCGGAAAGCTGCGGGCACGCACGGTGACGGGCTGGCCGACCGCGACGCCGCCGACATCGCGTTCCGCCACGTCGACCACGGCCCAGACCAGCGAGGTGTCGGCAACACGAAACAGCACGTCGCCGGGCTGCGCACGCATGCCCTCGATCGCATTGCGCTCCAGCACGATGCCGTCGCGCGGCGCCGACCATCCGATCACGATCGGGACGGCCTTGGTCTTTTCCATCGTCGCGATGGCGGCTTCCGGCACGTCGAGATTCATCAGCCGCTGCCGCGAGCCGCGGCCATAGCTTTCGATCGTCGCCGTAGTCTTCGAGGTGATGGTGGCGAGATATTCGGCGGCGGCCGATGAGACCGCGGGGCTATAGATCTCCATCAGCGGCTGGCCTTTTGTCACCCGGCTGCCGGTGGTCACATTGGCGACCTTCTGCACATAGCTTTCTGCGCGCATGGCGATGACGGAGACGCGGCGCTCGTCGAGCTGGATCGTGCCGGGCGCACGCACCAACGTGCTGACGATATGGAGCATCACCGGCTCGGACTTGACGCCGGTGCGCTGGATCCGGCCCGGCGACAGCCTGATCGAGCCGTCGTCGGTCTCCTCGCCGTCGTAGACGGGGATGTAGTCCATCCCCATCGAGTCCTTCTTCGGCGTCGGCGAGGTATCCGGCAGCCCCATCGGGTTGCGGTAGTACTTGATCTTGCGGGCGTTCGCAGGCGCGCCGCTTTCGGCGGCGGCCGCGTGCGAGACGGTGTAAGGCGCGAGCTTCGACGGAAGTCCGCCGGCGAAAATGGCGAGACCCGCCGCTGCGAAGGTCGCAGCGGCGGCGCCGATCACGATGGCGCGGGTCATTTCTGCGCCGTGACGACGAGCTTGTTTTCGACCGCGCCGGTTTCGCCCTGCACCTTGGCGCCGAGCGAAAGCTGCCAGCGGCCGGCCATGCCCAGGGTGGCCTTGAACTTGTACAGTCCCGGTTCCCCGCCGGGCACGGCGGTGACCTTGGTCGCCATCTCCTGCATGCCGTCAGGCGCCATATCCAGCCGTGTGGCGAAGATCACGGCATCCGGCACCGGCTTGCCGGTCTTCTTGTTGACCAGCCGAACCGTGATGATCTTGTCCGCTCCCGCCTGGACGGTCTGATCGACCAGTTGGAATTCGTAGTCCTTGATCTCGGCCCGCGCGGTGCCGGCCGTGCCCAGCATGGCCATGCCGATGAGCGCTGCCGAGACGGCGCGCTTGGTGTTGAACGATTTCATTTTTCCATTCCTCGATTGCTTTGGTCTGCTGCTCGCGCAGCACGTGTCATCCGCGCGGCGTCTCAAGCCACGCGGCAGCGCTCGGCGCCGTGACGCCGGTCAGGCCAAAGTTCGAGGGGGGTGGTCGGGAGGTGGGCGCGCCAGCCCGTCTGCGATGATGTCGTTGAGCGGACGGAGCTGTTCGCCCGGCCGTCGGATCACGTCCACCATGCTGGTCGATGGGCCGGCCAGCATGACCTGCATCATGCAGATCGCAACCAGCGGACAATCCTGGCAAGCCGCACTCTTCTCTTTGTCCGGGCAGCAGGGCATGTCCGCCATGTCCTGATCGTCTGCCATCTGCATGCCAGCGGACGACAGCATATGCTCCGCCGCTGCCGGGGTGGCGAGCGGCGCCAGGGTCAGGCTTGCCGTCACCAGCAGCGCGACCAGGAGCTTGAGCAGTTGGCGGATATCCATAAGCCTAGTTTCTCACAAGTGGCCTGTCGCTGGAAGGTCCCGTCCTTCAAAAATTGCGGCGCCGCTTCCGGCCTGTTACGTTCATTTCACTTTCTGCAACTTCGTCACCGTATAGCCTGATGCGGCTTCTTCGGCCTCGAACTGCACCTTCTCGCCAATTTTCACCTGCTTCAGCATGGCGGCGTCCTTGACGCGGTAGACCATGGTCATTGGTTCATCCATGCCAAGGCTTTTGGCCGGGCCGTGCTTGAGGGTGATCTTGCCGGCGCCCTCGTCTATCTTCTTGACCTCGCCGTTGATTGCACCGCTCTGCGCGGAGGCAGCCTGCGTCAGCAGGCTGGTCGCGAATGCCGCCGCTGCGGCCATGCGGATGATCCCGTTCATTGTTGTTCTCCTCTCGTTGCTCATTTCACGGTGATGCGGCCGACCATGCCGTAGTCGCGGTGATCGGGGATCAGGCAGGCATATTCGAAGCTGCCGGCGTGAGTGAATTTCCAGACGATCTCGGCCGACTTCTTCGGTGCGAGGCGGACGCCGTTGGGATCATCGTGCTCCATGTGCGGGTGCTTCTTCATCACCTCGGCGTGCTTCAAATTCTCCGTCGTGGTGGCGAGGAGGAATTCGTGATCCTCCTTGCCGACGTTGCGGATCACGAAACGGACCTGCTCGCCGCGCTTGACCTCGATGTTGGCCGGCTTGAACGCCATCTCGCTCATCTCGACCTCGATCGTGCGCGACGGCTTGTTCGGATTGCCAGGTTCGCCGGCTGCATAGGATGAGTGGCCGTGCTGTTCGTGCGCAACTGCCGATGCAGAGGCGATTGCAAGCGCGATCATCGTGAGGCCGGTCGTAGTGATCTTCATTGGAATTCCCTTCGAGAGTCTCTTGTTGGTGAGGCGCCGATCCATAGTCACATCTTCGTTCCCTTCATCGGTTTGTTGCCGCCGCGGTGGCCAGTCGGCGCTGCCGTCGCCGGCGATGTCTGCCGTGCGGGCGCGGCGTCGGGCATCTCCACCTCATAGGCGACGGTGCCGGGCGGATGCTGGTAGGGACCGGGATCGCGATAATCGTCGCGCGCGAGCCCCTCGCGGATCTTCATCACCGTGAACATGCCCCCCATTTCCAGCGGGCCGAACGGGCCGTTGCCGGTCATCATCGGGAGCGTGTTGTCCGGCGCGGGCATCTCCATGTTGCCCATCGCCATGCCGGTCGAGCCCATCACCATCGCATCTGGCGCGAGCCTGCCGACGGCCTTCGCGAGATCCTTGCGCGACACGCCGATGAAGTTGCGCATGTCGTGGCCCATCGCGTTCATGGTGTGGTGCGACTTGTGGCAATGGAACGCCCAGTCGCCGGGATTGTCGGCGAGCACATCGAACACGCGCACCGCCCCGACGGGTACATCGGTGGTCGTCTCCGGATATTGCGCGCTCTCCGGAATCCATCCACCATCGGTGGAGGTCACGTAAAACTTGTGGCCGTGCAGATGGATCGGGTGATTGGTCATCGAGAGATTGCCGATCCGCACCCGCACCTTGTCGCCAAGTCGCACCGGCAGCGGATCGATACCGGGGAAGACGCGGCTGTTCCAGGTCCACATGTTGAAGTCGGTCATCTCGTTGACCTTCGGCAGGTAGGTGCCGGGGTCGATGAGATAGGTGCTCATGACGAAGACGAAGTCGCGGTCGACGGGACGGAAGGCGGGATCGCGCGGGTGCACCACGATCATGCCCATCATGCCCATCGCCATCTGCACCATCTCGTCGGAATGCGGGTGGTACATGAAGGTGCCGCTGTGCTTCAGCTCGAACTCGTAAACGAAGGTTTTTCCTGGTTTGATGTGCGGCTGCGATAGCCCGCCGACGCCGTCCATGCCCGAGGGCAGGATCATGCCGTGCCAGTGCACGGTGGTATGCTCCGGCAATCTGTTGGTGACGAAGATGCGGACCTTGTCGCCCTCGACGGCCTCGATGGTCGGGCCCGGCGACTGGCCGTTATAGCCCCAGAGATTGGCCTTCATGCCGTCGGCGAATTCGCGCACCACCGGCTCGGCGACGAGATGGAATTCCTTCCATTCGCCGTTCATGCGCCAGGGAAGCGACCAACCGTTCAGCGTTACGACGGGCCGGTAGTCCGGTCCCGAAGTTGGATGGAGTGGCGGCTGCGAGGTCGCTTTGTCCATGGTCGGTGCCTCGGGAATGGCGGCGGCCTGCACGCGGCCAGCAACGGCGCCGGCGCCGACGAGAGCTGCGGTGCTCAGGAATCCTCTGCGTGAAAACATCATTTCCCTCCAGTCAGTGAGCGCCGGCCGTCGGTGCGGCTGCGGAAGCTGTCGTGGTTGGGCTTTCCCTTATTCCCGATCCGCCGCCGTTGATGGCGGTCTGCAGGTCGGATTGCGCCAGAAAGAATGCCCGTTTGGCGTCGATCGCAGCGCGGAGCGAGGCGAGGCGCTGGCGGGCCTCGGTGAGCAGCGCGAACACGTCGACCTGCATGCTGGAGAAGCGCAACTGCATTTCTTCCGTGATGATCTGGCGCAGTGGCAAAATCTCACGCTGATAGTGGGTGGCGATGTCGTAGCTCGAGCGGTAGGTGCGATAGGCATCGCGAGCTTCCGAGCGAACATTGACCGCCCTCTCGGTCAGCCGATTGAAGGCGAAATTGTAGGTCTCCGCCGCCTGGCGGACACGCACCTCGCCGCCGTCGAACACCGGGATCTGGAATTGAACGTCAAAGCCGCGCTCGCGGAACGGCGGATTTTCCGGGTCGCGGGTGCGCTTCTCGATGCCGGCGAGGTCGAGCAGCGTAACGAATCGCGTCGCCTCGGTGAGGTCGAGTGCCTTTGCCAAGGCAATAAGCTCCATGCGCGCGATCTGCAGGTCGATGCGGTGCGTAACCGCGTCGGCTTCGATCGAGGGCAAGGTTTGTGGACGTCGCGGCAAGGCCGGAAGCTTGTCCGGAATCTTGAAGTTGAGATCGTCGTCCCACAGTCCCATCAGGCGCGAAAGCCGTTCGCGGTCGCTTCCCGCCTCCTGCCGTGCGGTGGCAAGGTCTGCCGTGGTCTCCGCGTAAAATACCTGCTCGCGCGCCTGATCGAGCTTGTTGAGCGCGCCGGTCTCGCCGAGTCTTCTCGCTAGTTGCGCGGTTGATTCCGCCGTCGATTTTGCATCGGTAAGCAGGCCGACCATCTCGTTGGCGGCTAGGCTGCGGAAGTAGGCGCGCCGGACATCGGCGGCGAGTCGAAGCGTTTCAAGCGCGGCGCGCAATTGTGCTTGCCGAAAACGCTCACGCGCGATGTCGGAGCGGAATGGCAATGTAGCCAGTGCCAGGATGTCGCCGACCACCTGGCGTTCGACCTCGCTCGCACCGTTGCCGCTGATCCGCGAGATCGAGAAGACGGGATTGGGCGGCAGGCTCTGCTCGACGAGGTCGGCCTCGGCGAGCGCCAACTCGTTATAGGCGGCCTGCAGCCCCTTGTTGCTGAGCAAGGCGACCTGCACTGCGGCATCGGTCGTCAATGGGCGCGAAAGCAGGCGGCGGATCGTGCCGCGGATCCGTTCGGCATCATCGGCGGAGCGCAGGAATGCGATATCCTTGCCGATGGTCTGTTCCGTCGCGGTGGCGACGACCGTCATGCCGCTGTCGGGCGAGAAAGAGGCGCAGGCGGAAAGGACGGCCCCGGCCATCAGCAACAGGCCAATCGCAGGACCACGGATGGCAACCTGAATCATCGTTGCGGTTCCTGCCGTTGTCGCGGGGCGACATCCTCGTTGCGCTCGCGCCAGGGCGCCGGTGTCGCGGGACGCAGGCTCGTATAAGGTGCGATCGTCGAGCGGTAGCTGACGCTTGCGACGCGCGCGGCGGGATCGGCCGGGTCGGGGGTAGCAAGCCGCGTTGTCGCAGGCTGGCAGCCCGCGGCTGTAACGGCGATGGCGGCGATGAGCGTGCCCACCGCGAGAGTCGACGGGAAATGGCGTCCGTCCGTCGTACCAACGGCTGCGGACTTCGCCTCTGATAGCGAAGACATCAATGGATTCCTGATCTGTGCATGAGTCACGGGCGCACGCGCGATTCCGCGCGGCGCCTACGTCGTCACGTCAGCTCAGGTGTTGGGTGGACGATAGGGCAGAGGGGGCGCCGTATCGTGCACGCGCTGGTAGATTTCCGAGACGGAGGTCGATATCGGCTGCGTGGGCTTCGCGATGCTGGGCAAATCGGCCGTCATCGCGGAAAGGCATAGCATGGCGCAACACGGTCCTGGCGAGGTCTTGCCGTCATGCTTGTGCTTGAAGTCGCCGCTGCCGGCCTGATGGGCGGCGTGCGTGCCGCCATGTTCGTGCGAGCCATGCTTGTGCAAGCCTTGCTCGGCACTGGCATGCGCGTCGGCGGCCGCCAGCCCGACCTCGGCCGGCAGCCAGCATGCGGGATTGCCCACCGCAAGTGCGGCCCCCGGCGCAACGACGCAAAACAGGTAGAGCAGGGCGATCAACCACCCTGCCTTGGCCCGTTGCGGTTTCGTCAAGCGTACGAACATCGTCGGCAAAGTATCGCCAATCGCCGGCTTCGCCAAGGCGCCGGCAACATCATTCTGCGCTGAGCGACGATCCCGATCGCGGTTAAACGCGCTAGATGCCGGTTCGTTGGCTATCCCGGCGGTTTCCGCATGCCCAATATTTCGCCAAAGCGCTTGACCAGGAGGCAATTCGCGACGAAGTTTGGCCTCGCCGTGGAAATTCCTTCTCAGATCAGCCCAAATCCGGACCAGTTCATTCCCGATTCGCGCCAGTCGTGGCTGCGGCTCGCTGTCGCCGTGGTGATCGGAGCGCTCGGCAGCGTCGGCATGTGGTCCGTGGTGGTGGCGCTGCCGGTGGTGCAGGGGGATTTCGCCGCCACGCGAGGGACCGCCTCGCTCGCATTCACCCTCGTCATGATCGGCTTCGGCTCGGGCGGGGTTTTGACCGGCAAGATCACCGATCGCTACGGCATCGTCACCGCGATCGGGCTCGGGATCGGCATCCTCGGGCTCGGCTATATTGGCGCCGGCTACTCGCCGTCGATCTGGTCGTTCATCCTGTTTCATTTCGCGATCGGACTGTCGTCATCGGCGACCTTCGGGCCGTTGATGGCGGAAGCCTCGCACTGGTTCGACCGCTACCGCGGACTCGCGGTCGCGATCGCCGCCAGCGGCAACTATATCGGCGGCACGATCTGGCCGCCGCTGGTGAATCTCGGCATGCAGCAGTTCGGCTGGCGCGCCACGCATGTCGCGATCGGCATCTTCACCGCGGTCGCGATGACAGTCGCGCTGTTGGTGCTGCGGCGCCTGACGGGCGCGGCGAGCCGGCGCAGCCATCTCAACGCGGCGCCGCCGCGCGTCAATGTGCGGCTCTCCACCAACGCGCTGACGGCGATCCTCTCACTGGCCGCGATCGCCTGCTGCGTGGCGATGGCGATGCCGCAGGTGCATATCGTCGCCTATTGCGGCGACCTTGGCTATGGCGTGGCGCGCGGCGCCGAGATGCTGTCCCTGATGCTCGGCTTCGGCATCATCAGCCGCATCGGCTCGGGCTTCCTCGCCGACCGGATCGGCGGCATCCGCACGCTGCTGCTCGGCTCGGTCGCGCAGGGCACGGCGCTGCTGTTCTATTTGTTCTTCGACAGCCTGACCTCGCTCTACATCATCTCGGCGATGTTCGGCCTGTTCCAGGGCGGCATCGTGCCGAGCTACGCCATCATCATCCGCGAGGCGATGCCGGCCGCGGAGGCCGCCACCCGGGTGGGCATCGTGATCTTCGCCTCGGTGATCGGCATGTCGCTGGGCGGCTATATTTCCGGCGTGATCTTCGATGCCACCGGCTCCTACGCCGCCGCCTTCGCCAACGGGCTCGCCTGGAACGCGCTCAACGTCACCATCATGCTGATGCTGCTGATCCGCTCGCGGCAGCGGCTGGCGATGGCCTAGGCCTACCATCCTTTCGGATTTGATCGAGCGCAAAGCGCTGTGGCGGCAATCCGCTAGCTTTTCTCCATCAGCCACGGAGAGAAGCCATGACCCTCGATACCATCCTGGTCGTTATTGGCGTGACGGCGATATTCGTGACGATCGCTGCGGTCATCGCCTGGGGCGACAAGCAGACCCGGAATCTGTGAGGCGCCGCGCGGCGTCCGCCAGGTTCAGAATGTCTCAGAATGTCGGTGGGGTGCAGGCGCTGATCACCTCGCAGGGCTTGCCGCCGATGCAGCGGAAGCGATGCGGGCGGCGGCTTTCGAAATAATAGGCGTCGCCGGGATTGAGGATGCGGCGCTCGTCATCGACGGTGACCTCGAGCTTGCCGGAGACCACGATGCCGCCTTCCTCCCCGTCATGCACCAGCGGCACGCGGCCGGTATCGCTGCCGGGCTCGTAGCGCTCTTTCAGGATCTGCAGGCTGCGGCCGAACAGATTGTCGCCGACCTGGCGATAGGAGATCGGCGTCTTGCCGATCTCGGTCAGTTCGTCGGAGCGGTAGAACACCTTGCGGCGGCGCTCCGGCTCAAGCGCGAAGAATTCCGCCAGTCCCATCGGAATTCCATCGAGGATGCGCTTCAGCGCCCCGACGGATGGGTTCATCTGGTTGGACTCGATCAGCGAGATCGTCGAATTGGTGACGCCGGACCGCTTGGCGAGTTCGCGCTGCGACAGCTTCTGCTGCGCGCGAATGAATCGCAGCCGGCCACCGATATCGACGCTCATGGAGAGAATCCCTGTTGCAGGTGTTGCGGATCGCGCAAATATGCCGCGTCCGCCCCAATGAGATCAATGGGTTGCGGCGGCACAGAAAAGGGCTTGTTGCGCGTTTAGGAGCATGTTCGGCTGCGGCGTCAGCAGTGGAGCGACGCCGTGACCGTTCATCAGATTCCGAACACCATCAAGCTCGATTCGTTCTGGATGCCGTTCACGGCCAACCGGCAGTTCAAGGAGACGCCGCGGCTGTTCGCCTCCGCCGAGGGCATGTATTACACGAGCGTCGATGGGCGGAAGGTGATCGACGGCTCGGCCGGGCTCTGGTGCGTCAATGCCGGCCACGGCCGCAAGCAGATTGCTGCAGCGGTCGAGCGGCAGTTGATGACGCTGGACTTCGCGCCGTCGTTCCAGATGGGCCATCCGATCGCGTTCGATTTCGCCGAACGCCTCGCCGCGCTGGCGCCCACGGGATTGGACCGCGTCTTCTTCACCAATTCGGGATCGGAATCGGTCGATACCGCGCTGAAAATCGCGCTCGCCTATCACCGCGCCGCCGGCCAGCCGACCCGCACGCGCCTGATCGGCCGCGAGCGCGGCTATCACGGCGTCGGTTTTGGCGGCATGTCGGTCGGCGGCATGGTGGCCAACCGCCGGGCCTTCGCGACCCATCTGCCCGGTGTCGACCATATCCGCCATACCTATGATCTCGCCCGCAACGCGTTTGCAAAGGATCAGCCGGAGCACGGCGCCGAACTCGCCGACGACGTCGAGCGGCTGGTGGCGCTGCACGGTGCCGAGACGATCGCAGCCGTCATTGTCGAGCCGGTGCCGGGTTCGACCGCGGTGCTGCCGCCGCCGAAGGGCTATCTGCAGCGGCTGCGCGAATTGTGCGACAAGCACGGCATTCTCCTGATCTTCGACGAAGTCATCACCGGGTTCGGCCGGCTCGGCACGCCGTTCGCGTCGCAGTTCTTCGGCGTGACGCCTGACCTGATGACGACCGCCAAGGGCATCACCAACGGCACCGTTCCCTGCGGCGCGGTGTTTGCCAGCCGCAAGATCTATGACGGGCTGATGACCGGGCCGGAAAGCCAGATCGAGCTGTTCCACGGCTACACCTATTCGGCGCATCCGGTGGCCTGCGCCGCCGGCCTTGCGACGCTCGACATCTACAAGGACGAAGGCCTGCTGACGCGCGGCGCTTCGCTCGCCGAGCATTGGCGCGATGCGCTGCATCAGCTCAAGGGCTTGCCGAACGTGATCGACATCCGCAATGTCGGCCTGATGGGCGCCGTCGAAGTCGCTCCGCGCAAGGACGGGGTGGGCGCGCGCGGCTACGACCTGATGGTCGATTGTTTCAATCACGGCCTCTACCTTCGCCAGAGCGGCGACTCCTTAGCGATGTCGCCGCCCTTGATCGTCGAGCGCAGCCACATCGACGACATGGTGTCGATCCTCGGCGACGCCATCAAGCGCGTAGCCTGACCTTGCTCCAGCCGTTGCGGAGATTATTTGCAGCGGCAAGTCATGCCGCGGCGGGAGCCTGAAAAGCGTGAAAGTCATCATCCTCGGCAGCGGCGTCATCGGCGTCACGTCAGCCTATTATCTCGCGCGCGCCGGTCATGAGGTGACGGTTGTCGACCGCCAGCCCAAGCCTGCGCTGGAAACCTCTTTCGCCAATGCCGGCGAAGTCTCGCCCGGCTACTCTTCGCCATGGGCCGGTCCCGGCGTGCCGATCAAGGCCATCAAATGGCTGTTGATGAAGCACGGTCCGCTGGTGGTTCGCCCGAAGCCCGATCCCGCGATGTGGATCTGGCTGCTCAAGATGCTGCGCAACTGCACCGCGGAGCGGTACGCGGTCAACAAGAGCCGGATGATCCCGATCGCGGAATATAGCCGCGACTGCCTGCGCGCGTTGCGCAGCGAGATCGGCATCCACTATGACGAGCGTTCCCGCGGCACGCTGCAATTGTTCCGCTACGCCGCCCAGCTCGACCACACCGCCGATGACATTGCGGTGCTCAAGCAATATGGCGTTCCGTTCGAGGTGCTCGATCGCGAGGGCTGCATTGCCGCCGAGCCGGCGCTCGCCGCGGTGAAGGAGAAGATCGCCGGCGGACTGCGGCTGCCGCAGGACGAGACCGGCGATTGCCACATGTTTACGCAGGCTCTGGCGCTCGATGCCGAAAAGCTCGGCGTGCGCTTCGAATTCAACGTCGCCATCGATGGCTTGATCGCCGACGCCTCGCGCGTCACCGGCGTTGCGACCAGCAAGGGCGTGCTGCAGGCCGACGCCTATGTCGTCGCGCTCGGAAGCTGGTCGCCGCGACTGCTCAGGCCGCTCGGCATTTCGCTGCCGGTGTATCCGGTGAAAGGCTATTCGATCACGGTGCCGATCGTAGATGCCAGCGGCGCGCCGGAATCGACTGTCATGGACGAGAGCTACAAGGTCGCGATCACGCGGCTCGGCGACCGCATCCGCGTCGGCGGCACCGCAGAGATTTCAGGCTATTCCGACAAGCTCTATGCCGCGCGTCGCGCGACGCTCGATCATTCGCTAATGGATCTGTTTCCGCGTGGCGGCGATCTTGCCAAGGCGACGTTCTGGAGCGGCCTGCGCCCGATGACGCCGGATGGACCTCCGGTGATCGGCGCGACAAAATACGGCAACCTCCATCTCAACACCGGCCATGGCACGCTTGGCTGGACCATGGCCTGCGGCTCGGGCAGGGTGCTGGCAGACCTCTTGTCCGGACGCAAGCCGGAGATCGATGTGAGCGAGCTGTCGATCACGCGCTACGATCACCGGTTCGGGTGATTTCCCTCCCTCATTGCGAGGAGCGAAGCGACGAAGCAATGCACGTCTCCGCTTTCGGCGCGACGGATTGCTTCGCGGAGCCTGTCATCGGGCGCGCGTTCGCGCGACCCGTTGGCTCGCAATGACGGTGTGCGCGGTCAACGCTTTCGTTTGACTGCCTTCTTCGCCGGCTTCGGCACCGCCACCGTCGCCTTCTGCGCCGGTTGCAGGCGCAGTCCGTCAATGAACACATCCAATAGCCGCAGCACGGTCGATTGCCAGCCTGCCTGGTCGTGCATGTAGCACAGGCCGATCAGCGCGCGCAGGACGTCCTCGGCGCTGATATCGGCCCGGATCTCGCCGGCGGCGACGGCGCGGGCGAGCAGCGCGGCGATCGACTTGGTCAGTCGGTCGAGCGAATAGGCGTGAAGCTCAGGCGAGCCGTGCGCGACCAGCGCCAGCGCCGCCGCCATGCCCTTCTTGGTGGCGACGAATTGCACGTTGGCATGCAGCCAATGCCGCAGCGCTTCGACCGGATCGGTCTCCTCATGCAACTGCTCCGCGAGGTCGCCGAGCTGATCCACCTCGCGCCGATACACTGCTTCGTACAGTGCTTCGCGCGTCGGAAAGTGACGGTAGAGCGTTCCGATGCCGACGCCGGCGTGCCGTGCCACAGCCTCCAGGCTGGCCTCGGGACCACCAGCGCTGAACACGGCTTTCGCCGCTTCCAGCACGCGCTCCCGGTTGCGCACGGCATCTGCGCGTGGCTTGCGAACTATTCCTGCGAACTGACTGACCATCAGATTTGTGATTTCCCCTCCCTTGTAAAACGGAGGATGCCTCCGTATATGCGATGAGTACCCGGCCTGCAAAGGTCCGCCGATCAACACATTGGCGGACGCCGGCGGCGCATTACCACTGTAACAATTCCACCATAGCACTGATCGGAGCCCTGCATGAATTTCTCCATCAGCCTCACCGTGAACGGCGTGCGGCGGGAGATCGAGCTCGACGACCCTCGCGTCACCCTGCTCGATCTGTTGCGCGAACGTCTTGATCTGACCGGCACCAAGAAGGGGTGCGACCGCGGCCAGTGCGGCGCCTGCACCGTCCTGGTCGACGGGCGGCGCATCAATTCCTGCCTCGCCTTGGCGGTGAGCCAGGACGGCGCCGACATCCTCACCATCGAAGGTGTCGCGCATGGCGACCAACTCCATCCGGTGCAGGCCGCCTTCATCGCGCATGACGCCTTTCAATGCGGCTTCTGCACGCCCGGACAGATCATGAGCGGAATCGGACTGATCACCGAAGGCCAGGCCGGCGATGATCCCGAGCGCGTGCGCGAAGGCATGAGTGGCAATCTGTGCCGTTGCGGTGCCTATGCCGGCATCACCGAAGCCGTGCTTGAGGCCCAACAAACTCTCGCGAACTCCGAACAGAGGCGCTCCGCATGATGAAGTTCGATTACGTCAGGCCCGCCACCATCGCCGAGGCGGTCGCGGCCGCGTCCGAGAAGGGCGCCACTTATCTTGCTTCCGGCACTAATCTGCTCGACCTCATGAAGGGCGGTGTCTGCCATCCGAGCCGGCTGGTCGACGTCACGCGCCTGCCGGGGCTGGACCGCGTCGAATATCTTGCCGACGGCGGCGTCCGGATCGGCACGCTGGTCCGCAATGCAGATCTCGCGCATGATGCGGAGTTCGCCCGCGCCTTTCCGTCAGTGGCCGAGGCGCTGCTGTCGGGCGCTTCCGCGCAGCTTCGCAATGCCGCGACTGTCGGCGGCAACGTGCTGCAGCGGACGCGCTGTGCCTATTTCTACGACGCCCCCAGTGCCTGCAACAAGCGCTGGCCCGGCGCCGGCTGCGATGCACGCCATGGCGAAAACCGGCTGCATGCCGTGCTCGGCTGGAGCGAAGCCTGCATCGCCACGCATCCTTCCGATTTTTGCGTCCCGCTGGTTGCGCTGGATGCAGTCGTCGAGATCGAGGGCAAGAGCGGGCGGCGCGAGGTCGCGCTCGAGGCGCTGCACCGCCTGCCCGGCGACACGCCGCAGCGGGAGACTTTGCTCGAGCGCGGTGATCTGATCGTCGCGCTGCGGCTGCCGGCGGAGGCACGCGGCTTTGCCGCGCATGCACGCTATATCAAGGTTCGCGAACGCACCTCCTATGCATTCGCGGTCGTATCGGCCGCCGCGAGCCTGCGGCTGGAGCAAGGTCTGATCCGCGAGGCACGGCTCGCGCTCGGCGGCGTCGCGGCAAAGCCCTGGCGCGCGCGGGCCGCGGAGCAGAGTCTTGCCGGCGTTACGCCCGATGCTGCGGGCTTCCGCGAGGCTGCGCGCATCGCGCTTGCCGATGCAAAGCCGTCCGGCGACAACGCGTTCAAGATCGAACTCGCAGAGCGTATCGTGGTGCGGGCGTTGACACTCGCCACCGCGGGCACGCCGGCGCGCATTCCCGCGCTTCCCGGCTCTCCCTTCTCATCAGGAGTGCGCCATGTCGCTTGAGCTCACCCGCGATCCTGCCCATCTCAGGCACGGCTCGAATATCGGCCAGCCGCTGACCCGCCGCGACGGCGTCCTGAAGGTCAAGGGCCAGGCCCGCTATGCCGCCGACAATCACCCGGCGGGCATGCTCTATGCCGTGATCGCCGTCTCCACCATCGCGCGCGGCCGTGTGACCTCCCTCGATGTCGATGCCGCCAAGCGCTATCCCGGCGTCGTCGACGTGATGACGCCCTCGCACAAGCCGCCGCTTGCCGAAGATCCGGACGGCAAGCCCAATCCTTTCGCATTCAAGATGGAGCTCCTGCAGAACGACGAGGTGCGCTATGCGAACCAGGCGATAGCGGTCGTGATCGCCGAGACGCTGGAAGCCGCGACCGAAGGCGCGGCACTGCTGTCGCCGCAATATCACATCGAGTCCGCGCGGGTCGGCCTTGATGGTGCCGAGAGCTATGTGCCGCCGGTGGTCGGTATCGGCAATCCGGCCGAGGTCCGGCATGGCGATGTCGATGCTGCGCTCGCCGGTGCATCGAACCGCATCGAGGCGACGTATGAAACGCCGGCGCAGTATCACAATGCGATGGAGCCGCACGCGATGGTCGCGGCCTGGGACGGCGACAAGCTCTCGATCGATACGCCGAGCCAGGGCATGGCGATGGCACAGATGCGGCTCGGCGGATTGCTCGGCATTCCGCCTGGCAATATTCATATCCGCAGCCCGTTCCTCGGCGGTGGTTTCGGCTCGAAGGGACTGGTCTCCGGGCCGCAAGTGCTGGGCATCATGGCGGCCAAGCTGGTGGGACGTCCGGTCAAGCTCGTGCTGCGCCGTGACCAGATGTACGGCCCGGTCGGCCATCGTCCGCCGACCCGGCAGACGCTGCGCATCGGCGCCGACGGCGAAGGTCGCCTGACCGGGATCGATCATCACGCCAAGGTCACGACCAGCACGTTCGATGATTTCTACGAGCCGGCCGCCGACGCCTCGCACACGCTCTATGCAAGCCCCGCGATCAAGACCTCGCATGAAGCGGTGCGCGTCAATACCGGCACGCCACTGTTCATGCGCGCGCCGGGAGAGGCGACCGGCTCGATCGCGCTCGAGAGTGCCATCGACGAGATCGCGGTGGCGTGCGGAATGGACCCGCTCGATTTTCGCCTGAAGAACTACGCCGAGGTCGAGCCGATCTCCGGAAAGCCGTTCTCCTCGAAGGCGCTGCGGCAGTGTTATGCCAAGGGTGCCGAACGCTTCGGTTGGGCAGGGCGTCCGCTCGCGCCGCGGCAGATGCACGACGATGATGGTTTCCTGGTCGGGTGGGGCATGGGCACCGCGACCTTTCCGGCGCTGATGTTCCAGGCGCAGGCGCGCGCCGTGATCCGCAGCGACGGCTCCGGCGTGATGGAGACCGGCGCGCATGACATGGGGCAGGGCGCGTGGACCGCGCTCGCCCAGATCGCGGCAGACGGACTCGGCCTCGGCATCGACCAGGTCGAATTCAGGTCGGGCACGTCGGATCTGCCGGACGCGGGCATTGCCGGCGGCTCGGCCCATACCGCGACCGCCGGTGCTGCGATCCACAGTGCCGGCGCGGCGGTGATCACAAAGCTCGCCGATCTCGCGACCAATGACCAGCGCTCGCCGCTGTTCGGCGCCGGCAATGCCGGCGTGATCGCGCGGGAAGGGCGGCTGTTCCGCCGCGACGATGAAGCGCGCAGCGAGAGCTATGCCGACATCCTCACGCGCGCCGGCGTCGCCGAGATCGAAGCCAGCGGTGGCGGCGCGGCCGATCCGGCAGCGCAGTCGAACTATGCCATGCATGCGCATGGCGCTGTGTTCGCGGAGGTGAAGGTCGATCCCGAACTCGGCCAGGTCCGCGTCACGCGCCTGGTTGGCGCCTTTGCAGCCGGCCGCATTATCAATCCGCTGATGGTGCAGAGCCAGCTCTTCGGCGGCATGATCTGGGGCGTCTCGTTCGCGCTGCACGAGGAAGCCGTGATGGACCACCGTTCCGGCCGCATCCTGAACGCGAACCTCGCCGAGTACCATATCCCTGTGAATGCCGATGTGCCGTCGCTCGATGTGCTGACGGTCGACGAGCACGATCCGCATGTGAATGCGCTCGGCATCAAGGGCGTCGGCGAGATCGGCGTCACCGGCAGCGCCGGTGCGGTCGCCAATGCGGTATGGCACGCCACCGGCGTTCGCGTGCGCCGCTTCCCGATCCGGATCGATGATCTTCTGACGCGGCTTTAGAGTACAGCCGCGTCAGCGTCCCTGGAACACCGCAGCCCGCCGCTCGATGAAGGATTGAATGCCTTCGCGGGCGTCGGCGCTGTTCAGGACGCGTTCGCGGATCGACGGGATAAAGGCGATCGCAGCGGCCTCGCCGCCCTCGATATATTTCGCGGCTGCTTCCTTGCTCGCCTGGATGCCGAGCGGCGCGTTGCGCGCGATCGCGGCGGCAAGCTCCATCGCGCGGGCGATCTGCTGGCCCGCCGGCACCACTTCCTGGACCAGGCCGATCTCGCGGGCGCGCTGCGCCGTGAATTCGTCGCACAGGAACAGGTGATACATCGCATTGCCCCATCCGGTGCGCGACAGGAAGCGGAAATGTGCGCCGCCGAGGGGCGCGATTCCGCGCTTTGCCTCCATCTGGCAGAACCGGCTGTCATCGGCGGCAACGACGATGTCGCCTGCCAGCATCAGCTCTATGCCGATCGTGAACACGATGCCTTGGACTGCCGTGACGATCGGTTTCCTGCAGCGCTTGGAAAGGCCGAACGCGTCGACATTGCCCTCCTTGATGTTGCGCTTCTCGGCGGTGGGACCGAAGAATTTCGGCATGTCGAGACCTGCGGTGAAATCCTTGCCTTCGGCGCAGATGACGCCGACCCAATAGGTCTCGTTGTTGTGCAACTCGGTCACCGCGTCCGAGAGCTGCTCCATCATCGCGGGCGAAAAGGCGTTCTTCTTGGCCGGGTTGTCGATGACGATCTTGAAGATGTGGTCGTGTGCTTCAGTCCGGATGCTGCCTGGCGTGGTCATGTACCCTCCCTTTCGTTGTCAGCATTCGTCATCGCGCCACTCTCGTCCGGTCGCCTATGACGCCTGACATAGCTGCATATCGGGGCTGGCTATGTCAAGTGTCATAGTCTAGTCTGGATCGACGAATCCGAGAGGCAAGGATGACTTCCAGCACGAGAGCAAAGATGGTGGCGGGAGCGGCCGACCTCTTGAGCCGCCGTGGCGTCAACGCCACCAGCATGCGCGAGGTGGTCCGCCATACCGGCACGCCGCGCGGCTCGATCAGCCATCATTTTCCACGCGGCAAGCAGCAATTGATCGAAGATGCGATCGTCTATGCCGGCGCACAGGTGAGCAAGCCGCTGGAGCAGTTCACGCGCGAGCGCGGCACGATCGATGGCTTGCGCGCCTTCATCGCATTGTGGCGAAAAATTCTCGAGCGCAGCAGGTTTCAGGCCGGTTGCCCGGTGCTCGCCGTGGCGGTCGAGCAATATGTCTCCGACGCCATGGACAATGCGGGAGCGCCGGACGAAGCCGCGCAGCGCCACTTGCTCGATCTCGCCGACGGCGTGTTCGCGGACTGGCAGCAGATCATGATCGCCGCGCTGCGCCGCGACGGCGTGACGCCGGCCCGCGCGCGGCGGCTGGCCGCGCTGGTCGTCGCCTCGATCGAGGGCGCGCTCGCGCTGTGCCGCGCCGCCCGCAACGCGCAGCCGCTCGACGATGTCAGGCAGGAACTCGAAGCGGTACTGTCGGCGGCGATATCGGGTTGAATTGAGCCGATGAGATGAGATCGAGTTGGTGCTATGCGGGAGGTGCAAAACCTCTCCCCATCGGGGAGAGGTCGGATCGCATCGCAAGATGCGATTCGGGTGAGGGGCTCGAGTGCCCATGAGAAACCGTAACCCCTCACCCGGCGCTGCGCGCCGACCTCTCCCGATGGGAGAGGTGAAGAGAGAGACATCAACCTTCCGCCACCGCTTCGCTCCAGGCGTGGAACGGCTCCGCGGCGCCGCTGTTGCTGGCGCCGTCGCGCAGCACGACGCTGGGGCAAGCGAATTTCAGCGGCATCGTCTGCATCCGCGCTTCTTCATAGTCGAACCGTGCGCGCAGCGCCTCCCGCGCCGCTGGTGGCAGCCGCGCATCGCCGATCACGATTGCGCCTTCGCTGGCGTCGATCCTCGGCTGATGGATCGCGGCATCGAGGTTCATGCCGAAATCCATCACGAAGGAGAGAAGCTGCGTCACCGCCGGAAGAATCCGCCGGCCACCTGAGGCGCCGACGGCGAGGCGCCGGCCGTCAGCAGCCTGCGCCACGACCGGCGTATAGTTGGTCAGGCAGCGCTTGCCCGGCGCCAGCGAATTCGGCGTGCCCGGCGTCGGATCGAACCACATGATGCCGTTGTTCATGGTGATGCCGGTCTGTGGCGTCACGAATTTGGAGCCGAAGGTCGACAGCAGCGTTTGCGTCACCGCCGCCATGTTGCCATCGCGGTCGACGACGGAGAAATGCGTGGTGCAGGCGGGCGCGACCGCTTCCGCGCCGAGCGAGCGGCGGCCATCGGCATCGCCCATGCCTTGCAGGCGTTCGCGATAGGCGGTCTGCAGCGCCTGTGCGTAAGCCGTGTAGGCGGCGGCCTCCGGGGAGGGCGAGGGTTGGACGCTCTGCTGCAGCAAACGCAGCGTATGCGCGAGCGTCGGCCCTGCGGTCAGTTCGGGCGTCGCATAGACGTAGCCGCCGCGATAGGGGATGCGCAGCGGCTCGCGCACATGCGCGCGGAACGCAGCCAGATCCTCGACCGACAGTGCGCCGCCGCTGTCCCGGATGTCGGCGGCGATGCTGCGCGCCAGGCCGCCCTCATAGAAGTCGCGCGGTCCTTCGGCGGCAAGCTGCGCCATGGTTGCCTTCAGCCGGTCCTGCGGCAGCCGCACCACCGACTTGATGCCCCATTGCGCATTCGGCGGCAGGCCATCCTGCAGATAGGCGGCCGCGCTCGCCGGATAGCGGCGGAGGTCGGCGGCTGAACTCGCGATCATCAGCGTGGTCCACCAATCGACCAACAGGCCTTCGCCGGCAAGATCGACGCTCGGCTTGAGCAAGTCCTTCCACGGCAATTTGGCATGGCGGCGATGCGCCTCCTCCATGCCTGCCACCACGCCGGGCACCGCGACCGAGCCGGGGCCATGCAGGTTGCGGTCGTCCTTCACCCGCGCCCAGGGAAACAGGTCGGAAGCGGTGCCGTCGCCGGTCAGCGGATAGTCCTCGATGCGAAGGCTGTTCGGGGCCCGCATGCCGTAGTCGATCACCTCATAGCGGTTTTCGCGGGCGCGGTAGAGCACCATGGCGCCGCCACCGCCGATCCCGCTCATCCAGGGCTCCACCACGCCGAGCGCAAAGGTGGTCGCGACCACGGCATCGACGCAATCGCCGCCCGCCGCCAGCACGGCCGCGCCGACCTCGGCAGCCCTTCGCGATTGCGCGGCGACGATGCCGCCCTTGGAGGTGACGGCCGGTTTGCGGATCTGCTGGGTGTTGGAGAACTGGTCGGACATTGCGGTGTTCAGGCCTTCGCAGGGAGGGATCGAGGAGGCCTAGCATGCCGGGCACCGCAGGGTTAGGCAACCAGCCGCCAGATCGGAGGTTCAGGCCGAATCCGCATAGGTGGTGAGCTGTCAATCCTTCTCGGTTCAATCGGTTCGCATCGAGGAGATGCTTTCGTTATTCCGACCATTTCGAGTTCAGGATGACGTCGCAGAAATTGATCCGGTGGTAGGTCGGGTCGCGCAGCGCCAGCACGTCCGCCTTGACGTTGCCGAAAGTCGTCTGCGGCTTCTTGATCGTGCCGGCCGCAAACGCATCGATGATGCCGTTCTTGAAGTCGTGGCCGCGCGGATGGTGGGCGCAGACCTCATGGCGCTGTGCGGCCGTGAAGGAGTCAAAATCCAGCCCCAGCACATCCATCTCGACGCCGGCCGTCACCAGCGCCACCACCGGCCGCTTGTGCTGCGGGATGCCTGGCGTGGTGTGCAGCGCGATCGCGTCCCAGACGTCCTCGACGTCGCGCTCATTGATGCGATGGGCGCGGAGGAAGCTTGCGGCGGCATTGGCGCCGTCGACCTCGAAACGCTCGCTTGTGCTGGCATAGGGTGCCTGCAAGCCCATGTCGTGGAACATCGCGCCGACATAGAGCAGTTCATGATCGACCTTCAGCCCGCGACGCTGCCCGGCCAGCGCGCCGAACAGGAAGACGCGATTGGAATGGTGGTAGAGCAGTTCGGATTCGGTGTCGCGAACCAGTTCGTCGACCTCGCGCGCCAGCTTGCTGTCGGGAACGGTGATACCGGCAATGATCCTGGTCATGATCTGATGTCCTTATGGTCTTGGTGAATAGCTCACCTGACAATTGACGCTTTACGTTGGCGCGAACAACGCCGCCGATCCCTGCGAAACCGTCAAAACACCATGCTTTTCTGCCGATGGCGTTCGTGCAAGAAGCCGCTGGCTGAAATGCATGGCCGGCTGGCAGGATTGCATGCATAGTCATGGCGCGCATCCACGCGCATCAACTGGATTGTTGGTCGATGAAGGCGGTCGCGCTGGCTATCTTTCCGGGAGTGCAGGCGCTCGATGTCGCTGGCCCGCTTGACGTGTTCGCCGAGACTAACGCGTTCGTCGGAACGGATCGCGGCTACGTCCTCACGCTGATCGGTGCCGAACGGCAACCGTACCGCGCGTCTAACGGGATGTCGATCACGCCGGAGATGACGTTTGCCGATGCGGAGCAGGCGTTCGATCTCGCGCTGGTCGCCGGCGGACCGGCGCTTCCGACCACGCCGCCGGATCCACGGCTTGTCGACTGGCTTGGCGAGAGGGCCTCGCGCTGTCAGCAATATGGCTCAATCTGCACCGGCGCGTTCGCGCTCGGCCATGCCGGCCTGATCGACGGCAAGACGGTCACGACGCATTGGCAGAATGCGCCTAGTCTTGCCAGCCAGTTCCCGAAGGCGAAGGTCGAGTTCGATCGCATCTATCTCCGCGACGGGCCGCTGCTCACCTCGGCCGGCGTCACGGCAGGAATCGATCTCGGGCTCGCGATCGTGCAGGATGATCACGGGCCGGAAGTCGCTCTCGCGGTCGCCAAGCGGCTCGTCGTGGTGGCGCAGCGGCAGGGCGGGCAATCCCAGTTCAGTCCCTATCTCGTGCCGCCGGCCGAGAAGGATTCGCCGATCGCGCGCGTCCATACTCATGTGATGGCGCATTTGCGTGAGCGGAACGGTGTTGAGGTGCTGGCGCAGGTCGCCGGAATGAGCGCACGCAGTTTTGCGCGCGCGTTCAAGCGCGAGACCAATGTGACGCCGGCCGAATTCGTCGAAAGCGCGCGCGTCGATGCCGCGCGCAACCGCCTCGAAGGCTCCGACCTTGCGCTGAAAGTGGTCGCGCATGAAAGCGGCTTTGGCAGCGCCGAGCATATGCGCGTCGTGTTCGTCAAGCGCCTCGGGATCACGCCGAGCCAGTACCGCGCAAGCTTTCGCAAAGTCTGACCCGCCCCGTTCTGCGCGGGTTTCGCAGCCAATTCGGAAGAATGTCTCGAAATCCGTGCGAATCCGAAAGAGTCCGCAGGCTCTGGAAAGATACGCTCTGAGATGCACGGTATCGCAACCGTCGAGGACGGCCCGGAAGCGCTGCGGCCGCCGACCAAGAAACAAGGATGGCACGAATGCTCAAGTCCACGCGCCCCGAATTGCAGAGCCCGACCGACCTCAAGGCCGAGGCGACTCGCGATATCTCAGCCGCGCTCAGCGCCCTGCTGGCCGATGTGTTCGCGCTCTATGTCAAGACCAAGAACTTCCACTGGCATATGTCGGGCAGGCACTTCCGCGATTACCATCTTCTGCTCGACGAGCAATCCGACCAGATCTTCGCGATGACCGACCCGATCGCCGAACGCGCGCGCAAGATCGGCGGCACCACGATCCGCTCGATCGGTCAGATCGCACGCCAGCAGCGCATCCTCGACAACGACGCCGACTATGTCGATCCGCAGGACATGCTCGCCGAACTGGGCAGCGACAACCAACAGCTCACGCGGGAGATGCGCCAGGTTCACAATGTCTGTGACGAATATGGCGACGTCGCCACCGCGAGCTTGCTGGAAAACTGGATCGACGAGACCGAGCGCCGGACCTGGTTCCTCTATGAGGCGACGCGGAACAGGAACTCCTGACCTGAGCCGTGTAGCCCGCCGCGAATTCGATGCCGAACCCGAGCTGAGGTGATCATGGCCGCCGATGGTGCTTTCATCGAACGAACCGGCCTGAACTGGCGGGGCGGCCGCGCGAGCTCTTCGTCGCGAGCGGTGGCGGAAGAGACCGCCATCGCGCTGACCTTCGACGGATCGACCTATGCCGTGATGATGGCGACGCCTGCCGATCTGAAGGATTTCGGCGTCGGCTTCGCCGTGACGGAGGGCATCGTTGCCCGCGCTGAGGAGATCAGGAGTCTCGATCTGATCGAGACTGATCTCGGCATCGAGGTCCGGATCTGGCTTGCAGAAAATCGGACCGCGGCCTTGTTCGCGCGGCGCCGTGCCTCGGTGGGCCCCGTCGGTTGCGGTCTTTGCGGCATCGAAAGCCTGGTGCAGGCGAGGCGCGCGGTTCCCAGGGTGAAGAAGGACGCGACGTTCGATGCCCGCGATCTCCTGGAAGCCATGGGTGCGCTTCCCTCGCTGCAGGACCTCAACCAGAAAACCCGCGCCGTGCATGCGGCCGGTTTCTGGCAGGCCGATGGCGGCGTCGGCCCGGTGCGCGAGGATGTCGGCCGCCACAACGCGCTCGACAAGCTCGCCGGCGCACTGATCCGCCACAACAGGTCGGTCTCGAACGGCGCCATTCTGCTCACGAGCCGCATCTCGGTCGAGATGGTGCAGAAGACCGCCATGATCGGTGCGCCCGTCATCGTCGCCGTTTCCGCACCGACGACGCTCGCGATCAAGACCGCTGACGAAGCGGGGATCACCTTGATCGCCATTGCGCGCGACGACGGCTACGAAGTGTTCACGCATCCCGACCGTGTTGTCTTCGCGCCGGGAATGCGTCGCCGTTCCGTTGAGACAGGCGATGGCTTTGCGACGGCGTGAATGCTTTCGCGGCCTCGGCCAAAGTGAACATTATCGGCGATAGCGGCAAGCGTAGCCGTTTGTACTGATGTGCCTGTGCGCGGCCTTCCGCGCTGGCGCGTCGTTCTTGCTCGTGACGACGGAAATTCGCGAAAATTGTCGCAGCGCAGTGCTGACATGCAATTCCGTAAAAGACGTTCGTTTCAGGAAGCCTGTACGCGACCCCGCACGTAGCCTTGCCGCAACGCCGATGCTTGCTTTTCGAACCGCGCGTAAAGAGAGGCGATCATGAGTGACTTCCGCAAGGAAACCGACAGTCTTGGTGAAGTCGAAGTCCCCGCCGATAAGCTCTGGGGCGCCCAGACCCAGCGTTCGCTCGAGCACTTCAGCATCGGCAAGGACCTGATGCCGCGCGAGATGATCCAGTCCTATGCGATCCTGAAGAAGGCCGCCGCGAACGCCAACCATGCCGGCAAGCGGCTCGATGCCAAGGTCCACAAGCTGATCGTCCATGTCTGCGACGAGATCCTGCAGGGCCAGCATCACGACATGTTTCCGCTGCACGTCTGGATGACCGGCAGCGGCACGCAATTCAACATGAACGTCAACGAGGTGATCTCGAACCGGTGCTGCCAGCTCGCAGGCACGCCGCTCGGCAGCAAGCATCCGGTTCATCCGAACGATCACGTCAACATGTCGCAATCCTCGAACGACAGTTTTCCTTCCGCCATGTATATCGCGGCCGCCGTCAACGTGACGCAACGCCTTGTTCCGGCGGTGGAGGCCCTGCACGACGCGATCGATGCCAAAGCCAAACAGTGGGACGACGTGGTCAAGATCGGCCGCACCCACATGCAGGATGCGACGCCGTTGACCCTCGGCCAGGAATGGTCGGGCTATGCCGGCATGCTCGCCGATGACCTTGCGCGGATCGAGGACGCGCTCAAGGGCGTGTTTCGGCTGGCGCTTGGCGGCACTGCCGTGGGCACCGGCATCAATGCCGCGCCGGGCTTTGCCGAGGCCGTCGCCGCCGAGATCGCGCGCCTGAGCGGGTTGCCGTTCGTCAGTGCGCCCAACAAGTTCACCGTGCAGGGCGCGCATGATGCGCTGGTGCAGCTTTCCGGCACGCTGCGCACGCTTGCGGTCTCGCTCTACAAGATCGGCAACGACATCCGCCTGATGTCCTGCGGTCCGCGCGCCGGCTTTGCCGAACTGATGATCCCGGAGAACGAGCCGGGCTCCTCGATCATGCCGGGCAAGGTCAACCCGACCCAGGCCGAGGCGCTGACGATGATCGCGGTGCAGGTGATGGCGAACGACGTTGCGGTCGGGTTCGGCGGCGCCAGCGGCTATCTGGAGATGAACGTCTACAAGCCGCTGATGATCCACAACATCGCCCAGTCGATCACGATCCTGACCGACGGCTGCACGAATTTCCGCAAGTTCCTGGTCGAGGGCACCAAGCCCAACGAGAAAAAGATCAAGGAATATGTCGAGCGCTCGCTGATGCTGGTCACCGCGCTCGCGCCTGTGATCGGCTACGACAAGGCGTCGGCGATCGCGCACTACGCGATGGACAACGATCTCACGCTGAAGGCGGCGGCGCTGAAGCTCGGCTTCGTCAGCGAGCCGGAATTCGACCGCGTCGTCGATCCCGCCAAGATGGTCAAGCCCTATGTGGCCCAAGGCAACGCGCCGGTCAAAGCCGGCACACCGACGAGCTGAAGGAGCGCAGCATGATCAGATGCGTCAGGTTATGGACCGGTGAGGACAGCAATTCGCATTTCGAGGATGGGCTCATCGAGCTCGAGCCGGGCCAGCGCGGCGATTGGCTCAGCAGCAAGGCCGACGCCGTCACCATCTCCTTCCAGGAGACGGCATCGGGCGGCGCGTTCGCCTGGCACACCGCGCCGATCCGCCAATTGGTGATCACGCTCTCCGGGACGCTGGAGTTCCAGACCCGCGATGGCGAGCACTTCCTGCTGCATCCCGGCGACATCCTGCTGGCGGAAGACACTGCCGGCTCCGGACATAGCTGGAAACTGACCGACAATTCATCCTGGCGCCGCGCCTATGTGGTGCTGCGGCCCGGTGCGCATGTGCCGTTCCGCTCCAAGGAGCAGCAGCCCGCCTCGGCGTGAGACGTTCAGGACAGCGATATCAACCCGGAAGGAGATATCCATGCAGAGCACCCCCACTGGTGAGCCGGACGTCGTCCTCATCGGCGCAGGCATCATGAGCGCTACGGTGGGCGTTTTCCTCAAGGAACTGGAGCCGCAACTCACCATCTCGATGTTCGAGGTCTTGGAGGATTGCGGGCTGGAAAGCTCGGACGCCTGGAACAATGCCGGCACCGGGCACGCCGCCAATTGCGAGATGAACTACACGCCGGAGCGGCCCGACGGCAGCGTCGACATTTCCAAAGCGCTGCAGGTCAATGTCGAATTCGATCTGTCGCGGCAGTTCTGGTCCTTTCTTGTCGGCAAGGGCGCGATCTCGGATCCGCGCTCCTTCATCCATCCGGTGCCGCATATGAGCTTCGTGTCCGGCGCCGACAATGTCGAGTTCCTCAGGAAGCGGTTCAAGGCGATGTCGGCCCATCATTGCTATGAGGGCATGGAGTACACAGAGGATCCGAAGCAGATCGCCGACTGGGTGCCGCTGGTGATGGAAGGCCGTAGTAGCGACGATCCGGTCGCTGCAACGCGGATCATCACCGGCACCGATGTCGACTACGGCTCGCTGACCCATCATCTGGTTCATCATCTCGTCAGCCAGCCCGGCTGCGCTGTCCACTACAAGAGCGCCGTCACCGATCTCATTCGCGATCAGGACAGTCGTTGGCGGATCGAGGTCCGCGATACCGACACTGGCGAGAAACGGTCGGTCAAGGCAAAGTTCGTGTTCATCGGCGCCGGCGGCGGCGCGCTGCCGCTGTTGCAGAAATCCGGCATTCCGGAAGGGAATGGCTATGGCGGCTTTCCCGTCTCGGGAATCTGGCTGCGCTGCGACGATCCCGCGGTCAATAAGCGTCACCATGCCAAGGTCTATGGCAAGGCTGCGGTCGGCTCGCCGCCGATGTCGGTGCCGCATCTCGACACCCGCGTCATCGGCGGGCAGCACTCGCTGTTGTTCGGGCCTTATGCCGGCTTCTCCAGCAAGTTCCTCAAGCACGGCTCGCGGCTTGATTTATTCGAGTCGATCCGGCCCGCCAACGTCGAACCGCTGCTTGCGGTGGCGCGCGACAATTTCGACCTGACCGAATATCTGATCGGGCAGGTGCTGCAGTCCGAGAGCCATCGGCTGGCGACGCTCGACCAGTATTATCCGAACGCTGATCCCAAGGACTGGCGGCTGCAGGTCGCAGGCCAGCGCGTCCAGATCATCAAGCCGGACGTCAAGCGCGGCGGACTGCTCGAATTCGGCACGGAACTGGTCGGCGCTGCTGACCATTCGCTGGTCGCGCTGCTTGGCGCGTCGCCGGGCGCCTCGACCGCGGCCTTCATCGCCATCAGCGTGCTGGAGAAGTGCTTTGCCGGCGAGCTCACGGCGAACGCCTGGCTGCCCAAGCTGAAAGAGATCATCCCCTCCTACGGCATATCGCTGATCGATGATGCGGATTTCTGCCGGCGCATCCGTGCGACCACCGCCAAAATTCTGAAGGTCGACAACATTCCACCGCCGGCCGCCACGCCGACCTCGGCAGCGCAACGGGCTTGAGAAGGCAGGAGACTTCCGATGGATGCCACAGCACTTCTCCTGTCACGATTGCAGTTTGCCTTCACCATCTCCTTTCACATCATCTTCCCGTCGTTCACGATCGGCCTGGCCGCGTGGCTGACCGTGCTCGAAGCGATGCACATGCGTACCGGCAAGCCGGTGTACCGGACACTGTTCGAGTTCTGGCTCAAGATCTTCGGCGTTGCCTTCGGCATGGGCGTGGTGTCGGGCGTGGTCATGGGATTCCAGTTCGGTACCAATTGGAGCGTGCTGGCCAAGATGTCGGGACCGATCCAGGGGCCGCTATTGTCGTACGAGACGTTCACCGCCTTCATGCTGGAGGCGAGCTTCTTCGGCATCCTGATCTTCGGCCGCAACCGCGTGCCGCCATGGTTCTATCTGTTCTCCACTGCCATGGTGGCGCTGGGAACGACGCTTTCGGCGTTTTGGATCATGGTCAACAATAGCTGGATGCAGGCGCCGGTCGGCTATGTCCTGGAGAAGGGACAGTTCGCGCCTGACGACTGGGTGGCGATCCTCTTCAATCGCGTGGTCTGGGTGCGCTTTCCGCACATGCTGATCGCCTCTTACCTGACCGGTGCGTTCTGCGTGGCGGCGACCGGCGCGTGGTACCTGATGCGACGGACCTATTACGTAGAGGCGCGGGTGATGCTGCGCATGGGCCTTTCGCTTGCGGCGGTGCTGCTTCCGATCCAGCTCTTCATCGGACACCTCGTCGGCGACTATGTCCACGATTATCAGCCGGCCAAATTCGCCGCGATCGAGGCCCGTTGGCACGACGAGCAGCCCGCCTCCGAAGTGCTGATCGCGGTCCCCGATTCGAGCACCGAGTCCAACAAATACGCGATCAGCATTCCCGTGCTCGGCAGCATCATCGGCAGCATGAGCTTGACGTCAAAGGAAGTCGGTCTGACGACATTCCCGCCAAAGGACCGGCCGCCGGTGATCATCCCGTTCTTCACCTTCCGCATCATGGTCGGCTGCGGTCTCGTGATGCTGGGGCTGGCCTGGCTCGGGACCTATCTCAGCCTCAAGCATCGGCTCGAGCGGAACCGCCTGCTGCTCTGGGGTATCTTTCTCAGCTTTCCGCTGCCGTGGATCGCGATCCTCACCGGCTGGTACACCGCGGAAGTCGGCCGTCAGCCCTGGGCCGTCTATGGCGTGCTGCGCACGGCTGATGCGATGACGCCGTTCCTCACCGCCTCCGCCGCGTTGACCACGCTGATCCTGTTCGTTCTGGTCTACGCCTTCATCTTTTCGTTTGGCACCTACTACATCTATCGCCTGCTGCGCGCCGGCCCGGCCGGAATTCCGACCACGGAGCCGCGCGAAGCGGCACCGAACCGGCCCATGTCGATGGCCGATCAGCCCCCGGTCGGCGCACGCAGCTACATCAGTGCAGGAGAATAGACATGGTGATGTTCTGGGTAGCGCTGCTCGCAATCAGTATCCTGATCTATCTCCTGCTCGACGGGTTCGACCTCGGCGTCGGCATGCTGTTCGGCCTGGCCAAGAACGAGAAGGATCGGGCCGAAATGCTGCACACGGTCGCGCCGGTCTGGGATGGCAACGAGACCTGGCTGGTCGTGGCTGGCGTGATCCTGTGGGGCGCGTTTTCCGCCGCCTATGCGATCCTGTTGTCGGCCTTCTACATCCCCGTCATCGTCATGCTGCTGGGATTGATCCTGCGCGGCGTGGCGTTCGAGTTCCGCAACAAGGCGCTGGCCTCGCGCTGGGTCTGGGATGTCGCCTTCTCCGGTGGCTCGCTTGTTGCGAGCTTCATGCAGGGCGCGATGGTCGGCGCGCTGGTCGAGGGACTTGAGTTCACCAATGGCGAATATTCCGGCGGCGCGCTCGGCTGGCTGACCGGCTTTGCCGTATTGTGCGGTATCGGCCTTTGCCTCGGATACGCGCTGCTCGGCGCCTGCTGGCTGGTGCGGAAGAGCGAAGGGGCGGTTCGCGCCACTGCGCGCCGCCAGATCCCGGTCCTTGCGATCGCCGTGCTGGTGTTCCTGATCGTCGTCTTCGCCCATGCACTCACCGAGAATCTTCCGATCCTGCAGCGGTGGACCGACAGGCCCTATCTGTTCGTGTTTCCGGCGATCGGTGCTGCGGCGGCACTGGTGCTTGCCACCAGCATCCTCCGCCACGACGATTACTGGCCGTTCCACATGGTGGCGACGATCTTCGTTACCGCCTTCGGGACACTGGCGCTGTCGTTCTGGCCCTATATGATCCCCTCTGTCATCACAATCGAGGAGGCGGCCGCGCCGCATTCCAGCCTCGCCTTCATGTTCTGGGGCGAGGGCTTGTTCGTGTTCCCGCTCATGCTGCTCTACATCGTGATCGGCTACCGCGTGTTCCGTGGTAAGGTCGGTCCCATGACCGATCATTACTGATGCGGCCTGAGCTCGATTGAGATCAGCGCGCAGTCTGCCCGATGTGCATAGGTGAGGCAGATGACCAGGGCGGCGTCGCTTCTGCTTGATTGGACTGCGGGCCGGCTTCCCGAAGCAAGACGGCTTGCCGACCGGCTGCGCGTTCCGGCGTCGGCGCTGATGTTTGGGTTGCGTTTGTGGGCAAGCGTTTGCCTCGCCCTCTATCTCAGCTTCTGGCTTCAGCTCGAGATTCCGTCCTGGGCCGGTGCATCGGCCGCGATCGCCAGCCAGCCGCACCTTGGCGCTGCGCTACGCAAGGGCTGGTTTCGCCTGATCGGGACGACGATCGGCGCTGTGGCGATCGTGGTGCTGGCAGCACTCTTTCCGCAACAGCGGGTCGGATTCCTGCTTGGACTGGCGCTTTGGAGCGCGGGCTGCGCTTTCGTGGCAACGCTGCTGCGCAATTTCGCGTCCTATTCGGCAGCGCTCGCGGGCTTTACCGCTGCAATCGTCGCAAGCGACCTGCTTGGCGCCACCGGTGGCGCCAATGGCGAGGTCTTCACGCTTGCGGTGAACCGCGCCAGCGAGATCTGCGTCGGCATCGTGTGCTCGGGCCTGGTGATGGCGATGACGGATTTCGGCGATGCGCCAAGGCGGCTGGCGAAGGAGATGGCTGCGCTGGCGACGGAAATCCTGGCTCAGCTCGTCGCGACGTTGTCGGAAAGGCGAGAGGGATCCCGCCGGATCGGCTTCGGTCTGGCGCAGCGGATCGGTGCTCTCGATCCCCTTATGGATGAGGCAGGCGGCGAGTCCTATGACGTTCGCTATCACATGCTGGAATTAGAGTCGGCATCGACTGGTCTTCTCCGCGCAATGTCCGCATGGCGAAGGGTGGCCGTCCATCTCGATCTGCTGCCAAGCGAAGAGGGGCGGCATGAAATCGGCCAGATCGCCCGCAGCTTTCCAACGGAGTTGACGGCGCAATCCGTCGGCGTTGCGACGATCGCACAAACCGATCCGGCGCGTTTGCGCAGGTCATGTGCTGCAGCCGTGCGTGAATTGCTCGCGATGCGATGTGCGACGCCGTCGATCAAGCTGATCGTCGATGAGGCGGCGCGGTCGCTGCTTGCGCTTCGAAGGGCGTTTGGCGGCTTGCTCGTGCTGACTGATCCCGCGCAGCCCGTTCGGGCGCGGCGGCATGAGAGGTTTCCGGTTCCGGACTATGCTCCCTCGCTTCTCAATGCGGCACGGGCATTCACCGCGATCGCCGCGGTCGAATTGTTCTGGGTCGTGACGGCGTGGCCGAATGGCGCGCTTGCCGTCGCCTTTGCGGCGATCGCGCTCACCCTGTTCTCGGCGCGGCCCGATCAGGCCTATGGCATCACCATGCTGTTCATGGTCGGCGCCGCCATCACCACCGTGCTCGCGGCTATCGCCAACTTCGCGCTTCTGCCGCAGATGACATCCTTCGCCGGCCTCTGCCTTGTGATCGGGCTTGTCCTCATTCCGGCCGGTGCGCTGATGACCCAACCCTGGCTGCCGCCGGTCTTCATCGCGCTGGTCGCGACTTTCATTCCGCTGCTCGGGCCGGCGAACCAGATGACCTACAATACGCTCGCCTTTTACAATGTCGCGCTGGCGATCTTCGTGGGACTCGGCGCGGCCGCGCTTGCGTTCCGCATGGTGCCGCCGCTGTCGGCGGAGCTCCGTGTCCGCCGTCTGCTGCGGCGGACGCTGCGGGAACTACGGCGCCTTGCCACCGACCGGCTGCAACTGACATCGGAGGCGTGGGAAGGACGGATCTACAACTACCTGCAGGCGCTCCCTGAAAAGACCGAGCCGACGGCACGCTCTGATCTCCTGTCGGCCCTGGTGGTGGGCAATGCCATCATCCGGCTTCGTCCCGTCGCCGGTCGCTTCGACCTTGATCAGGAGTTCTCCGTTGCACTGGATGCGGTCGCGCAAGCCGATATCGCGGCTGCGATCGAGCGCCTCGGAGACTTCGATGCGAAGCTTGCCGCGGTCGCGCCCACGACGCCGGGATTGCCCGTCAGGGAGCGGGCGCGCGGCAGCATCCTCGTGCTGTCGGAAACGCTCGCACAACATAAGACCTATTTCGAAACATCGCCGCCATGAGCTTTTCGGAAGTCAACCTGTTTGGCGTCTACGTCGCCCCGCTTTCGTTGCTGATGGTGGCGGCCTGGCTTATCCTGGTCGTGTTGCGACGGATGGTGGCGGGCTTCGGCTTGCTGCGCCATGTCTGGCATCCGGCGCTGTTCGTGCTCGCGATTTATATCATTCTGCTTTCATGCGTGGTTTTGGTGGTAGCTGAGGTGTAGCGATGTCTGAAGTTCAGACGCGATTGGCGGGGGATGAGAAAGCTCTGCTGCGCTCTTCGGCAGGCGGGGCGAGCCGCACGATATCGCTCAGTTCCGTGATCCCGGCACTGCTCACGCTGGGCGCTGTCGTGGTGGCGGCGTTGTTGGGATGGTTCGCGTGGGACGTCTATATGGGGCGGCCGTGGACGCGCGACGGCATGGTGCGGGCCTATGTCGTGACCGTCGCGCCGGAGATTGCCGGGCGGATCGTCAACCTGCCGGTCGCCGACAACCAGATGGTGCGCAAGGGCGACGTGCTGTTCGAGATCGAACCGAACGACTACCAGATCGCGTTGGACGCTGCCCGCGCTCAGGTTGCGCGCGACCAGGCCGCGCTCGACTACGCGCGCGCCAACGAAGGACGGCAGGCGAAGCTGCGCGGAGAAGGCTGGGTGTCGACGGACGTCTTTCAGCAATCGGCAAGCTCGCTGCATCAACTGCAAGCCGCTGTCGCCGCGGGCCAGGCCATGGTCTCCAAGGCGGAACTCAATCTCAGCCGTGTCACCGTTCGCTCGCCCGTCAATGGCTATGTGACGAATCTGCTGGCCCAGCGCGGCGACTACGCCAATATCGGCCAAAACCTGGTCTCGCTGGTCGACGCCGATTCCTTCTGGGTCGACGGCTATTTTGAGGAGACGAGCCTTGGAAGGATTCGCGACAATGATCCGGCGACAGTCCGCTTGATGGGCTACAGCCAGCTCATCCGTGGCCATGTCGGCGGGGTCTCGCGCGGCATCACTGTCACCAATGCGCAGCCGGGGCAGGGCGGGCTCGCGTCGGTCAATCCGATCTTCACCTGGGTGCGGCTGGCGCAGCGGATCCCGGTGCATATTCGCATCGATCATGTGCCTGACGGGGTGCGCCTCGTTGCCGGCACCACTGCCAGTGTGGAAGTCGGCCGCTAGGCCTTCGATCCCGGTTGGCTATTTTGTCGCAGGCATAGCAGCAGCGCCGCGGGAGCATGGTTGCGTCCTATTCCCGGCACCCCCGTAGAATTGCGGAGGTTCCGCTGATGTGTTCTAACGTCAGAGGTCAGGGATACCCGGAAAATCAGTTTTGAATCCGAAACATCCGTCTGCTGCCGTCCGCTGGAGTTCTCATTCGGCCATTGCATGCGGAGATGGCGCATGAATCCGTTTGCGTCGCCTCACGACCTGACGACGGGCCAGGAGTCAGTTGTCTTCGTCGTCGACGATGACGAGAGCGTACGACGGGCGCTTGCCAACCTGTTCCAATCGGTGGGCCTGGAGGTGCAGGAGTTCGGCTCCGCCGCGGAATTGCTGCACAGCAAGTTGCCTGATGTCGCGAGTTGCCTGGTGCTGGACATCCGGCTGCCCGGGTTGAGCGGGCTCGACCTCCAGCTCGAATTGGCCAGGGCCGACGTCCACATTCCCATCATCTTCATGACCGGTCACGGCGACATTCCGATGAGCGTCCGCGCCATGAAGGGCGGGGCGATCGACTTCCTGACCAAGCCGTTCCGCGATCAGGATATGCTCGATTCCGTGATGACCGCGATCAAGCGCGATCGCGAAAGGCGCGAGGCTGAGAAAGCCGTTACGGGCTTGCGAGAACATTTCGAGACCCTGACCGACCGTGAACGCGAAGTGCTGGCTTTGGTGGCTGCGGGCCTCATGAACAAGCAGATTGCGGCGCAGATCGGGGTTGCCGAGATCACCGTCAAAATCCATCGCGGGCGCGTCATGAAGAAGATGGGCGCAAAATCGCTCGCCGATCTGGTCAGGATGGCCGAAATGATCGGAATTCGCCGCCGATAGCTGTGGGCGAGAAACCTAAGTATGATTCCCCGGTATCTTGATAGAGCGCATTTTAACGTTACGAGCGTGCGATCCGGGGAAGCGGTGCCGGCTTTTCCGCGCGACAAATGGGGAACGTTTGCGCGGCAGATCGTGTGCCGGACAAGAATCTAGGCGGGCTGACGATTCGAGGAAAAGTCATCGCGCGCTAGCGGATCCTTATTCCCCGTTTCCCCAAAAGGACAGCGATCTTGCCGACAACACCGATGATCTCCATCATCGACGACGATGCGTCCGTCCGTACCGCGACCGACAATCTGCTGAGGTCTTTTGGTTATGGCGTTCTCGCGTTTGGGTCGGCTGACGAATTTCTGCAGTCCGGCGTGCTCGACCAGACCGCCTGCGTGATCGCCGACGTCAATATGCCCGGCACTAACGGCGTCGAGCTCCTGCTTCGCCTGCGCGCCCGCGGCAACGAGATACCTTTCATCTTTATCACGGCTTTTCCCGAGGCGGCCGTGTCCGCCCACGCCGCAAGTGCCGGTGCAGTCTGTCTCTTGACCAAGCCGTTCGAGACCGACAATCTCATTCAAAACCTTGAACAGGCCCTGCAGGGGCGTGATGGGCAAGGTCCGACTGTCAAGATCTGAATTCTTCGGCAGGCGGGTTTTTCCGACCCCGGTCGGTCGCCAGACGGGACGGGTCCCGATGATCACCAAAACCGCATCGCGGCCGCCGTTCACGGCTCGTCCACTCCTGCTACACGGAAATTCAACGGCTCTTGAGTTGGAAGAACGAGTCTTGAGTTGGAAGAACGCTTGCGCGACCGTAAGCAGGGATTTCATGATCGGGCGGCACAAGGAGCATTTGGCATGTATCCGGGCCAGCGTAGCAGCGAAACAGGTGCGCCCGCTTTGTCCGTCGATGCCCCGCGGCCATCTTCAGATTGGCGCTTGGGACTGACCGATTTCGATCAGACGCCCTGGGCGACGTTCTCCCGTTATGCGGTTGCGATCTTGTCGGTCGCTGCAGCTCTAATCGCCTCCAAGGCCGCGGTCGAGTACCTGAACATCGAACCGTACGTCTCGCTGTTCCTCTGCGCGATCATGTTTGCGGCCTGGTTTGGTGGCCTCGGCCCCGGCTTGGTGTCGACTGCGCTTGCAGGTTTGGCGTTCGAGTATTTCGTGGCGACACCGATTGGTTCGTTCGAGATCGATGTTCATCAGATCCCGCGAGTGACTTTGTTCTTGATCACGGCGCTGTTCGTCAACTGGATCGCTTCAGCACAGCGAAAGGCGACGCGATCGCTCGAGCTTTCCCGCCGCGACCTGTTGGGTGCGCTCGAAGCGCAGAAGCGGACCGAGGCCCGGCTGCTGCGGAGCGAAATGTACCTGGCCGAAGCGCAGCGGCTGAGCCGCACCGGCAGTTTCGGCTGGAAGGTGGCGACCGGCGAGATCAGCTGGTCGGAGGAGACGTTTCGGATCTTCGAATGCGATCCGGCCACAACGCCGACACTGGAGTTCGTTCTGCAGCGCATGCATCCCGAAGATCGGGATTTCGTGCAGCAATTGCTCGACGAGGCCTCGCAGAATGGCGTGGATTTCGGTCACGAAGCCAGGCTGGTGATGCCGAATGGCGCGCTAAAGCATATTCGCACTTTGGCCCATGCCGTGAAGAACGGTCCTGATGGCATCGAGTACATCGGCGCGGTGACCGATGTCACCGCCGCCAAGCAGGCCGAGGCCGCACTCAACGACGCGCAGGCGGACCTCGCGCACGCGACGCGCGTAATCACGCTCGGCGAGTTGACGTCCTCGATCGCCCACGAGGTGAACCAGCCGCTGGCCGCGATCATGTCAAACGGAGAGGCTTGCCTGCGCTGGCTCGACCGCGGCGCGGCAGGCATGGAGCATGCGCGGCGCTCGGTGGAATGGATCGTCAAGGATGTCAGCCGCGCGGCCGACGTGATCGGGCGCGTTAGGGCGCTGGCGCGCAAGACCGATACGGAGCGGGCGCTTCTCGACATCAACGAGGTCGTCAACGAGGCCCGCGTGCTGATGCGGCGCGAGCTCACGAGCAAGCAGATCACGCTGCGTACGGAGCTTGCGACCGATCCGCTGATCGTCCGCGCCGACCGGGTTCAATTGCAGCAGGTCGTCATGAACCTGGTGATGAATGGCATCGAGGCGATGCAGCCGGTTACGGATCGGCCGCGCGAATTGCTGATCCGATCGCAGCGCAGTTTCGATGCCGATCAGGCCATCCTGATCATGGCGGACTGCGGCGTCGGCTTTTCCGACGAGAACGCCGAGCGGCTGTTCAATGCGTTCTTCACCACCAAGTCGGCCGGCCTTGGCTTGGGATTGTCGATCTGCCGCTCGATCGTTGAGGCCCATGGCGGAAAGTTGTCTGCATCCCGCAATGCCGGGCCGGGCGCGACCTTCCAGTTCACCCTGCCGCTCCATGAGGATGTCGGACGGGCGCAATGAGTCCGCCCGACTGCGATCATGCCTTCGGCAAGATACCCAGGTTCATGCCTTGGGCATGATACCCAGGTTCATGCCTTCGGCATGATACCCGGACTGTTGTCGGGCCACTTGGCAATCATCGCTTCGTCGATGTTGAGATGCTGCGCTACCAGCTTGGGCGGCGTATGCGTGAGCCAGTTCGTCAGCGAGACTTCCTCGTAGCGAGGGGCGCGGAACACGCCGACGAATTGCAGGTCGGTGTCACCGACGTTCTCGACATAGTGCCCGTAGTTCTTCTTGATGTAACCGATGTCGCCCGCGTTGAAGTCCATTGTCAGCGCATTGGGGCCGGTGTTGAACACCGTCATCCGGGCCTTGCCCTTGATGTAGTATTGCCACTCGTCGGCGTTCGGATGCCAGTGCATCTCGCGGACCGCGCCCGGCTTGAGGGTGACCAGCGCCGAGGCCACGGTCGTTGCGACATTGAAGTTGGTGCTGTCGGCAACGTGAATGGTGCCGGCCTCGGACTGCTTGAGCGGGCGCGAGCCTTCGAGCGAGAAGATGAAGGGATGCGGCGGCATCTCTGCGTTCCTGCTCATCGCGGCGCGGTCGCCGGCGAGGTCGCCTGGCACGGTGCCCTGGAATATCCAGAGGTTGTGCAGCGGAATGTTCGCGAAGCTTTCGACCGGAACTCCGAAGTTCTTGGCGAGCACTTCGGGCGGCGTGTGGGCAATCCAATCCGACAGCAGCAGCGTATTGAACTCGTCGGCGTGGCCGTCATCGAAGCAGATCACGAACTCGCAGCCGTCGGGTCCGAGGCCCTGCAGCGAGTGTGGCGTGCCGGCCGGAAAATACCAGAGGTCGCCCGCCTTGAGGTCGCCGACATAAGGACGCCCCTCTGCATCGAGAACAGTCACGCGGCAGGTGCCATAGGTCATAATGGCCCACTCGACGGCCTGATGCCAATGCAGCTCGCGAATGCCGCCGGCGGCGAGGCGCATGTTCACGCCGGATATTTCCTTCGAGATCGCGAAATCGTCGACCGTGACCTGCCGCGCCCAGCCGCCGTTCTGAATGCGTCTCGGTGCATTGTTGAAGGACGCCCAGGTCGTAGGCAGGCCGCCAACGTCGGTCGCGGGCGGAGTGAATGCGGATGGAAACTGTTTTGCAATGGCTGGATTCTGCGGACCGGGATCGGTCAGACTTCCAGGCGACTTGGCGTTGATGGCGCCCTGAGGCGGCTCGTCCGGATTACCGAAGCTTGCCGCATGCGCGGATGCGGTCATTGCGGCTCCGACAGCCGACGCTGCCATAAAATCTCGTCGCGAGAACATGAGCTGAGACTCCAGAAAGAGATGATCGAACCGGCACAGATCCGCTCATCAGCGGCCCGTTCATCAAGACCTAGGCAGGCGCTGTTGGTTTTGCTTCCGTAATGACACGCTTTTTCTGGAACGCACTGCCGCGATGACAGATGACGCGCAGTTGCGTGAGCACGACGTGCTAGCTTCTCACGCGGCGAGCGGTGCGATTGTGCAAATCCCGCCTCGTTTTGGAAAGACATCGGTTGGACAGCTCTCCTTTACTCAACCGACCCTGGCATTCTAAAAAAGGCCTTTGCCGATGACCGTTCGCAAATCCATCCGTCCCTATCATCAGCCGGCCGGCGGATGGGGAGCGCTCAAGGCGTTGAGCGAGCATCTGATCGAGCAGCGCGTTCCGATCAAGGGCGCGACGACGCTGAGCCGGATGAACCAGCCCGAAGGATTCGACTGTCCGGGCTGCGCCTGGCCTGATCCGAAGCATACGTCGTCGTTCGAGTTCTGCGAGAACGGCGCCAAGGCAGTTGCGTGGGAAGCGACGGCGAAGCGCTGCACGCCGGAGTTCTTCGCCGAGCACTCCGTCACCGAGTTGTCCGGCTGGAGCGATTACGATCTCGAAATGGTCGGTCGGCTCACCCATCCGATGGTCTATGACAGGACGTCCGATCATTACCGTCCGGTAAGCTGGGATGATGCCTTCGCGATCATCGGCCGCCACCTCAACGCACTGCCCGACCCTAATATGGCGGAGTTCTACACCTCGGGTCGCACGTCGAACGAAGCCGCGTTCCTCTATCAGCTTTTCGCCCGCGAATACGGCACCAACAATTTTCCTGATTGTTCGAACATGTGCCACGAGGCGACCAGTGTCGGCCTGCCGCAGTCGCTCGGGGTGGGGAAGGGCACCGTGCTGCTCGACGACTTCGACAAGGCGGACTGCATCTTCATCTTCGGCCAGAATCCCGGCACCAACAGCCCGCGCATGATGACGAGCCTGTGGAAGGCGTCGCGTCGGGGGGCCGCGATCATCTCCTTCAATCCGTTCCGCGAGCGGGCGCTGGAGCGCTTCCAGTATCCGCAGAATCCGATCGAGATGGCGACCTTTTCGGCCACCAAGATCAGCTCGCCGCTCTACCAGGTACGCGTCGGCGGCGACATTGCCGCGCTCAAAGGCATCATGAAGGTGATGGTCGAGGAAGATGAGGCTGCGCGCGCAAGCGACAAGCCCGAGATCCTCGATTGGGATTTCATCCGTGGCCATACAGCCGGCATCGAGGCATTCATCGCGGACCTGAAGGCGGCGCAATGGCCTGATATCGAGCGGCAGTCCGGTCTCTCGCGCGAGGATCTGGAGCATGCCGCCCACGTCTATATGAAGGCCGAGCGCGCGATCATCGTCTATGGCATGGGCATCACCCAGCACAAGCGCGGCGCCTGCAATGTGCAGCAGCTTGCCAATCTCGCGCTCCTGCGCGGCCACATCGGACGCGAGGGCGCAGGCCTTTGTCCGGTGCGCGGCCACTCGAATGTGCAGGGCGATCGCACCGTCGGCATCACCGAAGTGCCGACCAAGGAATTCCTCGATCGGCGGGAGCATCGCTTCGGCTTCAAGCCGCCACCCGCGCACGGCCACAACGTGGTGACGGCGCTCGAGGCGATGCTGCGCGGCGAGGTGAAGGTGTTCGTCGCCATGGGCGGCAATTTCGCCGCGGCGATACCGGACTGGCAGCAGACGCAGGCCGCGTTGCGCAATCTGGATCTCACGGTCCATGTCTCGACCAAGCTCAACCGCAGTCATCTGATCCATGGGCGCGATGCGCTGATCCTGCCGTGCCTCGGGCGCACCGAGATCGACATCCAGGCGACCGGACCGCAATCGATCACGGTCGAGGATTCGATGTCGATGGTTCATGCCTCCGGCGGCCGCAACAAGCCAGCCTCCGAGCATCTCCTGAGCGAGCCGGCGATCATCGCCGGAATCGCACGCGCCACCCTCGGCAACCGCAGCGTGGTGGATTGGGAGGCCTTAGTCGCCGACTACGACCGCATTCGCGATGCGATCGAGGACGTGTTCCCGATCTTCCAAGGCTACAACGCCCGCATCCGCGTGCCCGGCGGCTTCCATCTCACCTCGACGGCGCGCGAGCGCATCTGGATGACGCCGTCGGGAAAAGCCAATTTCCTGCTGTTCGAAGGATTGGGCGAAGATAGCTGTGAAAGCGATCCGGAGATGCTCTGGCTGAGCACCATCCGCAGCCATGATCAGTACAACACGACGCTCTATTCGATGTCCGACCGCTATCGCGGCGTGTACGGTCAGCGCGACGTGGTGTTCCTGAACGAGGCGGAAATGAAGAAGCGCGGCCTTGCGGACGGCGACCGGGTCGATCTCGTCACGCTCTCGACCGACGGAATGGAGCGCAGCGTGCACAATTTCCGCGTGGTCGGCTATTCCTTCCCGAACGGCTGCTGCGCCGCCTATTATCCCGAGACCAATCCGCTGGTGCCGCTCTATGCGCATGATCCCATGAGCTTCACCCCGTCGTCCAAGGGCATTCCGGTGCGGATCGTGCGCTCGGTGAGGGAGCAGAACTAAGCGGGCCCGCTCTCTCCTCCCTCTCCCCGTTCTTGCGGGGAGAGGGTAGGGTGAGGGGCTGCTTCCACGGATACGGTGCGAGTTGCACTCGCGGAGGCTCCCCCTCACCCGGAATTCAAGCTTCGCTTGAATTCCGACCTCTCCCCGCAAGCGGGGGCGAGGTGGAGGTCCCGAGATCTGGTCTCGTGCTCCGCTAAAGAGGACTCACGCAGCCGCATTCTCATTCACGCCGAACCGCTTCTCGAATTCTGCGACGTTGACGATGCCGCGGCGGTGGGTGCCTTCGCCGATCTTGCGCTCCTCGTTCCAGGCTTCGACGGCGAACAGGATGTGCCTGGAATCGAGCTCGGTGACGCGGGCGGTCGCGCGTACGGTCTGGCCGATCGGAGTTGCCGCGAGATGGCGGACGTTCACCTCCATGCCGACGCTGACAAATCCCTTCGGCAGCGCCGCTGAGATGGCGGCACCTGCGGCGATCTCCATGTGCAGGATCATCATCGGCGTCGCATAGACCCGCGGCATGCCCGGAACGAAATGTCCGACCGTCAGTTCCGGCGTCACGATGATCATCGTTTCCGCGGTCATGTCGAGCTTCAAGAGTTCACGTGCATCCATATCCACTTCCTTATTCTGCGGCTGCCGCAACCACTTTCTCGGCGGGACGCTTGCCGATACTGCCGAGCCATTTGCCCAGCCTGTCGAGATAGAGATAGACCACCGGGGTGGTGTACAGGGTCAGGACCTGCGACAGCATCAGGCCGCCGACGATGGTGTAGCCGAGCGGCTGGCGCAGCTCCGACCCGGTGCCGGTTCCGACCATCAGCGGCACGCCGCCGAGCAGCGCCGCCATGGTCGTCATCAGGATCGGCCGGAACCGCATGGTGCAGGACCGATAGATCGCCTCTTCCGGGCTCAAGCCCTCATTGCGCTCGACCTCGAGCGCGAAGTCGACCAGCATGATGCCGTTCTTCTTGACGATGCCGATCAGGAGGATGATGCCGATGATGGCAATGACGGTGAGATCCATGCGCACGGCCATCAGCAGCAATAGCGCACCGATGCCCGCCGAAGGCAGCGTCGATAGGATCGTGATCGGATGGATGAAGCTCTCATAGAGCACGCCCAGAATAATGTAGATGACGATCAGCGCCACGCCGATCAACAGCGGGGTGCCCGACAGCGACGACTGGAAGGCTTGCGCGTTGCCCTGGAACGACGTCGCGAGCGAGGCCGGCTTGCCGGTTTCCTTTTCGATATTCTGAATGCCGGCCACCGCCTCGCCGAGCGACGCGCCGGGCTTGAGGTTGAAAGAGATGGTGACCGACGGGAACATGCTCTGATGGTTGATCAAGATCGGCGCCGGCTTGATCTCGCTCTTGACGAGCTGGCTGAGCGGGACCTGCTGGCCGCTCGCGGAATTCACGTAGATGTCCTTCAGCGCCTCGGGCCCGTACTGGAAGCTCGGATAGACCTCCATCACGACGTGATACTGGTTCAGCGCGGTGAACATGGTCGAGACGATGCGCTGGCCGAAGGCGTCATCCAGCGTGTTGTCGATGGCGGAGGGAAGGATGCCGAAGCTCGACGCTATCTCGCGATTGACGGTGACGTCCAGCATCGGACCGGCGTTCGCCTGATCGCTGGCGACGTCGGTGATGAACGGCAGGCTCCTGATCCGTTCTAGGAAGATGGCCGACCAATGCGTCAGCTCGTTCGAATCCGCGTCGGTCAACGTGTACTGATATTGGGTCTTCGACAGCCGCGCGCCGATGGTGATGTCCTGCGCGGCCTGCATGTAGAGGGTGATGCCCTGGATGTGCGCGAGCTGCGGCCTCAGCCGATTGATGATCTCGTCCGCGCTCGCCTTGCGCTGTGGCTTGGGCTTCAGCATGATGAAGATGCGGCCCTGATTGAGCGTCGCGGTCGGGCCGCCCGGCCCGATATAGCTCGCCACCGAATCGATGGCGGGGTCCTTCAGCAGCGTGTCGACCAGCACCTGCTGCCGCTCCGACATCGCCGGGAACGAGATGTCCTGCGCGGCTTCGGTGATGCCGACGATCTGGCCGGTGTCTTCCTGCGGGAAGAAGCCTTTCGGAATGACGACGTAGAGAAATCCCGTCAGCGCGATCGTACTCAGCATCACCATCAACGTAACGAACCGATGGCGCAGCACGACCTTCAGGCCGCGGGCATAAAGCGCGAGCAGGGAATCGAAACCCCACTCGAAGGCAAGATAAATCCTGCCATGTTTCTTGTGGCTGTCGTCCTTCAGGAGCCGCGAGCACATCATCGGGGTCAGCGTCAGCGAGATCACGAGCGACAGCAACAGCGAAGCCGTGATCGTGATCGCGAATTCCTGGAACAATTTGCCGACATAGCCGCCCATCAGGAACAGCGGGATGAACACTGCGATCAGCGATAGCGTGATGGAGACGATCGTGAAGCCGATCTCGGCTGAACCCTTCAGCGCGGCCTGCATCGGCGTGAGGCCTTTCTCGAGATGACGCACGATGTTCTCGATGACGACGACGGCATCGTCGACGACGAAGCCGACCGCGATCGACAGCGCCATCAGCGACAGATTGTCGAGGCTGTAGCCGAGCACGTAGAGCACCGCGAAGGTGCCGATCAGCGATAGCGGGACGGTGACCGCCGGAATCACGGTGGCCCAGAGGTTCCGCAGGAACAGAAAGATCACCATCACGACCAGAGCTACCGTCAGCATCAGCGTGAACTGGACGTCGGCGACGGCGGCGCGGATGGTGGTGGTGCGATCGGCCGCGATCGTCACCTTGATCGCGGGCGGAATGGATGCCTGAAGCGTCGGCAATAGCTTCTTGATGCGGTCCACGGTCTCGATGACATTGGCGCCGGGCACGCGCTGGACCGCGAGGATGATCGCCGGCTGCTTGTCATACCACCCGGCCAGCAGGTCGTTTTCCGGAGCCTCGATCGCCTTGCCGATATCCCGAATCCGCACCGGAGAGCCGTTGCGATAGGCGATGATCAACTCGTCATAGGCGGCGGGATTGAGTAACTGATCGTTGGTGTTGAGCGTGTAGGTCACGCGCGGGCTGTTGAGCGTTCCCTTCGGCAGATCGACATTGGCGCCGGCGATGACGGTGCGGACATCCTCAAGGCTTATTCCCCTTGCGGCGAGCGCCTGCGGATTGACCTGAATGCGGATGGCGGGCTTCTGCTGACCGCCGATGCCGACCAGGCCGACGCCGGGAATCTGGGAGATCTTCGGCAGCAGGATGTTCTCGGCATAGGCATCGACCGTGGTCATCGGCAGCGATTCCGAGGTCAGCGCGATCAGCATGATCGGCGTCTCGGCCGGATTCACTTTCCGGATCGTTGGTGGGTAGGGAATATTCTGCGGCAGATAGGGGCTTGCGGCATTGATCGCCGAGAGCACGTCGACGGCGGCGCTGTCGACAGTGCGCGAGAGCTCGAACTGGACGACTACCTGGGCCACGCCGAGCGCGCTCGATGACGTCAGTTGGGTGACGCCGGGGATCTGGCTCAATTGCTGCTCGAGGGGCGTCGCGACAGAAGATGCGATCGTCTGCGGGTCGGCGCCGGGCAATTGCGCCGAGATCTGGATCGTCGGGTAGTTGACGTTCGGCAGTGCGCCGACCGGCAACAGCGGATAGGCGGCAAGTCCACACAGCAATAGCCCGGCCATCAAGAGGACGGTCGCGATCGGCCGGGCGATGAAAGGTGCCGAGAGGTTCATGGAATAGCCTTCTGCACCGAGCTTTGCAGATCGGCTTCGGTTGCGGCCTTGCCGTGCAATTCCTTGACGCGGCTGCCCTGCTGCAATCTGTATTGGCCATCGACCACGACGGTCTCATTGGCCTTGAGGCCGTCATCGATCAGTGCCTGTCCCTGGCTGATCTGGCCGACCTTCACGGAGCGCAACTGCGCGGTCCCATCCGGCGTCACCACGTAGACATAGGAGCCGTTCTGGCCTTGCTGGACCGCGGAAGCGGCGATGGTCAGCCCGTCTTTGCGGGTTTCAAGCAGCAGGTTGACGTTGACGAGCTGGCCGGGCCAGAGCCGATGCGCGGCGTTCGGGAATTCGGCCTTGAGCTGGATGCTGCCGGTCGTCTGCACGATCTCGTTGTCGACGAGGAGCAGCTTGCCTTCATCCAGCTTGATCTTGTTGTCCTGACTGTAGGCGATCACCTTCAGCGGACCCTTGGCCATCTCCTCTTGGATTCGCGGCAGATAGCTTTCCGGCAGCGTGAAGATCAGTGAAATCGGTTCGATCTGGGTGACGACCACGAGGCCGTTCGGATCGGTCGGGTGAATGATGTTGCCGACGTCGATCTGGCGCACGCCGGTCACGCCGGGAATTGGCGAGGTCAAGCGCGTGTAGCTGAGCTGGATCTTGGCCTCGTCGATCTGGGCCTGATCCGCCTTCACCGCGCTCTGCAACTGCGCCACCTGCGCCTGCTGGGTCTGGATCAGTTGCGGGGTGGCATAGCCCTTGTTACCGAGCTGGGTGTACCGCGACAGATTGGCCTGTGCGTTCTCGAGCTGCGCATTGTCGCGGGCGAGGTTGGCGGTCAGTTGCTCGATCTCCGCCTGATAAGGCCGCGGATCGATTTGCGCCAACAGATCGCCGGCCTTGACGGTTTGTCCTTCGACAAAGGTGATTTGCGTGATCTGTCCCTGGATTTGGCTGCGCACCAGGTCTGTATTGTAGGCGATCACCGTGCCGACGCCGGTCAGATAGATCGGGACATTGCTGCTGGTGACGGTCGTCGCGATCACCGGGATCGCCGCCGGCTCCGGCACTGCGGCGGCTTGCTCTGACGTCAGCGGGCGCTTGATGTACCAGAACCCGCCGCCCGCCAGCACCACGAGCAGAGCGGCCACTGCGATCGCGATCTTTCGCTTCACGGCATGCCTCGTAAATGTGTTTGTCTCAACAGCCGCCTGGTGCCGCCGTCGTTGTTGTGGTGCCATCGGCCGGACAAGGCAGCGCTTCGGCCGGAGGCGAAGAACCTACTGGCGATGACGCAGGTGACGGGAACGACAGCGCCGGACTGAGACCCGCACTGCCCAGTTCAGTCGAGCCCAAGGGAACTCCGATCGGTCCCACGGATGACGATGTCGACGTCATGGGACGCACGATGCTCGTCGTGCCGTGCGCGCCGCAGCCGGCCGAGGAATGTCCCGACAGCCCGCCGCCATCGAAAACCGCTCTCGGTTTGCTGGCGGTGAAACAGTTTTCGTTTCCGAAACTCATGGCGGCGCCGGATTGCGGCAGCACCGGACTCGTGCCGGGTGTTGCAAGTTCGGTGGACCCCAGCGGAATGCCTGCCGGCCGGATGGCGGAACCCGTTGCCGAACCGAGCGGCGAGGCGAGGTTCGGAAATGGCTGCACGCCAAGCGTCGCTGCCTGCGCGGTCGCGGGTTCGAGCGAAATCGATTCGACGGCGAGCCACAGCGAAATGCAAGCAGCGAGTGCGGCGATTAGGGATCGTCGTCCGGACGTGCGCGAAAGCTGGTTTCGCCTCGACCGAAGCGGACCTGTCATAGGACGGCTCTCCGGAGGTTAAGCTCTCCGAAAAGTTACTTCCCGCCTTCCGCGACGGTATTTCAAGAACGCACGCCCTACCCGTCGAACGCACGCAGCAGATACCAAGGTATGATCGCCTTAGCTCCACAATATACGTACGTGAAAACGCCCGTAGAATGGAGCGAGCGGCGGTGCTAGATATTCTCCAAGGCACAAGTCGGAATGCAGCCGCTCCGAGGAGAGGCGCTCAAGGAAGAGTGATCTCTCGATTGGTAACGTGTACAGGCCTTCCGGCGTACGGTCACCATGGCGACAGAGAGATGGTACCATGCCGCAGATTCAGCTTCGACGAGATGACAACGTTCACTTCAACGATGGTCTGCCGGTTCACGCGACTGTCCATGAAACACCATATCGCCGCAAGACAGCCGCAGCCGAACGTGTCAATGAGCCGACGCAGGCGGGGCTGCTGCCCGGCCGTCCTGTCATCGATGACAGGATGGCGCTTGCCTTTGAACGCCTGCACCTCGTGCTCGCGATCGCAGCACAGGGTCATGCGGAGGGGAATGCCGCTGAGCGCGACGCGCTGCTGAACGCCGCCGGCAGCCTCGATCTCCTCCAGCACAAGGCTGCGATCGAACGGCTCAAGGATCCCGTCATCAAATGCCTGTCGGATGCGCTCGCGGACACCGGGCAGGCCTATGACCGCCATGCCGGAATTCGCGCCGATGCGCTGCGGCTCGCCGTGGCGATCAGGTTGCTTGGGTTGCAGGCCGAGAACGGGTCATTCGTCAATGATCGAGCTGTCACGACGGTTCCTGCCGAGCGACCGGTCGGGGGATTGCAGAAGTGGCGGCTGAAGCGTGTCGCCGAATATGTCGACAGCCATCTGTCGAAGAAGATCACGCTCTCGAATCTGGCGGTCGTTGCGGGATTGAGCCGGATGCATTTTGCTTCGCAATTCCGGATCGCGACTGGCCTTCGGCCGCACGAATATCTGCTGCGAAAGCGCATCCGCCGCGCCGACGAACTGCTTCGGCACACGACGATGACGATCGTCGAGGTTGCCCTGAGCGTCGGATTCCAGACCCAGGCTCATTTCACCACGGTGTTCAAGCGGATCGCGGGAAGCACGCCGGCTCAGTGGCGAAACGCGCGCTCCGTTAACGGCTAGGCCTCCGGCTACGCTCATTTGGCAGCCGCACGCCGTGCGGCCACCTGTGACGGCTCATCGCGCCGCCGCGAGCGCACGTGTGGCCTTGTCGACTTGGGCGTTGCATTGCGCGGCATCCCCTGCGCGATCGGCGGCGCGGGCAAGATTGAGCGCATTGAGCACGCGTTGGAGACGCCGCCCATATTTGCCTTCGGTGGCAGCGATCGATCGCGGCGTCGGCTGGTAGTTGCGCGTCGCGTCGAGACTCTCCTTCTGCCAACCCCCGGCGCCGGCGCGTTTCTCGATCGCGGCATCGGCCTGGGCTTGAAGGCGCGCGATCGAGTCCTCGCAGGGACCGGCATGGCTTGGCGGAATCGTCAGAAGCAGGATGAGGATGGCGGCCCCGAACGGCGCGACCTTTTCCATGGGTTCGTCTCCTTGTGTGCGGCCAACTGTTACTTGGTTACCAAATGACAACGTTCGTGACGATGTCTTTCGCAATTGAACGTGCACGCGCAACCATAGGCTTTTCGAGATGACATCGCATCTGCGAAGGGAACAGGGCGTTGCTGCAGCGGTAGACTGTCTCTGACTGTCCGGTTATGTAGGGAGGCTAGGGAGGGGCCAGCCCGTGGAGACGGGCGGCCGAGACGATCATGTTCGAAGGACACGATCCCTATCTCGTCGCGCTGTCGGTGGCGATCGCGATCCTGGGTGGATATACGGGCTTCAGCCTGGCGGCGCGGATTCGCGGCACGCCGGGAGGCAGCAACCGCATCCTGCTCGCGGGCGCCGCCGCGTTTCTGGCTGTCGGCATCTGGACCATGCATTTCGTCGGCATGCTGGCGGCCCCGCTGCCGCCCGACACCGTCTATCTGGTCCTGCCCACGATCATCTCCTTTCTGATCTGCGCGCTGGTGGTCGGCATCTCCCTGTTCTTCGTCAGCATCGGCGAGCCGTCGCTCAGGCGCGTGGCCTCGTCCGCCGTGTTGCTCGGCGCAGGGATCGCCAGCATGCATTATGTCGGCATCCACGGTCTGTCCGGTCATTTCACGATCGAGCACGACGACGCATTCGTCCTGTTGTCGGTGATCGTCGCGATGGTGACGGCCTATGGCGGCCTGCGCGCCTTCCTCGCGCAGCAGGAAGGCTTTCGACTGGTTGTCAGCTCGATTGCCTTCGGTGTCGCCGTCTCCGGCATGCATTATACGGCGATGGCGGGGATGCATTTCGCACCGCTTGCGGCGGGGACGCATCAGCATCTCGGCGGCGGACTTGCTGCGTCGCAACAAATCCTTTCGATCATCGTTGCCGTGCTCTGCTTCGTGATCGCGGCTGGCTTCCTGCTGTCGCTGGTGCCGGATCCGCGCCGCCAGAATCTGGTTCCGGCGATGGCCGGCGAGGTCGCGTTGCCTGCCGATGCGCTCGTGCCCGAAACGGTCGCGGCTGCCGCTGTTGCACCGCGGCTGAGCGTGGCGCCGCTCGGCGGTGTCGGCCGGCCGCCCCGTTCGGCGCCCGCGCCGCGGCTGCCGGTGGAAGGCGCCGACGGCACACACTTTATAGATATCGCTGACGTGCGCAGCGTCCGGGCCGATGCGCATTATACCCGGGTGCATGACGGGACTCGGGAGCGGATGTGTCCGTGGTCGATCTCCGAGGCCGAGGCGCAGCTCGATCCCGCTCTGTTCATGCGGGTGCATCGCAGCCACATCGTCGCGATCCCGCATGTGGCCTTCGTCCGCAGGGAGGGCGATGGCGCGATCATCGAGCTCGACGGCACTTCGCCGCATCGCGTCCCCGTCAGCCGCGCCAAGATCGCCGAGGTCAAGGCGCGACTCGGTCTCAGCCGTCGCCATGCCTAGGCCCGGCTCCGGCCAATAGGTCGCTGCGGTTGACGCAATTCGTGTCCTGCAATCCGCATTTCGTGCGAAAAACCCCATTCCGTGCCCGAACGATTGCGGTCGGGAAAAACCGGAGAGACCGTCCTGCCAACGTCCACGCGCCCGACCGGCGCCAAAGGACGATTGGAGGAAACGATGATCCCGGGACCTTTCAGCTATCACCGGCCGGCTACCCTGGCCGGCGCGGTCAAATTGCTGGCCGATCTGGGCGACGACGCCCGGCCACTGGCCGGCGGGCACAGCCTGGTGCCGATGATGAAGCTGCGGCTCGCCACGCCCACTCATCTGGTTGATCTTCACGGCGTCGCTGATCTCAAGGGCATCAGCCGCGACGGCGACACGATCGTGATCGGGGCAATGACCACCCAGCACGAGCTGCTGGCGTCCGGGGACATCCGGCAATCTCTGCCCATCCTGCAGGAGGCGGCAGCCCTGATCGCCGATCCCCAGGTGCGCTACCTCGGCACCATCGGCGGCAATGTCGCCAATGGCGATCCCGGGAACGACATGCCGGCGTTGATGATCGTGCTCGGCGCAAATTTCCGCCTGAGCGGACCCGGTGGTGAGCGCGAGGTCGCGGCGAGCGAATTCTATCAGGGCGCCTATTTCACCGCGCTCGAGCCCGGCGAAATCCTGACATCGATCTCCATTCCGGTGCCGCCGGCCGGTCACGGCTATGCCTACGAGAAGCTGAAGCGCAAGGTTGGCGATTACGCCACCGCTGCCGCAGCCGTCGTGCTGACCATGGCAGGCGGCAAGGTCGCGACCTGCGCGATCGGGCTGACCAATCTGCACGAGACGCCGCTGCTCGCGACGGACGCTGCCAACGCCGTGATCGGCAGCAATCTCGATGCGGCCACACTGAAGCAAGCCGCGTCCGCCGCGGAAGCGATCATGGCGCCGGCGGCCGACGCCCGAGGTCCGGTCGAATACCGCAAGCATGTCGGCGGCATCATGGTGATGCGCGCGCTGCAGCGCGCCGCTGGCCGTGCGGCATAGAGGGAGAGAACAGATGGCAAAGACGCATGTGACCATGAAAGTGAACGGCGCGGAGGTCGAAGGGCTGGTCGAGCCGCGGACGCTGCTCGTGCACTTCATTCGCGAGAATCTGCAGCTCACCGGCACCCATGTCGGCTGCGAGACCACCCATTGCGGCGCCTGCACCGTCGATCTCGACGGCATGTCGGTGAAGAGCTGCACGGTGTTCGCCGTGCAGGCCGACGGCTCCGAGATCACCACCGTCGAAGGGATGGCCAACCCCGACGGCTCGCTCTCGGCGCTGCAGGAAGGTTTCCGCATGATGCACGGCCTGCAATGCGGCTTCTGCACGCCCGGCATGATCATGCGCGCGCACCGGCTGTTACAGGAAAATCCGTCGCCGAGCGAGCAGGACATCCGCATGGGCATGTCAGGCAATCTCTGCCGCTGTACCGGGTACCAGAACATCGTTCGGGCGATCCAGTATGCCGCCGCCAAGCTCAACAATGTCGAATTCAAGGAGGCCGCGGAATGAACGACATGACTCCCACGCGGGAACAACGCACCGCCGCGCTCGAAGGCATGGGCTGCAAGCGCAAGCGTGTCGAGGACATCCGCTTCACGCAAGGCAAGGGCAACTATGTCGACGACGTCAAGCTGCCGGGCATGCTGCATGGCGATTTCGTCCGCTCGCCGCACGCACATGCACGCGTCAAGGCGATCAAGACTGAAGAGGCCCTGAAGGTACCGGGCGTGCTCGCGGTGATCACCGCCGAGACGCTGAAGACCGTCAATCTCGCCTGGATGCCGACGCTCGCCGGCGACGTGCAGATGGTGCTGGCCGACGGCAAGGTGCTGTTCCAGAACCAGGAGGTGGCCTTCGTGGTCGCGACCGACCGCTACGCCGCCGACGATGGCATCAACAAGGTCGAGGTCGAATACGAGCCGCTCCCGCCGCTGGTCGATCCGTTCAAGGCGATGGACCATAATGCGCCAGTGCTGCGCGAGGACCTCGCCGGCAAGACCACGGGCGCGCATGGGCCGCGCAAGCATCACAACCACATCTTCGAGTGGACGGTCGGCGACAAGGACCTGACCGATGCGGCGTTCCGAAAGGCCGAGGTCACGATCAAGGAGATGATTTCCTATCACCGTACTCATCCGTCGCCGCTCGAGACCTGCCAGTGCGTGTGCTCCTTCGACAAGGTCAAGGGCGAGCTGACGATCTGGGGCACCTTCCAGGCCCCGCATGTGATCCGCACCGTGGTGTCGCTGATCGCCAAGCTGCCGGAGCAGAAGATCCACGTGATCGCGCCTGACATCGGCGGCGGCTTCGGCAACAAGGTCGGCGCCTATCCCGGCTATATCTGTGCGGCGGTCGCTTCCATCGTCACCGGCAAGCCGGTGAAGTGGGTCGAAGACCGGATCGAGAATTTGACCGCAACGTCCTTTGCGCGCGACTATCACATGACGACCGAGATCGCCGCGACCAAGGAGGGCAAGGTCACCGGCCTTCGCGTCCATGTGCTCGCCGATCACGGCGCGTTCGATGCCTGCGCCGACCCGTCGAAATGGCCCGCCGGTTTCTTCAACATTGTCACCGGCTCCTATGATTTCCCGACCGCGCATCTGACGGTCGACGGCGTCTACACCAACAAGGCGCCGGGCGGCGTCGCCTATCGCTGCTCCTTCCGCGTCACCGAAGCCGCCTATTGCATCGAGCGCGCGATGGACATTCTGGCGCAGAAGCTCGGCATGGACCCTGCTGAGCTGCGGCTGAAGAATTTCATCAAGCCGGAGCAGTTTCCTTATCACTCGGCGCTCGGCTGGGAGTACGACTCCGGCGACTATCACACCGCCATGCGCAAGATGATGGAGACAACCGACTACGCCGCGCTCCGCAAGGAGCAGGCGGACAAGCGCGCGGCCTTCAAGCGCGGCGAGACCCGCGAGATCATGGGGCTCGGCGTCTCCTTCTTCACCGAAATCGTCGGCGCCGGCCCGTCGAAGAACTGCGATATCCTGGGCATCGCGATGTTCGACTCCTGCGAGATCCGCATGCACCCGACCGGTGCGGGCATCGCGCGCATGGGGACCAAGAGCCAGGGCCAAGGGCACGAGACCACATGGGCTCAGATCATCGCCACCGAGATCGGTATTCCCGCCGACAACATCATGGTCGAGGAGGGTAACACCGACACCGCGCCATACGGGCTCGGCACCTACGGCTCGCGCTCGACGCCGGTCGCAGGCGCTGCGATCGCGATGGCGGCGCGCAAGATCAAGGCGAAGGCGCAGATGATCGCGGCCTACAAGCTCGAAGTCCATGAAGATGATCTCGAGTTCGATATCGACGGCTTCCGCGTCAAGGGGTTGCCGGAGAAGTTCATGTCGATGAAGGATATCTGCTGGGCCGCCTACAACTCCGTGCCGCCGGGCATGGAGCCGGGGCTGGAGGCGGTGAGCTATTACGATCCGCCCAACATGACCTATCCGTTCGGTGCTTATCTCTGCGTGATGGACATCGATGTCGATACCGGCGTCTACAAGGTCCGACGCTTCTATGCGCTCGACGATTGCGGCACGCGGATCAACCCGATGATCATCGAGGGCCAGGTGCATGGCGGGCTCACCGAAGCCTTCGCGATCGCGATGGGCCAGGAGATCCGCTACGACGACACTGGCAATGTCGTGACTGGCTCGTTCATGGACTTCTTCATGCCGACCATGGTGGAGACGCCGCATTGGGAGACCGACTTCACGGTGACGCCGTCGCCGCATCATCCGATCGGTGCCAAGGGCGTCGGCGAGAGCCCGAATGTCGGCGGCGTGCCGGCGTTCTCCAACGCCGTTAACGATGCCTTCTCGTTCCTCGGCTCGACCCACATCCAGATGCCGCATGACTTCTGGCGCAACTGGAAGGCGGCGAAGACTCTCGGAGCGGTTGCCTAGATGAAAGGACGTGAGGAGATCGCGCAAGCGCTGGCCGCATCGGGTTACATCGCCGATGCGGAGCTGGCGACCGCGATCTCCCTGATGCGATTGCTGCGGCGTCCGCTGCTGCTGGAAGGCGAGGCGGGCGTCGGCAAGACCGAGGTCGCGAAAGCGCTGGCGCAGGCGTATTCGACCGAGCTGATCCGCCTGCAATGCTATGAGGGGCTCGACCAGTCGGCCGCGCTCTACGAATGGAACTACCAGCGGCAGCTCCTGGCGATCCAGGCGCATCATGGCGAGGATGCCGATGCCGTCGAGGACCGGATCTTCTCCGAGAAGTATCTTCTCGAACGGCCGCTGCTCGCTGCGATCCGCCGCGCGCAGGCGCCGGTGCTGCTGATCGACGAGATCGACCGCGCCGACGACGAGTTCGAGGCGTTCCTGCTCGAACTGCTGTCGGACTTTCAGGTCTCGATCCCCGAGCTCGGAACCGTCTCCGCCGTGACGATCCCGCATGTCGTGCTGACGTCCAACGGCACGCGCGAGCTTTCGGATGCGTTGCGGCGACGCTGTCTCTATCATTATGTCGACTACCCCGATGTCGATCGCGAGACGCGGATCATCCTGGCGCGAATTACGCATGTGAGCCCGTCGCTGGCACTGCAGATCGCGCGCATGGTGGAGGCGATCCGCAAGGAGGATCTGCGCAAGGTCCCCGGCGTCGCCGAGACGCTGGATTGGGCCGCGGCGCTGGTCGGCCTCGATATCCGCGATCTCAATGATGCGCCGGAGACGGTGCATGAGACGTTGATCTGCCTGCTGAAGACTCATGAGGATCGCGCCCGCTTCGCACCTGAGGTGACGCAGCGCCTGCTAGGGAAGGTCGCATGAGCTGCTGTGGCACCAATCCGGGCTTTGAGGAGATCGACGAGGTCTCGCGGCTGGTCTCGGGTCGGCTTGCAGCCTTTCTCCGCACGCTGCGCGACAACGGCTTTCGCATCGGCCTTGCCGAGGGCCGCGATGCCGCGGCGCTGATGGCCGAAGGCTATGCGGCGCGGCCAGGATTGTTGCGGTCGGCGTTCAAGCATCTGTTCTCGGCGCGGAAGTCGGATTGGGAGAAATTCGAGGGGCTGTTCGATGCGTTCTGGCTCGGCAAACGCGTGCGCTCGCGGTCGCGGACCATGGCATCGGGGCAGGCGGCGAACAGTCCATCGCTCAAGCGCCTGCAGGAGCGCCAACCTGCGCCGGGCGGTGGCCAATCCGCGACTGACCAAGTGCCGTCGTCCGACGATGTGCCCGAAGGACGTAGCGGTGAGGGACGGATGGAAGGCGCTTCGCGGGCGGAAAATCTCGCCGAGGTCGATTTCCGCAAGCTCGCCGATCCCGACCAGGTTGCGCAGGCGCATGAGGCTGCAGCGCAACTCGCCAAGGTCATGCGTACGCGATTGACGCGGCGGGATCTTGCGCGGCGGCACGGCTATCGGCTCGATCTGCGCCGCACCATCCACCGCAATATCAATCATGGCGGCGTGCCGATCAGCCTGGTGGAGCGGCAGCGCAAGGACAAGCCGCTGCGGCTGATCGTGCTCTTGGATGCGTCGGGTTCAATGAGCATGTACACCAGCGTGTTCCTGCGCTTCATCCACGGCGTGCTCGACGAATTCCGCGAGGCCGAGGCATTCCTGTTTCATACTCGTCTGGCTTACGTCTCTGACGCCATGAAGGAGAAGGACGCCGGCCGCGCGCTCGACCGGCTCTCGATCATGGCGCAGGGCGCGGGCGGTGGGACCCGGATCGGCGAGAGCCTGCAGACCTTCAACCGCTGGCACGCTGCGCGCGTCATTCATTCGCGCAGTTGCGTGATGATCGTGTCCGATGGCTATGAGACCGGCGATGCGGCGCTGCTCGGCCGCGAGATGGCACAGCTTGCACGACGTTGCCGCCGCATCGTCTGGCTCAACCCGATGATGGCTTGGGAGGGTTATGCGCCGGAGGCGTTCGGCATCAAGGCGGCGCTGCCGCATGTCGATCTCTATGCACCCGCCAATACGCTGCAGAGCCTGCGCGCGCTCGAGCCGTATCTGGCGAAGCTCTGAAGGAGTCTTCCTATGACCGCTCATGTCGAAGTCATGGACTTGGTCGCGCAGATGAAGTCGGCCGAACGGGCTTTCGTGCTGGCCACCGTGGTGCGCACGGTCTCGGTAACGGCGGCGAAGGCCGGCGCGAAGGCAATCATCGCGCCTGACGGCACCATCGTTGCGGGGTGGATCGGCGGCGGCTGCGCGCGCAGTGCAGTACTGAAGGCAGCGCGTGAGGCGCTCGCCGATGGCGTGCCGCGGATGGTGTCGGTGCAGCCGCAGGACCTGCTCGCCGAGCTCGGCGTCAAGGCCGGCGAGAGCCGCGGCGGCATCCGCTTTGCCAGCAACATGTGCCCCAGCCAAGGTACGATGGATATTTTCGTCGAGCCGGTATTGCCGCATCCCTCGCTCATCATCCTTGGCGCGAGCCCGGTGGCGCTGTCGCTGGCCGCGCAGGCGCGGACGCTCGGCTATCACGTCACGCTCGCCGCGCCCGCCGCCGATGTTGCCGCGGTGCCCGATGCCGACGAGCGGATCGACGGCTTCCAGTTGGGCAAACTGAATGACGCGAAGCGCTTCATCGTGGTGTCGACGCAGGGAAAGGGCGATGAAGCCGCCTTGCGCACGGCGGTCGCGATCGATGCCTGCTATCACGCTTTCGTCGGCAGTCGACGCAAGATGGCTTCGCTGCGCGCCAAGCTGATCGGCGAGGGCGTGGACGCTTCGCTGGTTGACCGCGTCAAGGCTCCGGCCGGCCTCGACCTCGGCGCCATCACGCCGGAGGAGATCGCGATGTCAATCCTGGCCGAGATCACGATCGAGCGGCGGCGCGGCCAGCGCTTGCCGGTTTCCGCCTGATATCATTGAGGACCTACTCATGCAGATGAACGACAGCCAGCGTATCCCCGCATCGAAGGAAAGGGTGTGGGCGATGCTGAACGATCCCGCGGTGCTCAAGCAGTGCATTCCCGGCTGCGAGCGCCTTGAGATGACGTCGCCAACCGAGATGACCGCGACCGTCGTCATCAAGGTCGGACCGGTGAAGGCGTCGTTCGGCGGCAAGGTGACGCTGTCCGATCTCGATCCACCGAACAGTTATCGCATCTCGGGCGAAGGCTCCGGCGGCGTCGCCGGCTTCGCCAGAGGCGGCGCGACGGTGCGGCTGGAGGCGGAAAGCGCCGAGGTCACCGTGCTGCATTACGAGGTCGACGCGCAGATCGGCGGCAAGCTCGCGCAGCTCGGCTCGCGGCTGATCGATTCCACGGCCAAGAAGCTCGCCGGCGAATTCTTCACGCGCTTCGCCGCTGCAGCGGGCGGGACGACGGATGCGGCACCGCCGGAAGCCGGCGAGAAGAGTGGCTGGATCGCAAGCCTGATGTCGTGAGGGTTTTGCTCACTTTACGGATTCTCTCGCGCCTCGCACCGGTGTCGTCCCCGCGAAGGCGGGGACCCATAACCACAGGGAGGGATTGTTGCGCGAGCAAGCGGTTGCAGCGGAGCGGGTCCCGGGTCAAGCCCGGGACGACGTGGGGCGAGGTTCGGATTCAAATGTCAAACAGCGCTCCGCTGTCATCGTCCGGCTTGACCGGACGATCCAGTATTCCAGCGGCGGCAGTGCCTGAGCCGAGACGTCGCCGGATACTGGATGCCCCGCCTTCGCGGGGCATGACGGAGGAATTCGTGAGGGATACAAGTTCGCATTCTCGCGGCACGTTGCGTCCGAGCTTTGCGTCTCGTTTCACCCTCTCAATCGCCAGAGGGCGCAGGGAAAGCCGGGTGCTGGTTGCACCCGTGGGTCCCGTGCAACAAAAAGCACGGGGGTAGGACCACA